>NZ_JBITSQ010000012.1:0-338277 GCF_044541035.1 Streptomyces sp. NPDC085866
CCCGACGAGTCGGCGCCACCCCCGTGATCAGCCATGCCCGGGATCATCACATCGGTACGTTGCCGGAAGCAACGCGGTACTTGGCACAGTGGAGGGCCTTTGGCCGAATGTGTCCGTCGGCGGAGACACACATACATCGACGAGAACGCATAGTGGGAGACGAATGCACGACGACGCCCGGACCCACGCTGGGGCCCGGGCGTCCTCAAGCCGAGAGACTAGCCTCACTTCTGTCCGACCGAGACGGGTGGGCGGGTGGGCAGAACAACGTCAGCGACAACACAGCTCACGTTGTCAGGACCCCCCGCCGCATTGGCCTCATCGATCAGCAACTGCCCCGCACCCTCGCAGGCAAGCAGCTCCTTGATCCGCTCGTCCGGGACGACCCCGGTCAGCCCGTCGGAGCACAGCAGATACCGATCACCGACCCGAGCCTCGTGCAGCCGCAGATCCGTAACCGGTGCCATACCGCCGCCGAGGGCCTTCATCAGCAGAGCCCGCTGCGGATGACTCGAAGCCTCCTCCAGCGTCAGCCGCCCCTCGTCGATCAGGGACTGAACCACGCTGTGGTCGTGGGTGATCCGGAACAGCGCGCCGTCTCGCAGCAGATACGCCCGCGAGTCCCCGATGTGCACGAGCGCCAGCTTCGACCCCGTCCACAGCAGCGCGGTCAGCGTGGTGCCGTTCTCCTCGCCGCCCTCCGCGAGGTCATGGACGGCCTCGCTCGCCCCCCGTACCGCGTCCTCCAGCAGGTTCAGCACGCTGCCGGCCGCGATCTCCTCTCCCTCGTCCAGAAACCTCAGCGCCTCCACGGCCGCGCTGCTCGCCGGTGCCCCCGCCGGCCCGAACCCGTCGGCCACGGCGAGCAGCCTGCGGCCCGCGTACACCGTGTCCTGGTTGGCCGGGCGAACCTGTCCACGGTCGGAGTGGGCGGAATAACGCAGTTCCAGCATGGTGGTGTGATCCCTTCTCGTCTCTCCGGTCAGCTGGTCGACGAGGAACGCGGCGAGATCCCGCCGTACGGCCGTGTCCGCCTCGACCCGCGCCCAGTACGCCCGGATCTCCGCCGCGGCATCCGGCGGGTCCAGGGCGCACACGGCGCGGATCTCGGCCAGCGGCATGCCCAGCCGCCGCAGCCAGGCCACGAGCCGGGCCTGCCGAAGCTGCCCGGCGGCGTAGTACCGGTACCCGGTGCCGGGGTCGACCCGGGCGGGCCGCAGCAACTCCAGCTGGTCGTACAGCCGCAGCGCCTTGGGCGACAGCCGGCTCGCCCTGGCGAAGGCACCGATCGTCAGCAACTCCATGGGGCTCCTCGCGCTCCTCGTCGTCCGCCACCGATGCTGGGGCTTCACCAAAGGTGAAGGTCAAATGCGCTGTCGTGGTTCCTCCTGTGCTTGTTAGCCTCACAGCCGATCGAACCGTCGTACGACAGGGAGCCCGCCGTGCCCCGAGTAGCGCTCGCCACCTACGACCCCGGAGCCGAGCCGAGCAAGGACAGCGACCTGCCGGTGCTGGTGCGGGCGCTGACGGACGCCGGGGCCGAGGCGGAGGCCCGGCACTGGGACGACCCGGACGCCGACTGGGGCGCCTACGACCTGGTCGTCATCCGGTCGACCTGGGACTACAGCTGGCGCGCCGAGGAGTTCGGGGCGTGGGTGGAGCGGGTCGGCGCCGTGACGCGCCTGGCCAATCCGCCGGCCGTGGTGCGCTGGAACTCCGACAAGCGCTACCTCGGCGAGCTGGCGGCGGCCGGTGTGCCGACCGTGTCCACGCGCTACATCGCTCCCGGCGAGCCCGCCGACCTGCCCGTCGACCACGAGTACGTGATCAAGCCGACCTCCGGCGCGGGCGCCCGGTTCGCCGCCCGCTACGCACCCGCCGAGCACGAGACGGCCGTACGACAGCTGGCGCGGATGCACGCGGAGGGCTTCACCGCGATGGTGCAGCCGTACGTGCGGGACATCGACGTCAGCGGGGAGCGGGCGTTGCAGTTCTTCGGCGGCGGTCTGCTGCACGCCAGCCGCAAGGGCGCCGTCCTCGCGCCCGGCACCCCCTACGACGCCGACAAGGTGGCCCACCCCGACCTGGAGCCCTGGCTGCCCACGGACGCCGAACTCGCCGTGGCCGAGAAGGCGTTGACGGCCGTACCCGACACGCGGGGGCTCCTGTACGCGCGCGTGGACCTCGTCGACGGGGAGGACGGCCGGCCGCGCGTGATGGAACTGGAGCTGGTGGAGCCGAACCTGTTCCTGTTCCTGCACCCGGCCTCACTGCCACGCGTCACGCAGGCCATCCTGGCCGCGGCCGCAGAGGCCTAGAGCCTGTCCGGCGCATCGGGCCCTGGGCCGGACCCGACCGTGGCGCGGCAGGCCTCGGCGTAGGCCCGGACCAGTGGTCGTCCCTCGTCAAGGTGCTGATCGTGGATCCGGGAGGGTTCCGGACCTCGCTGATGGAGACCGCCCGGGCCGGGGTCAGCGCGGACAGCGGGGTGTACGCCAGGGTGAGCGAGACCCGCGGGTTCGTCGCGCCGTCCTGACCCACCTCGACCAGGTCCGCGAGGACCTCGCGGCCTGGGAGAAGCAGGCCAGGGCAACGGCCTTCGACGCGTAGGCCCCTTCAGGGCCCGGGGAGCCCCCGGAGCCCGTTCAGGTGCGGATCGCGGTCCGCTGGAGCAGCCCCCAGGTGAACTCGGCGACGACCTCGTGCCGTACGCCGTCCCGGTCCGGGGCGGTGAAGGCCAGCCCCCAGCGGGTGGGGGCCGTGCCCTCCAGCGGGCGGGCCGGAGCGAAGGCGCGGGCGGCCTCGTCCACCGTGCAGGACCAAGGGGTCAGGTCGTCCAGGGTCTCCAGCTTCGGCGCCGGGGCGCCGGGTGCGCGCACCAGCCACTCGTTCCAGACCGCGCCGTCGGGGGAGACCAGCGCCTCGAAGCGCAGACCGGGCCACAGGGGCAGCGCCCACCGCCGGGCCTCGCAGTCGACGTCACCGAGGCGGCGCCGGACGACGGCCTCGGGCTCCCCGAGGACCGAACGGTAGCGGGCGGCCGCGGACCGCGACCGAGGCGACCGGACCATCGCCTGCCACCGCTTGTTGGCCTCCCGCATGTCCGCGATCGACGCGCCGAGCGTGTGCCGGGCGTCCTCGACCAGGTCCGGGTTGTGGTCCGCCATGCGGCGCAGCAGCACCAGCTGGAAGTCGAGTTGCATGGACCCATGGTGCCCGGCTCGCTCCCGCCCATTGCCCGCGCACCCCGCGATGACTAGCCTGTGTTCGTCATGCCGATCGTCTGTTGAAATCTCGAACACAGGCGCTTAGACCCAAGGGAGGGGGCCGGACGTGGGACGTCTCGTGCCTGCCGTGACCCGGGCTCTCGACATTCTTGAGCTGTTCCTGGACGGGGACGGGACGCTCTCCGCCCCCGACATCGTGCGCAAGCTGCAGCTGCCGCGCACCACCGTGCACGAGCTGGTCACCACGCTCGCCGCACGCTCGTACATCGTGCAGGTGCCGGGACAGCCCGGACGGTACCGGCTCGGCGTACGCCCGTACCAGCTCGGCAGCCGCTATGCCGAGCAGCTCGACCTCGCGGCCGAGGGCCAGCAGGTGGCCCGCTCGGTCGCGGAGACCTGCGACGAGACGGTCCACGTGGCCATCCTCGAGGGCACCGACGTCATCTACATCGCCAAGGTCGACTCCACGCACGCCGTGCGCATGGTCTCGGCCGCCGGCCGCCGGCTGCCCGCCCACTGCACCTCCGTCGGCAAGATGCTGCTGGCCTCGCTGCCGGAGCAGGAGCTGGCGGCGCGGATCCCGGACGGCGCCGAGCTGACCGCGATGACGCCCAACAGCATCACCGATCCGGCCGCGCTGCGCGAGACCCTTGCGGAGATCCGGCAGCGGGGCATCGCGGTGGAGAGCCGCGAGTCCAACCCGGACGTGTCGTGCGTGGCCGCCCCCGTGCGCGACCGCGCGGGCCATGTGGTCGCCGCCCTCTCCATCTCGGTCCCCATGATCCGCTGGAGCGAGGAGCGGCGGGCCGAGCTGGAGCAGCTGGTCGTGAAGGGCGCGGCGGAGCTGTCGGAGCGGCTCGGCCACCGGGGCGTGGCATGACGTCGTACGAGGTCGCCGTGCGGGCGGAGGCGGCGCTCGGCGAGGGCCCGACCTGGGACCCGTCGACGGGCCGCCTCATCTGGCTCGACGTCCTGGGCATGCGCGTCCACACCTACGACCCCTCCTCCGGCCGCCGCACGATCCGTACGACGCAGCAGCACGTCGGCGCGGCGAAGCCCCGCGCGGGCGGTGGCCTGGCGCTGAACCTGCGCGACGGCATCGGGCTCCTCGACCCCGACGGCACCTTCCGCTGGCTCCACCACGAGCCCGTCCCCGGCCGCCGCGCGAACGACGCCGCCGTCGCGCCCGACGGGTCCCTCTGGGCGGGCACGATGCGCTACGACGAGGCGACGGGGGGCGGCACGCTGTCCCGCCTCACCGGCGACGGGGACGTACGGCTCGCCCTTCCCGACGTCACCGTCAGCAACGGCATCGGCTGGAGCCCCGACGGCCGCCTCATGTACTACGCCGACACCCCGACCCGGCGCGTGGACGTCTTCGACCACGACGCCGAGGGCATCCGCAACCGGCGCACGCTGCTGGAGATCGAGCCGGGCGCCGGCTTCCCCGACGGTCTGACGGTCGACGCGGAGGGCTGTGTGTGGGTGGCGCTGTGGGACGGGGGAGCGATCCGCCGCTACACGCCGTCCGGCGACTTGGACCGCGTGCTCACGTTGCCGACTCCGCGCACGACGGCCTGCGCGTTCGGCGGCCCGGACCTGTCCGACCTGTACATCACGACGGCTCGCACGGGACTGTCGGCGCCGCATCCGATGTCGGGCTCGGTGCTGGTGATTCCGGGCGCGGGCAAGGGGCTGCCGCAACCGGCGTTCGAGGGCTGACCGGAACCGTACATCGCAAAGCCGAGGAGGTCATCCACCACCCGGCGGGCCGTGCGTCACCGGGTCGGTCGGGTGCTGCCGGCGGGCCCAGTGGGCGCAGCCGTGCCACAGGACACCGTTCGCGCGTGGGCGAAGACGGCCATGCGGGACATGTCAATCGTGTGCGGCAACGCTCTGCTGGGCAGCCGCATGCGCGCGGACCGCTTCGATGTCGTCGGGATGGCGGAGGGTCCGGGAGACTGCCCCGATCTCCCGGAGCAGGCTCGTGGTGTCGGGCCCGGTGGCCTCCCCCAGTGCCTCAAGGGCCTGGGGGGACCCCCAGGCCGGCTCGGGGTCACGTCCCTTCGTCTCGATCGCGTCGAGGATGCCCACCGCGGCCGCCAGCGCCCGGGCCCGCTCAGGCGGGTGCCCGAGGCCGAGGGCGGCGTCGTACGACCGCCTGCCCAGGCCGGCGTCGATGTGCCGGGCCAGCGACAGCAGAACATCCCGGATGAACGTCTCTCGTCGGGTCAGCCGCAGCTCGGGCGTGGCCCGCAGCACGAACGGCACACCTTCCCCGCTCACGGACCGCATCAGCTGGTACAGCGGCCGCAGTTCGCGGTGGGCGAGCCGGACCCGCCAGCGGTCGTGCAGATATTGGCCGGCGTGCGGCAGGACGAAACCGACCGCGACAAGGATGGCGGACAGCGAGGCGACCGGCGGGGCGAGATTCGTGCTCAGCCAGTCCAGGTCCTGCCCCCACCAGCGGGCGAAGACAGCTGTCAGCTTGGACACGTTGAAGATGAGGTTGAGGACGTAGCCGGCGCCCAGGAGCTTCAGGCCCCAGCGCAGCCAGCCGTCCAGTCCCTCGGTGCGCACCCAGTTCCAGATCTGCTGGGAGGTGATCAGGACGGCCACGGCGTGTGCCACGAGGTAGAGCAGGATCTCCTCGCGCATGAACGGGGTGGTGGCGTAGTACGTGTCCAGGTCCCGCAACCGCTCCTCGGGCGCGTCGGCGAGCAGGAACAGCACCCACAGCGCGACGATCACCCCGGAGTAGACCGAGATCACCCAGCGCACCGCACGCCGGGTGGCGGCCGAGCGGTCGGACAGGCCGTTGCGCCAGGTGATGACCAGCAGTAGGCAGGAGCCGCACATCGCGGTGATGAGCGAATAGCACCAAGGCGCCGAGACGTTGGGCACGCCGATCAGCCGGTTGACCCGGGCGATGGTGGACGGCGCGCAGAACACGAACACCGCACAGGCGAGCAGCAGCACTCCGCCGACCCCGCGCAGCAGTGGGTCCCGCCATAACCGGATGATCGTGGGCAGCTTGAACACCAGGGCGGCGGTGAGCACCGCGGTGGGGATCCAGAAGGAGATGTAGAACTCGTCGAGGAGGCGTGAGGGGTCCAGCGCCAGCACGGTCACCGCGTGACTCCTCCACGTCCGCGATAGCCGAGGGAGCGTTGGACCCGCTGGACGGGATCGAGCGGCGTGCCCATGCCCGGACCGGTGAGACAGGGCCGGAACAGCGTGGCCAGGCGGTGGCCGAAGTCGTCGGCCTCGGCCTCGTCCACCTCGCGGGAGCCGTTGCGGGCGGCCACCGTCAGGGCCGTGTCGCGCCAGCGGGGCTCGCCCGCGAGTGCGCGGGCCGCCGCGGCCCCGGCCAGGTGGTGGTGCCGGTGCCCGGTGTGCAGATGCCACAACTCGTGTCCGAGGATGACCAGTTGCTGCACGGCCTCGGCCCGCTCCTCCACGATGACCAGGTCGAAGTCCTGGAACTCCACCCACAGGCCGGTGACCTCGATCTCGTCCGGGAAGCGCTCGAAGCGCAGCTCCACCGGCCGTCCGGCCCGCCGCGCGGTCATCTCCTCGCACAGCGCATGGCACAACTCTCGTACGCCGTCGGGTGGTTGCGGTCGTGCGCGGACGGCGGTGGCGAGGTCGGCGGCCAGGGTGCGCATCGCCGGGCCCGGGCGGGAGCCGCACAGCCATGCGGCCAGCCGTGCCGCCCGCTGCCGCGCACCCGCGATGGTCATCGGTCCCCCTTCTCACCGCCGGTGTGCGGTTCGTCCGAGCGTACGCGCCTGGATGTGTCCGCGTCAGGTGATCGGACGACCGTTGTTCAACGCGGAACGACCACCTCCGCTCCCGTGGCGAGCGAAAGCCTGCGTCCAACCCATTGACGCGCAAGCGCTTCGATTCTACGGTCCCGTTCGAAGTTACGGGCAATATTCGATATCCCGAACAGTGGGGCAAGGTATGGGACAACCTGGCCTGAATCGCAGGCAACTTCTAGGGGCGGCCGGAGGGTTGGCGGTGGCCGCGAGCTTCGGCTTCGCCGCCCTCGGCAGCGGAGCCGACGCGCTCGCCTCCAGTGCCCGCACGCGGGTGCGCTACTGGAACCTCTTCAGCGGCGGCGACGGCGGCAACATGGTCGCGATGGTGGACGCCTTCCACCGGGCCAACCCGGACGTCGCGGTCAAGGCCTTCACCCTGACGTGGGGCGGCCCCTACTACACCAAGCTCGCCATGGCCGCCGCCGGCAACCGCGCCCCGGACCTCGCGGTCATGCACCAGGGCCGCGTCCCCGGCTTCGCGCCGGGCCGTCTCCTGGACCCCTGGGACATGGACCTCCTCACCAAGTACGGCGTCAGGGAGGCCGACTTCAACCCCGTGCTGTGGAAGCGCGGCATCGTCGACGGCAAGCTCTACGCCCTGCCCCTCGACATCCACGTCCAGCTGAACTTCTACCGCAAGGACGTCTGCAAGAAGGCGGGCCTGCTCGACGCCGACGGCCGGCTGCCGGCCGCGACCTCCCCCGACGACTGGTTCGAGATCCTCAAGGCGGCCAAGGGACAGCTCAAGAAGGGCGTGCAGACCCTCGGCCTGCACGCCAACGACCAGAACTTCTCCTGGTGGTTCTTCGTCGCCTTCTACCAGCAGCTCGGCGGCACCTACTTCGACGACGACCAGACCCGGGTCACCTTCGACGCCGACAGGGCCACCCAGGTCCTGGAGTTCCTCCGCAGGAACGTCACCGAGGGCTACGTCACCGTCGGCGCGGCGGACGGCGAGGCCTTCATCGCCGGGTCGCCGTTCACCTGGGAGGGCAACTGGTCCGTGCCCTACTTCAACGGGGAGAAGATCGAGTACGGCGCCCAGCCGCTGCCCCCGGTCTTCGGCACCCCGGCCACCCACGCCGAGTCGCACTCGTTCGTCCTGCCCCACCAGGCCGACCGCGGCGGCGCCGCCGACGAGGGCGCACACATGCTGGCCGCCTACATGGTCAAGCACGCCACCGCCTGGGCGGGCGGCGGCCACGTCCCCGCCTACCTGCCCACCTTCAAGGACCCGGCCTACCTCGAGCTGGCCCCGCAGAACGAGTACTCCAGGCCCGCCATGGAGCACCCGGCCACCGAACCCCACATCTGGTTCGCCGGCTCCACCGGCATCCTCGCCCAGCGCATCGGCCCGGTCGTCGCCGCCTCCAACGTCGGCTCCGTCAAGCCGGACGCCGCCGCCCGTCGTATGAAGTCCGAACTGCAGAAATTGCTTGCCGCCAAGAACCCCATGGACGGCCGGACCGCCGCCCAGGAGCTGAAGGGAGCGGGCGCATGAGCAGCACCACCGTCGTGGGCGCCAAAGCGGTGCGCCCTCGTGCCGCCACCGCTGCCGACTCCGCCCGGCTGCGCTGGAGCCGCCGCCTCCAGCACGGCGGCTGGTTCGTCGCCCCGTTCTTCGTCCTGTACGGGCTGTTCGTGGTCGTGCCCGTCGTCCGGGGTCTCTACCTGAGCTTCACCGACGCCAACATCTCCGGCGACCACACCAGCTTCATCGGCCTCTCCAACTACCGTGAGGCCCTCAAGGACCGCCTGGTGTGGGACTCGCTGTGGCACAGCGTCCGGTTCACCCTCGAAGTCGTGCCGTGCATCGTCGTCGTGGCGCTGCTGATGGCACTGATCGCCCACCACACGGTGCACTTCAAGTGGCTGTGGCGGCTGTGCTTCTTCGCCCCCTTCCTCCTCCCGTCGGCCGTCGTCGGCAACCTGTGGTGGTGGCTGTTCCAGCCCACCAACGGCATGGTCAACCACGTCCTCGGCCTGGACACGCCCTGGCTCACCCAGAAGTCGACGGCGATGCTCGCGGTCGTCGTCGCCACCCTGTGGTGGACGGTCGGCTTCAGCTTCCTCCTCTACCTGGCGGCCCTGCAGAACATCCCCCAACACCTCTACGAGGCGGCCGAGCTGGACGGGGCGAACGCGTTCCAGCGCATGCTCCACATCACCGTGCCGAACCTGCGCCACATCACCGGGCTCGTCCTCGCCCTCCAGATCCTGGCCTCGCTCCAGGTCTTCGACCAGGCCGTGGTCATGTACCAGTTCGGCCCAGGTCCCGAGGAATCGACCCGCACCTTCGTCCAGTACACCCTCGAACAGGGCTTCACCAGCTACCGCGTGGGCTACGCCTCCGCCATCTCCTTCATCCTCTTCCTCATCATCGCCGTCGTCGCACTCGGCCGGATGTGGCTGCTGCGCAACCGCGAGGAGGGCGCTGCCCGATGACCACTCCCGTCCTGCGGGGGCCCCGCAGCACCTGGACCCCGGGCCAGATCGCCCTCACGGTCGTCGCCGCGGTCCTCTCCCTGATCTGGGTGGCGCCCCTCGCGTGGGCCCTGTCCACCTCGCTGAAGACCCCGACGGAGTCCGTCACCTCGCCGCACTGGATCCCGGACCACTTCACCCCGGGCTCCTGGGGCAAGGTCTTCGAGGCGGGCAACATCCCCAACTGGTTCGTCAACTCGGTCGTGGTGTCCGTCTGCGTCACCGTGATCGTGCTGCTCGTCGCCTCCCTCGCCGGATACGGCTTCGCCCGCACCGAGTTCCGCGGCAAGTCGGCCCTGATGGCGGTCACGATGGCGGGCCTGATGTTCTCCCCGGCGATCCTCGGCGTCCCGCTGTTCACCACCGTGCAGTCGCTGGGGATGGTCGACACGTACTGGGGCATGATCCTCCCGCAGTGCGCCCCGGCCGCGATGGTCTACATCCTCTACAAGTTCTTCCAGTCCCTGCCGAAGGAACTGGAGGAGGCCGCCTTCATCGACGGCGCGGGCCGCTGGCGGATCTTTTTCACGATCGTCCTGCCCCTGTCGAAGCCGTCCCTCTCGGCGGTCGGGATCTTCACCTTCATCGCCTCGTGGAACAACTTCATCTGGCCGTACATGGTGACCAACAACCCCGACCTGATGACCATGCCCAACGGCATCGCCACCGTGCAGAACGCCTTCGGCATCGTCTGGCCCCAGCTCATGGCCGGCGGCCTCGTCGCGGGCCTGCCGCTGATCATCGCCTTCGTCTTCTTCCAGAGCCAGATCGTGCGGGGCGTGGCCCACACGGGCCTGGCCGGCCAGTGAGGAGAGAGTGAGTTGAAGCGCCTCGGACTCGCCGCACTGCTCGCCGCGGCCGCCCTCGCCCTGCTGCCCGCCACGGCCCGGGCGGACGTGACGTACCCCGACCCCCTCCCCCTCACCGGCCGGCAGATCGTCCACGATCCCACCGTCCACCAGCTGGAGAACGGTCAGTACGTCGCCTACTCCACCGGCGGCATCATCGGCGCCCGCCTCTCCACCGACCTCCACCGCTGGGACGACGCGGGCAACGCCTTCGCCACCCCGCCGAGCTGGTGGTACGACTACAACTCCACGGCCGACCCCTGGGCCCCGGACCTGACCTACCGCGACGGCCGCTACTGGCTCTACTACGCGGTCTCCTCCTGGGGCACCAATCGCTCCGCGATCGGCGTGGCCACCTCGCCCACCGGCCTCCCCGGCACCTGGACCGACCACGGCAAGGCCTTCACCTCGGAGAAGACGGACGCCTGGAACGCGATCGACCCGGCCGTGATCCACGCCGACGGCAAGCTGTGGATGGCGTTCGGCTCGTACTGGACCGGCATCCGCATGGTCGAACTCGACCGCAGGACCGGCAAGGCGCTCCCCGACGCCCCGGTCCACCACCTGGCGACCCGCCCGGACGCCCCCTATGCGGTGGAGGGCGCGTCGATCCTCCGCCACGGCGCCCACTACTACCTCTTCGCGTCGTACGACGCCTGCTGCGCGGGCGTGAACTCGACGTACAAGATCAGGGTGGGCCGCTCGACGTCGGTGACCGGGCCGTACGTGGACAGCACGGGCAAGCCGATGCTGGAGGGAGGCGGAGACCTGTTCCTCGCATCGCACGGCCGCTACATCGGCCCCGGCGGCGAGTCGACGTTCCGCACGCACGGCAAGACCTGGCTGGCTTACCACTACTACGACGCAACGGACAACGGCACCCCGAAGCTGGGGCTCAACAAGCTCAGCTGGACTGGTAGGGGCTGGCCGGAGTTGCTCTAGGGGCGCGGGGAACTGCGCGACAAGCCACGAATCACCCGCACTCGCCGACGAGACCCAAGCCACCCACCCCGAAAGGCGCACATGCACCCCGCCCGCTTCACGCTGGACCCCGCCTTCACCATCGGCGAAGTAAACCCCCGCCTCTTCGGCTCCTTCGTGGAACACCTCGGCCGCTGCGTCTACACGGGCATCTACGAACCGACCCACCCCACGGCCGATGCCGAAGGCCTGCGTACCGACGTCCTCGACCTCGTCCGTGAACTCGGCGTCACCACCATCCGCTACCCCGGGGGCAACTTCGTCTCCGGCTACAAGTGGGAGGACTCGGTCGGCCCGGTCGAGGACCGCCCCCGCCGCCTCGACCTGGCCTGGCACTCCACCGAGACCAACCGCTTCGGCCTCTCCGAGTACATCGCCTTCCTGAAGAAGATCGGCCCCCAGGCCGAACCCATGATGGCCGTCAACCTCGGCACACGAGGCGTGGCCGAGGCTCTGGAACTCCAGGAGTACGCCAACCACCCCTCCGGCACGGCCCTCTCCGACCTCCGGGCCGCCCACGGCGACAAGGAACCCTTCGGCATCAAGCTCTGGTGCCTCGGCAACGAGATGGACGGCCCCTGGCAGACCGGCCACAAGACGGCCGAGGAGTACGGCCGTCTCGCCGCCGAGACGGCCCGGGCCATGCGCCAGATCGACCCCTCCGTGGAACTGGTGGCCTGCGGCTCCTCCAGCCAGTCCATGCCCACCTTCGCCGCATGGGAGGCGACCGTCCTCCAGGAGACGTACGAGCTGGTCGACCACATCTCCCTGCACGCCTACTACGAGCCGGTCGACGGCGACCTGGACTCCTTCCTCGCCTCGGCCGTCGACATGGAGTCCTTCATCGAGAACGTGGTGGCCACGGCCGACCACGTGGGCGCCCGCCTCAAGTCCAAGAAGAGGATCAACCTCTCCTTCGACGAGTGGAACGTCTGGTACCTCTCGCGCTGGGAGGAGTACGCGAAGACCATCGACCGGACCGGCTGGCCGCAGGCCCCCCGCCTCCTGGAGGACAACTACAGCGTCACCGACGCCGTCGTCTTCGGCTCCCTCCTCATCGCCCTGCTCCGGCACGCCGACCGCGTCACCGTCGCCTGCCTCGCCCAGCTGGTCAACGTGATCGCGCCGATCATGACCGAGCCGGGCGGCCCGGCCTGGCGGCAGACGACGTTCTTCCCGTTCGCGCAGGCCTCCCGGCACGGCCGCGGCGAGGTCCTCGACGTCCGCGTGGACTCGCCGACGTACGAGACGCGGAAGTACGGCGAGACGGACCTGCTGCACGCCACCGCGGTCCGCGCGGCCGACGGCACGGTCACCGTCTTCGCCGTGAACCGCGGCCGTACCGGGCCGCTCCCGCTCGAAGTCGCCCTGAACGGCCTCGACCTGACGTCCGTCGTCGAGCACAGCGCGCTCGCGGACGCCGACCCCGACGCCCGCAACACCCTGGACGACCCCGAGCGGGTCACCCCGCACCCGGTCGAGGGCACCGCCCTGCGGGACGGCACCCTCACCGCCGTACTGGAGCCCCTGTCCTGGAACGTGATCAGGCTCGCCTGAGCGGTCTCAGCGGCCGGGGGAGAGCACCGGAGTCACCGGTGTCCCCCCGGTCGCCCGGCCCAGCAGGGTCAGCTGGACGTTCCCCGGGCCGGACAGCGTGGTGAACTCCGAAAGGACCGCCAGCGCCAGGGTGTTGGAGCCCCGGGTGCGCAGGATGCCGTTCGGCAGGACGAAGGTGTGCTGCGGGCCGACGTTGTTGATGTACTGGCCCATGTTCCAGCCGTTGAGGAAGATCTGCGCCCGGTAGGCCCGGTACGGGTCGTCCTCCAGGGTCAGGCCGATCGAGGCATCGATGTCGGCCGGGACCGACAGCCGGAAGGTGGTCCGGTACCAGGTCACGCCCTGGCGCCGCTCGGCCCGCGGGAAGGTCACCGCCTTCCAGCCCCGGTCACCGAAGCCGGGCAGGTGCCAGCCCTCCCGCTCGCCGTACAGGCCGCCGTTGTTCTGCGGTCCGCGCACCGGGTCGGGCGCCGCCTCGCCCTGGATCCGCCAGGTCACCTTCGGCGAGGCCCCCTTGAAGAGGGCGGCGGTGAGGCCGCGGGCCACCTTGTGGGTGTCCAGCGCCTTGCCGTCCTGGTCGTGCTGCATGCGCCGGACCAGGACCGACAGCACGTGCCGGCCGGGCGAGCGCAGTCGTTCGTCCACCGGGAAGACCGCGGTGGCGTCCCAACTGCCCTTCCTGACCGTGGTGTTCTTGTCCGGCACCGGCATCCGGTGGGTGCCCAGCGGCTCCCCGTCCAGCCACGCCATCAGCAGGCCCTGGGTGCCCGTGGTGTAGGCGAGCGAGACCTCCTCGACGCCGGAGGAGTCGCTGAACGTGCCCCGGTACCAGACGTCCCCATAATGGAAGCCGTAGTCGTCCGCGAACAGCACCGGCCGGCCGTCCGGGACCGGAGTGACGCTGTACGACGACGTCCTGTCCGCCTTCTTCCAGGACGAGTCGTCGAAGTTGGGCCCGGCCTCCGGGTTCTCGGTCCGCATCCGCCAGCGGCCCAGTCGGGGCAGCGCCACCTCCGGTACGGAGGGCAGCATCCCGGTGGTCATCACGCTTTGGGACATGGTGATCCGGGTCGGCACCTTGCGCCCGTTCCACACCAGGCTCGTGATCCCGCGCGGCCCCCACACCTCCACGCTGGTCTCCCCGACGACGTCACCCGTCAGGTGGACCTCGGAACCGCGCACCTCGGCGTGGCGCAGCAGCGACGGGCCGTACACCAGCAGGGTGCCGGACGGGGTGTCGTACGGGAAGATGCGCACGGCGGTGGCGTCGTCGGCGAAGAGCAGCAGCAGCGGGATGTCGCTCTCGCCCTTGGCGACCAGCACCCGGGTGAGGCCGCCCTGTCCGAGGATCGCGTTGACGTGCAGATCGTTGCCGTCGTACGCCCACGCGCCCTCCGGGTCGAGCCGGGTGACGAACGGCTCCTCCGGGCACTTCAGGACCAGGTCCGCCATGTCGTCGCGGCGGCCCGCGAACACGGCGATGTCCTGCCGCCCGGCCGTCACGCACAGCATGGGCTGGGCGGTGGAGTACTTCAGCGTCCGATGGCCCAGGCGGAGCCCGGTGGTCAGCATGCGGGCGTCGCGCGCGGGCACGGTGATCTTCAGGTTCCCCGCGTCCGTGGGCAGGTCGGTGGTGACCGGCTCGGTCCCGTCGTTGCGGGCCACGTACACATGGGCGCCGGTGTCCGGGTTGGAGAGGTGGTAGACCTTCAGTCCCTCGGCCTCGACCTCCGCCGCCCGGTCCAGCCGGGCGAAGTCGGGCACGCGCTGCAGCAGATGCCCCAGCTGGTGCATCGGGGCGATCTTGTCGGTGACGTTGCGCGCCTCGTCGATGGCGGCCCCGTAGTCGTACGACGTGTAGACGACCGGCGCGGGCAGCCAGCCCCACGACGTCCCGCCGAACGTCATGTACACGTTGTGCAGGGTGATGCCGTTGGCGAGGTTGGTGAGGTAGAAGCGGCGCTCGTAGGCGGCGTCCCGGGTGCGCCGCGACTCGGCGTACCCCTTGCCGTCGAACCAGGACCCGCCCCACGGGTCGAACCAGCCGCCCCCGAACTCGGGCATGAACCCGGGCGTGCGCGGCGAGGCGGTGGAGCCGCCGGTCGCACCGCCGGGCCCGAAGGTCCCCCAGTCGGGCGGCGTCTGGGACGGCGACGGATACCCGTCGAAGCCGTACAGCCAGCCGCCGCTCTCCTTGCCGGTGTCGAACGACCCCGGGACCCAGTGGCCGTTCCTGCCCTTGTCGTTGTGGAAGAGCGGGACGTCGATCCCGTCCGCCCTGACCTTCTTGTACAGGTGGGACATGTAGTCCCGGCCGGTCGCCTCGTCGACGTGGGAGTCGTACTCGTTCTCGATCTGGTAGAGCAGGACCGTGCCCTTGCCCTGGGTGAACAGGTGCCGGCGGGCGATCCGGTTCACGTGGGTCAGCCACTCGTCGACGTGCGACAGATAGGTCGGGTCGGCGGTGCGGGCCGTGCCCTTCGTCGCCGTCAGCCAGCCCGGGAAGCCGCCGCCGTCGATCTCGGCGTTGATGTACGGGCCGGGCCGCAGGATGACGTACAGCCCGGTCTCGGCGGCCGTCCGCAGGAAGAGGTCGAGATCCCGGACCCCGGTGAAGTCGTACCGGCCGGGCGCGGGGGAATGGTAGTTCCACGACACGTAGATGCTCACGGCGTTGTACCCGTGCGCCCGCATCTTCTGCAGCACGTCCCGCCACAGGGACGGACTCGGCAGCCGGAAGGGATGCATCTCGCCGGACCACACGACCAGCCGCCGGCCGTCGACCAGCAGCGAGTAGTGGTCGTACCCGATGGTGTGACGCTCCCCGTCGGCGCGCGGCGGGGCGGGCGCCGGACCGGTCGGCACACTGCGCGCCGCGTACGCCGAGGGCGCCCCGGGGCCGCCGCTGCCGCCCAGGGCGAAGCCGAGCGTGGCCGAGCCGGCCAGGGCACTGAAGGTACGTCTGCTGAGCGCCAAGGTGGATCCTCCCGGGCGATCTTACGGGGGCGCGGTCCGGCCATTCTCCATGGAGATACGCCCCACAATGGACCCATGAGGATCTCGGCGCGGGCGGATTACGCGGTACGGGCGGTGCTGGAGCTGGCCGTACGGGAGGGTGACACGCCGATGAAGGCCGAGGAAATCGCCGCTGTACAGGACATTCCGCACAAGTTCTTGGAGGGCATCCTGGGTGATCTCAGGCGTGCCGGAATCGTCGACAGCCGACGCGGCGGAGGTGGCGGCTACCGGCTGGCCCGGGCCGCGGCCGCGATCACTGTGGCGGACGTCATCCGGGCGGTGGACGGCCCGATCGTGTCGGTACGCGGAGAACGTCCGACGGACCTGTCCTACACGGGCACCGCCCAGCCGCTGCTGCCGCTGTGGATCGCCCTCCGCGCCAACGTCCGCCGCATCCTGGAGGGCGTCACGATCGCCGACCTCGCGGCGGACGCGCTGCCGGGACCGGTACGGGCACTGGCGGCGGAGCCGGCGGCGTGGGAGAACCCGTAGCCCGCCGAGCGGCGTGTGAACGGTCCGAAGTGAATGGCCGGAGTTCGCCCTGCCGGGGCGGAGCGGGGCTTCCTACGATTCCCTCGCCTCCCCTTCCTTCACAGGTTCCACACAGCTTCTTCAAGGTTGAACGGACGGACCGGAGGCCGAAACCCCCCACTCGACAACTGGAGAAAGCATGGCTGGTGGACTCCTCCTGAGCGGTGCCGTAGCCGCTCTTCTCACCACCGCGATACCCGCTTCGACCTCCTCCCCCGTCTTCGACGACCCGCCCCCGGACAAGATCGTCATCGACGTGGCCACGGTGAACGGCTCCGGCTGTCCCGCGGGTACGGCCGCCGTGGCCGTCTCCCCGGACAACACCGCCTTCACGGTGACCTACAGCAACTACCTCGCCCAGGCCGGCGGCAACTCCGACCCCACGGCCTTCCGCAAGAACTGCCAGCTCAACCTGGTCGTGCACGTCCCGCAGGGCTTCACCTACGCCGTCGCCAGCGCGGACTACCGGGGCTTCCTCTCGCTCCAGCCGGGCGCGTCGGGCACGCAGAAGGCGTCGTACTACTTCCAGGGCTCCCCGAACACCGCGGCCAAGACCCACCCCTTCAGCGGCCCCTACAACGACGACTGGCAGGCCACCGACAGCACCGACTGGTCCCAGTTGGTCTGGGCCCCCTGTGGAGTCCTGCGCAACTTCAACATCAACACCGAGCTGCGGGTGACCGCGGGCAGCACGCCGAGCAAGGTGAGCTTCATGACGATGGACTCGACCGACGGGGACATCAGCACCGTGTACCACTTCGCGTGGAAGCACTGCCCGGGCTCGTAGCCGGGCGTGACGCGTGACCGCGTCGTCCGGACGGTGCTCACGTACGCGTCTCGGAGGCGCGGTGACGCTGGTAGTGCCGGGCGGCGCGGGCGCGGTTGCCGCAGGACGGCTTGCACCACTCCTGGCGGCCGTGCGTCTTGAGGAAGTACCGGACACAGCGGGGGGCCGTGCAGGCCCGTAGGTTGTCGCGCTGCGGACCGGTCAGGAAGTCGATCGCCGCGTGCGCGAGCACGGCCGCCGGCCCGGTCGGCGCGTCCGGCTCGGCCGATCGGAAGCGCAGCTGTGCGGGGCCATCGTGGGGCCAGTCGAGGTGCGGGACGACCCCGCGCCGGGAGGCGGCGGCATTGAGCCGGGCGACGGCCTCATCGGCGGGCAGCAGCCGGTGCGTGTCCGCGGGACTCGGAGGCGCGGGGCTCACCACCCGGGCGAACAGGGCGCGCACGGCCTCGCGTACGGCCACGACTTCGCGTCTGGTCTCTTCGTCGGTGGCGAAGTCCGGCCGGCTGCCGTAGCGGCCGAGCAGGTCGGCCTGCGCGTCGACCCAGGTGGCGAGGCCCTGCGTGGTGGACAGGTCGTCCGCCACTCCGCCCTGCCCGTCGTGGCGGATCGTGCCGGCCAACTCCAGGGCCAGATAACGCTCCATGCGACCTCCCTCCTCCGGTGCCCCTTGATCACATTACCTTCCCTGCCCTACGGTCTCTAACGGAAAACGACGCGTTTTCCGTTCGGTAGTAGCAGGAGGGGAACGAACCTTGGTTGTTCTGGCTCAGATCAGCGACCTCCATCTCGACGGCACCGAGCGCGCGACCGAGCGCGCCACCCGAGTCATGGACTACCTCGCCGGCCGGGAGCGGCCCGTGGACGCGGTGCTGGTCACCGGGGACATCGCCGATCACGGCGCGGAGAGCGAGTACGAGCAGGCGGCGGGCATTCTCACCGGACCGTTCCCGGTCCTGACCTGCCCCGGGAACCACGACGTGCGCCAGGCCTACCGGAAGGCCCTCCTGCGCGAGCCCGCATCGGACGGCCCCGTCAACCGTCTGCACCACGTGGCCGGTACGGCGATCCTCATGTGCGACGCCACCATCCCGGGCCGGGACGAAGGACTCCTCGCCCCGGAGACCGTCGAGTGGCTGGCCTCGGCGCTCGACGGCCTGGACGACGACATCCCGGCCCTGATCGCCTTCCACCAGCCGCCGGTCCGTCTGCACCACCCGCTCCCGGACGACAGCCGCCTGCAGCAGCCCGAGGACCTGGCCGAACTGCTGGCCGCGCACCCCCAGGTCGTAGCCGTCCTCACCGGCCACGCGCACACCGCGGCGGCCTCCACCTTCGCCGGCCGCCCGCTGCTGGTCGCTCCCGCGATCACCTGGAACCTGCGCCTGCCCTGGGAAGCCGGGGAGCCGGTCGCGGACCAGCCGCCCGGCATCGCCTTCCACATCCTGGACGACGAGCGGCGCCTGACGACCCACTACCGCGTCGTGCCGTAACGCCGGCAGCGCCTAGTTCGCGTCCGGGGCGTCGTACTCGCGGGACACCACCTCGACCCGCCCTGTGGCCGGGTCGGACCGTACGGTGTCCAGGCCCATGCGCTCCAACTCGGCGATGGTGGCAGCGTGCTCGGTGGTGTTCAGCGGGAGCATGGCCACCTGGGGGCTGCCGTCGCCGAGCACCACCTCCCCGCCGAGCAGCGTCTCCATCAGCCGGTGCGCGGAGGCCGACGGCAGCGGCTCGTCGACGGCCACGTGCAGCATCAGGTGCTCGAAGCCGGTGTCCACGCGACGCGCCTGCGACACCCAGACCGTACGGACGGGCGGGAACTCCCGTATCCGCCGGGCCAGGGCATCTCGCAGCGCCACGGCGACGGGATGCGTCGACCAGGTGAGCCTCAGCTGCTGCCCGCCGGCCTGCTGACCGCGCTCACGCATCGTCCGGTACAGCAACGGCATCGGTACGCGAGCCCAGTTGGCGGTGGAGAAGAGCGCAAGGACGCCGACGCCGGTCTGCTGGGCGATGTCCATCAGCCGCAGGGCGTCGCAGTGGACCGCGCCGAAGGCCTGAGGGAGCTTTTCGACGCGGCACGCTTCGCTGACGTAGCCGGGGAGGGCGGGGCTGCCGTCCTCGTTCCGAAGGAACATCACCGACCCGTTCGCCTGCACGGGCACGAAGACGCCGTGGTCGGCGAGGGCGGCGAGCAGTTGCTCCGCCTCGGTCGCTGCGGCGCCGCGGTCGAGGATGTCGGCGAGTGCCGTGTTGCCGGTCATGCCCGTCGCTTCGCGGCGTACGTGAGGAAGTCGGCCCAGGTGGTGGGGGAGAGGGCCAGCTGGGGGCCCTGCTTGTCCTTCGAGTCGCGGATGTGGATGGTGGTGAGAGTGTGGGCCACCTCGATGCAGTTATCGCCGGAACCGCTGCTGTAGCTGCTCTTGAACCATGCCAGTTCGGAGGTGCTCATAGGTCTCCTCGCATCCGTTGCAACAGGCTCACGGAGTCCCGGATGGTGAGAGCCTGTGAACGCATCCTGGCATACCGACTCTGAAGCACGCTGATCACCTTTGGGTCGGCGATGAACTGTCCGCTCTCCTGCCCCTCGCTGTACGCGAACCACTTGTGCTGCGGGTTCTCCAGTAACGAAATGGGCCCGTGCAGCCCTGCGTGCGACGCCTGGACGAGTGGCATGATCTGGACCTCTACGTTGCGTAGTTGAGCCATATCGAGCACGTGGTCGATGGCTTCACGCGTCACCTCCACCCCGCCGGTGCGTCGCAGGAACACCTGCTCCTCGATGATGAAGTTGAAGGCGGTGTTCGGTCGCTCGCACAGCAGGCGCTGACGCTCAGCCCGAGCGGTCCAGCTGGCCTCGATCTGCTCGTCGCTCAGTGGTGGCAGCTCGTCGGTGAACAGCTGCCTTGCGAATGCCTCCGTCTGCAACAGTCCGGGAAGCATTCGGCATTCGTAGTTGAAGAGGTTGATCGCCGTCTTCTCCTGCTCGGCCCACCGCCGAAACCAGGACGCCAACCCCGGCTGCCGCTCCAGAAACCCCGCTGCCCTCCTCAAAGCCCCGGTGTTCCCCAGCACCTCCTCGGCGGCCTCCACGAAGTCCGCATCCGGCATCCGCCTTCCCAACTCCACCGATGCGACAGTGTGCTTCGAGAAGCCCACATGCCGGCCCAGATCCTCCCTGCTCAACTGGTGATACTCGCGAAGCGCCTGCACCACCGCCCCGAACGTCCGCATGCTGTCCGAAGACTCCGGCTCGCCCACCCGCCCGTCGACCACCACGGTCACCTCCCGCGCCCATGGTCACGGCCAGTGACGAGTACTGTCCAGTCCGTCACCGCGTACGCTCGCGGAGCGTACGCGCGCCGCACCTGGTGAAGCCCTGTTCGCACGCCCCACATTGGGCTCATGCTCACCCAACGCCTCAGCCCGACTCCCCGCGGCGCCCGCCTGGCCAGGCACCTCGCCCTCGCTCAACTCGACGCCTGGGGGATCCCGCACGGCACCGACACCGCCGACGCCGTGGCGGGGATCGTCGCCGAGCTGGCCGCCAACGCCGTGATCCACGGGCGCGTACCCGGTCGGGACTTCGAGCTGCGGCTCTCCCTGCTCCCCGGGCGGGTGCGGGTCGAGGTGACCGACACGCGGGCCGAACGCCGCCCGCCCGGCCCCCGGGACGTGTGCGAGCCCGCGCCGCTCGCCGAGGCGGGGCGCGGGCTCGTGCTGGTCGACGCGTTGGCGGATCGGTGGGACGTGGTGGACCGCGACCCGCCGGGGAAGACCGTACGGGCCGAGGTCGACCTGCCGCTGCCTCGGCGTAAGTCGATCACTATGAGTGTTTGACCCTCCTGGCGGTCCGACGCTTCACGGGATGAACTTCACCTCTGGGAAGGCCGCGCTCGGGCCGTCCAGCAGATGCCCCCCGCGGTGCCGCAGGTGCAGGTCGAAGAACGCGAGCGGGTAGGCCTGTTGGATCCGTACCGCCCGGGCCGGATCGAGGGTGCCGATCATGTCCTGGATCTGCTGGTCGGTCATGCCGAGGATCTTGCCCGCTTGCGGGATCAGTGTCGCGTTGTCGCCGTATGAGGGGTGGATGGCCCCGTCTGCCTGGATGTCGAGCCGCCAGCCGCGAAGGTGTGTCCAGAACTCGGCGACGTCCGGCATGGCGGCCCGGGTGAACGAGGCGGTCATCATCATGAACGGCCGGTTCAGGTCGGCGGTGATGGTCGGCTGCATCGGGCCGTCGAGGCTGAGCCCGGCGTGGACGCGCTGGTCGGCGAGCATGGTGAGCGCGGTGGCGGTGCCGCCCTTCGACCAGCCGAACGCGCCGATGCGCTGCGGGTCGAGAGCGCCGAGCAGGCCCCGGGGCAGTGGCTTGCCGTCGACGTCGGGGTTGCGCCCGGCGGCAAGGTCCTCGACGACGTCGAGCACGAACCGGATGTCCGTGGCGAAGTCCCGTGGCCTCAGGAACGGCGGGACCTCTGCCGGGACGGTGAGCCGGCCGTCGGGGAATTCGCTGAACGCGTCGTACGTGTGGTCGACGGTGACCACGGCGTAGCCGTGGCTGGCGAGTTCCTGGACCATGATGGTGCGGTCGCCGCGGTGGCTGCCCGAGCCGTGCGAGTACACGATGACGGGCAGGCGGTGGCCGGCCCGGTGCACGGGCGCGCCCAGCTGCGCGGCGGTGAGCGGGCCGAGGGCGGGGTCGAGGGGGAATCCGACGTCGGCCAGGAGCGCCCGCAACGCGCCCTCGGTCATCCAGGGGGCGCGCGGCAGGTCATCGGCCTCGCGTGCGGGGTACCAGACGCCGGCCATCAACTCGCGGTGATGCCCGGGGCCGGCCACGGGATCCGGGCGTGAGGTGTCGACGAGGTGGAGCGGCACCGTGCCCACAGGGTGCGGCCCGGTGGGCCTGGGCAGCATGAGTCGAGACGAGCCGGAGGCGGTCGGAGCCGCCCACGCCTGGCGCGCTGCGCCGATCGGCACGGCGGCCCCGACCCCTGCCGCCAGCGCGACTGCGAGCATGTGACGGCGCGTCAAGTCCGTCTTGGTGACCGATGTGATGGTCACGGGTCCTCCCCGGTTTCTTGGACGGTGTTCGGCGTGCTGTCCGGGTTCGCCGGACGTCGGCGGGAGCCGCTCACGGCTCACCACGGTGTGCAGGAGTCCGGATCAGGACTCCGGGGCCGAGCTGCCTTGCTCGATCTGGTGGATGAGCCGCTTGAGCTGGGCGACCTCGTCCTGCAGGGCGCGGTCGCCGGCCGGGGTGAGGGAGAGCCAGGTGCGGGCACGTTTGCCCTCGTAGCCCTTCTCGATGTCGACCAGTCCGGCCTTCTCCAGGACGGCCAGGTGCTGGCTGAGATTTCCGGCGGTGAGGCCGAGGGCCGTGCGCAGGAAGCCGAACTCGACCCGGCGCGCCTGGTGGGCGACGGTGAGGATGCCGAGGCGGACGCGCTGGTGGACGACGTCGTCCAGTGCGGTGACGGGGTGCGGATCGGGCTGATCGGTCATGAGGCGTCGCGCCGGCGGGACAGCTCGGCCAGGCCGAAACCGAGCGCGCCGAGCAGGAGCAGCACGCCGGGGACGCCGAAGCGGGGCACGGCGGACCAGGGCGAGGTGAAGGGGATCCCCGACCAGCCGGTGGTGAGCGGTACCAGCTCGACGGCCAGGTACACCGCGGTGAGCAGCAGCAGGGTGCGGCTGCGTTCCACCCAGGCCAGCACCAGTAGCGGCAGCCCGACGGCTGTGGTGTTCCCGGTGAGTCGCACGAGGAACATCGTCACCCCGGAGGTGGGGTCGAGGTGCAGGCCCCACAAGTCGATCGGGGCGCCGGGCCGGGGCATCCCCTGACGGATGCTCCAGATCTCGGTGGCGGTGACCAGGCCGACCAGAGCGATCCCGGTGAGGATGTACGGCCGCACCGGGGTGCCGACTCCGCGGTTGCGGGAGCGGCGGATGTAGAAGTACGCCGTCGCGGTGTAGGCGAGGGCGAGTCCGAGGGGCCAGTAGACCGGCGAGCCCTGCGTGACCTGCGTGACCACGGTGCAGCCGGGGCCTGCCGCGGGGGCGGTCGCCGGGCAGGGAGCGGTCTCGACCTTGAAGGTGAAGCGACTGACCAGGATCCCGCCCAGCGTGAGCACGCCGAGCAGCAGGAGGGGGAACCATGCGCCGCGCTGGGCGGTGCGGACCTTGCGGGTCAACTCGCCCAGGCCGGCCAGGACTTCGTGAGGAGTGCCCGACGACGGCACCGAAGCATCTGTCATGCAGTCAGCTTTGCATCACAAACTAGTTGTGGCAAGAGATCTGTGTGTATCCAAGATCGGGTCCGGGGGAACCGGCGAGCTGCGGCGCCGCGAGATCCCTTGGAGCCGGGCCCAGCCCGGCTGGGCCCGGCTCCAAGGGGCTGTCGTTTCAGGGGCCTCCGGTCAGCCGGACACGCCCAGCGTGAGGGTGCCGGTGTAGCCGGACGAGGCCGAGCTGCCCAGGGCGGTGAGGGTCAGCAGGCCGGAGGAGGCGCCGCCGCCGTCGTAGACGGAGTCCTGGGAGAGGGTGGTGCGGGTGACGGTGCTGGTCGAGTACGGGGAGACCTTCGCCACCGCCGTCGTGATCGTCTCGCTGAAGAAGAGCTGGCCGGTGTGGAGGGTGGAGCCGCCGGTGAAGGAGCCGTCGGAGGTGAGTGTGACGCCGGTGTGGACCTTCACATGGATGTGGATGCAGCGGCCCCGGTACCAACCCGGGTAGATCGTGGTGATGTCGGCGACGCCACTGGAGTTGGTGAGGACGCCACCGCGCAGGAAGGTGCCGTCGTCCGACTCGTGGTGGCCGTTGTTGCCGACGTAGCCGGAGTACTCGCCGAGCGCGTCGGCGTGCCAGATCTCCACCAGGGCGTTGTCGATCGGGGTGCAGGCGGTGTTGACGACGGTCAGGGCGAGCTTGAGCGGGACACCCGCTTTGCCTTCGGTGATGTCGCAGCGGACGAGCGCTCCGCCGAGGTAGTAGGGGCCTTCGGTCATCTCCTTCGTGAGGGTGCAGACGGCCGCCGCGGCGGCCGCCGCGGCGGCCGGCGCGGTGTCGGGGGTGCGGGTGGCCGCGGGGGCCTGCTGGGCCGTCGCGGCACCCACGGTCAGAGCGGCGGCCGTGGTGCCGGTGGCGATCAGTACGGTGCGGCGCCCGACCGGGCGGGCATCTGAGTGTTCTGTCATGGACACGGCACCGTAGAAACGCTTGCTGTCCGCAGGCTGTCAGTCGGGTAAAGCGACGGGTCGTCAAGATGCCTGATGAGACAGGAGGGTTGATGCGAGAACTGTTGACTCGCAAACCATTCGATTCTACGGTCCGTCCGAATTGCCGATCGGAGTTCGATATATCGAATAGAGAGGAGACTGGAATGAAGCGCACCGCACTCCTCGCCGTCCCCGCCGCGATCCTGCTCGCCCTCGTCCCGAGCAGCGCGTCGGCGTATCCCAACCCCGGCGCGGTCACCGGCGACGTCGTAGTCCATGACCCCACCATGATCCGTACCTCCGCCGGCCGCTACCTGCTCTACTCCACCGGTGGCGGACTGGCCTACAGGACCTCCACCGACCGCATCTCCTTCACCGCCGGCTCCGACGCCTTCTCCGCCGAGCCGAGCTGGTGGTCGTCGTACGCCACCGAGGCCTGGGCGCCGGACATCTCGTACCACGGCGGCAAGTACCTCATGTACTACGCGGTCTCCACGTTCGGCTCCAACAAGTCGGCGATCGGACTGGCCGGTTCGACGACGGGCCTGCCGGGCTCCTGGACCGACTACGGCGCCGTCTACACCTCCACCACCTCCAGCGACTACAACGCCATCGACCCCAACCTCTTCGTGGACGACGACGGCAGGTGGTGGCTGTCCTTCGGCAGCTGGTGGACAGGCATCAAGATGATCCGCATCGACCCGTCCACCGGGAAGCAGTACGCCGGCGACACCACCCGGTACTCCCTCGCCTCCCGCCCGACCGGCAGCAAGGCCGTGGAAGCGCCGTACGTCGTCAAGCGGGGCGGCTACTACTACCTCTTCGCCTCCTACGACGTCTGCTGTCAGGGCACCAGCTCGACGTACAAGGTGAAGGTCGGCCGCGCCACCTCCGTCACCGGCCCCTACTACGACAAGAACGGCGTCGCGATGACCGACAACGGCGGCACCCCGGTCCTGGAGTCGCACGGCAGCGTCATCGGCCCCGGCGGCCAGTCCGTCATGAACGACACCGACGGCGACCTGATCGTCTACCACTACTACGACGGCAACGACAACGGCACCCCGAAGCTCGGCATCAACCTGCTGAACTGGAGCACGGGTTGGCCGGTGGCGTACTAGCGCCGGGCGCGCACCCGGTCCACAAGCGGCTCACCGCAGCGCTCGGTGTCGTCGCACTGTCGCTCGGCCCGGGCCTGGCCGACGCGGCCGCCGCCGAAGCTCCTGCCCCGTACCTGAACCTGCACCAGTGCCTGTACTACTCCGCCTCCGCCTCCGCCTCCGACCACTTCACCACGTTCGTGCCGAGCAGGGACGGCCGCTTCCTCGCCGGCACGAACGTCTCCGGCACGGTGGACCGCACACCCGGCTGTGGTGGCGGCGACGGGAACTTCGGCCTCGTCCCGCTCCTGTCGGGCGTCAAGACGCTGGACCTGCGCAGCGGCCGGTGCCTGAACCCGCACCAGTGCACGTACTACTCGTCCTCGGCCGACAACTACTTCAACACCGTGGTGCCGAGCAGCGACGGCCGTTTCGCCGCCGGGACCAACGTCTCCGGCACGGCGGACGCACACCCGGCTGTGGTGGCGGCGACGGAAACTACTTCCTCGTCCCCGCCCTGTCCTACGCCAGGGCACTCGACCTGACCGCGGGCGCGTACGTGAACCTGCACCAGTGCCTGTACTACTCGGCCGCGCACACCGACCACTTCACCACGGTGGCGGGCGACGGGCCGTACGCGGCCGGGTCCGAGGTGTCGGGCACCGCTGACACCACGCCCGACTGCGGCCCCGGAATCGCCGCCTACGAGCCCATCCCGCTCCTCTCGGGCGCCAAGGCCCTGCCTCTGCGCTGAGGCCTGCTAGCCCGCCTGCCCCATGCCCGCCGCGTTCGGCCAGCTCTGTGCGTTGGGCCAGCCGGTCGCAGGGGCCGGGGTCAGACCGGCCGCCGGGGTGCCCGGGGCCGTCATGCCGCGTACCTGGGCCGCCGTGAGGCCCCCACGGGCCGGAACACCCGGCGGGGTGGGACCGAGCGCGGCGGCCGGGGCCGCGACCGGGACAGGAGGAGCCGCGGGGACAGGAGCAGCGGGGACAGGCGCGGGTGCGGGTACCGGTGTCGGGTACGGCGCCGGTACGGGCACCGGAGTCGGGACAGGCGCCGGCATCGGCACCGGTGCCGGCGCCACCGGCTGCTGTACCGGTACCGGCTGGGCCGGCGCCGGCTGCTGTACCGGCATCGCTTGAGCTGCCGCCGGCATCGGCATCCCGCCGCCGGTCGGCGTTGTGGCGGCGGGGAGCGGCATGCCGGTGCCGACGGCCGGGGCGGCGCCGGTGCCGACGGCCTGCGCGGCAAGCCCCGGCATTCCGGCGCCGTTGGTCGTGCTGACCAGCCGGTCCACGGCCGCCGTACCCGAGCTGTAGCTGGTCCCTGTGCCCAGCTCGGGTACGGCGGCTCCCCTCCTGGACCCGTAGAGCACCTGCTCCAGGCCGGACACCAGGCGACGCACGTCGACCTGGGGGCGCACCACGAGTCTCAGGAAGCGGCTGGAGGAGCCGATCTTGTTGCCGCACTCGCGGACCAGGATCCGGTGCTCGGTGAGCATCCGGTCCCGGACCACCGTGCCCTCGGCTCCCACGGGGAGGCGCACGAAAAGGAAGTTGCCCTGGGAGGGATAGACCGTGAGGCCGGGCAGGGCGGAGAGCTGGCTGGCCATCTCCAGTCGATCCCGGCGCACCTGCATCAGGCTCTGCGCGTACTCGGCACCGTGCTCCTTCAGCATGAACACCACGTGCTCGGCGAAGGAGTTGAGGTTCCACTTCGGGAGCATCGAACGGACGCGGCCGGCCAGGGCCGGGTTCGCCACCAGGTAGCCGAAGCGGATGCCGTGCAGGCCGAAGTTCTTGCCGAGGCTGCGGAGCACGACCACGTTGGGCCGGAGCATGGCCTCCTGGACGACGCTCGGGTCGGCCTCCGCGTCGGCGAACTCCAGGAACGACTCGTCCACGACCACCAGGTCCAGGTCCGCCATGGCGTCCATGAACTGCACCACCGACTGCTTGCGCAGATAACCGCCGTCGGGGTTGTTCGGGTTGCAGATGACCGCCACGCGGGTGCCGCGGGCGCGGATGAACTCGGCGTACTGGGCGAGGTCCAGCGCGAAGCCGTTCGCCTCCTGGAGCGGGAACATGTCGACCCGCTTGCCGGTCTCCATCGGCTGGTCGGTCCAGCGGCCGAAGGTCGGAACGGGGATGGCCAGGGACTCGCGGACCAGGAGATGGTCGATCCAGGTGATCAGCTCCGTCGAGCCGTTGCCCATCGCCACGCACTGCGGCGGCAGCTGGAGCAGGCTGCACAACTCGGCCGTGATGGTGTCGGCGCTGCTCGGGTAGTACGTGACGATCTCGCGCAGCCGGACCGCCATGTCCTCGAACATGGCGGGAGTGGGGAAGTACGGATTGCACGGGATACAGAAGTCCACCGGGCCCGACCCGTCGCTCTCCCGCGTCAGCGCCGCCATCGAAGGGCTGTGCGCTGCGGTGTTGCGGAACAACGAGGTGACGTTGTCAGGCAAGGGAACCTCCGTCGAAGGGTGGCCCGGGCGGGGGAGCCCGGGCCACCCATGGATACGGAGGACACAGCAGTGGCGTTCAACTCACCTGCTGTGTGAGCCGCTTCACGCCGAGAACGTGTGGACCGTCGTCGTCCGGTAGGTCTGGCCCGGCCGCAGCACGGTCGACGGGAAGTTCGCGTGGTTCGGCGAGTCCGGGAAGTGCTGGGTCTCCAGGCACAGGGCGTCGCCCTGGCGGTAGGTCCGGCCGCCGGTGCCGGTCAGGGTGCCGTCGAGGAAGTTGCCGGAGTAGAACTGCAGGCCCGGCTGGTCGGTGGCGATCTTCAGGGTACGGCCGGAGCGCGGGTCGCGCAGCGTGGCGACGGGCTCGGGCTTGGCGGTGATGCCCTTGTCCAGGGCCCAGTTGTGGTCGTAGCCCTTGGCCTGCACCTGCTGCTCGTGGCCGGCGCGGATGTCGCGGCCGATCGGCTTGGCGTGCCGGAAGTCGAAGGGGGTGCCCGCGACCACGGCCAGTTCACCGGTGGGGATCAGACCCGAGTCGGTGGGGGTGTAGCGGGAGGCGGCGATGCGGAGTTCGTGGTCCTCGATGGTGCCGCTGCCCTCGCCGGCCAGGTTCCAGTAGACGTGGCTGGTGAGGTTGACGACGGTCGCCTGGTCGGTGGTGGCCTCGTAGTCGATGCGCCACTCGCCGTGCCTGGTGAGGGTGTACGTCACCGTCGCCTTGAGCGTGCCCGGGTAGCCCATCTCGCCGTCGACGCTGGTGTAGTGCAGGTGCAGGCCGACGTCGGTGCCCTTGGTGAACGGCTCCACGTCCCACACGTGCTTGTCGAAGCCCTGCTTGCCGCCGTGCAGGCTGTTCACTCCGTCGTTGACGGACAGCTGGTAGCTCTTGCCGTCGAGGGTGAACCGGCCCTTGGCGATGCGGTTGCCGTAGCGGCCGATCAGGGCGCCGAAGTACGGCGTCTTCGCCACGTAGTCGTCGATGTTGTCGAAGCCCAACGAGACGTTGGCGTAGTGGCCGTGCCGGTCGGGGATCTCCAGGCTCTGGACGACGCCGCCCCAGTTCAGGACCTTCAGCCGCGTGCCGCCGTTCTCCAGCGACCAGCGGTAGATCTTCGTGCCGTCGGCGAGCTTTCCGAAGGGTTCCCTCACCGGCTTCCTGCCTCCCGAGGCGGCCTCGGCGGTGCCTGTGCCGAGGGTGGTGGCGGCGAGGCCCGCTGCCGCGGCGCCTGCGATGACCGTGCGTCTGTTCAGTTCCATGTGCGGCTCCCGTAAAAGGAGGGGCCCCACCGGCTTTCCGGTGGGGCCCGATCTGACTTACGAACCGGACTTGCGCTTGTTCCACACGTCGAATCCGACCGCCACCAGCAGGGCGAGGCCCTTGATGACCTGCTGCCAGTCGGTGCCGACGCTGAGGAGGTTCATGCCGTTGTTCAGCACGCCGAGGACGAGACCGCCGATGATCGCGCCGAGGACGGTGCCGACACCGCCGCTCATGGACGCGCCACCGATGAACGACGAGGCGATCGCCTCGAGTTCGAAGTTGACGCCCGCCTTCGGAGAGGCCGCGTTCAGACGGGCGGCGACCACCAGACCCGCCAGGGCCGCGAGCACGCCCATGTTCAGGAAGACGTAGAAGGTGACCTTCTTGTCCTTCACGCCGGACAGCTTGGCCGCCGGCAGGTTGCCGCCGATCGCGTAGATGTGGCGGCCGAACACCGCGTTGCGCATGACGTAGCCGTAGCCGACGACCAGCGCGCCGAGGATGATCAGCACGATCGGGGCGCCCTTGTAGCTGGCGAGCAGCATCGTGAGGCTGAGGATCGCGGCGACCAGGGCGACCAGCTTCAGCAGGAAGAGCCGGGTGGGCAGCACGTCCAGCGCGAACTCCTGCTGGCGGCTGCGGTCGCGGACCTCCTGCCAGACCACGGCCACGATCAGGGCGAGCCCGAGCAGCAGGGTCAGGTTGTGGTAGTTGGTGTTCGGGCCGACCTCGGGCAGGAAGCCGTTGCCCATCTTCTGCAGGCCGTCCGGGAACGGGCCGAGGGTCTGCCCCTTGAGCAGGATCTCCGTCAGGCCGCGGAAGAGCAGCATGCCCGCGAGGGTGACGATGAACGACGGTATGCCGAGATAGGCGATCAGGAAGCCCTGGACGGAGCCCGCGGCCGCGCCGATCAGCAGGCACAGCACCAGGGCGATCGGCCACGACACGCCGTGCTGCACGGTCAGCACGGCCGCGAACGCGCCCACGAACGCCGTCAGCGAGCCGACCGACAGATCGATGTGGCCCGCGATGATGACCAGCATCATGCCGATCGCGAGGATCAGGATGTAGCTGTTCTGCAGCACCAGGTTGGAGACGTTGCGCGGCAGCAGCAGGTCCCCGTCGGTCCAGACGGTGAAGAGGACGACGATCAGGCCGAGCGCGATCAGCATGCCGTACTGGCGCATGTTGCGGCGCAGCCCGTCCAGCATCAGCTGGAGCAGACCGGCGCCGGAGGCCGATCCGCTCCTGCCCGGCGGCGCCGAGGCCGGGATCTTGTCGGTGACATCGGTGCTCATCGCGTTACCTCTTTGTCCTTCGTCATATGACGCATCAGCACTTCCTGCGTGGCCTCGGCCCGCGGCACCTCACCGGTCAGCCGTCCGGCGGCCATCGTGTAGATGCGGTCGCACATGCCGAGCAGCTCGGGCAGCTCGGAGGAGATGAAGACGACCGCCTTGCCCTGGGCGGCCAGCTGGTCGATGACCGTGTAGATCTCGTACTTGGCGCCCACGTCGATGCCGCGCGTGGGCTCGTCCAGGATCAGCACGTCCGGACCCGCGAAGATCCACTTGCTGAGGACGACCTTCTGCTGGTTGCCGCCCGACAGCTTGCCCACCGGTTCGAACACGGTCGGCGCCTTGATGTTCATGGACCTGCGGAAGCCCTCGGAGACCCGCCGCTCCTCGTGCTCGTCGACGATGCCCCGCTTGGCGACCTTCTTCAGCGCGGTCAGCGAGACGTTGCGGTTGATCGTGTCGATGAGGTTGAGGCCGTAGTGCTTGCGGTCCTCGGTGACGTACGCGATGCCGTGGCCGACCGCCTCCGCGACGGACCTCGTACGGATCTCCGTGCCGTCCTTGAGGACCGAGCCGCCCGCGTACCGGCCGTACGTCCGCCCGAACACGCTCATCGCCAGCTCGGTGCGGCCCGCGCCCATCAGGCCGGCGATGCCGACGATCTCCCCTCGGCGCACACTGATCGACACGTCGTCGACCACCGTGCGCTCCTGGTCGATCGGGTGGTGCACGGTCCAGTTGCGGATCTCCAGGGCCGGGGCCGCGTCCGGCTCGCCGTCGTACGACGTGCGCTCGGGGAAGCGGTGGTCCAGGTCGCGGCCCACCATGCCGCTGATGATCCGGTCCTCGGTCGTCTCCGGAGACTTCACATCCAGCGTCTCGATGGAATGGCCGTCGCGGATGATCGTCACCGAGTCGGCGACCTTGCGGATCTCGTTGAGCTTGTGGGAGATGATGATCGAGGTGATGCCCTGCTTCTTCAACTCCAGGATGAGACCCAGGAGTTTGTCGCTGTCCTCGTCGTTCAGCGCCGCCGTCGGCTCATCCAGGATGAGCAGCTTCACCTTCTTCGACAGCGCCTTCGCGATCTCCACCAGCTGCTGTTTGCCCACGCCGATGTCGGCGACGCGGGTCTCCGGGTGGTCGTCGAGACCGACCCGGCGCAGCAGCTCGGTGGCGTGCCGCAGGGTCTCCCTCCAGTCGACGAACCCGCCCTTGGCGTGCTCGTTGCCGAGGAAGATGTTCTCCGCCAGGGAGAGGTACGGCGACAGCGCCAGTTCCTGGTGGATGATGACGATGCCGTGCTGCTCGCTCGCCCTGATGTCCCTGAAGCGGCAGACTTCTCCCTCGAAGAGGATGTCGCCCTCGTACGTGCCGTGCGGATGGACGCCGGAGAGCACCTTCATCAAGGTGGACTTGCCGGCGCCGTTCTCGCCGCAGATGGCGTGGACCTCGCCCTGCCGGACGGTCAGGGTGACGTCCGACAGCGCCTTGACACCGGGAAAGGTCTTGACGATCGAGCGCATTTCCAGGACGGGTCCCGCCATGGTCGTGCCTTCCAATCAGTGAGGTTCGGCCGGGTTCGTCTGGATTACTTGAGTTCGGCGTCCGTGTAGTAGCCGCCCTTGACCAGCACGTCCTCGTAGTTGGACTTGTCGACGCTCACCGGCTGGAGCAGGTAGGCCGGGACGACCTTGGTGCCGTTGTTGTACGTCTTGGTGTCGTTGACCTGCGGCTTCTTGCCCTTGAGTGCGTCGTCGACCATGGTCGCGGCGACCTTGGCGAGCTGACGGGTGTCCTTGTAGACCGTCTGGGTCTGCTCGCCGGCGATGATCGACTTCACCGAGGCCAGCTCGGCGTCCTGGCCGGTGATGACGGGCAGCGGCTGGCTCTTTGAGCCGTAGCCGTCCGACTTGAGCGCGGCGAGGATGCCGATGGAGATGCCGTCGTACGGCGAGAGCACCGCGTCGACCTTGCCGGACTTGTAGGAGGAGGTGAGGATGTCCTCCATGCGCTTCTGCGCGGTCGCGCCGTCCCAGCGCAGGGTGGTGACCTTGTTGAGCGCGGTCTGGCCGGACTTGACCACCAGCTGCTTCTTGTCGATGTACGGCTGGAGCACGCTCATCGCGCCACCGAAGAAGTACTTGGTGTTGTTGTCGTCGTTCGAGCCGGCGAACAGCTCGATGTTGAACGGGCCCTTCTTGCCGCTGTCCAGGCCGAGCTTGTGCACGATGTACGTGCCCTGCAGTACGCCGACCTTGGTGTTGTCGAACGAGGCGTAGTAGTCGACGTTCTTGGTGCCGAGGATCAGACGGTCGTAGGCGATGACCGGGATGTCGGCGTCCGCGGCCTCCTGGAGTACGTTGTTGAGGGACTTGTTGTCGATGGCCGCGACGATCAGGCCCTTGACGCCCTGCGTGATCAGGTTCTCGATCTGGGAGACCTGGGTGTCCGGGTCGTCCTCGCCGTAGACCAGCTTGGTCTTGTAGCCGGCCGCCTGGAGGTTCTTGACGACGTTGTTGCCGTCGTTGATCCAGCGCTCGGAGGACTTGGTCGGCATGGCGATGCCGATGGTGCCGCCCTTGGCGCTGCCCTTCTCCTCCTTGCTGCCGCCCTCGCCGCTCTGGCCGCAGGCGGACAGGGTGAGGGCGAGGGAGGCGGCTCCGGCTATCGCGGTGAGAGCGGCTCTGCGGTTGCGCATGTGATCAGTCCTTGTTCGTCTCGTCGTTGAGAGGGGTCACGCGTTGCTGGGGAAGCGGTTGAGCGGGCCGGGCAGGCGGGAGCCGAGCGGCGCCATGTCGCCGTCCGCGCCGTGCCGGGCGAGCAGGTCGAGGGCGAGCCGGCCGCGCCGCACCCGCTCCCGGGCGGTGTCCAGGGTCACGTCCCGCAGATGGGTGCCCCACGGGTAGATGCCGGGAGCCTTGGACAGGCCGAACTTCAGGTAGAGCGGTGCGCCGCGCCGGATCAGCTCGGCGACCTCGTACATCCGCACATAGCCGCCGAGGTCGTCGGGAGCTTCGATGTACATGTCCATGGGGGCGCCGGACACCCGGCGGATCTCGGTGAGGTGATCCAGCGTCAGATCGCTGGGCACGTTGACGGAGTCGGCCCCCAGCCCCTCGTACACCGCATACGAGGCGGGGTTGACCGGTCCGATCAGTGCCGAGACCTTCAGGGTGGTGTCGGCCGGGATGATGCCCGCCTCGCGGGCCCGGTGCAGGGTCCACAGCACGCCCTCGTCGGCGACGAGGAGGCACTTGACGCCCAGTTCGGTGGCGCGGACGGCGTCCTCGACACAGCCGGCGACGGCGTCGTGGCCGCGGGCGCGCAGTCCGGCCCCCCGCGAGTCGGAGCGCACCGAGCCGCCGATGTCCCAGGTGCCGCGCGGGCCGGTGAACAGGCAGAGTTCGATGTCGCGTTCGCCGGTCGCGTCGACCATCTCGGTGATCTCGGCGTCGGTCAGCATCCACACGCCGCTGCCCTGGCTGATCCGGTGGATCGGCACGTCGAGGCGGGAGGCCTCCTTCAGTACGACCGCCAGCGCCTCGGGACCCTCGCACGAGGGGATCTCGGTGCGCCAGCGACCGCCGCCCGGGAAGCTGTGGGCCGAGGTGTCGGCGGGGTCGAGGGCGGGCGCGCCCAGGCCGAGTGCGGCGAGCACCTGCTCGCCGGGCCTGCGGGCTGCCGGGGCGGAAGCGTCGGTCACAAGCTGTCCTTCGTGTTCGGTATTTCGGACAAGGTTCGCGGCTCTGGGTAGAAAAAGGCCTTGGTGGTACGCCGGTCGGGGCGCCGTCAGGTCGCGCCCCGACCGGCGTACGGTCAGGGACGGAGCAGCACCTTGCCCACCTTCGGATCGCCGGCTCCCACCAACTCGATGGCGCGCGGGAACTCGGTCAGCGGCAGCTCGTGCGTGACCAGCGGCAGCGGGTCCAGCAGCCCGGCGCCGAACACCCGCACGGTGTGCGCCCAGGCGTCCGGCGGCGCCCCGAAGACGGTGTGCACCTCCAGCTGGCGTACGACGAGATCGGTCGGGTCGAGCCCGTCGGCGCCCGGCGCCGGGATGCCCGTCAGGACCAGGCGTCCGCCGCGCCTGAGCAGGGAGGCGGCGGTGCGCGCGGCGGACGCGGACCCGGCGGTCTCGATCACGACGTCGAAGTCGTCGGGCAGTGGCCGGTCCCTGAGCCGGAAGTCGGTCGCCCCGAACTGCCGGGAGAGTGCCTCCCGGTCGTTCCGGGTGCCCACGACGAGCAGCTCCACCGGCGAGATGGCCTTCAGGAACTGCACGGCGAACATCCCGAGCGTCCCCGTGCCGACCACCGCGACCCGCTCGCCCGGCTGGGCCTTCGCCTTCAGTGCGGCGGCCGCGACGCACGCGGCGGGCTCCAGCAGGGCGGCGGCGGTGAGGTCGGCGTCGTCCGGCAGCGGGTGCAGCAGCCGGGCGGGCAGGGTGAGCGTGGCGGCCATGGCACCCGGCTGGGTGAATCCGGTCTCCTCGTACCCGGCCGTGCACAGCGTGGTCTCGCCCGCGTGGCAGCGGTCGCACACCTGGCAGTTGCGGAAGCCCTCGCCGACGACCTTGCGGCCGACCAGGCTCGCCGGCACGCCCGCACCCACCGCGCGCACGGTCCCCGACCACTCGTGGCCGGGCGTGAGCGGGTAACGCACGTACCCCTCGGGCCGGTTGCCCTGGTACACCTCGCGGTCGCTGCCGCAGATGCCCACCGCGTGCACGGCGACCAGCGCCTCGCCGGGACCGGGATCGCGGGGCATGTGCTCCTCGACCCGGTGTGCGCCCGGCGCCTCGATCAGGACCTGGGAACTCACTTCGAGTCCTTCGGCCTGCGCTGCTCCCAGCCCTCGGCCCACAGGTCGAACCGGGCCTGCTGCTGCGGGAACTCGGCGGCCGCGGCGGTGTCCAGCTCGACGCCGAGACCGGGCTTGTCGGAGAGGTGGAAGTAGCCGTCCACGACCTCCGGCGCCCCCTTGACCACCTTCTTGATCTCCGCGTCCGCGAAGTCGTTGAAGTGCTCCAGGATCTTGAAGTTCGGGGAGGTGAAGCCGACTTGGAGCGAGGCGGCGGTCAGCACGGACCCGCCCACGTTGTGCGGGGCGACCAGCATGTAGTGGGTCTCGGCGGTGGCGGCCAGCTTCCGGGTCTCCCAGATGCCGCCGATGTGGCCGACGTCGGGCTGGAGGATGTCCGCGGCCTGGCTCTCGAACAGCTCGCGGAACTCGATCCGGTCGTGGATGCGTTCACCGGTGGCGACCGGGATGTCCACCTTGGCGGCGACCTTCTCCAGCGCCTTCAGGTTCTCCGGCGGCACCGGCTCCTCCAGCCAGGCCGGCTTGAACGGCGCCAGCTCGTGGGCGAGCCGGACGGCGGTGGCGGGGGAGAAGCGGCCGTGCATCTCCAGCATCAGCTCGGCGTCCGGACCGATGGCGTCGCGCACGGCCTCGATGAGCGACACGGCGTACAGGGTCTGCTCGTGGTCCAGCTCGAAGTGCCCGGTGCCGAACGGGTCGATCTTGAGCGCCTTGTACCCGCGCTCCATCACCCCCTGGGCGGCCTTGTGGTACGCCTCGGGCGTTCGCTCGGTCGTGTACCACCCGTTGGCGTACGCCTTGACCTTGTCGGTGACCTTGCCGCCCAGCAGCTGCCACACCGGTACGCCGAGGGCCTTGCCCTTGATGTCCCAGCAGGCCATCTCGACGACCGCGATGCCGGACATGACGATCTCGCCCGCCCGGCCGTAGTCGCCGTACTTCATGCGGCGGACGAGGTCCTCGACAGCGAACGGGTCCGATCCGAGAATGTGGTTGGCCTCGGCCTCCCGTAGATAGCCGATCAGCGCGTCGGTGTGACCGAGCATCCGGGTCTCGCCGACTCCCGTGATCCCTTCGTCGGTGTGCACCTGGACGTAGGTCAGGTTGCGCCAGGGCGTCCCGACCACGTGTGTGCTGATTCCGGTGATACGCACGGCAGTTGCCCCTCAGCTGTTCGAGATTTCGTCACACGTTCGAAATGCTGGCGTGACAGTAAGGATGGCGCGGTAGGGGTGTCAATGGGTCGAACGGGTAACGGTTTCGACAAGACTTTCGAGAACCTTTTCGGTCCCGCACGAAACCTTCACAGTCGCGCCTAGGAACGTGACCGGCGGGGAATCTAGTCTTCCGGCGTCATGGACTTCTGCCACCCGTGCCAACGGCACCTCAACGGCGCCCTGGCCTGCCCCGGGTGCGGGGCGCCGGCGCCCTCTCTCGCCGCGCGCGCGGACGCGCCCGTCGCGCACGGACACGGGGGTGCGACGGCGAGTCCGTACGGTCAGGAAACCTTCACGAGTGCAGCGGCCCAGCACTACGCCGGACAGGCCGCCTACTACCCCCACGAGGCCCCGCGCGTGCCCACGCAGTTCGGCGCCGCGGAGGCCGCGGACGCGTACGCGTCCGCGGGCCCGGACGGGTACGCGTACGACGGAGCGGACAGCCGCACCGGCTCGCACGACTACGCCGAACAGGACTTCCCCGACGACGCTCATGACGAGGCACAGGGCGACGCCGATGACGCCCCCGGCGAGCCCGGGGGCCGTGCCGCCCGGCGGCAGTCGCGCGGCCGGGGCCGCGGTGGAGCCACGGGCGGCGGCGAGGCGGACAGCGGCCCAGGCGCCGCCGACGCCAGCCGTCGCGATCGCAAGGCCGCCGCGCACCGGCGCCGTCGTCGCCGTACCGTGCTGATCGCCGCCGGCCTCGTGCTGGCGGCCGGCGGCCTCAGCGTCGCCGAACTCGGCACCGACGCCCCCTTCTCCCCCTTCTCCAGCGACGAGCCGGCGACGTCCGCGGACACGTCGGCGGACGGCGGTACCTCCTCCGCGTCCCCGGACCGGACGGCGAACCCCCTCGACGACGTCTCGGGCGCCGCGGGGAAGGCGGGCGCCTCCGCCTCCGCGGACGCCTCGGCCTCGGCCTCCGCCTCCAAGTCACCGAAGGACAAGGCCTCCAAGTCCCCGTCCGCCACGGATCAGGCGGAGCAGTCGGCCACGTCGGGCGCGGGCGGGCCGAGCGCGGCGCCGACCGCCCCGGCCACCTCCCGGCCGACGTCCACTCCCACGGCCGACCCGACGACCTCGGACCCGACTCCGCTGCCGTCGCCGACGAAGACGTGCAACCGCTTCCTGTGGTGGTGCACGTAGGCGGCCGCTTCCCGGCGCGCCGCACCGCCGACCCCTCCTTCGATCCCTCACCGGGATCCCCCCTGTCACGTACCACCCCGTGCCATCGGCCATCCGGGGTATCGACGACACCAACCCGCCTTCCGGGCGGTTGAGTCGGACAGGTACATCTCGCCGTACACGATCCAGGGAACGCGCGACGGCGGAACGGGCGTTGTGCACAGGGGGGGCAGCGAGCAGCGAGCAGCAGCTCAGTGGAGGAGAGCGGATGACGCAGGAGATCACCGTGCACGGCACGGTCGCCGAAGGATTCGAAGCGGTGCGCGAGGAGTTCGCCGCCTTCGTCGCCGCGGAGCGGGACGACTACGAGGGCCAGTTGTGCGCCTACGTCCACGGCCGGCGGGTCGTCGACCTGTGGGCGGGCGAGGGCGCCGACGGGGACTCGCTGTACGGCGTGTTCTCGTCCACCAAGGGCGCCGCCCATCTCGTCGCCGCCCTGCTCGTGCAGGACGGCACGCTGGAGCTGGACCGCAAAGTCACCTACTACTGGCCGGAGTTCGGCGCCGAGGGCAAGGGCGCGCTGACCCTGCGCGACGTCCTCGCGCACCGCGCCGGCCTGGTCGGCACCGACACCGGCTTCAGCGCGGCCGAGCTGGCCGACGACCGTGCGCTGGCCGAACGCCTCGCCGACCAGCGCCCGTTCTGGCGGCCGGGCACGGCCTTCGGCTACCACGCGCTGGTGATCGGCGCGCTGACCGGCGAGGTGGTCCGGCGGGCGACGGGCCGCACGATCCAGGAGCTGTACGAGGAGCGGGTGCGCGCCCCCTACGCCCTGGACTTCCACCTGGGCCTGCCGGTCTCCCGCGAGCCCCGCTTCCGTACGGTCCAGCCGATGCTGCCGACCCCCGAGCAGCAGGCGGTGCTCGACGCGCTGCCGTCCGGACCGCACAGCCTCTCCGCGATCGCCTTCAACCGGCACGCGCCCGAGCCGACCGACCTGGTCGCCCTGCCGAACGAGCGCGGCGTCCGCGCCAAGGGCCCGGCTTCGGTCGGCGGTGTCGCCTCGGCGCGCGGCCTGGCCGGGATGTACGCGGCGATGATCAGCGAGATCGACGGCAAGGCGCCGCTGCTGAAGGAGGACACGGTCGCGGAGTTCGGCCAGCTGCACTCCGTCGGGTACGACCTGGTGGCCCGCACCCACAAGTCGTACGGCCTCGGCTTCCAGGCCACGGCCGACACCTGGTACCCGTTCCTGGGCGCCGGCGCGATCGGCCACAGCGGAGCAGCAGGTTCCCAGGCCTTCGCGGACCCCCGCAGCGGCCTGGCCTACGGCTACACGCGCCGACGGTTCGCTTTCCCGGGAGGGGCGGCCCCAGAAAACGAAAGGTTCGTGGCGACGACACACCGGGCAGCGCCAACTACCTAAGGGGCGCGGGGAACTGCGCGACCAGCCACGACGCACCCGCACCCGAACTCTCACCGCACCCGGCAGACGCCACCCGCGCCAAAGCCGGCGCAGCGCAGCCGCACCCCACGTCCAAGGATGCGGCTGCCGTTGTACGCAACGACGGTTCTCAGACCAGCGTCACGGTGATGTTGCCACGCGTCGCCTTCGAGTAGGGGCACATCTGGTGCGCCTTCTCGATCAGCTCCCGCGCGGTACTCTCCTCGACGTTCGGGATGTTCGCGGAGATCTCCACGATGATCCCGAACCCCTCCTCGTTCCGCCCGATCCCCACCTTCGCGGTGACGGTCGAGCCGGAGACGTCGGCGCCCTCCTGCCGGGCGACCACGCCGAGCGCGCCCTGGAAGCAGGCGCTGTACCCGGCGGCGAACAGCTGCTCGGGGTTGGTGCCGGCGCCGTTGCCGCCCATCTCCTTGGGCGGGTTCACGACGACGTCGAGCTTGCCGTCGTCGGTGGCGACCCGGCCGTCGCGGCCGTTTTCCGCGGTGGCGACGGCGGTGTACAGGACGTCGGACTGCTGGATGGGCATGCGGTTGTCTTCCTCCTCGGTCCGCCGTGACTCGCGCCCACGATCGACGGCAGATTTCGGAAAGAAGTTACCGCATGCCGGAAAGCTCAGGCCAGGGGTCAGGGCTTGTCAGAGCTTGACGATCATCTTGCCGGTGTTGTCGCCGCGCAGGACCCCGAGGAACGCCTCCAGGTTGTTCTCGATGCCCTCGACGACGGTCTCGCGGTACTTCAGCTGCCCGGAGGCCACCCAGGGGCCGACCTCGGCCACGAACTGCGGCTGCAGGTCGTAGTGGTCGCCGACCAGGAAGCCCTCGATGCGGCCGCGGGTCTGGATCAGCCGGGTGAGGTTCCTCGGGCCGGGGGCGGGCTCGGTGTTGTTGTAGACGGAGATCATGCCGCAGACCGCGATCCGGCCGCCCTGGTTGAGCGAGCCGATGGCCGCCTCCAAGTGGTCGCCGCCGACGTTGTCGAAGTAGACGTCGATGCCGTCGGGAGCGGCTTCGCGCAGCTGCTCGGCCACCGGGCCGTTCTTGTAGTTGAAGGCGGCGTCGAAGCCGTACTCCTCCACCAGCAGCTTGACCTTCTCGTCGGAGCCGGCCGAGCCGATGACCCGCGAGGCGCCCTTGAGCTTGGCGATCTGCCCGACCTGGCTGCCCACGGCACCCGCGGCGCCGGACACGAACACGACATCGCCCTCCTTGAAGGAGGCGGTGCGCAGCAGGCCGGCGTAGGCGGTCAGGCCGGTCATGCCGAGCACGCCGAGGTACGTCGACAGCGGTGCGGCCGCGGGGTCGACCTTGACGGCGTGCTGCGCATCGAAGGCCGCGTACTCCCGCCAGCCGAAGAAGTGCAGGAGGTGGTCGCCGACCGCGATGCCCTCGGCGTTGGAGGCGACGACCTCGCCGACCGCGCCGCCCTGCATGACCTTGCCCAGCTCGAAGGGGGCGGCGTACGACTTCGCGGCACTCATCCGGCCGCGCATGTACGGGTCCACGGAGAGGTACTTGTTCCGTACCAGAACCTGGCCCTCACCCGGCGTCGGGACCTCCGTCTCGACCAGGGCGAAGTCCTCGGGCTTCGGCCAGCCGACCGGGCGGCTGAGCAGGTGCCATTCGCGGTTGATCATGACAGTGCCTTTCAGATTTACTTCAGTATCTGAAACAACCATGCGCCTGAATATTTCATGATGTCAAGTAACCGGGTATCCTGGACTCCATGTCCACCCCAGAGAAGACCCGCCGCCCCGACGCCGTGACCATGGAGGTCGTCGAGTTGATCGGGGATGTCGTGGCCCGCTTCTACGCGGACTACGAGCTGGCGGCGGGCGAGCACGCACTGACCGGTCCGCAGGCGCGCCTGCTCAGCCTGCTGTCGCTGGAGCCGCTGCCGATGCGCAAGCTGGCCCAGAAGCTGAAATGCGAGCCGTCGAACGTGACCGGGATCGTGGACCGCCTGGAGGTGCGCGGCCTGGTGGCGCGCCGCCCCGACCCCGCCGACCGCCGGGTGAAGCTGGCCGCCCCCACCGACGAGGGCCTCCGGGTCGCCCGCGACCTGCGCGAGGGCCTGCGCTTCGCCCGCGAGCCCCTGGCCGGCCTCACCGACGAGGAGCGAAGCTCCCTCAGGGACCTGCTGCGCCGCATGCTGGACGCGTAGCGCCCGCCCGCAGGCCCGGACAAGGTCATGAACAAGCCAACGGCGTCCCCGATAGGGTTTCCCCATGCGCGATCTCGGGGTGGGTTTCGGTTATCTCCTCAAGGGCCAGCGGTGGGTGGGCCGGCACGGCAAGCAGTACGGCTTCGGCCTGCTGCCCGGCCTGATCACGCTGGTCCTGTACGCGGCGGCGCTGGTCGCGCTCGCCGTGTGGGGCGAGGGCGGTGTCGCCTGGGCGACCCCGTTCGCGGACGACTGGTCGAGCCCCTGGCAGGGTCTGTTCCGCGGCTTCCTCACGGTCGTCCTCTTCGCGCTCGGCCTGCTGCTGGCCGTCCTCACCTTCACGGCCGTCACCCTGCTGATCGGCCAGCCCTTCTACGAGAGCCTGTCGGAGAAGGTCGACGAGGACGTCTCGCCCGACGGCACCGCACCCCGGTCCGGCCTCCCGCTCTGGCGCGAGCTGTGGATCTCGGCCCGTGACAGCCTGCGGATCCTGGTCCGGGCCCTGCTGTGGGGCGTCCTCCTCTTCGGTCTCGGCTTCCTGCCCGTGGTCGGTCAGACGGTCGTCCCGGTGCTCGGCTTCTTCGTCACCGGCTTCTTCCTCACCGAGGAACTGACCGCCGTGGCCCTCCAGCGCCGCGGGGTCGAACTCCGCGCCCGCCTCACCCTGCTCCGCTCCCGCAAGTCCCTGGTCTGGGGCTTCGGCACGCCCCTCGGCCTGGCCTTCCTGGTCCCGTTCGTCGCGGTGTTCCTGATGCCGGGCGCGGTCGCGGGGGCGACCCTCCTCGCCCGCGACCTGCTGGGCGAGGAGAGCGCCGAGGAGGAGGACGCCGAGGACGGCGAGCGGGTCACCTCCTGAACGTGGCCTCGGCCGCCACGGTCACGATCGACCGCACCTGCGCGATGATGTCCAGCCGGTTCCGGACGAACTCCGGGTCGGTCACCGTGCCCGTGGCCGGGTCGGTGTTGTTCGTGCCGAACTGCAGCACGGGTGTGTGCACATGGCCGCCCGGCAGCGTGTCGTGCAGGCCGAGACGGTCCCGGAGCAGGGTCGCGCGGTAGGCGATCTCGTTGGAGAGGTAGTTGCCGCCGCCTCCCGCGCGGGCCGTCGAGCCGGCGGTCGGGCCGTCCGGCCGTACGACGGGATCGGTGCCGCCCGCCGGGACCTCGGTCACCTCCGTGTGGTCGTACACCGGGAACCGGCCCGTGTCCGCGGCCGTGATGGCGGCGTACGGCAGGGTCGTGGTCGTCCACTGGGGCTGTGCGGCCGGATCGGCGACGGGGACGGTCTCGGTGCGGGAGATGTTGTCGTTGTCCGGGAAGCCGCCCCGCCAGGCGCCGTTGCTGCGCTCGATGTCGAAGCGCCCGACCCGGCCCTGGCTCACGGTGGTGAACAGATCGACCTCCGGCAGGTAGGGCCGGAGCGTCCGCTCCACCGTGCCGTCCGCGAAGTCCTGCCAGCGCACGGGGAACACGGCCGTCTCCACCCGGGCCGGACCCTCGGCCGTCTCGATCACCGTGCCGTCCAGCGCCAGCGCACTCGCCCCGGAGGGGTTGGAGATACGGATGTCCCGGTCGAGCGTGAAGGGGTCGAAACCGGTGAGGAGGACGCGCCTGAGGCGCGGCTGCCCGGGATAGCGGATGTCGGTCTGACCGCGCGAGGTGCGCTCCAACTGATCCATCAGGGCGAACCGTTGGGTGTCGGTGAGACTGAACTCCGGCGTCCAGGTGCGCACTTCCCGGGTCATCCCGAGACGCGCCCAGTACAGCGGCCGGTCGTCGTCCCGGCTCAGGTCACCGCCCACCGGCCCCTGCCCCTGTGCCCGCTCCACGGCTCGTCGCCACAGCGCGGACCCCTCGCGTACGACGATGCGGCGGGCCTGCGTGTAGGAGTGCGCGCGCTCCAGAGCGTCGGCGAACTCCGGTGCCACGCCGTCGAATCCGGAACGACGGAGGATCTCCTGCGGCACGGCCTTGTCGAGCCGCTGCTCCTCGACGGTCGGGGAGGAGGCGGCAGCCTGGGTGGCACAGGCCGTCGTGGCGGGAGTCGACAGCCCGGCCAGCAGGGCCATGCCGAGCACGGCGGTCCGTATACGTAACGAGGTCACGGGAGTTGGAGTCCTTCCGTCGCTGCGGGACGCGTGGTGCGAGGGACGGCGGAAGTATCGCGTGGGGGGAGTGGTCCACGCCATGGTGCGGGCCGGTGGGGGCTGGTCGCGCGGTTCCCCGCGCCCCTAAGGGGTTGCAGCCCCGTCGGCCGCATCCGGCCATCCTGCCTCGGCCGGCAGCAGCCCAGGGTGCCCGTGGAAGGAAGGGTCTCTCACTCCACCGGCTCGCCCAGCAGGCGCAGGAAGTCACGGAACGCGCCCGGCATGTCGACCGACTCCGGGTCCAGCAGCCACTGGTACTGGAGGCCGTCCATCACCGCGATGAGCAGGGGGGCGGTGCGCTCGGGAGTGAGGCCGCCCGGCAGCCGGTCGCCGTACTCGGTGCGCAGGACCGCCGTCATGCTCTCGCGGACCTGGGCGTAGCGCTCGGTGAAGTAGGAGCGCGCCGGGTGGCCCTCCGTCACGCTCTCGCCGAGCAGCGCCGAGAACGTCTGGACGATGGCCGGGCGCATCGCGTTGTACTCGACCAGCGAGGCCAGCAGGTCGACCCGCCACCGGGTGTCCGGCACCGCGTCCCACCGGTCCCGCTCCTGGAGCACGGCCACCAGCAGGGCGTCCTTCGTCGGGAAGTAGTGCAGCAGCCCCTGCTGGGTCAGCCCGACCCGCTCGGCCACGGCGGCCAGGCTCGCCCCCCGGTAGCCGCGCTCGGCGATCACTTCCAGGGCCGCCCCCACGATCTCCGCGCGCCGCTCCTCGCTCCTGACCCTCGCGTTCATGACGTCACCGTACGACATCCCCACCCCGTCAATATAACGACAAGATGACAAAACCTACCGCTCTACAGGTGACGGATGCAGGATGAGGAGGGTCCAAGGCACTCAGCGAGGAGGTACCGCCGTGGCGGAGACAGGCAGGGCGCGCGCAGACGAGGCCCGTGAGACGGTCGTGGAGGCCGCGCTGGGACGGCTCGATCTCGACGCCAAGGCACGGCTGCTGGCCGGGCAGGACATGTGGACCCTGCCCGCCCTGCCGGAGATCGGCCTGAAGTCCCTCGTCATGTCCGACGGCCCGATCGGCGTCCGGGGCGTGCGCTGGACCGCCGACGACCCCTCCGTCGCCCTGCCCTCGCCGACCGCGCTCGCCGCCACCTGGGACCCGGCCCTCGCCCGCCGCGCAGGCGTGCTGCTCGCCCAGGAGGCCCGCCGCAAGGGAGTCCACGTCCTGCTCGCGCCGACCGTGAACCTGCACCGCTCCCCGCTCGGCGGCCGCCACTTCGAGGCGTACAGCGAGGACCCGTACCTGACCGGCGAGATCGGCTCCGGCTATGTCACCGGCGTCCAGTCCGGCGGCGTCGGCGCCACCGTCAAGCACTTCGTCGCCAACGACGCCGAGACCGACCGCTTCACCGTGAACAACCTGGTCTCCGAACGCGCGCTGCGCGAGCTGTACCTGGCCCCCTTCGAGGCGATCGTCGCGAACGCCCACCCCTGGGGGATCATGACCGCCTACAACCAGGTCAACGGCACGACGATGACCGAGCACCATTACCTGGTCAACGAAGTCCTGCGCGGCGAGTGGGGCTTCGACGGCTTCAACGTCTCGGACTGGATGGCCGCCCGCGACACCGTCGGCGACATCGAGGGCGGCCTCGACGTCGCCATGCCCGGCCCCGAGACCGTCTACGGCGAGGCCCTCGCCCGGGCCGTCCGGGACGGCCGGGTCGCCGAGGCCACCGTCGACGCGGCCGTACGCCGGGTACTGCGCCTGGCGGCCCGCGTCGGCATCCTGGACGGCGCCGAACCCGTCGTCGCCGAGCCGCCCGCGCCGGTCGACGGCGAGGCCCTGGCCCGCGAGATCGCCCGCCGCTCCTTCGTTCTCGTGCGCAACGAGAACAGCGCACTCCCGTTGACGTCCGGCACGGTCGCCCTGATCGGCGCCGCCGCCCGCGACGCCCGCGTCCTCGGCGGCGGCTCCGCCACCGTCTTCCCCGCCCGGATCGTGTCCCCGCTCGACGGCCTCACCGCCGCCCTCCCCGAGGGCACCCTCACCTACGCCGTCGGCGCCGACCCGTCCACCGAACTCGCCCCCGCAGGCCAGGGCTTCACGCTCCGCGCGGTCTGCCGGGACACCGACGGCAACGTCATCGGCACGGGTACCGCCCCGGGCGGCCAGATCCAGTGGATGGGCGCCGACCTCCCCGAGGGCGTCACACACGACACCCTGCACACCGTCGAGCTGACCGGCACGTTCACCCCGCACGAGTCCGGCCCGCACACCCTCGGCATCAAGGGCATGGGCGCCTTCACCCTCACCGTCGACGGGACGACGTACTACGACGACGTCCAGCGCCCCGAGAGCGAGGGCCCCTTCGAGACCCTCTTCGCGCCCCCGGTGCCCCGTGCCCAGGCCGAACTCGTCGCGGGCGAACCGGTCGACGTCTCCCTGACCTACGTGGTCCGGTTCCCCGAGAACATCCGCATGAAGGTCGTCACCTTCGGCCTCGCCCACTCCGGCCCCCAGCGCGACCCCGACGAGCTGATCGCCGAGGCCGTCGAGGCCGCCCGCGGCGCCGACACGGCCGTCGTCATGGTCGCCACCACAGACCGCGTCGAGTCCGAGGGCTTCGACCGCACCGACCTCCGTCTCCCCGGCCGCCAGGACGACCTGGTCCGCGCCGTCGCCGCCGCCAACCCGAACACCGTCGTGATCGTCAACTCCGGCTCCCCGGTCGAACTGCCCTGGCGCGACGAGGTCGCCGCCGTGCTGCTGACCTGGTTCCCCGGCCAGGAGGGCGGCGCCGCCCTCGCCGACGTGCTGACCGGCGCCCACGAGCCCGGCGGCCGCCTCCCCACCACCTGGGGCTCCCTCGCCGACGCCCCCGTCACCCAGGTCGTCCCCGCCGACGGCGAACTGCCCTACACCGAGGACCTGCTCATCGGCTACCGCGCCTGGGAGGAGGCCGACCGCACCCCGTCGTACCCCTTCGGCCACGGCCTCGGCTACACCGACTGGACCTACGAGGCCCTGGAGACGGACGGCACCACCGCCCGCGTCCGGCTGCGCAACACCGGCGGCCGGCCCGGCCGCGAGGTCGTCCAGATCTACGTCGCCCCGGCCGAGCCCGGCCCCCGGCGCCCGGCACGCTTCCTGGCCGGATTCGCGGGCGCCGAGGCCGGACCCGGCGAGAGCGTCGAGGTGAGGGTCGAACTGCCCCGCCGCGCCTTCGAGGTCTGGGACGACACGGCGAAGGCGTGGGCATGTGTGAAGGGTTCGTACGAGATCACCGCTGCCCGCTCGATCGCCGACCACAAGCTCACCGCGCCGATTAACGTCTGATCCGGGACAGTCCCCACACACCGGGGACAAAGCCCCCACGAACCGCCCCGGTCCGGGACCTGACCCCTGGACCGGGGCAATCGTGCGGTCAGGCAGCGCCGCCGCTGCTAGCCCCGCACGCCGAAGCCGTACACCGTCTCCGAGCGGAAGGCCCGGCCCGGTCGCAGCTCGGTGCTCGGGAAGTCCGGGTGGTTCGGGGAGTCCGGGAAGTGCTGGGTCTCCAGGGCGATGCCGTCGCCGGGGGCGAAGGGGGCCGCGAGGTGATCGGCGGTGTAGAGCTGGAGGCCGGGCTCGGTCGTGGCCACGGTGAGCACCCGGCCCGACGCCGGGTCGTACAGCTCGGCCACGTCCTCGGCCGCCTCGGTCACACCCTTGTCCAGCACGTAGTTGTGGTCGTAGCCGGAGCCCACCTTGCGGGCCGTACGGAAGTCGAAGCGGGAGCCGGAGACGTCCGTCAGTGCTCCGGTGGGGATCAGGTCGGTGTCCACCGGGGTGTAGCGGGAGGCGGCCAGCCGCAGTTCGTGGCCGCCCGCGTGGCCGGAGCCGCTCAGGTTCCAGTACGTGTGGTTGGTGAGGTTGATGACCGTCGGCGCGTCCGTGACGGCCTCGTAGGCGATCCGCAGCGCACCGGACGCGTCCAGTGTGTACGTGGCCGTCACCTCCAGCCGGCCCGGGAACCCCTCCTCGCCGTGCGGGCTCACCCGGCTCAGCCGCAGCCCGTCCTCGACGGGCTCGACCTCCCACACCCGCTTGTCGAACCCCTGTGCGCCACCGTGCAGCGAGTTGGGACCGCTGTTCCGCTCCAGCGCGTACGTGCAGCCGTCCAGGGGGAAGCGGCCGCCCGCGATGCGGTTGGCGTACCGGCCGACCAGAGCGCCGAGAAACGGCTCCGGATGCTCCAGGTAGCCGTCGAGCCCCGGGAACCCCAGCACCACGTCCGCCGAACGCCTGTCCCGGTCCGGGACCTCGACCGACTGCACGATCCCGCCGTACGACAACACCCGCACCCGCACCCCGGCCCGCTCCAGCGTCCAGCGGTGCACCGGGGTGCCGTCGGAAAGTGTGCCGAAAAGTTCGCTCATGTGAGAAACCCTAGGTCACCGCTGCTCCGCGGTCACCGTGCGGTAGGCGATCTCGGCGAGCCGTGCCTGGCCGGTCCGGCTCGGGTGGAACCAGTCCCAGTGGCTGAGCTGTTCCATGTCGAAGCGGTAGTCGAAGACCGCGTTCCGGTCGAAGCGGCAGCGGCGGTCCTTGGCGCACACGTCCTTCAGCACCGCGTTGTAGGCCTCCACCCGTTTCTGCACCTTGTCCCGGCGCAGCGTGGCCTTGCCGGTCAGGTCGTCCGCGTCCCCCAGCATCGACGGGCAGATGCCCAGCTTCCACACCTGCTTGCCGAGCGGGTTCGTCCGGCCCTGCGACCACAGCCGCCTCAGGTTCGGCACGCTCGCCACGTACACCTGCGTCTTCGGCAGCGCCGCGCGCAAGGTGGCCAGCGACTCCTCGAAGTCCGCGCGGAAGGAGGCCACCGAGGTCATCGCCCGGGCCGACGAGCGGCACGCGTCGTTCGCGCCGATCATCACCGTCACCAACTCGGGGGCGCGGGCGGCTGCCTGGCCCATCTGCTCCGGCAGGTCGGCCATCCGGGCACCGGTCACCGCGTAGTTCCAGCTGCGCTCCGCCGCCCCCGTCACCCCCAGCAGCCGCACCGCCAGACTGTCCACCTTGGCGTCGCTGCCCGTCGCCCACGACACCTCGGGGCAGTCGGAGAGCACCGTGCACGCGTCGAACCCGCGGGTGATGGAGTCCCCGACCGCCGCGATCGAGTCCGGGCTGCGGTTCCACACCGGCGTGGGCCGGGGCGAGGGGCGGGACGCGCTCGCCCCGGAATCCTTCGTACCGTCACCGCCACCACCGAAGGCGTCACACCCCGCCGTGCTCAGCACGGCCGCCGCCACGACGGCAAGGGCAGCCCGCGCACGGTGGCTTCGCTTCCGCATCCCTGCTGATCCCCTCGCTCGACGTGCAGTGCTCCCTCCCATAACAACGCGCGAGGGTTCCCGGCCCGGGGACCTTGGAACGGCTCACCCCCGTACAAGCGTCCCCCTGGGTGAATGGCGGGAGTTTCCTGGCACTGGGACCGACGGTACGTCACACTCCTTGCGCCGCCGCAGGGTAGCCTCGCCATCAACGCGGCCGTCGCGCCACTGCCGCCCAGCCAGTCCGCAAGATGTCCCGCTCTGCCCGGAGGTTCCGGTGACGACACGTGGAGTTCTGTACGTGCACTCCGCGCCGCGCGCGCTGTGCCCGCACGTCGAGTGGGCCGTCGCCGGGGTGCTCGGCACGCGCGTCAACCTCGACTGGATCCGGCAGCCCGCGGCCCCCGGCACCTGGCGCTCGGAGTTCTCCTGGCAGGGCGAGGTGGGCACGGCCTCCAAGCTGGCCTCCGCCCTGCGCGGCTGGCACCTGCTGCGCTTCGAGGTCACCGCCGAGCCCTGCCCCACCGCCGAGGGCGAGCGCTACAGCTGCACCCCGGACCTCGGCATCTTCCACGCCGTCACCGGCATCCACGGCGACATCCTCATCCCCGAGGACCGCCTCCGCGCGGCCCTGCTCCGCAGCCAGCGCGGAGAGACCGACCTGGAAGCAGAACTCTCCAAGCTGCTCGGCAAGCCGTGGGACGACGAACTGGAGCCCTTCAGGTACGCGGGAGAGGGAGCACCGGTGCGGTGGTTGCACCAGGTGGTGTGAGTACCGGAACACGAGGAAGGGCCCCCGCCTGTCGGCGGGGGCCCTTCGCTCACGTCTCTCAGATGGTCCGGAACGCCAGGACCACGTTGTGTCCGCCGAAGCCGAACGAGTCGTTCAGCGCGGCGATCCGTCCCTCGGGCAGCTGACGCGCCTCACCGACGACGACGTCCGCGTTGACCTCGGGGTCCAGCTCGCGCACGTTGATCGTCGGCGGAGCCGTACGGTTCACCAGCGCCAGGATCGAGGCGACCGTCTCGATACCACCGGCGCCACCCAGCAGGTGACCCGTCATCGACTTGGTGGCGGAGATCGCCATGTGGTCGACGTCGTCGCCGAACACCTTCCGCAGCGCCTTGATCTCGGCCACGTCACCCTGCGGCGTGGAGGTGGCGTGCGCGTTCACGTGCACGATCTCGGCCGGCTTCAGGTCCGTGCTGTCCAGCAGGTTCTGCAGCGCGTGCGCGATCCCGTTGCCGGACGGCTCGGGCTGCGTGATGTGGTGGGCGTCGGCGGAGATGCCCTGGCCGACCGCCTCCGCGTAGATCCGGGCACCGCGGGCCTTCGCGTGCTCCTCGGACTCCAGGACGATCACACCGGCGCCCTCGCCGAGCACGAAGCCGTCGCGGCCCGAGTCGTACGGACGCGAGGCGCCCTCGGGGTCGTCGTTGTTCTTGGACATCGCCATCATGTTGCCGAACGCGGCGATGGGAAGCGGGTGGATGGCGGCCTCGGTACCACCGGCCACGACCACGTCCGCACGCCCGGTGCGGATCATCTCGATCGCGTACCCGATGGCCTCCGCGCCCGAGGCGCAGGCCGAGACCGGGGTGTGCACACCGGCGCGGGCACCCAGCTCGATTCCGACGTTGGCCGCCGGGGAGTTGGGCATCAGCATCGGCACGGTGTGCGGGGAGACACGGCGTACGCCCTTCTCCTTGAGCACGTCGTACTGGTCCAGGAGCGTCGTCACACCGCCGATTCCGGAGGCGATGACCGCACCCAGCCGGTCGGGGTTCACGGACACGTCCTCACCGGCCTTGGCGGTGAATCCGGCGTCCTTCCAGGCCTCCTGAGCGGCGATCAGCGCGAACTGCGCGGACCGGTCCAGCTTGCGGGCCTGCGGGCGGGGGATGATCTCGCCCGGCTCGACGGCGATCTGCGCGGCGATACGGACCGGCAGTTCGGCCGCCCAGTCCTGCTCGAGGACGCTGACGCCGGACTTGCCGGCGAGCAGGGCCTCCCAGAACGAAGCTGCGTCGCCACCCAGCGGTGTGGTTGCGCCGATACCGGTGACGACCACGGTGCGATTGGTCGGGCTCACGGGAATTCTTTCTCCAACGGATGCGGGATTCATACGGCGCCACCGCCGGGTGGCGGGGCCTTGCAGCTGTGACCTAAGGGGTGGCTCAGGCCTGGTGCTTGAGGATGTAGTCGGTGGCGTCGCCGACGGTCTTGAGGTTCTTGACGTCCTCGTCGGGGATCTTGACGTCGAAGCGCTCCTCGGCGGCGACGACGACCTCGACCATGGACAGCGAGTCGACGTCCAGGTCGTCGGTGAAGGACTTGTCCAGCTGGACGTCCTCAACCGGGATGCCGGCGATCTCGTTCACGATCTCGGCGAGACCTTCGACGATCTCTTCCTGAGTGGCGGCCATGTTGGCGCTCCTTCTTCGATAATCCAGAGGTTTGTGGCAGATGATCCCGTACCGGTTCGCATGATCCGGCACGGAGTGCCTAGGGGAGGGTAACGACCGTGGCGGCGTAGACGAGACCCGCCCCGAATCCGATGACGAGCGCGGTGTCGCCGCTCTTCGCCTCCCCGGTCGCCAGGAGCCGCTCCATCGCGAGCGGAATCGAGGCGGCCGAGGTGTTGCCGGTGGTGCGGATGTCACGGGCGACCGTGACGTGCTCCGGCAGCTTCAACGTCTTCACCATCGAGTCGATGATCCGCACGTTGGCCTGGTGCGGAATGAAGACGTCCAGGTCGTCCGGGGTGATTCCGGCCGCGTCCAGCGCCTGCTGGGCGACCTTCGCCATCTCGAACACGGCCCAGCGGAACACCGCCTGGCCCTCCTGCGTGATCGCAGGGAACTTGACGTTGCCCTCGCTGTCGACGGGCAGTTCGGAGAGGTCTCCGACGTGGAAGCGGTCCCAGGGGACCGTCTGCTTGATGGTCTCGGACTTGTCGCCCTCGGAGCCCCACACGGTCGGGCCGATCGCCGGCTCCTGGGAGGGGCCGACCACGACCGCGCCGGCGCCGTCACCGAACAGGAAGGCCGTGGCCCGGTCCTCCAGGTCGGTCAGGTCGCTCAGCCGCTCCACGCCGATGACGAGCACGTACTCGGCGGAACCTTCCACCACCATGCCCTTGGCGAGGGTGAGGCCGTAGCCGAAGCCCGCGCAGCCCGCCGAGATGTCGAAGGCGGCGGCCTTGTCGGTGCCCAGCTTGTCGGCGATCTCGGTGGCGACGGCCGGGGTCTGGCTGAAGTGCGAGACGGTCGAGACGACCACGGCGCCGATCTGCTCGGCGGCGATGCCCGCGTCGGCGATCGCCTTGCCGGAGGCCTCGATGGCCATCGCGGCGACCGTCTCGTCGGGGCCGGCCCAGTGCCGGGTCTCGATGCCGGAGCGCGAACGGATCCACTCGTCGGACGAGTCGATCTTCTCCAGGATCACCTCGTTGGGCACGACCCGGACCGGCCGGTAGCCGCCGACACCGAGGATGCGCGCGTACGGGGCGCCCTTGCTGGGCTTGATCTTCGCCATGATCGGTACGGCTCCTTAAGCGTCGGCGCCCGCTGCGGCAGCAGCGGAATCAGCTGCTGCTGCGATGAGCTCGCGGGCCGCGTCGAGGTCGTCGGGGGTCTTCAGGGCCAGCGTCTTGACGCCCGGAAGGGCCCGCTTGGCCAGGCCGGTCAGCGTGCCGCCGGGGCACACCTCGATGAGCGCGGTGACACCCAGTGCCTTGAACGTCTCCATGCACAGGTCCCAGCGCACCGGGTTGGCGACCTGGCCGACCAGCCGCTCCAGCACCTCGGCGCCGGTGGCGACGGTCTGGCCGTCCTTGTTGGAGACGTAGGTGACCTTCGGGTCGCCGGGGGACAGCTCCGCGGCGGCCTTGGCCAGCGCGTCCACGGCAGGAGCCATGTGGTGCGTGTGGAAGGCGCCGGCGACCTTCAGCGGGACGATCTTGCGGACGCCCTCGGGCATGTCCTCGTTCAGCACGGCGAGCTGCTCCAGCGTGCCCGCGGCGACGATCTGGCCCGCGCCGTTGACGTTCGCGGGGGTCAGGCCCAGCTTCTCCAGGTGCGCGACGGAGACCTCGGGGTCACCGCCGAGCAGCGCGGACATACCGGTCTCGGTGATCGCGGCGGCGTCGGCCATGGCCAGACCGCGCCTGCGGACGAGGCCGAGCGCGGCGGTGTCGTCCAGGACGCCCGCGAAGGCGGCGGCGGTGATCTCACCGACGCTGTGGCCGGCGACGGCGCCCGGGGCGATCTCGGAGATGTCACCGAGTGCCGCGGCGGACAGGATGCCGGCGGCGACCAGCAGCGGCTGCGCCACCGCGGTGTCGCGGATGGCGTCCGCGTCGGCCTGGGTGCCGTAGTGGACCAGGTCCAGTCCGATGGCGTCCGACCATGCGGCGACACGGTCGGCGGCACCGGGGAGGTCGAGCCAGGGAGTCAGGAAGCCGGGCGTCTGGGCGCCCTGGCCGGGAGCGACGAGTACGAGCACTCTCACACTCTCTCTTGGGGACGGCCACGGCCGCCCGTGAGGACAGGGACGAAGAACACGGGGGGCTTTTGTGGGCCCCCGACAAAAGCCTAGGGTTGGGCGTCTCCTTCGGCCAGACGCCCCAGGATCAGCGCGATCCGCAGTGTGAAGGCGGATCGTACATCCGAAGGCGACCAGCCGGTGACGTCTGTCACACGTCGGAGCCGGTAGCGCACGGTGTTCGGGTGAACGAAGAGCATCCGGGCCGCGCCCTCCAGGCTGCTCGCCTGCTCCAGGTAGACACTCAGCGTTTCCAGGAGCGCCGAACCAGCTTCTTCCAGCGGTCTGTAGATCTCCTCCACCAGCTGCTCGCGGGCGCCCGGATCGCCCGCCATGGCGCGCTCCGGCAGCAGATCGTCCGCCAGCACCGGCCGCGGCGCGTCCTGCCAGGCGGAACATGCCTTCAGCCCCGCGGCGGCGGCCTGCGCGGACCGCGTCGCGGCCAGCAGATCGGGTACGACGGGCCCGGCGACGACCGGTCCGGCCGCGAACGGCCCGATCAGCGACTTGGCGACGGCCAGCGGATTCGCGCTCCCACCTGCGATGACGACGAGCCGGTCGCCGAGCACCCCGGTGAGCACCTGGAGCTTGGCGTGCCGCGACGCCCTCCTGATCGCCTCCACGGTCAGCTCGCTGTCCCCGTCGGGAGCGGTCCCGAGTACGACACACACATGCTCGGGCGAGTTCCAGCCGAGCGCGGCGGCCCGGCTGACGGCCCCCTCGTCGGCCTCCCCGCTCAGCACGGCGTTGACGACGAGCGACTCCAGCCGCGCGTCCCAGGCACCGCGTGCCTCGGCGGCCTGGGCGTACACCTGGGCGGTGGCGAAGGCGATCTCGCGGGCGTACACGAGCAGCGCCTCGCGCAGCACGTTCTCGTCGCCGGGCGCCGCCACCTCGTCGATGGCGCTCTCCATGACCTCGATGGTGGTCCGCACCATCTCCACGGTCTGCCGCAGCGTGATGGCCCGGGTCAGCTCACGGGGCGCCGTCCCGAAGACATCCGTCGAGATCGCCTGCGGAGCATCGGGATGCCGGAACCACTCGGTGAAGGCGGCGATGCCCGCCTGGGCCACGAGCCCGATCCAGGAACGGTTCTCCGGGGGCATGGCCCGGTACCACGGCAGGCTCTCGTCCATGCGAGCGATGGCCTGCGCGGCGAGGCTCCCGGAGGACTTCTCCAGCCGCTTCAGGGTCGCGGAGTGCGGGTGGAGGACGTGTGCTGCGGGTTCGCTGTGACGGGATTCGGGTTCGGGCACGTGGACAAGACTGCCTTATCCGGACCTGAGCGTGCGTCGCCGGGGTCAGCAGGTGAGACGCCCCGCCGGGCCGAGGAGGTGTGCGTGCGGTCTACGGTGGTGCCGTGATGGACGTACGGCGCGCCGCAGAGCGCTACCCCGGAGGGGACCCCGGGACCGGGATCGACACCCGCCACGCCTTCTCCTTCGGCCCGCACTACGACCCCGAGAACCTGCGCTTCGGCGCGGTGATCGCCTGCAACGAGGAGCGGCTCGCCCCCGGCGCCGGCTTCGACGAGCACCCGCACAGCCACACGGAGATCGTCACCTGGGTCGTCGAGGGCGAACTGACCCACCGCGACTCCACGGGCCACGAGACCCGGGTCCGTCCCGGAGACGTCCAGCACCTCAGCGCGGCGGCGGGCGTCCGCCACGTGGAGCGCAACGACGGCTCCACCCCCCTGACCTTCCTCCAGATGTGGCTGGCCCCCCTGGCCCCCGGCGGAGAGCCGTCCTACGCGATCGTCCCGGGCATCGCCGACTCCACCCCGTACGCGGTCCCGGCCGCCGGCGCGATGCTCCACGTCCGCCGCCTGGCCCCGGGGGAGCGGACGGCTGTGCCGGACGCGGCGCATGTGTACGTCCACGTCGTGCGCGGCGAGGTCCGCTTGGCGGGGGAGACGCTGGGCTCCGGGGACTCGGCCCGGATCACGGCCGCGGAAGGTGTGGAAGCGGTCGGGGTCACGTCGGCGGAACTGCTGCTGTGGGAGATGGCGCCGTAAGGGGGTCGTTCGGCTGCGGGTGCCTGGGGGCTGTTGGGCGGGGGTGGGTTTCGCCTGCCCGCGCCGGCGGGGGTGCCGCTGCGCATGCTGGTACGGGCGCTGCAACTCCCCAGGGGCGCGGGGAACTGCGCGACCAGCCCCCACCGGCCCGCAGTCGAAAGGTCAGCCGCGCAGCTCGGAGAGCACCGCGTCCGTGAACACCGGCCACGCCTCGATCGCCCAGGGGCCGAACGCGCGGTCCGTCAGGGCAACGCCGGCCACCCCGGCATCCGGGTCGATCCACAGGAACGTACCGGACTGGCCGAAGTGCCCGAAGGTGCGCGGCGAGGACGAAGACCCCGTCCAGTGCGGCGACTTGGAGTCACGGATCTCGAAGCCCAGTCCCCAGTCGTTGGGGTTCTGGTGCCCGTAGCCAGGGAGGACACCCTTCGTCCCCGGATACTGCACCGTCATCGCCTCGGCAACCGTACGCGGGTCCAACAGCCTGGGTGCCTGCACCTCCGCCGCGAACCGCAGCAGGTCGTCCACCGTCGAAACGCCGTCCTTGGCGGGGGACCCGTCGAGTGAGGTCTGCGTCATCCCCAACGGCTCCAGCACCGCCTGCCGCAGATACTCCGCGAACGGAATGTCCGTCGCCTTGGCGATGTGATCCCCGAGCTGCTCGAACCCGGCGTTGGAGTACAGCCGCCGCTCCCCGGGAGGCGCCATCACCTTGTGCTCGTCGAAGGCCAGCCCGGAGGTGTGCGCGAGCAGATGACGGACGGTCGCCCCGGCCGGCCCGGCCGGCTCGTCCAGCTCGACGGCACCCTCCTCGTACGCGACCAGCGCCGCGTAGGCCGCCAGCGGCTTGGTCACCGAGGCCAGCGGAAACCGGTGCCCGACGGGCCCATGGGTCCCGAGGACGGTCCCGTCGGCCCGTACGGCACCGGCCGCGGCGGTGGGAACCGGCCAGTTCTCGATCAACGCGAGGCTCTTCAGCGACATGCCGTCGAGCCTAAGCGCTCAGAGCTTCAGCTCCATCAAAGGGTCGTGCTTGGGGAGGAAGCCGAGGTCGGCGTAGAGCGGCGCGGCCTCGGCGGACGCGGTGAGGTGGACGCGACCGGCGCCGCGCTCGCGGAACCAGTCCAGCAGCGTGTCCATGCACGCGCGCGTACCCCCGGCGATGGGGGTACCTCCCGCGCGAGCGAATTCGAGCGTGGGGGAGTGCCCGGATCGGTGGCCACACTGAAGACGAACCCGACCGTCCCGAACGGATCGCCCGCCTTCCCGATCCGGTAGTCGACCGTCCCGGCCCCCTCGTGCCAGTCGGTGGAAGGGTCGGCGCCCGCCATCGAATCGATCATCACCTGCCGCAGTCGCAGCACTTCCTCGGCGTCCTCGGGCAGCGCCCTGCGTACGAGAGTCATGTCCCGCACGCCAACGACCGCACCCCGGGCCCGTCGTGGGTATTTCTTACCGGGTTCTGCTTGCTTGGAGTGCACTCGAAGGCCATAGCGTGGGGGCCATGACGGTGATGCAGACCGAGGAGAACGCGAGCAGTACCGACATCTGCGCAGCCCCGCCCCGGCGCCACCCCCGCCCCGACGGTCAGGACCGCTACACGATCAGCGAGGTCGTCGCCTTCACCGGCCTGACCGCGCACACCCTGCGCTGGTACGAGCGGATCGGGCTGATGTCCCACATCGACCGCTCCCACACCGGCCAGCGCCGCTACAGCAACCGCGACCTGGACTGGCTGGACTTCGTGACCAAGCTCCGCCTGACCGGCATGCCGGTGGCGGACATGGTCCGCTACGCGGAACTGGTGCGCGAGGGCGAGACGACCTACCCGGAACGCCAGGCCCTGCTGGAATCGACCCGCCGGGACGTGCTGGCCAGGATCGCGGAGCTGCACGACACCCTCTCGGTGCTGGACCGGAAGATCAGCTTCTACTCCACGGAGCGCTGACTACAGCTCGGCCAGCAGTTCCGCCTTCTTCGACGAGAACTCCTCGTCCGTGAGGAGCCCCGCCTGGTGCAGCTCCCCGAGGTGGCGGATCCGCTCGGCGATGTCGGCCGGGTCCCGGCGTGCCGGGGCCGGTACCGCCGGGACCGGACCACGGGTGCGTACGGCCTCCAGGACGGCCGCCGCGAACGGCAGCGACTCGTGCACCGGGCCGTATCCGAGCCCGAAGACCACGGACGCCGGATCCTGGTCGGGCTGCGTCGGCCGGGCGGAGCCGCCCTCGCGGGGCAGCAGCCGTAGATGTCCCTCGAAGACCTCCGGCGACCGCCACTCCACCCCGCTGAGGCCGGCGACCGCGAAGCTCTGGTCCCCGGCCTTCCACTTCGTGGAGGACGCCCCCGTCCAGGACCACCGGAACTGCACGGTCGTCCCGTCGAAGGACGCCTTCCCGTCGTACGCCTTGAACTGCAGCGGTGCCTCCGGCGCGGCCACCAGGTACCGGTCGGTGGGACCGGATTCGGTCAGCAGTACTTTCAGCTCGTCGGCGTAGTACTCGGCGAGCGTCGACCGCTCGGCCGGCAGCGCCAGCCGGTACGGGTCGGATCCCTCGCGCAGTTGCCCGGCCGCCGCCTCCCACAGTGGGTCGGCCCCGACGCGCGGCCGCAGCCGCAGTGCGACGGTGCCGCGCTTGCCCGGCGTGAGAGTCACTTCCTCGAGCGCGGACAGCGGGATCCGCCGCTCGCCCAGCGCCTGGAACAGCTTCGGTGTTCGAATCCCCCGTTCGTAGCGGATGAGCACGGAGTCGGACTCGAACTCCCAGACGGCATGAAAACCCGCCAGTACGTCACCCATGCGGCTCATCGTATGCGGCACGTGCTCCTCCGTCGCCACCCGCGCAGACCGCACTTCCTGCTGTTTCTACGCGCGTTGGGCCATCGACGTGCGGGGCAGACCGGCCCGGCACGCATCGTTCTCGCGTGCGCAGGTGACCGCGTCGTACGCGCCCACCCCGATGTCGGCGAGGTTGCGCAGGCTGTCCGTACCAGGCTGGAAATAGCCTGCGTGACCCTGCGCGTCCCGCGCCGACAGTACCCGCGCGCCGAACGACGAGGAGACCGGGTCGGCGCCGTGCCCGAGCCCGCCGACCTCCAGGTACGGCACGTCCTGCACCCAGTCGGTGGCGTCCCGCATCGCCCACACCCGGGCCGAGGTGCCCAGGCCGGAGGCCTGGCCGACCCGCATGCCGGGGCTCGCGGCCACCGCTATGTCGGTCACCCGGCGAGGCATGCCGTGCGCGGCGACCCCGCAGACCACCGAGCCGTAGCTGTGGCAGAACATCGACACCGGAGCCTTGCCGGGCAGGGCGTCCAGCAGCGCGTTCAGGCGCAGGGCGCCCTCCGCGGCACGATGCCCCGTGGCCGCGTCCACGCCGAGTCCGTCCGGCGCGGTGTAGTCGGCCCAGGCGATCACGGCCGTACGGGTCGTGGGGCTCTGCTCCCGCTCGGCCGCGTACAGGGCCTTGGCCATGCCGACCGGGGCGCTGTACCTGCGGTTCGTGCGCTGGAAGGTGAGCAGGTCGGTGTCGACGCCGGGGACGACGACGGAGATCCGCTCGGCCCTGGTCAGGTTCCCGAACACCTCGGCGACCCGGCCCGACCCCTCGGGGTCGAAGGCGAGGATCTGCCGCTCGGGGTTCAGCAGCGACTCGTAGCGGTGCATACGGCGGCCCGCCTCCTGCTGCCCGGCCGCGCTGAGCCGGCTGTCGTGCATGCGCTTCTTCTCGACCTTGCGCGCCTGCTCCAGCGCGACGTGGTTGGCGCGGTAGCGCAGCGAGACGGGCGCGCCGTTCATGTTGCCGACCGCGAGGGGGTAGCGGTGGGCGAGGCGGTCCTGCTCGTGCGGGGTGAGCGAGGCGAAGAAGCGGGCGAGCCGCGCGGGGGAGCCCTCGGGGTCCGGCAGGTGCAGGCCGTGGATGCTGCCGTGCTCCCACTTGGCGAGCGAGGCCTGCAGCTCGCTCGCTTCCCGGTGACTGCGCAGCGCGGTCCAGCCAGTGGTCGCGAGCATCACGAACACCACGGCCAGCGCGAGCAGCATGCGCCAGACGTTGAGTTGCGGGGAGGTATCGAAGGAAGTCACTGGGAGGACACACTAGGAGAACGGGAGGGTCTCGGGGTAACCGAGTGACAGGTATCACGTTTCGTGAGACGTCGAACGAACCCCGAACGGCCTCAGGTGATACGCCAGTTCCCGGTGAGTGCCGAACCCACCTGATCGAGGTACGACGCGGTGAGTTCGCGGATCGCCTCCAGGCTGAAGTCGTCGCCCGTGCTCCACTGCCGCTCGGTGACCCTTATCACCCCGCCGAAGACGGCCACGGCCAGCCGCGGCCGCGGGTCGGCGTCCACGTCGACGCCCTCCCGTTCGGCGAGCAGCCGCGCGAGGGTCTCCTCCGTGGCCACGGAGCGCAGCAGATGGGCGGCGAGCAGGGACGGGGTCGACTCGATCGTCCGGTACATGCGCACGTACAACTCGACCGGTACGACCGCCTCGACGGCCTCGCGCAGCCCGTCCCAGCCCTCCAGCACGGCCTGCCGCAGCGTCTCCATCGGGGTCTCGTGCGCCGGCCGCTCCCGCACCGCCGCCACGAAGCGGGCCTCCGCCAGGTCCTGGACGGCGAAGGCCACGTCCTCCTTGCCGGCGAAGTAGCGGAAGAAGGTGCGCTGCGAGACATCGACGGCCTCGGCGATCTCGTCGACGGTCGTCCGCTCGTACCCCTGGGTCGTGAACAGTTCGAGGGCGGAGCGCAGCAGAGCGTTCCGGGTGCGCTGCTTCTTGCGCTCACGCAGTGTTTCCATAATGTGTCAGTTACCGACTTGTGAATTGGTTTGTCAATTGTCAGCGGCTGTCACTAGCCTCGAACGCATGACTAGTCAGACCACCATCGACACGACGGGGCCGGGGGACAAGGCGCCGGCAGCCCCGTCGGAGGCGGCCCCGGCCGCGGGGCTGCGCGGGCACCCGTGGCTCACCCTCATCACCGTCGCCGTAGGGGTCATGATGGTGGCCCTCGACGGCACCATCGTGGCGATCGCCAACCCGGCCATCCAGAAGGACCTCAAGGCGAGCTTCGCCGACGTCCAGTGGATCACCAACGGCTACTTCCTCGCCCTCGCGGTCTCCCTGATCACCGCGGGCAAGCTCGGTGACCGCTTCGGCCACCGGCAGACCTTCCTCATCGGTGTGACCGGCTTCGCCGCCGCGTCCGGCGCCATCGGGCTGTCGAACAGCATCGCCGCGGTGGTCACCTTCCGCGTCTTCCAGGGCCTGTTCGGCGCGCTGCTGATGCCGGCCGCGCTCGGCCTGCTGCGGGCCACCTTCCCGGCCGAGAAGCTCAACATGGCGATCGGCATCTGGGGCATGGTGATCGGCGCCTCCACCGCGGGCGGCCCGATCCTCGGTGGTGTCCTGGTGGAGCACGTCAACTGGCAGTCGGTGTTCTTCATCAACGTGCCGGTCGGTCTGCTGGCCCTGGTCCTGGGCGTGCTGATCCTGCGCGACCACCGCGCCGCCCTCGGGCGGAGCCCGGAAAATGGACACAGCGCCCCGCGCTCCTTCGACATCCTCGGCATCGTCCTGCTCTCCGGCGCGATGTTCTGCCTGGTGTGGGCCCTGATCAAGGCGCCGAGCTGGGGCTGGGGCTCCGGCCGCACCTGGCTCTTCATCGCCGCCTCGGCGCTGCTCTTCGCTTTCTTCGCCTTCTGGGAGACGAGGGTCGCCGAACCCCTGATCCCGCTCGGTCTGTTCCGCTCGGTGCCGCTGTCCGCGGGCGTCGTGCTGATGGTCCTGATGGCGATCGCCTTCATGGGCGGTCTGTTCTTCGTGACGTTCTACCTCCAGAACGTGCACGGCATGAGCCCCATCAAGGCCGGTCTGCACCTGCTGCCCCTCACCGGCATGATGATCGTCGGCTCCCCGCTCGCGGGCGCCGCGATCACCAAGCTCGGCCCGCGCATCCCGCTGGCCGGCGGCATGGCCGCGACCGCGATCGCCATGTACGGCATGTCGACGCTCGAGGCCGACACCGGCAGCGGTGTGATGTCGATCTGGTTCGCCCTGCTGGGCTTCGGCCTCGCACCGGTCATGGTCGGCGCCACCGAGGTCATCGTCGGCAACGCGCCCATGGAGCTGTCCGGTGTGGCGGGCGGCCTCCAGCAGGCGGCCATGCAGATCGGCGGCAGCCTCGGTACGGCGGTGCTGGGTGCCGTGATGGCCTCCAAGGTCGACAGCGACCTGCCGGGCAACTGGACCGGTGCGGGGCTGCCGCAGCTGACCCCGGCTCAGTTGGACAAGGCCTCCGAGGCCGTTCAGGTCGGTGTGGCCCCGGTCGCCAAGGGCACCCCGGAGCCGATCGTCGAGAAGATCACCGGCGTCGCCCATGACACGTTCATCTCCGGCATGAGCCTCGCGTCCCTGGTGGCGGCGGGCGTGGCGGCGGTCGCCGTCCTCGTCGCGCTGCTCACCAAGCGGGGGCAGAACGGGGAGGCGGGCGCGGGAGTCGGCCACATCTGAGGTCCCGTCCGGGGCGGATTTCCCCTATCAGGGTGACTCCGCTAAAGATTCCTCGCACTCGGCGCGCGCCGCGGGTCACAGTGGGTCAAGTCCTCCGCAGGACATGGGAGGACGACCGGGCCGCGGCGCGCGCTGCGGAGGGGGCTGCGCGCGCCTTCGCCTTCGGCGATTCGGCCGTGCTTCGTCTGCGGGTCGGTGGGGGCTGGTCGCGCCCACGCGGCGGTAGCCGCATGTCAAACACTGCCCCGCGCCCTGGGGAGTTGCAGCCCCGTCGGCCGCATACGCACCGTACGTACCTGCCCCCGGCCGGCAACAGCACCGGGCGCCGAGTCAACTCCGCTGTGATTCGTGGTTCGCAGCCAACCGAGCCACTTCCGCTCGCAGCAAGCGAACCTCCTCCGTCAGCGAAGCGATCGCCTCCGTCTGCCGCCGCTCCTCCACGTCATCCTTCTCGAACCGGGAGATGAACCACGCGGCGATGTTCGCGGTGACGACACCCAACAGCGCGATCCCGGACAGCATCAGCCCGACGGCGATCATCCGCCCCAGTCCGGTGGTGGGCGCGTGATCCCCGTACCCCACGGTCGTCATCGTCGTGAAGGACCACCACACCGCATCACCCAGCGTCCGGATGTTCCCGTCCGGCGACTCCCGCTCCACCGACAGTACGGCGAGCGACCCGAACATCAACAGCCCGACCACCGACCCGCCGACATAGGTCGTGAGCCGGATCTGCGAGGCCATCCGCGCCCGCCGCCCCACCAGCAGCAGCGTCGACACCATCCGCAGCAACCGCAGCGGCTGCAGCAGCGGCAGCACCACGGCGCACAGATCCATCCAGTGCGTCCGGACGAATTCCCGGCGCCGCCGGGTGAGCGCCAGCCGTATCACGTAGTCCACGGCGAACGCCCCCCACACCGCCCACTCCGTGGCTGTGCACGCGACCGTCAGGGCGCGGCTGGCGGGGTTGTCCACGATCGGTACGGCATACGCGACGGCGAACGCCACCGCGAGCGCCAGCAGCGGTCGTTGGGTGCGCTGCTCCCAACGGGCCTGCGCCGACTGTTCGTTCATGGCCGCATAGTAAAGAAAAAGTAACGGGGGCGGTGCACAGGCACCGCCCCCTCGACCGTTCAAGCCGCGCAGAGCTACGCGTCGCCGCCCGCCGCGCCCGGATGCGCCGCCGAGACGTCCAGCAGCTGGTACCGGTCGATGGCCTGCTTCAGCACGGACCGGTCGACCTTGCCCTCCCGGGCCAGCTCGGTCAGCACCGCCACCACGATCGACTGGGCGTCGATGTGGAAGAAGCGGCGGGCCGCGCCACGGGTGTCCGCGAAGCCGAAGCCGTCGGCGCCCAGCGACTGGTACGTGCCGGGCACCCACCGGGCGATCTGGTCCGGAACCGATCGCATCCAGTCGGACACGGCCACGAACGGCCCCTCGGAACCGCTCAGCTTCTGCGTCACGTACGGCACCCGCTGCTCCTCCTCCGGGTGCAGCAGGTTGTGCTCCTCCACCGCCACGGCCTCGCGCCGCAGCTCGTTCCAGGAGGTCGCCGACCAGACGTCGGCCTTCACGTTCCAGTCCTCGGCCAGGAGCTTCTGCGCCTCCAGCGCCCACGGCACCGCGACACCGGACGCCATGATCTGCGCCGGGACCGAGCCCGCCGTACCCTCGCCGATCCTGTGGATGCCCCTGAGGATGCCCTCGACGTCCACGTTCGCCGGCTCGGCCGGGTGCTGGATGGGCTCGTTGTAGACGGTGAGGTAGTAGAAGACGTCCTCGCCGTGCGGGTGCTCGGCGTCGCTGCCGTACATCCGACGCAGGCCGTCCTGGACGATGTGCGCGATCTCGTACGAGTACGCCGGGTCGTAGGCCACGCACGCCGGGTTCGTCGAGGCGAGCAGCTGGGAGTGGCCGTCCGCGTGCTGGAGGCCCTCACCGGTCAGGGTCGTGCGGCCCGCGGTCGCACCCAGCACGAATCCGCGCGACAACTGGTCGGCCATCTGCCAGAACTGGTCGCCGGTGCGCTGGAAACCGAACATCGAGTAGAAGACGTAGACCGGGATGAGCGGCTCGCCGTGGGTGGCGTAGGCCGAGCCCGCCGCGATCAGGGAGGCCGTGCAGCCCGCCTCGGAGATGCCGTCGTGCAGCATCTGGCCGGTCGGCGACTCCTTGTACGCGAGCAGCAGGTCGCGGTCGACCGCCTCGTACTGCTGGCCGAGCGGGTTGTAGATCTTCGCGCTCGGGAAGAAGGAGTCCATGCCGAACGTGCGGTACTCGTCCGGTGCGATCAGCACGAACCGCCGGCCGATCTCCTTGTCCCGCATGAGGTCCTTGAGGAGCCGGACAAAGGCCATCGTCGTGGCGATGGACTGCTGACCGGTGCCCTTCTTCACGGTCGCGTACGTCTTGTCGTCGGGCAGCTGCAGCGGCTTGGAGCGCACGACGCGCGTCGGGACGTACCCGCCGAGCCCCTTGCGCCGGTCGTGCATGTACTGGATCTCCTCCGAGTTCCGGCCCGGGTGGTAGTACGGCGGCGGGCCGGACTCCAGCTCCTTGTCGGAGATCGGCAGGTGCAGGCGGTCCCGGAAGCCCTTGAGGTCGTCGACCGTCAGCTTCTTCATCTGGTGCGTGGCGTTGCGGCCCTCGAAGTTCGGGCCCAGCGTCCAGCCCTTGATCGTCTTCGCGAGGATGACCGTGGGCTGGCCCTTGTGCTCGACGGCCGCCTTGAAGGCCGCGTAGATCTTGCGGTGGTCGTGACCGCCGCGGCCCAGGTGCAGGATCTGGTCGTCGGTCATGTTCTCGACCATCGCACGCAGCCGGTGGTCGTCGCCGAAGAAGTGCCGGCGGATGTAGTCGCCGGACTCGGTGGCGTAGGTCTGGAACTGGCCGTCCGGGGTCGTGTTCATCTTGTTGACCAGCACGCCGTCGCGGTCCTGGGCGAGCAGCGGGTCCCAGGTGCGGTCCCAGACCAGCTTGATCACGTTCCAGCCGGCGCCCCGGAAGACCGACTCCAGCTCCTGGATGATCTTGCCGTTGCCGCGCACCGGGCCGTCCAGGCGCTGCAGGTTGCAGTTGACCACGAAGGTCAGGTTGTCGAGGCCCTCGCGCGCGGCGATGGTCAGCTGGCCGAGCGACTCCGGCTCGTCCATCTCGCCGTCGCCGAGGAACGCCCACACGTGCGACTTGGAGGTGTCCGCGATGCCGCGGGCCTGCATGTAGCGGTTCATCCGGGCCTGGTAGATCGCGCCCAGCGGGCCGAGGCCCATGGAGACGGTCGGGAACTCCCAGAAGTCCGGCATGGAGCGCGGGTGCGGGTAGCTGGACAGCGCGTTCGGGTACTTCGACTTCTCCTGGCGGAAGCCGTCGAGCTGGTCCGCGCTGAGCCGGTCGAGCATGTACGCGCGCGCGTAGATGCCCGGGGAGGCGTGGCCCTGGAAGAAGACCTGGTCGCCGCCGTCGCCCTCGTCCTTGCCGCGGAAGAAGTGGTTGAAGCCGACGTCGTACAGGGAGGCGGAGGAGGCGAAGGTGGCGATGTGGCCGCCGACGCCGATGCCGGGGCGCTGCGCGCGCGAGACCATCACGGCCGCGTTCCAGCGGGTCGCGTTGAGGATCCGGCGCTCGATCTCCTCGTTGCCGGGGAAGAACGGCTCGGCCCGGGTGGGGATCGTGTTGACGTAGTCCGTGCTGCGCATCTCGGGCACGGCCACGCGCTTCTCGCGGGCCCGCTCGATCAGGCGCAGCATGAGGTAGCGGGCCCGCTCACGGCCCCGCTCGTCCACGGCGGCGTCGAGGGAGTCGAGCCACTCCTGGGTCTCTTCGGGATCGAAGTCAGGAACCTGACTCGGAAGGCCGCCAATGATGATCGGATTGCGATCGGATCCGGAAGCCACGCTGTTCCTTACCTGTCAGAGGGCCACTTTTTTCCTAGTGCCTGCACCGATCCCCATCGTGTACCTCGGGAAGACGTACGTCATCTCTACCGCGGGGTAACCGAGGCGTGGGTCCGGTCAAAACGCAACGATACGCCCGGGCTGTGACGGACTTGGCAAACTTGTTCGAGGCTCGTAGTGCCGGATGATTCCGAACGGCGCAAAGCGGGCACATCGGTGTGATGTGGGTCATGGCGAATCGGGGTACGGTGCCAGAAGTTGCGACGACACGGCCGGGATCGTCACCGTTTCGGCGGTCTGAACGGCCGGGTACTTGCGCGATCCGTCCCGCCCGTGTGGACTACGGCCAATGCTTCGCGCACGCGCGTGGCTGAGATATTCACCAAGACATGATCAGGAGGCAACCCGTGAGCGCGACCGCGGACCACGCGGAGGAGCGGACTAACCCTGCCGCCAGGCTGGGTTTCCAGCCCGGGCAGGTGGTCCAGGAGATCGGCTACGACGACGACGTCGATCAGGAGCTCCGCGAGGCCATTGAGGAAGCCATCGAAGGCGACCTGATGGACGAGGACTACGACGACGTGGCCGACGCCGTCGTGCTGTGGTTCCGTGACGAGGACGGCGACCTGACCGATGTGCTCGTCGATGCCACCACGTACATCGAAGAGGGCGGCGCCATCCTGCTGCTCACGCCGAAGACCGGCCGTACGGGGTACGTGGAGCCGAGCGACATCTCGGAAGCCGCGACGACTGCCGGTCTGACGGCGTCGAAGAGCGTCAGCGTCGGCAAGGACTGGAGCGGCTCGCGTCTGGCGACGCCGAAGGCCGCGAAGTCCGGCAAGAAGTAGACCGCCTCGTCTCTGAGGGCGTCGGACGGGCCGGGAGTACCCGGCCCGTCCGAAAGTCCGCGCTGAACCTGCGGTGATCGCTGCGTAGGGTGGTTCCCGAGCGTTTGCTCGCTCTCACCCGATCAGCCCACCGAAGGGATGCAGGACGATGGCGATCCAGGTCGGCGACAAGGCGCCCGACTTCGAACTCAAGGACAACCACGGCCGCACCGTGAAGCTCTCCGACTTCCGCGGCGAGAAGAACGTGGTGGTGCTCTTCTACCCCTTCGCCTTCACCGGCGTGTGCACCGGCGAGCTGTGCGAGCTGCGCGACAACCTGCCGCAGTTCTCGGACCGCGACACCCAGCTGCTCGCCGTCTCGAACGACTCCATCCACACCCTGCGCGTCTTCGCCGAGCAGGAGGGCCTGGAGTACCCGCTGCTCAGCGACTTCTGGCCGCACGGCAACGTCTCGCGTGCCTACGGCGTCTTCGATGAGGACAAGGGTTGCGCCGTCCGCGGCACCTTCATCATCGACAAGGAGGGCGTCGTGCGGTGGACCGTGATCAACGGCCTGCCGGACGCGCGCGACCTGAACGAGTACGTGAAGGCGCTCGACACCCTGTGATCCGGCCTCGGGGCCGACACCTGTGAGTCATCGGGTCCAGGGTCTGCGGGGGGCGGGAACCCGTCACTAGGATCGGCACGTTGATCCCATATCCGAGCACGACGGGGCTCCCCGCCCCTGGACACCATATGGAGGACTCGTGGGAGTCAGCCTCAGCAAGGGCGGCAACGTATCGCTGACGAAGGAGGCCCCGGGCCTGACCGCCGTCATCGTCGGTCTGGGGTGGGACGTGCGCACCACGACCGGCACCGACTTCGACCTCGATGCCAGTGCGCTGCTGCTGAACACCTCCGGCAAGGTCGCGAGCGACCAGCACTTCGTCTTCTTCAACAACCTCAAGAGCCCCGACGGCTCCGTGGAGCACACCGGTGACAACCTCACCGGTGAGGGCGAGGGCGACGACGAACAGATCAAGGTCAACCTGGCCGGCGTCCCGGCCGACGTCGACAAGATCGTCTTCCCTGTTTCGATCTACGACGCAGAGAACCGCCAGCAGTCCTTCGGCCAGGTCCGCAACGCGTTCATCCGCGTCGTCAACCAGGCGGGTGGGCAGGAGATCGCCCGCTACGACCTCAGCGAGGACGCCTCGACCGAGACCGCCATGGTCTTCGGCGAGCTGTACCGGCACGGCGCGGAGTGGAAGTTCCGCGCCATCGGCCAGGGATACGCCTCCGGCCTGCGCGGCATCGCCCAGGACTTCGGCGTCAACGTCTGATCCCAGCAGGGTTCCGACGCCCTTACCGTCCGGCGCCGCACCGTTTACGGTCGGCGCCGGACGTGCAGGACAACCAGGGAAGCACCACAAGGGGAGGACCAGCATCATGGGCGTCACGCTCGCCAAGGGAGGCAACGTCTCCCTCTCCAAGGCCGCACCGAACCTCACCAACGTCATGATCGGGCTCGGCTGGGACGCGCGCTCCACCACCGGCGCCCCCTTCGACCTGGACGCCAGCGCCCTGCTGTGCGGCGCCGGGAACCGGGTGCTGGGCGACGAGTGGTTCGTGTTCTACAACCAGCTCACGAGCCCCGACGGATCGGTCGAGCACACCGGCGACAACCTCACCGGTGAGGGCGAGGGCGACGACGAATCGATCCTGGTGGACCTGACCAAGGTCCCGCTCCAGTGCGAGAAGGTCATCTTCCCCGTCTCGATCCACCTGGCCGACGAGCGCGGCCAGACCTTCGGACAGGTCTCCAACGCCTTCATCCGCGTGGTCAACCAGGCCGACGGCCAGGAACTGGCCCGCTACGACCTCAGCGAGGACGCCTCCACCGAGACCGCCATGATCTTCGGAGAGCTCTACCGCTACCAGGGCGAATGGAAGTTCCGTGCGGTGGGACAGGGGTACGCGTCCGGGCTGCGCGGCATCGCTCTAGACTTCGGAGTCAACGTTTCGTAAAGCCGAGTACGGCGCGGGGGAGACCCGTACCAACACGATGGGGTAGCCAGTGCTTCTGAAAACCTTCGGCTGGTCGTTCGCGGTCACCGCGATCGGTCTGGTCGCTGCGGTCTTCTACGGGGGGTGGGAGGCCTTCGGCATCGTGGCGATCCTCTCCGTCCTGGAGATCTCGCTCTCGTTCGACAACGCGGTGGTCAACGCCGGAATCCTGAAGAAGATGAATGCCTTCTGGCAGAAGATCTTCCTCACGGTCGGCGTTCTCATCGCGGTCTTCGGCATGCGGCTGGTCTTCCCCGTCGTCATCGTCGCGATCAGCGCCAAGATGGGCCCGATCGAGGCCGTCGACCTCGCTCTCAACAACAAGGACCGCTACCAGGAGCTGGTCACGGACGCCCACCCGGCGATCGCGGCCTTCGGTGGCATGTTCCTGCTGATGATCTTCCTCGACTTCATCTTCGAGGACCGGGACATCCAGTGGCTGCGCTGGATCGAGCGGCCCCTGGCCAAGCTCGGCAAGGTCGACATGCTGTCGGTCTGCATCGCCCTGATCGTCCTGCTCATCACCTCCTTCACCTTCGCCACCCATGCCCACCAGCACGGCGGCGCCCACGTCGACAAGGCGCAGACGGTGCTGATCGCCGGCATCGCCGGTCTGATCACGTACATGATCGTCGGCGGGCTCTCCGGCTACTTCGAGGACAAGCTGGAGGAAGAGGAGGAGCGTGAGCACGAGGAGGAGGAAGAGGCCGCCCGCACCGGGAAGAAACGTTCTCCGGTGGTCCTGGCCGGCCAGGCCGCGTTCTTCATGTTCCTCTACCTCGAGGTCCTGGACGCCTCCTTCTCCTTCGACGGGGTGATCGGCGCCTTCGCCATCACCAACGACATCGTCCTGATGGCGCTGGGCCTCGGCATCGGCGCGATGTACGTCCGTTCGCTGACGGTCTACCTGGTCCGCCAGGGCACCCTCGACGACTACGTCTACCTGGAGCACGGCGCCCACTACGCGATCGGCGCGCTGGCCGTGATCCTCATGGTCACCATCCAGTACGAGATCAACGAGGTCGTCACCGGTCTCGTCGGCGTCGTCCTGATCGCCTGGTCCTTCTGGTCCTCCGTCCGCCGCAACCGCGCACTGGCGGCCGCGGAGGGGGAGGCGGGCTCGGACGAGAAGGCCGAGATCCCGTCCGGAGTCTGACGTCCGGCGGCCCCTGAGCGCCCCCTACGGGCAAGATCAGGGACGTGACGGGGTGTGGCATCCCGTCCGGTGAGGAACGCTCTGTTCGGGGCGGCCGACGTGGTCGGCCGCCCCGACGGCGTTCGGGACGAGTACGTGGGGGCGGGAATGGGGTTCTTCGACGGGCTGCGGGGCAGCCGGGCCGAGTTCGACTCGGGCAGCGCGGCGAGCAACGCGATCGAGCTGACCCGGCGGCACCACCAGGTGTCGCTCACCAAGCAGGACGCGGCCACCGGCCATCTGCGCGTCAATCTGACCTGGCGGATGCGGACCACCGACTTCGACAGCAACCAGCGCACCAGCCTCTTCCGGCACCCCTTCAAGGCGCTCAAGCCGCCGGAGGTGCTCGGGCACGGGCAGAGCATGGTCAACGTCGACCTCGACCTGGGCTGTCTGTACGAGCTGACCGACGGCACCAAGGGGGTCGTCCAGCCGCTCGGCGGCTACCTCGGCGATGTCAACGCACCGCCGTACATCAAGCTCAGCGGGGACGACCGGTTCGGGTCGGCGTCCGGCGAGACGATGTACATCAACCTGGACCACCGGGACGCGATCAAGAGGCTGCTGGTCTTCGTGTACATCTACGACCAGACGCCGGCGTTCGACCGTACGCACGCGATCGTGACCCTTTACCCGAGCAATGGTCCTCGTATCGAGATAGGCCTGGACGAGCGGCATCCTCAGGCCCGGTCATGTGCGGTTGTGATGATCGAGAACGTGAAGGGGGAGCTGGTCGTCCGGCGTGAGGTGAAGTTCGTGTACGGGTTCCAGGGGGAGCTGGACCGGTTGTATGGGTGGGGGCTGACGTGGGGGCGCGGGTACAAGTCCAAGGTGGAGAAGTGACGCCGCGCCGACGCCGGTCCGCCCAAGAACTCGGGGTGCCCGGTGCGGAGGCGGGTGCGGGTCCGTCGTGGTTTCTCGCGCAGTTCCCCGCGCCCCTGGGTTGGCCGTCCCCTAGCGGCCGATGAATTGTGGTCCCTGAGGGGGCAGGTTGAAGTTCGGGTCCGGGGCTGTCAGGGCCGGCTGGGGATAGCCGTAGGCAGGCTGCTGCGGTGACGTCGGCTGGGGGTAGCCGTAGGCCGGCTGCTGGGGTGACGTCGGCTGCGGGTAGCCGTAGGCCGACTGGGGCGGGACCGTCGTCGGCTGCTCGGGGGGCAGGGGCTGGGACGTGGTTTCGGGCAGCGGCTGGGGCTGCTGCGCCTCCTCCTCCGGCTCCGACTCGTCCACCGAGATGCCGAAGTCCGTGGCGAGGCCCTTCAGGCCGTTCGAGTAGCCCTCGCCCAGCGCGCGGAACTTCCAGCCCTCCCCGCGCCGGTACAGCTCGCCGCAGATCATGGCGGTCTCCGCGCCCGTCTCCGGCTTGATCTCGAAATGGGCCAGTGGCTCGCCGTCGACGACGGCGGCGTCGTACAGCACGATGCACAGGGCCGGGACGCGGTCGAAGGACTCGCCGTCCGCGGAGGCGACCAGCAGGATGCGGCCGACGCCGGACTCGACCCCGGAGAGATCTGACTGGATGGTGTCGGTCAGGCCCTCGGTGATCCGCTTCTTGCCCAGCCGCCAGACCTTGCCCGAGGGATGCCGGGGCTGGTTGTAGAAGACGAAGTCCTCGTCGGAGCGCACCCGGCCGTCGGTGCCCAGCAGCAGCGCCGAGGCGTCCACGTCCGGGACTCCCTGCCCGGGGGTCCAGCGCAGCACGGCCCGCACCGTGGTGGCTTCGAGCGGGACGTTCGACCCCTTCAGCATCGCGTGCGTCATGCGGTCATCCTGCCTTCTTGGTCCTGGCCACGACAATGCGGGGGGTGTTGCTGCCGACACGGGCGAGTTACCGGAAATTCATGCCCGAGGGGAACCTCCGACATGGATCCCTACGTACTATTACCGGCCACCCTTTACCCATTCCACAAGCTCGGCTTGCGCGCACCGAGGAGTCATATGCGTCATTTCGGGCACATCGCCCCCGAGGTACGGCAGCGCCTCTTCCACCAGGAGCCGTGCGAGTTCACCGCCGACTCCCCGGCCCGGCTGCTCTCCGCGGCCCTGGGCGCCACGCTCTACAGCCCGGCAACCCGGCCGCGGCTCGCCGACGACATCGTCAAGCAGACCGGCAACGGCGTGGTCTCGATGGTGCTGTGCCTGGAGGACTCGATCGACGACGCGGACGTCGTGGCCGGCGAGGAGAACCTCGTCCGGCAGTTCGCCGACCTCGACTCCCGCGCGGGAGCGGAACCGCCCCTGCTCTTCATCCGGGTGCGCGCCCCCGAGCAGATCCCCGACCTCGTACGGCGCCTCGGCGCCACCGCGCGGCTGCTGTCCGGCTTCGTCATGCCGAAGTTCACCGAGGAGCGCGGCCTCCCGTTCCTGGAGGCCCTCACCACCGCCGAGGCCGAGAGCGGGCGCCGGCTGTTCGCCATGCCGGTCCTGGAGTCGCCCGAGCTGCTGTACCGCGAGTCCCGGGTGGACACCCTGGAGGGCATCGCCCGCGCGGTCGACAAGTTCCGCGACCGCGTGCTGGCCCTGCGCCTCGGCGTCACCGACTTCTGCTCCTCCTACGGCCTGCGCCGGGCTCCCGACATGACCGCCTACGACGTCCAGGTCGTCGCCTCCGTGATCGCCGACGTGGTCAACATGCTCGGCCGGGCGGACGGCACCGGCTTCACCGTGACCGGGCCGGTCTGGGAGTACTTCCGGGTCCCCGAGCGCATGTTCAAGCCGCAGCTGCGGCAGAGCCCGTTCCTCGAGGTCCAGGCCGTCGAGCTGCGCGAGAAACTCATCGAGCACGCGATGGACGGCCTGCTGCGGGAGATCTCCCTCGACCAGGCCAACGGCCTGCTCGGCAAGACCTGCATCCACCCCTCCCACGTGCTGCCCGTGCACGCGCTGTCCGTGGTCAGTCACGAGGAGTTCAGTGACGCCCAGGACATTCTGCGGCCGGAACGCGGCGGCGGGGGTGTACTCCGGTCGGCCTACACGAACAAGATGAATGAAGTGAAGCCGCATCGCGCCTGGGCCGAGCGGACCCTGCTCCGCGCCGAGGTCTTCGGCGTCGCACGCGAGGACGTCGGCTTCGTGGAACTGCTCGCCGCCGGCATACCCGCCTGACCCTCTTCAACCCAAGGAACGCATGAAGAACGCAGTGAACGACGGGGTCTGGTCCGGCACCTGGGTCGCCGAGCGGCTCGGAGTCGGACTCGAGGGCGACGACGGGCTCCAGGCCCTGCTCGGGCTGGCGCTGCGGCGCAACCCCAAGCGGGCCCACCTGCTGGTCTCCCACGTGCTCGGCAAGCACGTACCGCAGTCGCCGTCCGTGGTCTACGGCCACGGCTTCCGCCTCGGCCGCCGGGTCCGCGAGCTGCTCGGCGAGACGGAGGCCGCCTCGGCGGTCGTCCTCGGCTACGCGGAGACCGCCACCGGCCTCGGCCACTCGGTCGCCGACGGCCTGGGCCTCGCCCCGTACCTGCACTCCACGCGCCGCCCGGTGGCCGGGGTCGCCCGGGCGGGCGGCTTCGAGGAGTCCCACTCCCACGCCACCTCCCACCTGCTGCTCCCCGAGGACGCGGGGCTCCTGGCCGGAGATGGGGCGTTGGTGCTGGTCGACGACGAGTTCTCCACCGGGAACACGGTGCTCAACACCATCCGTGACCTGCATGAACGTTATCCGCGGCGGCGGTATGTGGTGGTGGCCCTGGTCGATATGCGTTCTGCTGAGGACTCTGCCCGCCTGGCCCGGTTCGCCACGGAGATCGGGGCGCGGGTGGATGTTGTCGCCACGGCGTCCGGGACCGTGCGGCTGCCGGACGGTGTCTTGGAGAAGGGGCAGGAGCTGGTTGCGCGGTACGCGTCTGCCGAGGAGGCGTCGGCGGCCGGGTGCGGGTCCGTTGTGGCTGGTCGCGCCCGCGCGGCGGAGCCGCATGATGCCTCGCCCCGCGCCCCTGAAGGGGCGCACCAGCCGGACCACGTCGCATGGGCGCCGTCGCCTCGGCACGGCGGACAGATCACCCGCGTCGACCTCCACTGGCCCCCCGGCCTCCCCGACGGTGGTCGGCACGGGTTCACCCCCGCCCACCGGGCCCGGCTGGAGGCCGCGCTGCCTGCCATGGCCGCGCGGGTCGCCGAGGCGCTGCCCGCCGACGCCCGGCGGGTGCTGGTGCTCGGCTTCGAGGAGCTGATGTACGCCCCGCTGCGGATCGCCCGGGAGCTGGAGCAGGTGATCCTCGCCGAGGTGCGCTTCTCCACCACCACCCGCTCGCCCGTCCTCGCGGTCGACGACCCCGGCTACGCGATACGCACCCGCCTGGTCTTCCCCGCCCACGACGACCCGGCCGACGGCCCCGGCGAGCGGTACGCCTACAACGTCGCCGGTGCCGGCTTCGACGCCGTCGTCGCCGTGGTCGACTCGGTCGCCGACACCCCCGCGCTGCACGCCCCCGACGGCCTGCCGGCCCGCCTGGCCGCACACACCCCGCACGTCCTGCTCGCGGTCGTCCCCTCGTACGTCCCCGAGCCCCTCTCCTCCCCCGAAAGGCCGGCCATGCTGCCCGAGCCCCTCCGCGGCCCCGCCTTCTCCTCGTACGCCCCCGAAGAGGTCGGCTGGCTGCTGCAGGACCTCTCGGACGTGACCCTGGAGGCGCCGACCGAGGAGCGCGAGGAGGCCATCCAGAGCGGCGGCGCCCACTACGCCGAGTCGCTGCCGGTCGAGTACCAGCCCAGCGACCAGTACCAGGAGCTGTTCCACAGCGCCCTGGACGCCTCCGCCGCCCGGATCGCCCAGGCCGTCGGTGTCGTGACCGAGACCGTCATCGCCGAGCGGTCGCCCCGCCCGGTGCTGGTCTCCCTGGCCCGCGCCGGCACCCCGGTCGGCGTGCTCATGCGCCGCTGGGCCCGGTTCCGGCACGGCCTCGAACTCCCGCACTACGCCGTCTCGATCGTCCGCGGCCGCGGCATCGACGCCAACGCCCTGCGCTGGCTGGCCGCCCACCACGACCCCCGGGACGTCGTCTTCGTCGACGGCTGGACCGGCAAGGGCGCCATCACCCGCGAACTCGCCCAGGCCATTGAGGAGTTCGAGGACAAGGAGGGCATCACCGGCTTCGACCCGGAGATCGCGGTACTCGCCGACCCGGGTTCGTGCGTGCGCACCTACGGCACCCGCGAGGACTTCCTCATACCGTCCGCCTGCCTCAACTCGACCGTTTCCGGGCTGATCTCGCGTACGGTCCTGCGCGCGGACCTGGTCGGCCCGAACGACTTCCACGGCGCGAAGTTCTACCGCGAACTCGCCGGCGCCGATGTCTCCGTGGCCTTCCTCGACGCCGTCTCCGCCTGCTTCCCCGAGGTAGCCGACACCGTCGACGCGGCGGCCAAGGAGCTGATGGCGGAGGACCGCACCCCGAGCTGGGAGGGCTGGCGGGCCGTCGAGCGGATCAGTGAGGAGTACGGCATCCACGACGTCAACCTGGTCAAGCCCGGCGTCGGCGAGACCACCCGGGTGCTGCTGCGCCGGGTGCCATGGAAGATCCTGGCCAAGGCGGGTGCGGGCGCCGACCTCGACCATGTGCGACTGCTGGCCGAGCAGAGAGGGGTTCCGGTGGAGGAGGTCGGCGAGTTGCCGTACACCTGCGTGGGGCTGATCCACCCCAAGTACACCCGGGGCGCCACGGGCGCCGACGGCAAGGCGGTGAACGTCTGATGCCGGTGCTGGTGGCGAGCGACCTCGACCGCACGCTGATCTACTCCTCGGCGGCCCTCGCGCTGACCATGCCGGACGCGCGGGCGCCCCGGCTGCTGTGCGTCGAGGTCCACGAGAGCAGGCCGCTGTCCTACATGACCGAGACGGCCGCCCAGCTGCTGACCGACCTGGGCGACACGGCCGTCTTCGTGCCGACCACGACCCGCACCCGCAAGCAGTACCAGCGCATCAACCTGCCCGGTCCGCAGCCGGCCTACGCGATCTGCGCCAACGGCGGGCACCTGCTGGTCGACGGCGTCACGGACCAGGACTGGCACGCACAGGTGCTGGCCAGGCTCGCCGAAGAGTGCGCGCCGCTGGAGGAGGTCCGCGAACACCTGATGGCCTCCGCCGACCCCCTCTGGGTGCGCAAGCACCGGGTCGCCGAGGACCTGTTCGCCTATCTCGTCGTGGAACGCGAGCTGCTGCCCGAGGAGTGGGTGAAGGAGCTGGCGGCCTGGGCGGAGAACCGGGGCTGGACGGTCTCGCTCCAGGGCCGCAAGATCTACGCCGTCCCCAAGCCGCTCACCAAGAGCGCGGCCGTACGCGAGGTCGCCCGGCGCACCGGCGCCCACCTCACCCTGGCCGCCGGGGACTCCCTGCTCGACGCCGACCTGCTGCTGGCGGCCGACCGGGGCTGGCGCCCGGGCCACGGCGAGCTGGCCGACAGCGGCTGGAGCGCACCGGAGATCAGTGCGCTCCCCGAGCGTGGCGTGCTGGCCGGGGAGCGGATCGTTCGCGAGTTCCTGCGGGCCTCCCGCCCGAAGGCCTGACCCGCACGGCCGGCGTCAGCCGCAGCAGCCTCCGCCGCAGCAGCCGCCCCCGCCCCCGCCCGCCCGGGGCGCCGGGGCCGGCGCGGCGGACGTGCCGCCCACGGCCACCGTCGACAGCAGCTTGACCGTGTCGTCGTGGCCCGCGGGGCAGGCGGCCGGCGCGCCGGACTCCGCCATCGGACGGCTCAGTTCGAAGGTGTCACCGCACGTACGGCAGCGGTACTCATAGCGAGGCATGCGCACAGGTTAACCGGAGTGGCGCTTGTCACAGCACCTCAAAGTTTTATGAGTGTTCGCTTCTGCCCGAAACTTGTGCGGAGGTTTTGAAAAGATCGCTGATAACTTAGCTTAGCCGCGAGGAGCCGTAAGACCGGGGGAAAAGGGGGGTTCACCGAGCCGCGAAGAACATTGCGGCGGTGTCCACCTTGCTGAGTCTGAACCGCGCGCGCAAGGACCAGTGCGAGGGGAGACGCAGCCTTGGCCAAGTCATGGCAGCGGCCGGAGGGCAGCGGGGACGACAAGAGTCCCCGGCCCGAGGAGCGGCGGCAGCCGCAGGAGGCGGATGCCACTCTGCATCTGAAGGTCGACGCCCTCCGTGCGGACGTCACCATGCAGCTGCGTGTGCCTCCGCCGCCGGAGCCTCCCGCCGCCGGGGGCCGCGCGGAGCGCCGGCGCAGCGCCCGCCTTCCGGCGCGCGCCCGCCTCACCGTCGCCGCCACGTCCGCCCTCGCCCGGCTGCGTGCCGTCGCGGGCCCCCGGCTCGCGCCGCTCGCCCCGTACGTCCGTCGCCTCCGGCCGCTGTACCCGCGCCCCGGCCGTATCGGCTGGCGCCGCTGGATACCCTCCTGGCGCCAGTGGCTCGGCGCCGTGCTGTCCGGCTTCGCCGCGATCAGCCTGTTCCTGTTCATCGCCTACGAGATGACGGACATACCGAAGAACCTCAACACCTTCGCCACCCAGCAGGACAACGTCTACTTCTGGTCCGACGGGACGCCGATGGCCCGCACCGGCTGGGTGCGGCGCCAGGACATGCCCCTCAAGGACATACCCGAGCAGGTCCGCTGGTCGGTGCTCGCCGCGGAGAACGCGAGCTTCTACACGGATCCCGGTATTTCCGTCAAAGGCATCACCCGCGCCATATGGCGCACCGTCGGACAGGGGGACACCGAGGGTGGTTCCACCATCACCCAGCAGTACGTCAAGAACGTCTACCTGAATCAGAACCAGACCGTCAGCCGCAAGTTCACGGAAGCGATGATCTCGCTCAAGCTCGACAACAAGATGAGCAAGGACGAGATCCTGGAGGGCTACCTCAACACCAGCTGGTTCGGCCGCGGCACCTACGGCATCCAGCGCGCCTCCCAGGCCTACTACGGCAAGGACGTCAGCCGGCTCAACGCCAGCGAGGCGGCCGTGCTCGCCTCCATGCTGAAGGGCGCCGCGCTCTACGACCCCACCCTCAGCGCGGCCAACCACAAGCGGGCCGTCGAGCGCTGGTCCTGGATCCTGGACCGGATGGTCGACATCGGCAAGCTGTCGCCGGCCGAGCGGGCCAAGTACAAGACCTTCCCCGAGCCGCTCAAGTCGGGCCGTGTCTACGACACCGGCACGCAGAGCGACTATCTGGTGGAGCTGGCCCAGCAGTACGCCAAGAAGGCCGCCCACATCTCCGACCGGGACTTCGACCTCGGCGGCTACCAGATCTACACGACCTTCGACCGCAAGCGGGAGACCGCGCTGACGGACGCCGTCACCAAGGCCCGTGAGCAGGGGAGGAAGGGGCACCCCGAGCAGGCGAAGACCGCCCACTACGGCGCCGCCTCGGTCGCCGCCGACGGCCGGATCCTCGCCGTCTACGGCGGTCCCGACCACCGCAAGCAGGGCTACAACGAGTCCAACGCGACCACCGTCAAGGCCGGCTCGGCGTTCCTGCCCTTCGTCTACGCCGCCGGTCTGGAGCACGGGGTCCACAAGACCCGCGGCGGACCCGCGACGCCCGTCACGCCCGAGACCGTCTACGACGGCGACGACGGCGTCCCCGTCACCACGCCCGAGGGTCCCTACTGGGACCGCAGCGGCAAGAAGGTCGCCGCCCACAACGACGGCGAGAAGTCCTACGGGCAGATCACCCTGGACAAGGCTCTCGCCCAGTCGGTGAACACGCCCTTCATGCAGCTCGGCATGGACACGGGTCTGGACAAGGTGAGCGAGACCGCCGTGGCGGCGGGCCTGCTCTCCTCCAGCATGGGTCCGCAGGTGCCCGCCCTGTCGATGGGCAACTCCACACCCAGCGCCATCCGGATGGCGAGCGGATACGCCACCTTCGCCGCCTCGGGCACGCACACCGAGCCGTACTCGGTGCGCCGCATCACCCGCAACGGCACCCAGGTGTCTCTGGCCACCCCGCGCCCGCAACGGGCGGTGGGCGCGGACGTCGCCGAGAAGGTCGAGCGAGCGCTGGCGGAGTCGTACCGCCTCGCCCACCCGACGAGCACGGCCCAGGTGTCGGGCAAGGCCGGCACCACCGACGACGACAGCGCCGCCTGGTACGTCGGCACCTCCGCGTCCGTGTCCACCTCCGTCGTCGTCTACCGCATCGACCTGACCAAGTCCCTGGAACCCCTGTCGCTCGACGGGTTCGCCGGAACCACCACCGACGACGTCGACGTCCCGTACGGCATCTGGGCGCACGCCACGGGCCTCGGCTGACCCCCGAGACCCCGCGCCGACCCCCCTCCTCCTCGCACCAGAATGAGCCGCCGCATGAACAAGAAGTCGCCGACCGGCCGTCGCCGTCGGGCCAAAGCCCACCCCCGTCCCACCGGCCTCGGGATGCGGACTCTGGCCGCCCTCCTCGCCGTCGCGTCGGCGATCGCGGGCTACCTGGTGCTCAACCACCGGGACAACACGGCGCCCACCGCCTCCAGCAAGGACACCCGGGGAACCGCCGCGCCGAAGCCCGGCAAGACGCCCGTGTGGGACGGCAAGACGAAGATCCTCGGCGACGGCTCCACCTCCTACACCGGCCCGCAGAAGGGGCAATTGGTACCCAAGCCGCTCAAGCCCGGTGAGAAGCCGCCCCAGTTCGTCGTCTTCTCCTGGGACGGCGCTCTGGAGGGCAGTGACCACCTCTTCTCGCACTACCGGGAGCTGGCCAAGGAGTACGACGCCCATATGACCTTCTTCCTCACGGGCATCTACCTGCTGCCCAAGAGCAAGAAGACCCTCTACCACGGTCCGCAGCACGACCCGGGCGACGCCGCGATCGACTACGCCACCGACGACCACATACGCACCACCCTGGAGCAGCTCCGCGAGGCTTACGACCAGGGCAACGAGATCGGCACCCACTTCAACGGCCACTTCTGCGAGAAGAAGGGCGGCGGCGACTGGAGCGTCGAGGAGTGGAAGAGCGAGATCGACCAGTTCTACGACATCGTGGAGCACTGGAAGACCAACACCGGCTTCAAGGACGTCGCGGCGCTGCCCTTCGACTTCAAGAAGGAGGTCGCCGGCGGCCGCGCGCCCTGCCTGGAGGGCCAGAAGAACCTGCTGAAGGCCATCAAGGCCTACGGCTACGGCTGGCGCTACGACGCCAGTTCCACCGGCGACTTCCAGATATGGCCCGCCAAGAAGAACGGCGTCTGGAACTTCCCGCTGCAGCTGCTCCCCTACGAGGGCGGCGACTACCAGGGCCTGTCGATGGACTTCAACTTCCTCGCCAACCAGTCCGACGGCGAGACCGACGGCAACCCGGCCGACTACCCGCAGTGGGAGAAGGAGACCGTCGACACCTACATGGCCGGCTTCAACCGCGTGTACTACGGCAGCCGGGCACCGCTGTTCATCGGCAATCACTTCGAGAGCTGGAACGGCGGCATCTACATGAAGGCCATCGACCAGGTCGTCAAGAACGTGTGCACGAAGAAGGGCGTCAAGTGCGTGTCCTTCAAGGAACTGTCCGACTGGCTCGACGTGCAGAAGCCGGCGACCCTGGAGCAGCTGCGCGCCCTTGACCCTGCGCAGTCGCCGCGTGACTGGTCCACCGTGGTCAAGTGACCTTCGTGCGCCGCAAGTTCCACTTGTGCAACCCCCTTCACAACTGGCGCACACGTCATGCGAAGATGCCCTCGCCCGGTCGGTGTGCCGGTGTAGAGGGGAACATCATTGAAATCGAGAAAACTGAGCCGTAAGGGGCGTCGCGCCGGCATAGTCTCGGTGGCGGCCGCCTCGGTCGTCGCCGGTGTGGCCCTGGTGCCCAACTGGAGCGCGGGTGCGGCGGTCGTGGACGACCCGACGGTGGACGCCGCGACCAAGGCGACTTTCCAGCGGCTGGCCGACGCGGTCTTCACGGACCGCACGGATGCCCTGGTGGACCGGAGCGACCAGCACCGGTCCAAGCCGTTGGCCTCCACTTTCTCCGGAGACGTCAAGCTGTCCTCCGGGCAGTCGCGCCAGGAGAACTCCGCGCTGACCGAACTGCGCGGCCGCCAGTCCCGCCTCGCGAAGCTGGGCGAGAAGTACAGCAAGGCCAGCACCCGCGTCACGCTGGACGCGACGCGCGTGACCGGTCGCACGGCCAAGGCCGACGTCACCGAGACCACGACGCTGACCTACGCGAAGGTCAAGGGCCCCGAGCCGAAGACCACCGGCTTCCAGGCCCACCACGAACTGACCTTCAAGGCCGACCAGCAGGGCAGCTGGCAGCTGACCGGTGTCCGCGACACGGACGGCGGCTACCTCGCGGTGAACCAGATCGCGAAGCCGTCCTCCGTGAAGGCGAGCCCGGCCGACGACGGTCCGCCCGAGGCGCCCCGTGCGGCCACCACGTGGCCCGCGCCGGCCAACCAGAAGAACGTCACCACCGGCGCCTACGACTACAAGGCGATGGTGGCGTACGCGACCAAGTACTGGCGGAACTACAACCCGGACTACCCGGACTACAACGGGCAGGGCGCGGGCGGCGACTGCACCAACTTCGTCAGCCAGTCCCTGAAGGCCGGCGGCTGGAAGCACGTGCCCGGCTACACGAACGACTTCCACAAGTGGTTCGGCAACGCCGACATCCAGTCGGACTCGTTCGTCGGCGTCAACGAGTTCTCCTGGTTCGCCCTGTCCTCCAAGCGCGTCACCAGCCTGGCCAACGTCTACCAGCTGGACATCGGTGACGTGCTGCAGATGGACTTCAACAGGGACGGGTCCAAGGACCACTCCATGATCGTCACGTACCGCAGCCCGCAGGGCGTGCCGTACGTGACGTACCACTCCAACAACACCTACAACCGGTCGGTGGCGAGCCTCGTCGCGTCGTACCCCAGCGCGGCTTTCTACGCCTACCGCACCTGATCCCCGGGTGCACCGGCCCGCTGCTCCGCTTCGGGGTGGCGGGCCCGCCAGTACGGGTTGTCGTGCGGCAGGGTCGAACCGACCCTGCCGTACATCCCGAACACCATGAGCAGCACGCCGACCACGAAGCTGAACAGCACGTTCTGGATCTTGAAGGCCAGGAAGTTGTAGTCGCCGTCGAGCAGGGCCAGGTTCAGGAAGCCGCTCAGGATGAACAGGATGCCGAGCGTCATGTTCAGCGTCGACGCGAAGTTCCCGCCGATCACCATCCCGACGCAGAGCAGCAGCCCGACACAGACGGACAGGACGCTGAGCGTGCCGTTGGTGTTCAGGCCCAGGGCGGTGTTCCCGCCGGTGTCGAAGAAGCCGATGTTGTCGGTGAGGCCGAGAATGCCGAAGGCGAGCAGGAACAGGCCCATCAGGCCCGCGCCGATCCGGTAGACCTTGTTCAGGCGATGGTCGACGGGGAGATGGTCGTCGAACCGAATCCGGTTACGTGCTTCCGTGTGCATGGTGTGTGAGGCCATCTTCGCCTCCCTGTGCGTGCTGGCGGCGGCCCTACGTACCTCCACCCAATATCCGCCCGGCGCGGCTCGGCGGCAACGGCTCAGTGCCCGGGGCCCCCGCGCTCCTCCCGGATCTGTGCCACCACGCGGGCCGTGGTCTGCCGCACGGCGTCGGTCTCGGTCAGGAAGTGCCAGTAGTCGGGGTGCCGGCCCTCCAGCGTGCCGATCGCCCGCTCCAGCCGCGCCACCGCGTCGTCCAGTGGCCGCGCATGCCGCGGATCCGGGGTCGTACGGCCGGTCATGGCCAGCCGCTGGGCGTCCCGGATCGCGAACCGGGTCCGCTGTATCTCCTGCTCCGGATCCTTCTGCACGGCGTTCAGCCGGGTCAGCCGGTCACCGGCGGCCGACACGGCCTCGTCCGTGGTGTTCAGCAGCGCCCGTACCGTCGACAGCAGCGAGGTGGCGTCCGGCCAGCGCTGGGCGTCCCGGGCGGCCTGGGCCTCGCGCAGCTTCAGCTCGGCCTGCCGCACGTTCTCCGTGGCCTGCGTGGGCACCTGCTGCAGGTCCTGCCAGCACGCGGCCGCGAACCGCCGCCGCAGCTCGCTCAGCACCGGGTCCACCTGGCCCGCCCGGGTGGTCAGCGCCTGGGCCCGCGTGCGCAGGCTCACCAGCCGGTGGTCGATCTCGGCCGCCTTCTCCGGCAGCCGCTCCGCCTCGGCCCGGATCGCCGCGGCCTCCCGCTGCACCCGCTCGGCCCGCTCCAGCGTCGGGGCCACCCCGTGCTGACCGGCTCCCTGGTTCAGCCTGGTCAGCTCGGGCGCGAGCACGGCGAGCCGCGCGGCGAGGTCGTCGGCCCTGAGGCCCTTCTCCCGTACGGCGTCCAGCGCGTTGCTCGCGCCCAGCAGCGCCTGCCGGGCCCGCTCCACGGCCGGGGCGAGCCGGGCCAGCTGGGTCTCGGCCTTGCCGAGCAGCGGCCCGAGCGAGCTGCCGAAGCGGTCCAGCTCCTGCTTGACCCGAACCAGTTCGTCCTTGGCCGCGGTCAGCTCGCCGCGCGCCCGGGCGGCCGCCGCGGCCTCCAGGTCGTCCCGGTCCAGGTCATGGGCGTCCACGGCCTGGATGTAGCGCTGACTGACCTCGTCGATCCGGCCGCCCAGCGCCGCGAAGTCGGCCACCGCGCGCCGGGCGGCGGGGGAGTCGTCGACGGCCGAGATGGTCTCGATGGAGATCCGGAGGTCCCGCTGGGCCGTGTCCAGCTCGTAGAACGCGGCCGCGGCGGCGTCCTTCGCGGCCTGCGCCTCGGCCCGCTGGCTCTCCGCGCGGCCGCCGAACCAGCGCCGGGTGCCACCGCCGGCGAACGCGGCGGGCAGCGCGAGCGCGACGAGCACCGGCAGGCTCATCAGGGTGAGGGTGTCGCGCAGAGCCGAGGGAGCGCCCGAAGGAGGGTACGACCTCGTCGCCGGCGTGCCCGGTGTCGCCGTCACATCCCTCTCCCGTGCCGTTGTTCGCCCTGGGTGGTGTCATTCTCCCACCCGTTCAGGACGAACACACGGGCCGGTCAGTTCGCCGTGTGCACCGTCACTTTCCGTCCGGCCGGGAGCCGTCCCCGCCCCGGACGGGGTTTGCGGCACTGCCCCCCTGGCCATGTAGGCTGTCGACCTGTCCCGGGTGCGTAGCTCAGGGGTAGAGCGCCTGCCTTACAAGCAGGATGTCGGCGGTTCGAAACCGTCCGCGCCCACCAGAAGAAGCGAGAAGCCCCCCGACCGGTCCCGGTCGGGGGGCTTTCGTGTCACTCCTTGTCCTCGGCGTCCTCGGCTCACTCCTTGTCCTCGGCCGCCCCCTCGTGGGCGTGCTTCAGCTTCGTGCGGGCCTCGACCCGCTCCGCCGCCGTGACCTCGGACCAGAAGCGGTGGCCGCTGACGAACACCGCCAGCTCGTGCTCGCGCTGCCGCAGCTTCTCCACCTCGGCCTGCTCGTCCGCCGTCCAACCGGGGGAGGCGGGCCGCTCCACCTTCCGCCAGCCGTTGTCGTCGCTGAAGCCGTCCATCGGCTCGACCGACCAGGGCAGCCGCTTGAGCAGGGCCGACAGCTCGGCCCGGACCTGATGCAGCTCCTCCTGACCGGCGAGGAGGTCACTGGGGAATTCATAGGTCGTAGCCACGCGGCAATGCTACGCCTGTTCGATTTTGGGTGGCGAGTTCGGCTGTGAGGTTCACGCGAACGAGTAAGTGCCCGCGCTCCCGGCTCAGTGGCCGGCGGCGCGCAGTTCCCGCACCAGGCGGGCCGCCACCGGCACCGGCACGCCGTGCCGGTCCGCCGCGCGCAGCAACGCCCCGCCGATGGCGTCGAGTTCGAGCGGGCGGTCCGCCTCGGCGTCGCGCTGCATGGAGGACTTGGCGGCGGGCGGGAAGGTGTCGTACCGGGCCAGGGCCCGGGCCGGGTCCGTGGGGGCCCCGCAGGCCCGGCTGACCGCGGTGGTCTCGGCGACCAGGGCCTCCAGCTCCTCGCGGTGGCGGGTGCGGATCTCGCCGAGAGGGAGGTCGTAGCGGGTGGTGAGCAGGGCGAAGGGCGCCAGGAAGGACATCTTCGACCAGAGGGCCGTCGTCTCGTCCTCGAGCACGCGGGTGGTCACGCCCGCGCTGGAGAGGGTGGCGGCCAGGGCTTCCAGGCGGGGGCGGGGGGCGGTGTCGCCCGTCAGGTCCATGTCCACGAAGTCGCTGCCGTGTTCGATCAGGCCGGGGGTCAGGCGGGTCGACTCCACTCGGATCACCGCCGGGGCCACGCGGTCGGGACGGTAGCGGGTGCGCAGGGCCGCGGGGTGTTCGACGCCGTTCAGGAGCGGTACGACGAGGGCGTCGCCGAGGACGGCGGGCGGGACGCGGGTCAGGGCGGTGTCCAGGGTGGTGTGCTTGACGGCGATCACGCAGGCGTCCACCGGTTCGCGCAGCTCGGTGTCCGCCTCCACGGGCGCGGTGAAGTCCCCGAACTGGCGGCTGCGGACCTGGATTCCGGTGCCGCGCAGGGTGTCGGCGGTGGCCTGCCGGGCCAGGCAGACGACGCGGTGGCCGGCGCGGGACAGGAGGGCGGCGAGGAGGCCGCCGGTGCCGCCGGGGCCCAGGATCGCCACGGTGTGCTTCGTCATGAGGATGTTCCTCTCGTCGGTCGGCCCCGGGAATCGGTGGCCGCCTTCGGTGGGATCTTCGCAGGGGCGCGCGCCGTGCGTGAGACTGGGGGCATGTGCCGGAGTATCAAGACGCTGCGTCCGCCCGTACTGCCCGGTGAGGCCACCGAGGACGACATCCACGCCGCCGCGCTGCAGTACGTGCGGAAGGTCTCGGGGTTCCGGGCGCCCGCCGCCCACAACCGCGAGGTGTTCGAACAGGCCGTGCAGGCCGTGGCGGAGGCCACGGCGGAACTGCTGGGCGGGCTGGAGGTGCGGGGACAGTCCGTGCGCGGGGCGGCGGGGTAGGGGCCCGCGTTCGCAGGTGCCCGCGGCGGCGGCCGGCCGCCGCCCGGGCCGGTCGCGCTGCCCGTGCCGTCGTCGGGCACTTGAGTCTCCCGCAGGGGGAGACGCGAAGGTGGGGTCATGGACGGCGGCACCCTGTACTCGATCGGTGAGCTGGCCCGGCGTACCGGGCTGACGGTCAAGACGATCCGGCTCTACTCCGATCGCGGCCTGGTGCCGCCGGACGACCGCACGCCCGCCGGTTACCGCCGCTACGGCCCGGACGCCGTCGCCCGACTCGCCCTCGTACGGACCCTGCGCGAGCTGGGGCTCGGCCTCGACACGATCCGCCGTGTCCTCGACCGGGACCTCCCGCTCGGCCGGGTCGCCGCGGAGCACGCCGCTGCCCTGGACGTGCAGATCGGCATCCTGCGGCTGCGGCGGGCGGTGCTGGTCGCGGCGGCCGGGCGCGAGGCCACCCTCGAGGAGATGGAACGCATGCACCAGCTCGCCACCCTGTCCGAAGCCGAACGCCGGCGCCTGATCGACGACTTCCTCGGCGCCGTCTTCGGCGGCGGGGCGGATCGTACGGGCCCTTCCGCGGCCGCCCTGCGGTCGCTGACTCCCGAACTGCCCGACCGGCCCACGGAGGAACAGGTCACGGCGTGGGTGGAGTTGGCGGAGCTGTCCCTGGACCCGGACTTCCGGGCCCGGTTGCGGGGGCTGGTCGAGGAGCAGGCAGGCGCACGGTCCGACGGCGCCGCCGTGCCGCCACGGCCGGACGTCGTCGCCGTCACCCGTGATGTCGTGGCGACAGCCGTGTCCTCGGGGGTCGATCCGGGGTCGCCGCAGGCCGGGCCCGTCGTCACACGCCTCACCGCGGCCTGCGCGGGCGCCGTCGGCCGGCCCGACGACGCCGAGCTGCGCGCCTGGCTGGTGCGTCACCTGGCCACGGTGAACGACCCCCGCTGGGACCGGTACACCCGACTCCTCTCCCTGGTCAACGGCTGGCCCGCCCCGGATCCGCTGACTCCCGTGATCGAATGGGCAGTTGAGGCGCTGAGCACGGGAACGGCCCGGTGACAGGGCCGTCGAGCGATCGGGAGGACCGTATGCCCACGGCACGTCTGGAAGTGGCCGCCACTCCCTCGGGCCCCGCTCTCCTGCTGAGGCCGTGGTGCCCGGGAGACGCGGCCGCGCTGGTCGAGGCGTACCGCGACGACGCCCTGCGCCGCTGGACCAGCGGGGTGGTGGAGGACGAGGCGGGCGCGGCCCGGTGGATCGAGGATCAGGCGCGTGGGTGGCAGGAGCGGCGCCGGTTCGCCTTCGCCGTCGTGGAGTCCGGCCCCGAGCCGGAGCGGGTGCTGGGGCACGCGGTCCTGAAGTTCACCGAGGCCCCGGGCGCCCCCCTTGCCGAGGTCGGGTACTGGACGGCGGCCCCCGCACGCGGCCGGGGAGTGGCACCGCGCGCGCTGCACGCCTTGACCGACTGGGCCTTCGCGGCCTTCGGCGGTGACGGGCTGACCCGCCTCGAACTGCTCCACCAGGCGGACAACGCGGCCTCGTGCCGGGTCGCGCAGAAGTGCGGGTACGAGTTGGCCCGGCTGCTGCCGGCGGCGCCGCCCGCCTTCCCGCTCGACGGGCATGTGCATGCTCGGGAGTACGGCCAGGAGCGGGCGGCCGTCGCGCCCTGAGTGTGCATCCATGACCGGAATGACGGACAACTCGGGCCGGTGAAACGTGTCTTGGGGCGGGTGGGGCCAGGGGTCCACCCGCCCGCCGAATCCCGGACAGGCATGATGAGGCGGACCGTCCGCTTCCTGTGGGCGGTCTGCTGCCATGCGCCCCACACGCCCGGGAGTCACGCCGTTGTCTGCACCGATCCAGGAATCCCCCACGGTCTCCGTCGCCCTGGTCGGGGCCGGACCCCGCGGAACCAGCGTCCTGGAGCGCCTCTGCGCCTCCGCACCGGAACTCCTTCCGGCGGGCGTCCGGCTGACGGTCCACGTGATCGACCCGGCGCCGCCCGGCCCGGGCCGGGTCTGGCGGACCGCGCAGTCGGCCGAGTTGCTGATGAACACGGTGGCGAGCCAGGTGACGCTGTTCACCGACGCCAGCGTCGACTGCTCGGGCCCGATCCGCCCGGGCCCCAGCCTGCACGAGTGGGCGGAGGGCGAGCTGGGCCCGGACGACTACCCCACCCGCGCCCACTACGGCCGCTATCTGGAGTGGGTGTTCGCGCGGACCGTCCGGGCGGCCCCACGGGCGGTGCGCGTCGAGATCCACCGGGCTCGTGCCGTACGGCTGGACGACGGCCCCGGCGGCGGTCAGACGCTCACTCTCGACGACGGCCGGGTGCTGTCCGGGCTGACCGCGGTGGTCCTGGCCCAGGGGCACCTGCCGACGGCGGCGGACGCGGAACAGGACCGGGCGGCCGGACACGCCGAGCGGCACGGCCTGCGCCACATACCCCCCGCCAATCCGGCCGACGTCGACCTCTCCCCGCTCGCGCCCGGCGAACCGGTGCTGCTGCGCGGCCTGGGCCTCAACTTCTTCGACCACATGGCCCTGTTGACCACCGGCCGGGGCGGCCGCTTCGTCCGCGCTGCCGGCGGCGTCCTGCACTACCGGCCCTCCGGACGGGAGCCGCGCATCTACGCGGGCTCGCGGCGCGGGGTGCCGTACCAGGCGCGCGGCGACAACGCGAAGGGCCCGTACGGCCGTCATCTCCCACTGGTGCTCACCCCCGAGGTGATAACCGGCTTCCGCAAACGCGCCGACTCCGGTGAGGCGCCCGACTTCCGCACGGAGATATGGCCGTTGGTCGCGAAGGAGGTGGAAACGGTCTACTACGGCACGCTGACCGGCCGGCCCGACTTCGCCGACCGCTTCCTCGCCGTGCCGCACGGCGACCCCCGGGAGGCGGTGCTGCTGGAGGAGTTCGGGGTCGGCGCCGAGGACCGTTGGAGCTGGGAGCTGGTCTCCCGGCCGTACGGGGAGCGGGAGTTCACCGACGCCGGGCAGTGGCGGGCGTGGCTGCTGGCGTATCTGCGCGAGGACGCGGCGCAGGCCGCCCTGGGCAACGTGCGCGGACCGCTCAAGGCGGCGCTGGACGTACTGCGCGACCTGCGCAACGAGATACGCCTGGTGGTGGACCACGGCGGCCTGACCGGCGACTCCCGGCGTGCGCACCTGGACCGCTGGTACACCCCGCTCAACGCCTTCCTGTCCATCGGCCCGCCCCGGCGCCGGATCGAGGAACTGGCGGCCCTGGTCGAGGCGGGCGTGGTCGAGGTGCTGGGGCCACGTCTGGAGGTGCGGGCCGAGCAGGGGGCCTGGGCGGCGCACTCGCCGGACGTGCCGGGGCCGGCGGTGCGTGTGACGACCCTCATAGAGGCGCGTCTTCCGGAACCCGATCTGCGGCGGACGGCCGACGAGTTGCTCGCGAGGCTGCTGGCGAGCGGCGCCTGCCGGCCGCACACTGTGGACGGTTACGAAACCGGAGGGCTGGATGTGACACCGCGCCCCTATTGTCTGATTGACCGTCAAAATCGGATACACGCAAGGCGGTTCGCCTTCGGTGTGCCGACCGAGGGCGTGCACTGGGTGACCGCCGCGGGCGCCCGTCCAGGGGTGGATTCGGTCACGCTTTCGGATGCCGACGCGGTGGCGCGAGCCGTCCTACGTGCGGTCGCGGCCGATGCGGAACCGCAAGCGGAAGCGGAACCATGGCCAAATGTTGAACTTGCAAGCATGAATTAGGTCCGCCTAACCTGGGTCCCTCGTTCGGTACCGCCGCCCCCACGACCGGCCTGTCCCCGGCCGGCCGGCCACACCGACACCGAAGAGGAGCACCCCCATGTCCGCGCGTCTCAACTCCGCTCAGCCGTACGTCATCGGCGTCTTCCGCATCGTCATCGGCCTGCTGTTCGCCGTGCACGGTGCCGCCTCGCTCTTCGGCGTCCTCGGCGGCGCCGTCGGCACCGAAGGCGGCACGATCCCGTCCGGCACCTGGCCCGGCTGGTACGCGGCCGTGATCCAGCTGGTCGCCGGCGGTCTGGTCCTGCTCGGCCTCGGCACCCGCGGTGCCGCGCTGATCGCCTCCGGCTCGATGGCGTACGCGTACTTCGACGTCCACCAGCAGGCCGCCCTGTGGCCCATCCAGAACGGCGGCGAGCTGTCGGCCCTGTTCTGCTGGACCTTCTTCCTGCTGGTCTTCACCGGCTCCGGTGCCTTCGGCCTGGACCGGCTGTTCGCCCGGCGTGCGGGTGAGCCGCAGCAGTCGGCCGCGGAGCGGGCCCCGATGGCGGCCTGACCGCCCCCGTCCGGTGACGGCGTCCTTCTCCCGCTGTGCGGGGAGGGGCGCCGTCGCGCAGGAGAGGGAGGGGCGCGCTCGCGCGTGAGTGCGTGCGCGAACACGCTGGGTCGATCACATGTGCCCCCCCGCGAACCTCCTGTCACACCCCCGGCGTACGCTGTATGGCTGTCATGGGGGAGCAACGGGGGAGTCGTCGTGTGGGAGAGCGTGGGGTCACTGGCCTCCGGTCCATGGATCTACGCCATGGTGGCCCTGTCGGTACTGCTCGACGTCTTCGTGCCCGTGCTGCCGAGCGGAGTGCTCGTCATCACGGCGGCCACGGCGGCGGCGGCGGGCTCGGGCGCGGCGACGGGTGACGTGCCGGACATCTTCGCCCTGATCCTCTCCGCCGCGACCGCCTCGGTCCTCGGTGATCTGGTGGCCTACCGGCTGGCCTGGCGGGGCGGTGAGCGCCTGGACCGCGCGATCGCCCGGTCCCGCCGCCTGACCGCCGCGCAGGAACGTCTCGGCGAGGCCCTGTCCCGCGGTGGCGGCGCCCTGGTCGTCCTGGCCCGCTTCGCCCCCGCCGGCCGCTCGGTCGTCTCGTTCTGTGCGGGCGCCGCCCACCGCCGTGCTCGCGACTTCGTCCCCTGGTCCGCCCTGGCGGGCCTGTCCTGGGCCGCCTACAGCGTCGCCCTCGGCTACTACGGCGCCCGCTGGCTGGGCGCCACCTGGCTGGCCACGGGTGTGTCGGTGGCGGCGCTCTTCGGCGCCGGGGCCGCGGCCGGCTTCCTGATGCGGCGGCGGCCGGCGTAGCCGTCCGGACAGCAGGCCGCCCTCCGCGACGGCCCGCCCGCGGGCGGAGGTCGAGGAGGGCGGAGGAGCGGCAGCGATCAGCAGCTCGCCAGGTAGTTCGTGAGCGCGGTCTTCTCCGCGGAGTCGACCGAGAGGTCGTAGTAGTACTTCACCTGCACCCAGGCGCGGACGTACGTGCAGACGTACGCGGAGCGGGACGGCACCCAGGTGGCCGGGTCCTGGTCGCCCTTGGCCTGGTTCACGTTGTCGGTGACGGCGAGGAGCTGCGGGCGGGTCAGGTCGTTGGCGAAGGCCTGGCGCTGGGCGGTCGTCCACTGACTGGCGCCGGAGTCCCAGGCCTCGGCGAGCGGGACGAGGTGGTCGATGTCCAGGTCGGAGGCGGCGGTCCAGGTGGCGCCGTCGTACGGGGAGTACCAGCTGCCGCTGGTGGCCGCGCAGGAGGAGTCGGTGACGACGTTCGAGCCGTCCCGCTTGAGGACCGTCTCGCGGGTGTTGCAGGAGCCGCTGATGGTGATCCAGAGCGGGAAGAGGGAGCGGCTGTAGCCGGTGCGGTTCTCGGTGGCCACGGTCAGCTGGGAGAGGTAGCTGCGGGCGGTGGCGGCGCTGACCGGTGTGGGGAGGGCGGCGGAGGCGCTCGGAGAGTTGAACAGGGCGACGGAAGCTATGAGTCCGGTAAGGGCGGAGAGTATGCTCAGGCGTCGACGCGCGTAGAACTTCGGCATGCGAACTCCCTAGTGGGGTGGGGGTGTTGGAGCGCGAGCGAGGGAATGCTCGCGGTGCCGTGTTGCCAGAGGGTGAGCGCTCGGTAAGAACTTAGTGACGTGCGCATGACACGACAAGCTTTACTGTGGAACTTTCGCGTCGCGTACTATGGGATGCGCAGAAGGGGAGTAGCTCTTCGCCGGACCGTCGACATACTGCTCAGCCAGCCTGAGCCGGCGCCCGGAGGCGGATCCTTCCAGGACCGTCCAGCGAGACCTTCGGCAAGCAGTGCACGCCCGTGCCCTACGGCATGGGCGCCGAGTGTGCTGCCATGCCGAGGTGTCTCATGTGAGGTTCAGCACTCTCGGCGGGGCAGCTCCCGACCGATTGAGGAATGTTGATCAGCATCACCGTGACGGCGCTCGTGTTCGGCGTCATCTTCCTTGCCGAACTGCCCGACAAGACCGCCCTCGCCGGCCTCGTCCTCGGCACCCGCTACCGCGCCTCGTACGTCTTCGCGGGCGTCGCCGCCGCCTTCCTGCTGCATGTCGTGCTCGCCGTCGCGGCGGGCAGCGTGCTGACCCTGCTGCCCCAGCAGATCGTGCACGCGATCACCGGTGTCCTCTTCCTCGGTGGCGCCGCGGTGCTGCTGATGCAGAAGGGCGGGGTCGATGACGACGAGGCGATCCGCAGGCCGGCCGACCAGTCCTTCTGGAAGGTCGCGGGCACGGGTTTCATGCTCATCCTCGTCGCCGAGTTCGGTGACCTCACCCAGATCATGACCGCCAACCTCGCCGCCCGTTATGACGACCCCATCTCCGTCGGCCTCGGCGCGGTCCTGGGTCTGTGGGCGGTGGCCGGTCTCGGCATCGTCGGCGGAAAAGCCCTGATGAAGCGGGTGCCGCTGCGGCTGATCACGCAGATCGCGGCCCTGCTGATGGCGGGGCTCGGCGTGTGGAGCCTGTACGAGGGCGTGGCGGGCTGAGTTGAACGGCTGGTGAACCCTCGCCCGAGGCGGTGGCGGACCCCGGCCATGTTTTGTACCGTAGAGGAACAAAGTGGCTCCCGCCCGTTCTCCCTGACCGGCGGGCGGGGCCGCCTTGTTTCGTTCTCCCCTTTTGGAGCTGCCGATGCCGGCCACTGCCCTCACCGTCCTCACCGCCCGCGCCCTCCTGCTCGACATGGACGGCACCCTCGTCAACTCGGACGCCGTGGTCGAGCGCATCTGGCGGCGCTGGGCCGAGCGGCACGGGCTGGACGGCGACGAGGTGATGAAGGTCGTCCACGGGCGACAGGGCCACGCCTCGATGGCGGTGCTGCTGCCCGACCGTCCGGTGGAGCAGAACCTCGCCGACAACGCCCGCATGCTCGCGGAGGAGACCGCCGACGTGGAGGGTGTGGTCGAGGTCCCCGGTGCGGCCGCCTTCCTCGCCTCGCTGCGCGGTCTGCCGCACGCGCTCGTCACCTCCGCCGACGTCGCCCTGTCCACCGCGCGCATGGCCGCCGCGGGGCTGCCGCTGCCCGAGGTGCGGATCACGGCCGAGTCGGTCGGCGCGAGCAAGCCCGACCCCGAGGGCTTCCTGAAGGGGGCCGCCGAGCTGGGGATCGAGCCGGGGGAGTGCGTGGTCTTCGAGGACTCCGGTGCGGGTATCGCCGCTGGGCGGGCCGCTGGGATGCGGGTCGTCGGCGTAGGGCCGCGGGCCGGTGCCCATGGGCCCGATGTCGTCGTACGGGACCTCACTCAGGTGCGGGTCGAGGCCGTGGGGGACGGGTCTGTTCGACTGCATGTGGGGTAAGCGGGGTTTCGCCCGCTTCTCGACCCACCGAGTCGGGTGGTGGATGGGGATAGGCCGGGGGTCCAGGGAGCGGAGCCCCCTGGGGCTGTGGGTCAGGGCTCGGTCGTCTCCGACTCCAGGCTCTCCCGGGTGGCCGGCCCGTACACGCCGAGGGGGTCGTCCGTGATGCCCTGGGCCCACTGGTACGTGCGTACCGCGTCCTCCACGGTGCGGGTGAAGATGCCGTTCGCCTGGTCGTCGTAGAGGTTCAACTGCTGCAGGCGGAGCTGGAGTTCCGTGACCTCCGGACCTTTGTCGCCACGCTGCAGCACCGGCGCGGAGGCGGTGGGCGCCGCGTTCGGGGTGCCCATGGTCGTCGCCGAGGGGGTGGGGGAGGCGGTGGGGGACGGGCTCTGGGAGCGGGTGGGGGTCGGAGAAGCGGACGTGACGGTCGGCGTCGGGCTCGGGTCGCTCGGCGACGGGGAGACCGGCGGTGAGGAAGGGTGGGGCGAGGCAGGCGGTGCCGGGGCCGACGAGGTGCCCGGTGTCGTCGTCCCGGGGACGCTCGGGCGTACCTCCTGGGCCGCCCGGTCCCGGGCCGGCGGGTGGTACGAGAACAGCCCGCTCGCCATACCGGCCGCCGCCACGACCGCCATCGCCGCACCCGCGACGGACAGCAGGACCGTACGGCGGGAACGACGCCGGGGTTCCTCTTCCGCCGGGCCCGCCTCGGGCTCGTACGGTGGCTCCTGCTCGAAGAGGCTCAGGTCGGCGGTGCTCGCGCCGGGCATCGGGCGCAGGGGAAGAGTGGCCTCGACGGCCGGCACCGGGCGCGTCTCGGCCGCCGCACCCTCGTCGGAGGCACCCGCGCCCGCGACCTCCACATACGGGCGGATGCGCAGCGGGTTGAAGTCCTCCGCCGCTGCCGCCTGCGCCGTACGCGCCTCGCGCAGGGCGTCCGACGCCCGCTGGGTGCAGTCGCAGGACGGGGTGTTGTCCGCCCCCCTCGGCGCCCCGCATTCCGGGCAGGTGTGGCCCGTCGGTTCCGTCACGCGTAAGTCCCCTCCCCTCGGGAACTCCCGAGTTTATGCAGACGTCCTCCACATCCACCGAACCGGGACACGCGGCAAATCGGCCACAGAGGGGTCTCAACAGGCCATAAACGGCCACACCGCCGAGGATGGTAGGTGCCCCTGAGCCCCGGGAGGTCTCCATGACCCTGGAAACGCACGGCACGGCCAAGGAGATGAAGGCCGCCGAGCAGGTCCCCGGCAACGTCCTCGTCCCGATCGGTGCGCTCCTGCTCGGACTGCTGCTCGCCGCGCTCGACCAGACCATCGTGTCGACCGCGCTGCCCACCATCGTCAGCGACCTGGGCGGGCTGGAACATCTGTCGTGGGTCGTCACCGCGTATCTGCTCGCCTCGACCGCCGCCACCCCGCTGTGGGGCAAGCTCGGTGACCAGTACGGGCGCAAGAAGCTGTTCCAGACCGCGATCGTGATCTTCCTCATCGGGTCCGCGCTGTGCGGCATGGCGCAGAACATGCCGCAGTTGATCGGCTTCCGGGCGCTGCAGGGGCTGGGCGGCGGCGGGCTGATGGTGCTGTCGATGGCGATCGTGGGCGACATCGTGCCGCCGCGTGAACGCGGCCGCTACCAGGGGCTGTTCGGTGCCGTGTTCGGTGCGACCAGCGTGCTCGGGCCGCTGCTCGGCGGACTGCTCACCGAGCACCTGAGCTGGCGCTGGGTGTTCTACGTCAACCTGCCCGTCGGCGTCGTCGCCCTCGCCGTGATCGCCACCGCCCTGCGCATCCCGCGCCGGGCCGCGCACCACGTCATCGACTACCTCGGCACCTTCCTGATCGCCGCGGTCGCCACCTGCCTGGTGCTGGTCGCCTCCCTCGGCGGTACGACGTGGGCGTGGGGCTCGCCGCAGATCATCGGGCTCGCCGTGCTGGGTGTCGTCCTCACCGTCGCGTTCGTCACCGTCGAGCGGCGGGCCGCCGAACCGGTCCTGCCGCTGGGACTGTTCCGCATCCGGACCTTCACCCTCGCCGCCGTCATCAGCTTCATCGTCGGCTTCGCCATGTTCGGCGCGATGACCTATCTGCCGACCTTCCTGCAGGTCGTGCACGGTATCTCGCCGACCATGTCCGGCGTGCACATGCTGCCGATGGTGATCGGCCTGCTGCTGTCCTCGACCGCCTCCGGGCAGATCGTCAGCCGCACCGGCCGCTGGAAGGTCTTCCCGGTCACGGGCACCGCCGTCACCGCCATCGGCCTGCTCCTGCTGCACCGGCTGGACGCGCACAGCTCGACCGCCGTGATGAGCGTCTACTTCTTCGTGTTCGGCCTGGGCCTCGGCCTGGTCATGCAGGTCCTCATCCTCATCGTGCAGAACGCGGTCTCGTACGAGGACCTGGGCGTCGCCACCTCCGGCGCCACGTTCTTCCGCTCGATCGGGGCCTCCTTCGGCGTCGCCATCTTCGGCACCGTCTTCGCGAGCCGCCTCGGCGGCAATCTCGCCGACGCCTTCCGGGGCGTGCCTCTGCCGCCCGGCGTCTCGGCCGACGCGCTCCAGTCCGACCCGCGCGGCATCGCCGCCCTGCCGGCCTCGCTGCGCCCGGCGGCCCTGAACGCCTTCTCGTCCTCCATCACCGACGTCTTCCTGTACGCCGCCCCGGTCGCCTTCCTCGGCTTCGTGCTGGCGTGGTTCCTGAAGGAGGACCGGCTGCGCGGCTCGGTCACCGCGCCGGACGTCTCCGAGACCATCGCGCCCAACCCGGTCGAGCGCTCCTCCTACGACGAGGTGTGCCGCGCGCTGTCCGTGCTGGGCACCCGCGAGGGGCGCCGCGAGATCTACCGGAAGATCACCGAGCGGGCGGGGTACGACCTGCTGCCCGCCGCCAGCTGGATGCTGCTGCGCATCCGCAGGTACGGCTCGGTGGAGCCGGGGCGGCTCGCCGAGCGCACCGACGTCCCGATGCAGGTCGTCCTCGCCGCCGAACGCCAGATCGAGGAGCGGCACCTGGTCGACCGCCGAGGCCTGGACCTGACGCTCACCGAGTCCGGCCGTGAGGTCGCCGAACACCTCGCCAAGGCCCGCGAGGAGTCCCTGGCCGAGCTGCTCGGCGACTGGTGGCAGCCGGGCCGCTCCACCGACCTGGTCCAGCTGGTGAGGGAACTCACCGGCGAACTGTGCGGTTTGGAGCGCGAGCGACCCCGCGACGAGGCGTCGACCGGGCTCAGTTGACGATCTCGGGGGCCGACAGGTCCTTGCGGAACCAGTGTTCGGCGTACTGGTCGTCGTTGTGGGGCCCGGTCTCCGCGTAGCCGAGACGGGCGTACAGGGTGCGGGCCTCCACCAGGTCGCTGCGGGTGTCGAGGATCAGCTTCCGGGCGCCCAGGGCGCGGGCGGCCTCCTCGGCGGCGCCGACCAGGAGCGCGGCCCCGCCCCGGCCGCGCATCCCCTCGTACACGAACACCCGGGTGAGCTCGGCCGTGTCCGCGTCCAGCAGCCGTACGCCCGCCGAGCCGGCCGGCGCACCGTCGTACCGGGCGATCAGCAACCGCCCGGCGGGCGGAGCGAGTTCGGCGCCGGTCCGGGCCGCGATCTCGCGCTCCAGCTCGTCCGGGTCGGTGCGGTGCCCCTCGTGCAGGAGGTACCAGCGGTCGCTGACCTCCGTGTAGTACGCCCGCCACAGTGCGGCGGCGGCCGGGCAGTCGTACGGTTCAGGGGCGATGGTCCAGGTCATGCGGGCCATTCTCAGGCGCCGTCGCGGACCCTCCGCAAGCGAATATGCGTGACCTCCGGCGAGCCCGGCACCTGCGTCCTGGGCCACTCGATGTGCTTCTCGCCGAGATCGCCCGGGTCGCCGTGCCGCGGAATCGACACACCGGTCGCGGGAATTTCCGGAGACTGTCCGTCGTGAACCGAACCGACCGTCTCTACGCCCTGGTCGAGGAGCTGCGCGCCGCCGCACCCCATCCGCGCAGTGCCCGCGCGCTGGCCCGGCGCTTCGAGGTCAGCGTCCGCACCGTCGAGCGCGACCTGCTGGCACTGCAGCAGTCCGGGGTGCCGATCCACGCCGAGCCGGGCCGCACCGGCGGGTACGTGCTCGACCGGGAGCGCACCCTGCCCCCGCTGACCATCACCCCGGCCGAGGCGACCGCCCTCGCCGTCGGGCTGCACGCCCTCGCCGGGACGCCGTTCGCGGCGGACGCGCGCAGCGCGCTGCACAAGGTGCTGGCCGTGATGCCCGGCCGGGAGCGGCGGGCGACGGCGGAGCTGGCCGGGCGGGTGCGGCTGCTCGTACCGGCCGCACGCCCGGCCCGGAGCGCCGAGCCGGTGGTGCCCGCCGTACTCCGGGAGGCGCTGTCGGCGGGGAAGGTGCTGCGCCTGGAGTACGCCGACGCGACGGGCGCCGCCACCGCCCGCGACGTCGAACCGCTCGCCTTCCTCGGCGGCGAGGAGCACTGGTACCTGGCCGCCTGGTGCCGGCTGCGGGATGCCCCACGCGGCTTCCGCCTCGACCGCATCCGTACGGTCACGGCGCTCGACGAGCGGGCTCCGGAGCGCGCCGTCGACCTGGCCGCGCTCGACACCCTCGGCTCGGACCTCGTCCCCCTCGGCGAGCTGGGAATGTGACGGCAATCACCGACAGGGGGGTGTCGCGGGCGAGGCGGAGGCTGGTGCCCGTTCGGATCAGTGACTACCCACACCGGAGGCACCGGAAATGACGACCACGGCATCCCCGAACCCGACGACCTGCACCCTCACCCCCACCACCGGCAGCACCCTCTTCGAGCGCTGGACCGCCCTGTGGAACGGCGACTTCAGCGACCCGGAGGCCTTCCTCGCGCCCGACTTCCGCATCCGCTTCGGCAACGACCCCGAGAACGCGGCCACCGACGAGATCCACGGCCCGGCCGGCATCGTCGCCTTCATCTCCGACTTCCGCACGGAAAGGCCGGGGCTGAGGTACGCCGTCGAGGGGACCCCACTGGTGGACGGTGCTCTGGGGCAGGTTGCCTCCCGCTGGTACGTGACCGGGCCGGGCGGGGTCCACAAGAGCGGCATCGACCTGTTCGAGGTGGTGGACGGGCGCATCGCGACCGTGTGGTCGGTGACCGGACTGCGCCGCTTCGCGCCCTGACGGCCGTTTGCGGCCCGGCTGCCGGGGTCACCCGGGAGGGGGAGAACCGGCCGAAGGAGAGGTGGGCCATGGCCAAGGACCGGGAGGCCGGGCCCGTGCGGCCCGCACCCGCCGTGGAAGGCCTGGCGGAGGATGCGCGTGGGGAGCAGGCCCTGGGTACCGTCGCGCCGCATCGGCGGGCCGACGCGATGGACGACGAGATGCCCGAGGACGGGCTCGGCGTGCCCTCCCCGGGTGGGATCACCGCACGCGAGGCGGCGACGACGGAGGGCCGGGCGGCGGACGCCTGGCCGGCGCCGCCCGGCCCGGGGGACATCGGGCTGCGCGTCCCGCTGCTGCCGCACGGGGAGCGGGAGCAGTGGGAGACACGGCTGCTGCAGACGGCGGCCGGGTTCGTGGACGCGCCGCGCGCCGCGGTCGAGGAGGCCGACCGGGAGCTGGAGGAGATCGCCACACGGTTCACCGAGGCCGTGACGCGGCGCCGCCGGACCCTGCGCATGTCCTGGCAGGAGGGAGTGGAGAGCGACACCGAGCAGCTGCGCCTGGCCCTGCGGGACTACGAGGAGCTGGCCGGACGCCTGCTGCACTTCTGACCCGCTACCCCTGCGCCCGAGGAACGTCCCCCGTGGCGGCAGCCCTCCGCTGCCGCCATTCCCGTACGACCTCCTCGACGTCGTACGGCTTCTTGCCCAGCGGCGGGCCGGGCGGCGGCTTGAACATCATGTCGCGGATCTTCACGTTGACGTCGGTGATGATCTTCCGGACGATCCGCTCCGAGGGCGCCGCGTAGGCCGCCGCGAGCGCGTCCTCGGCCTCCTTGCGCAACGCCAGCGCCGGCGGCAGCACCGCCAGCCCCTCGCGGGCCATCTTCCGCTTGACCCACCACAGTTCGTCGTACGTGGAGTCGAGGTCGGCGGGCAGCGGCCGACCCGCGCCCGGCAGATGATCGAACTCACCCCGCTGCTGGGCGTCGTGGATCTGGTGATCGACCCAGGACTCGAACGGGACACCCGGTGGCTTTCGCTCGGTCATGAACCCATTGTGCCGGACGCGGCCCGGCCGGGCGTTTTATCATGCGGCGGCGGTGCACACAGACACCGCACAAGGACGTTTCCGACGTCTCAGCTTATTCGGGTCCTCCAGGGGGAACGCACGTGCTCGAACTGACCATGGCCACCGTCTCCGGGGCCGACGCGGGCGCCACGGCCGGTATGACGATGGCCGACGCGCCCAGCGAGGCGGGCGCCGTGCTCCGGGTGGGCCGGGACGCGTCCGTGTGCCGGCTGGTCACGCCCGAGGACTGGCTGTTCGTCTCCCGGGTCCACCTGGAGTTCCTGTGCGGCCCCGACGGCGGCTGGCAACTGTCCTGGCTGCGCGGCTCGCAGGCGGAGCCGTCCGCCGAAGTCCGGCTGATCGTCGGGGAGTACGCGCAGACCGTCGCCTACGGCGGGGTCGTGGCGCTGCCGCGCGGCGGCTCCGGCGAGGTCATCGTGCAGGACCGCACCGCGCCGCGCAGCATCAACGTGGGCTTCTACCACGAGGCATGAGCCCCGGCCCGCAAGGGCCTGCGGGCCGTCAGCCCAACACCCGGGCCAGCGCGAAGCCGTCGTACCCCTTGCTGCCCACCGTCTGGACCGCGGTGCCGGTCAGCCGGGGGTGGGCGGCGATCAGTTCGATGGCGGCCCGGGTGCCGAGGATGTCCGGCTCGGTGCTGTCGGCGTCGGCGATCCGGCCGCCGCGCACCACGTTGTCCACGACGATGAGGCTGCCCGTGCGGGAGAGCCGCAGCGCCCACTCCACGTAGTGCCGGTTGTTGGCCTTGTCGGCGTCGATGAAGACCAGGTCGAAGGGGGCCGGGTTCTCGTCGGCGAGCTTGGGCAGCGACTCCAGGGCCGGGCCCACCCGCACCTCCACGATCCGGTCCAGGCCCGCACGGGCGATGTTGCGGGTCGCCACCTCGGCGTGCTTCGCGCTGTACTCCAGCGAGATCAGTCTGCCGTCCTCCGGCAGGGCGCGGGCCAGCCAGATCGTGCTGTAACCGGCGAGCGTGCCGATCTCCAGGATGTTCCGGGCACCCTGGATCTCGGCGAGCAGTTGGAGGAACTTGCCCTGAGGGGCCGTGACACTGATGTGCGGCAACCCCGCGGCCTCGCTGTCGCGCAGGGCCGCCTGGAGCACATCGTCCTCCGGTGAGAGATGGCTGCTGAAGTAGAAGTCGACGTCGTCCCAGAGCTGCGACCCGCTCATCGCCTGCTGCCTTTCCCGAGTGTCCCCTCGGGTCTCTTCCCGAGGCTCCTTGGCTACACCTTGCATGGTCTCAGCCCAGCGGCACGGACGGGGGCAACGGCGGCGGGGACTGCACGGACGGCGGGGGAGTCACCGGCCGCCGCGAGCGTCGTACGACGACCAGCGCGACGACTGTGAGCGCCGCCGACAACCCCCCACCGACAGTGATCAGCCACGCCGGGATCCCGGCCACCTCGCGCAGCCGGTCCTCGTAGATCACGTTCTGAACCCGGGTGTCGACGGCCGCGCGGCGCAGCTCGTGGTCGCCGGAGATCCGGGCCGGGTCCGGGAACTGCTGGGTCAGGGCCGTCAGGTACGGCGTCCCCTCGGCGAGCCTGCCCAGCGTGCCGCCCGGCTTGTCGAGACGGCCCGCGAACACGACCTCGGGCTGCGCCCCGCCGATCGTCGTGCGGGTCTCCATACGGTGTGCGGCGAGTACGTACAGGCCGAGGGACTGCGGCGTGCGGGCCAGGCGGGACAGGCGCATCGGGTAGACCGCGCGGTCGCTGGCGAACGTGAGGTGGAGCGGGTCGAGGGCGCCGTGGAGCGGGGCGCGCGAGGCCTTCGGGGCGAGCCGTACGGCCACGTACTCCCAGTGGCGGTCGACGTACGGCTGCAGTGCGGTCTTCAGCCTCGCCGGGAAGGTGAAACCGTGCTCGTGCAGCCAGGTGTCCAGCGCGGCCGGGTCGGTCGCGGTCAGCCGGGCCACGTCGAAGGCGCCCAGCCGCTGCCGGCCGACCACGCCGACGCCGCCCGCCGCGGGGGGCGGGGCGGCGCCGACCTCGTCGCGGCTGTCGAAGGGCCAGTCACCGTTCTCCGGCCAGAAGTGGTACCGGGTGCGGTGCACCGGGGCCATCGCGGCGGCCAGCTGGTCGAAGAGGCCCGGGTCGCCGAGGCGGACCGTCGCCCGGTGCGGGACCGGCATGATCCAGGCAGCGCGGTCGGCGTCGCCGCCGACCGTCAGCCGCATGACGATCTGCTCCTGCCGGCCGTCCCAGCGCAGCACGGACTGCTCGCTGGAGACGGCGATCCGCTGCGAGGGATAGGGGACCATCGCACCGCACCCGCAGGCGTAGGCCGGCGCGATCAGCCAGCTGAGCTGGACGCCGAGGAGGGCGAGGACAACTGCGAGTATGCGGCCGCGTTTCACGGGGCTACAGACGGTGCCGGTACGTGATCGGTTCCGGCACCGGAGCCGGGCGGGGGTGGGTCCACTTACCGGCGCCGACGGGGCTGCAACTCCCCAGGGGCGCGGGGCTGTGTCGGTATGCGGCTCCGTCGTGTGGGCGCGACCAGCCCCCACGCGCCCGCAGACGAAGACCGGGCCTGCAGCCCAACGGCGCTTACCCCGCCGCTTCCACGGACGGCGCCGAACCCGGCAACGGCCGCCCCGCCGACTCCGCCATCCGCCACACCGCGAACCCACCCACAACAGCCGCGGCCATCATGTAATAAGCGGGCATCATCATGTTCCCCGTAGCACCGATCAGCGCCGTGACGACCAGCGGGGTCGTACCGCCGAACAGGGACACCGAGACGTTGAAGCCGATGGACAGGGAGCCGTAGCGCACCCGGGTCGGGAAGAGAGCGGGCAGCGCGGCCGGCATGGCCGCCGTGAAGCAGACCAGGAGCAGACCCAGCGCCCCCATGCCGAGCGCCACGGCGAGCAGGCTGCCCTCGCGGATCAGGAGCAGTGCCGGGACGGACAGCAGCAGGAAGCCCGCGCAGCCCGCCGCGATCACCGGACGGCGGCCGACCCGGTCGGTCAGCGCGCCGGCGAACGGCTGCACGATCATCATCAGCGCCATCACGCCGAGCACCACCAGCAGGCCGTGCGTCTCGTCGTACTTCAGCTCACTGGTCAGATAGCTCGGCATGTACGACAGCAGCATGTAGTCGGTGACGTTGAAGACCAGCACCAGGCCCATGCAGATCAGCAGCGCCTTCCACTGACCGGCGACCATCTCGCGCAGCGGCACCTTCGGCCGGGCGGCCTCCGCCTTCTCGACCTCGGCGGCGAACGCCGGGGTCTCCTCCAGGCGCATCCGCAGGTACAGGCCGATGATGCCCATCGGACCCGCGATCAGGAACGGGACGCGCCAGCCCCAGGAGAGCAGGTCGTCGGAGGAGAGCAGAGCGGTCATGAGGGTGACCAGACCCGCGCCGCCGATGTAGCCGGCCAGCGTGCCGAACTCCAGCCAGCTGCCGAAGAAGCCGCGCTTCTTGTCCGGCGCGTACTCGGCGATGAAGGTCGACGCGCCCGCGTACTCGCCTCCGGTGGAGAAGCCCTGCACCAGGCGGGCGGCGAGCAGCAGCAGCGGCGCTCCGACGCCGATCGTCGCGTACGACGGGATCAGGCCGATCGCGAAGGTACCCGCAGCCATCATGATCATGGTGAGGGCGAGGACCTTCTGGCGGCCCACGCGGTCGCCCAGCGGGCCGAAGACCATGCCGCCGAGCGGGCGTACCAGGAAGGCCGCGGCGAAGGCGCCGAACGTCGAGAGCAGCTGTGCGGTCGGGTTGCCGGAGGGGAAGAAGACCTTGCCCAGGGTGACCGCGATGTAGCTGTAGACACCGAAGTCGAACCACTCCATCGCGTTGCCGAGCGCGGCCGCCTTCACGGCGCGCCGGACGAGGGCGGGGTCGGTGACGGTGACGTCGGCGTGGGCCTGTGCGGCCCGCGGGGTCTTCGGATACGGGGTGACGGTTGTGGCGGTCGCCAAAACGGGGCTCGCCTGCCTTTCGACGGGGACGGGACGGAAAACGACCTTAGGAGCACTTCACCCCGTTACGTGTCGTACGCGAATCGATGCATACTGCAGCTAAACGTGCTCTACGCAGCTACGTGTGCCCGCTCCCATGGCCCTAGCCGGGCCCCGCACTGTGATCCTTGTCGCGCCCGACCGGGGCAATTCGGCACATTCGAACTCGTTCGAAACACCTGTACGCCGATCGTCGCGCTCCTGTGGAGTGTCCGTGTCGGAGCGGATCTGCCGCACCGAACACGACCACGCAAACGGGAGACAACAGCATGAAGCGCAAGTTGGGCATGGCCGTCGGTCTTTTCGCGATCTGCGCCGGAAGCGCGCTCGGCATGACGGCGCCGGCGCAGGCGGCCGGGACGGGGCCGCACGCGGGCGCCTTCATCCTCTACGAGGGCGAGGACTTCAAGCAGCGTCACGCCACCTTCCACGGCAGTGACATCGAGCTGAACAACAAGTACTGGGACGGCAGCACCTCTGCGTTCGCCCAGAACGGCGGCAGCTCGATGCGCAACGAGACCGGTGACTACGTCGGCATGTGGGACATCGGCACCAGGTGCACGGGTGTCTCGTACACGGCGAAGCCGCACAGTGAGGACTCCACCTTCCGGAACAACCCGGACGACGGCCACGGCGGCTTCGACAACAAGGCGAGCTGCGTCAAGTTCCTCTAGTGCTCCGGGCGGCGTCGGCCGCGCCGGCGCCGCCGCCTTCCTATCCGAGGCAGGGAATGACCAGATACCGGTTGGTGGGTGCGGCAGCCCTGGCCATCGTGGCCACAGGGTGCGCGGCTGCACCCGGCGAACCACCCAAGACCGTGCTCGCGTGGGCTCCTGAGCCGACAAAGGCAGTCAGAAATCTGATTCTCCCCTATGACCACTACCAGTTGTCGGTCAACGAGATCTACCTCATCGAGAGCGCGCAGGATCTGCTGACCCGGGACTGTATGAAGAAGCGCGGATACGACTGGGAGGTCATCGGCGACCGGAAGCGGTATGCCGATCTGCGCAACCGCCGCCGTTACGGGGTCATCGAAATGCCCGTCGCCCGGCAGATGGGGTACCGGGCCAATGACCGGCTGCTCGGATCCACCGATGTCACGGTGCAGAAGATGGACCGCGAGAAGCGGCTGAGCCCGGAGGCGAGAGGGGCTGCGCTGGATCCCGCCGACGGCTGCGACAAGCTGTCCTACTTGCAGCTCGCCAAGGGGAACCAGGAGGACGAGAACCTGGTGAACAACCTGAACTACCGCAGTCTCCAGGATGCGTACAAAAGCCCTCGCGTGGTCTCGGTGATGCGCAACTGGTCACGGTGTATGGCGGAGAAGGGCTACCGGTACAAGGACGTCAACGCCGTGGACTCCGACCCGCGATGGGCCAAGGGCCGCAGACCGTCGGCAGCCGAGAAGAGGGCCGCGGTGGCCGATGTGTCGTGCAAGGAGCGGTTCGGTCTGGTGAAAGTGCTGAGCGACACCGAACGGGCGATCCAGGAGCGGGGAATTCGGCAGCACAAGACGTACTTCGAGCGCTTGGCGTCAGCCAAAGAGCGCTACCTCGCGGCTGCCCGGGCCGTACTCCGTCGGCACTGACCTGGAAGACCCCTCTTCTGCATTTCAGTCCCCCTCATATCGTGACAGGGTAAGAAGCTGATCCTGGCCGGCGAGTGCTGTGTGTGAGCATGCTGGTCGGACTGTTGTTCCGTGATCCTGACCAGGTTACGGACGTATTGAACGGCAACAGGGGGATGTGTGATTTCTGTCTGTTTTGGTGCCGAGGCTCTCGTGGGCGTGAAGTTCGCGATTTCCCCTTTGGCGCAGATGTGTCTACTGCTGGACGTGGGCAGGACCGCCGGGGGTGATCGGCGGAGGATGGAAGCGCCCATTACAAGGGCCCTGGTCCGGCATGACCTGCGTCTCTTGATGGCCATCCGACGAGAAATGCACAGGCATGCGCCGGGGTTTCTGTTCGGCGGCGAGACAGAGCAGGGCTCTGTCACAGCGGAGCTGCATCGGGTGGCCTCGACACCGAGCAGTGTGGTGGCCCGTCAGATGAACAACTTCCTCAGTCGTGCCCACCCGCAGGGCCGCGCGATCTCCGTCGAGTTGCGACGGATACTGGGCGCCCTGGAAGCGGGTGAGCGCGCTTTCGTGCAGCGCCTGGCCGGGGAGCTGGACCGGTTCTGGTCGGCCGTCATGGTGGCCCGCTGGAACGAGATGCGTGCCGCGATGGAGGGAGACATACGGCACCGGGCCATGGGTATGGCCAGTACCGGCCTGCGAGCAGTCCTCGGCGCCCTGCACCCTTCCTTCTCGTACGAGTTCGGGGCGCTGCGCATCCACCACGAGCGGACCTGGCGGGTGTACGAGCCCCGGCGCATCGTGCTGCACCCGTCGCCGCTTCAGTCGTCGTGGTCGCTGAGCAACGACCCGTGGGGTGAAGGCGGCACGCACCTGGCTTATCCGGTGGGAAACCGCTCCGGACACGGCCATCGAGCGGACGAACCGGTATCCGACCCGCTCGGTGAGGTCATAGGGCAGGCGCGGCTTCTCCTCCTGTCGGACCTGGACAGCCCCCGAACCACCTCGGAGCTGGCCGAACGCCACCACATGAGCCCGTCGACCGTTTCCTACCATCTGCTTCGGCTGTACCGAGTAGGCCTGCTCCACCGGACGCGTGAGGGCAGCAAGGTCTACTACCAACAGACAGCGCAGGCCGACCGGCTTGTGGCGCGCATCGGACATCACTCCACGCCGCCCGGCCGGGGGATGCCGCTGACCGGGATCCACTCCTGACCCCTTCCGGCACCGCACTCGAACCAGACCGTCTTCCCGCCGCCGGGTCCTGGCGCCACGCCCCACTTGTCGACCACGGCATCGAGCAGGCCCAGGCCCCGCCCGCCTTCCGATTCCCGGTCCGAGTCGGCTTCCAGGCGGGGGAGTCGGGCGGAACCATCGGTCACCTCGGCCCGTACGCCCGCTGTCTGCCGTGCCACGACGAGCGTGCAGCGGCGGTCGGGCACATGCCGTACGACATTGGTGACCAGTTCGCTCACGCCCAGTTCCACGGCGAACGTCAGCTCCGTCAGCTCCCACTCGTGCAGCAGCGAGCGGACGACACGGCGGATGTGTCGCACCGAGTGCTCGCCGACGGTGAGGCTCATGCGGTAGTGGGGGATGTGGTAGTTCACGGTACGAGACTGACCTCGCGTGACTACGCTCGGCTATGGATCGGATACAACAGGTCCCGCCGTGGACCGAGTTGCGCGAGAGGGGACCGCCGTGGCCCACATCAACGCCCTCGACCCGGGAGCTTCCCCGCTCGACTACTACGGCTATGAGCTGCGCCGCTGCAGAGAAGCAGCCGGACTGACGCAGCGGCAGCTCGGGGACATCCTCAATTACACGGGGTCTCTTGTCGGCCAGATCGAGACGGCCCGGAAGTTGCCGACACCGGAGTTCAGCGAGCGGGCGGATGTGGCACTGGAGACGGGTGGGTTACTGTCCCGGCTCGTCACGCTGGTGATGAGGAGTCAACTTCCGGCGTGGTTCCAGCATGTGGCGGAGCTGGAGGCACGAGCCACTGAGATCTGCACCTTTCAGATGGGCATGGTCCATGGCCTCCTTCAGGCCGAGGCGTACGCACGGGCCACACTCGGCACGATCGACGAGACCAACCTCGACGACCGGACCGCTGTACGACTGGCACGTCAGCGCATCTTCGAGAAGGAGGAACCACCGGTCTTCTGGATGATCCTCAGCGAGGCCGCGCTGTACCAGGAGATCGGCGGTGCGGAAGCCATGCGCGGCCAACTGGCCCATCTGTTGTCCTCCGAGGGCAACCCTCGGATCAACGTCCAGATCCTGCCGTTCGCGGCAGGGGCGCATGCCGGACTGACAGGCTCGTTCAACGTCTACCGCTTCGCCGGTGACCCGACCATCGTCTATACGGAGGGCTACGGCAGTGGGCATCCGACGGCCAATCCGGACACCGTCAAGGACTGCTCGCTCCGATACGATCATCTTCAAGCCGCTGCTCTGTCCCTCAGGGACTCGGCGGAGTTGATCCGGCGCGTGATGGAGGACCGCTATGGAGAGCAACTGGCGTAAGTCCAGCTATAGCAGCGACCAGGGCGGTGATTGCGTCGAGATCGCCGAATTCCCCGGCGCCACCGTGGCCGTACGCGACTCCAAGAACCCCACGGGCCCGCGGCTCGCCTTCCAGCCCGAGGCCTTCGACGCGTTCATCGGTTGGACCACAGCGGCCGGCTGATCACTTCGCCGGCCGGGCCAGCCGTTCCTGCAGGCGGGCATGGCGGAACTGGTGCACCCGGGCCCGTCGCGTGCAGCAGGTTGCGTTCGTGGGCGTCCTTCAGGAAGGACATCATCGGTCCGTGGAACTCGTTGTGGACCGACGGGTTCGCGTCGGTCATCCCGCCGACCCGAAGTGGATCTCCTGGTGACTGTGATGGCCCACCTGGACGTTGGTGGGCCCGTGGAAGGTGTTGCCGGACATGACGGGCCCCGCGGCCTCGCCGGCCGCCGTCCCGAACTCCCGGGCGAAAAGCCGGAGTTCGCCCATCAAGTGCGTGCGCTCCGCAGCCCCGGCCTCGGTCAGCAGGTGCGCGAACTCCACGCGCCACTGCTCCGCGTGCTCCGCCCGCACCCGCTCCCGCTCGTCCTCGTCCGAGGCGGCTCGCAGGGCGGCGGCCGTGCGGTCCAGACGGTCGGCGGCCGCGCCCTCCAGAGCGGGATCGCCCCGTCCGAGGAGGAGCGCGGCCCGGTCGCTGAACCGGTGCCCCGCCGCCAGGACCGCCGCTGCTCCGGCCTGCGCCAGAGCCGTCATCTCGTCGAGCAGCGCCATGCGTAGTCCCCCCAAGTCGGATCACCCGCTACGCGCACCACGCGGTCGTCGCGCCTTCACCCCCCGGTGAAACGCCCCCCGGCGACCGCGATGCCGAGCACAGTAATCCCTCGGGTACTCTCCGTCACCGGCTTGTGGGAATACGCGGCAGTCGTCCGCTACAGCCGCTGGATGATCGTCCCGGTGGCCAGCCCACCACCCGCGCACATCGTGACCAGCGCGAACTCCTTGTCGGCGCGCTCGAGTTCGTGCAGCGCCGTGGTGATCAGCCGAGCCCCGGTCGCCCCGACCGGGTGTCCGAGCGCGATCGCACCGCCGTTCACGTTGACCTTTTCCAGGTCCTGCTCGAACACCTGGGCCCAGCTCAACACCACGGACGCGAAAGCCTCGTTGATCTCGACCAGGTCGATGTCCTTCAGGGACATGCCCGCCTTGCCGAGCACGGCCTTCGTGGCGTCGATCGGCCCGTCGAGGTGGAAGTGCGGGTCGGCACCCACCAGAGCCTGCGCCACGATCCGCGCCCTCGGCTTCAGCTTCAGGGCGCGGGCCATCCGCTTCGAGGCCCACATGATCGCGGCCGCGCCGTCCGAGATCTGCGAGGAGTTGCCGGCCGTGTGGACGGCCGTGGGCATCACCGGCTTCAGTCCGCCGAGCGCCTCCATCGACGTGTCCCGCAGCCCCTCGTCCTTGTCGACGAGCCGCCACATGCCCTGCCCGGCGTGCTGCTCCTCCTCGGTGGTGGGCACCTGCACGGCGAAGGTCTCCCGCTTGAAGCGTTCCTCCGCCCACGCGTGCGCCGCCCGCTCCTGCGAGAGCAGGCCCAGCGCGTCCACGTTCTCGCGGGTCAGACCGCGGTGTCGGGCGATCCGCTCGGCCGCCTCGAACTGGTTGGGCAGGTCGACGTTCCACTCGTCGGGGAACGGCTTTCCCGGGCCGTGCTTGGAGCCCGAGCCCAGCGGTACGCGCGACATGGCCTCGACCCCGCAGCTGATCCCCACGTCGATCACGCCCGCCGCGACCATGTTGGCCACCATGTGCGAGGCCTGCTGCGAGGAGCCGCACTGGCAGTCGACGGTCGTCGCCGCGGTCTCGTACGGCAGCCCCATGGCCAGCCAGGCGGTGCGCGCGGGGTTCATGGACTGCTCGCCGGCATGGGTGACCGTGCCGCCGACGATCTGCTCGACCGCGTCGGCGGGGATGCCGGTGCGGCCGAGGAGTTCACGGTAGGTCTCGCCCAGGAGATAGGCGGGATGCAGATTGGCGAGCGCGCCGCCGCGCTTGCCGATGGGGGTGCGTACGGCTTCGACGATCACGGGTTCGGCGGCCATGGGTGCGGGTCCTCTCCGAGAGGGCTCTCCTCCAGAACTGGTACGCGTTCTAGTTCTCTGTGCAGTCTGCTGACGTGATGTCCATCACCGCAAGGGTCTTGCAGGTGCCGAAGTCGCGATCTGCACGAACTCCGCACGGATTGGGGGTGCCGTGCCCCTTGCCAGTTTTAGAACCCGTTACTACGTTCACGACACTTGTTGATGGACCGTCAGATGGCTGGGAGTCGCCCATGCACTGCCCCGCGCTGCCCGACGGGTTCGACTTCACCGACCCCGACCTGCTGCACCACCGTGTGCCCTTCCCGGAGTTCGCCGAGCTGCGCCGCACCGAGCCGGTCCGCTGGATCCCGCAGCCGCACGGCCTGGCGGGCTTCGCCGACGACGGCTACTGGGCCGTGACCCGGCACGCGGACGTCAAGTACGTCTCCACGCACCCCGAGATCTTCTCCTCGACCCTCAACACCGCGATCATCCGCTTCAACGAGCACATCGAACGCGACGCGATCGACGCCCAGCGGCTGATCCTGCTGAACATGGACCCGCCCGAGCACACCCGGGTGCGCCAGATCGTGCAGCGCGGATTCACGCCCCGCTCCATCCGCGCCCTGGAGGAGCGCCTGCGGGCGCGCGCCGGGGCGATCGTCGAGGCGGCCCGCGCCCGCTCCGGGCCCTTCGACTTCGTCACCGAGGTCGCCTGCGAACTGCCCCTGCAGGCCATCGCCGAGCTGATCGGCGTACCGCAGGAGGACCGGTCCAAGATCTTCGACTGGTCCAACAAGATGATCGCCTACGACGACCCCGAGTACGCGATCACCGAGGAGGTCGGTGCGCAGTCGGCCACCGAGATCATCGCCTACGCGATGAACATGGCCGCCGAGCGCAAGCAGTGTCCGGCCCACGACATCGTGACGACACTGGTGGCCGCGGAGGACGAAGGCAACCTGAACTCCGACGAGTTCGGCTTCTTCGTGCTGATGCTGGCGGTGGCGGGCAACGAGACGACCCGCAACGCCATCACCCACGGCATGCACGCCTTCCTCACCCACCCCGAGCAGTGGGACCTCTTCAAGCGTGAGCGCCCGGCGACGACGGCCGAGGAGATCGTCCGCTGGGCGACCCCGGTCAACTCCTTCCAGCGCACGGCCACCCAGGACACGGAACTCGGCGGAGTGCACATCAGGAAGGGCGACCGGGTCGGCCTCTTCTACGCCTCCGCCAACCACGACCCGGAGGTCTTCGCCTCGCCCGACGCCTTCGACATCACCCGCGACCCCAACCCCCACCTCGGCTTCGGCGGTGGCGGCCCCCACTTCTGCCTCGGCAAGTCCCTGGCGGTCCTGGAGATCGACCTCATCTTCACCGCGATAGCCGACGCCATGCCGGACCTCCGCCTGGTCGGCGACCCCCGTCGGCTGCGCTCGGCCTGGATCAACGGCGTCAAGGAACTCCAGGTCACCACGGCCTGACCCACCGATCGGGGCCGACGGCTCCCGGCGCCGCCGGCCCACCCCGAGGGAGGCAGGAACACCTCGTCCCTATGCCCGGTTCCTGCCTCCCCCGAGGTCGGGGTGCGGCGAGACGCGCGGAGTCGTCGGCCTTCTGGGCCGGGGCTCGGCATCGCCGAGGTCGTAGACGGCTCCGGACTCACGGCGCGGTGTGCTCACGAGCAGCCAGCCGACGATCCGCCCCCGCGTGTCCCGGACCTGCCAGGGATCGGAACCCGCCCCCCAGTACACCCGCTGCTCGGAGCGTTCTCCGGGAGCGAGCCGACCGCTCATGTCGTGGCAGCCATGCCCACGACTGTCGCCGCACTCGAACAGGACGGCCGGGGTGCCGGTGCCGTTGACGAAGACGACCGAGCTGAAGTTGCTGGGGTCCGTGGGATCCAGGCCCCCCGGATCGCAGGCACTCAGAACCAGCGCGGCGAGCGCTGCGAGCGGCCAGGCTCTGCGCGGACAAGTACCCAAGTTCAAACTCCCGTTCGGTAACAACGCTAGAGTCTGGGCCCGATGGATCGCCCGGGGGTGGCGATCCCGGTCACAGGGGGAGTGTGCACGTGGGGAACCGGGCGGCGAGACACGGGGTGCTCGTCATGATCGCGGCTGTTCTGGTCGCAGGGTGTGGGGACGGGCAGGGGCGGCCGAGCGCGACCGAGACGGCCCGAGCGCGGGCCTCTCATGCCGCGGATGGAGCGCCGCTGAGCGTTCGGCAGCTCAAGGCCCTCGCCTTCCACGAGGGAGAAGTGCCTCAGGTGCGCGGTGGTCAGGTTCCGTTCGAGCCGGAGGCCGGCGGGGGCAGGACGTTCCCTCCGGTGTCGGATCCGGAGTGCCAGGTCGTGATCGACGCCCGTGACGCGAAGGGGTCGTTCGCCCGGATCTCGCAGATCTTCAACTGGAAGAACAGCATCTGGCCGGGGAACTCGACCCTCGCGTCCTATGAGGGCGGCAAGGCGAACACGGCCTTCGGGCGTCTTCGGAGTGGTCTGAAGACCTGCCGGTCCTACACCGGCACCGGCTGGGTCGGCCCGTACAAGGCGGAGTTGACACCCGAGAAGGCACCCCGCCTGGGGGACGAAGCCGTGCGTTACCGGCTCGCCATCCCCATGCCGGAGGACAAACGGCTCAACCAGTACGACTACACCGTGGTCCGGGTGGGTTCCGTCGTCGTCACCTTCAAGGCACAGGACCTCGGCAAGCACGCCTCGTTCCCGGCCGACCTGATCCGCAAGCAGGTCGAGCGGCTGAGCGCCGCGCAGCGGAAACGCTGAAGTCAGCACAGCCTTCCGGAGGTGGTCGGCTACAGGACCGCCTCCGTGGGTCCGCTGACCAGATAGGTGAATCCATACTTCTCCCGTTCCTGATCCCATTCGGAAAAGGTCGGTTCCGTCTGCTCTCCTCCCGGAGTCTCCAGATCGGCGACCAGTGGTTTGGCGGGGGTACTGTTCTCCTTGCCCAGTACCCACCACACAGTGATATGCCTGGACCTTCTCGTGAAGTTCAGGATCTGATTGCTGTAATGGACGGGCACCTGGTACCTGATGTAGTCGGAACCGGCGTCCGCCCCCGCGTAGTCCGTGACCCACTTGGGAATTATTTCTCTCTTGCCGGACCATGAGTAATAGGTGGTCGGGGCGGTGCTGTACGTCATTCTGTCCTTCCTCAGCAAATAAGCCTCGCTTGTGATCTGGACAGCCCGGAACGTCTTGGTGGGCAATTCGATGATTTTCTCTTGTGTGGATTTTTCGCCCGGATTCAAATCGTAAATGCCGGGCGTCTGGAGCAATCCGATGCTGACGGTGTAAGTCTGCTGCTTGTCGGCGTACGTATGTAGATCGGTCAATGCGTCGGTGTCTATGTCCTTCTCCCACTGCTTCAGGTCTCTGGGGTTCTCGTAGGCCGACTTCCAGTCGACCCCGGTGAGCGAGTAGCTCGCCCCGACCACGTACGCGCCTACCTTGCCGGTGTTCTCCAACTCGAACGTCACCGGCACATACGTGGTGTTCTCGTCCTTGTGAATGCTTCCGATCTTCGCGGACATGACGACCGTCATGGGCGACGAATAGGGCTCGTAGATCTGCGAGTAGACGAAGTTGGCGGCGGTGATGAGTGCAGTGAAGGAGACAATGGCCGCGAAGTTGCGTCGAAAAGTGATTTCCCGCCACGCTTGCCGGCGATGAAGGAGATCCCAGAGTGCCCAGCACGCCCACACCACGAGGCCGAGCCAGAGCCAGAGCCAGTGCGTGTACTCCCCGATCTGAACCGTCAGAAGGAGTAGACCGGCGCCCAGTACGGCCAGTGCTCCGAAGAGAGTGATCGCGGTCGTGTATTTCGTTCCGCGTCCGAGGAGCCTGTCCACGACGACGCAGACGGCCGCGACGAGGGCCGTCAGTCCCGCGGCGACCAGAAGGCCCCCGGCAAGCCGGCCGGCGTAGGACAGTGCATGAATGATGTCCTGCCGTCCCAAACAGATGAGCACGGCTGAAGCCGCGACGAGGCCGGCGATCATGAGGGCGCCGGATATCTTTCCGCGGAGGTGCGCGGGAGGTCTGAGTCCCATGACGCCATGCTCATGCCCTGCATCTCGGTGTGCCCGGGTTACTACTCCGAACAGTCGAGCTATTCCCGGCCCGACGCCACCACGGCCAGCACCCCCGACAGTGCCGCCGCGATCAACAGGGGGATGCCCAGGCCGTGGTGGAGGACCAGCCAGGCGCCCAGGGCGGCGCCCGCGAGCATCGCGATCACCGACGCCGTGCGGCGCGGGGAGCGGTGGCCCGTGGCGTCGCCGAGGCGGGACTCGGAGGCCAGGCCGGTCAGGGTCATGGTGAGGACCGTGGTCGTCAGGTCGGGGATGCCCAGTTTGCGGACCGTCGCGTTGCGCAGACCCATCGCGAACGCGGTGAGAGCGATGAGCGCGTAGCGGGTGCCGGCCGTGTCCGGCCAGGCGAAGGCCACCACCGCCGACGCGCCGACCAGGAGTGTTTCCGCCGCCAGGGTCAGCCGGGCCCACTTGCGCCGCGAGCCCTTGCCGTGCCGGGCCGCCACCCGGCCGCCGGCCACCGCGCCCAGCAGGAAGGCCGCCAGCGAGGTCGCGGTGTGCGGGACGGAGAAGCCGGGAGCGCCGGCCGCCGCGAAGCCGAGCACCACCACGTTGCCGGTCATGTTGGCCGTGAAGACCCGGCCCAGGCCCAGATAGCTGACCGCGTCGATCAGGCCGCTGACCACGGTCAGCACCAGGAGCACGACCACCAGCCGCACCCCCCGCGCCTCCGGGTCGGGCAGGGGCGGTGACGGCGTCGTCATGCTTCCTCCGGTCAGCCGGACGGGCAGGGTGGTGACAGGTCCACCACGGGCGCGGGGGACTCTCGGATGTCCCGGCGAAGCGTGCGTCCGTAGCGTTCGGAACATGACAGAAGACACGCGCAAATCAGTGGAAAAGCAGCCCAGTTGGCGTATGCGGAAGATGGGTGCGGCCGCGGCTGTCGCGCTGCTCGCCGGTATGGCCGCCGCTCCGGCCGCCGTCGCCGGGCCGCGCGGCGACCGTCGGGGAGAGGTGGTGTCCGTCGTGCCGGTCGCCCGGCACAGCCGTGCCGAGGTCGCCCGCGGCCTGAAGGAGCTTCAGGTGGGGACCGACTCGCTGAGGTACGGCGTCCGCGCGTACCGGGTGACGTACCGCACCGTCGACCCGTACGGGCGGCCCACCACCGCGACCGGTCTGCTCACCCTGCCCGAGGGCGGCGGGCGCACCCTGGACCTCGTCTCCGACACGCACGGGACCATGACCGACCGCGCCTACGCACCCTCCGTCGCGGAGGACGCGCGGGCGCAGTCGTACCTCTTCGCCTCGGCCGGACATGCCGTCGCCGCGCCCGACTACCTGGGGCTGGGCAAGGGGCCGGGCCGCCATCCGTACATGGACACACGGTCCGCCGTCACCGCCTCCGTCGACATGCTGCGGGCGGCCCGGACGGCGGCGGGGCGACTCGGGCGCACGGTGAACGGGGATCTGTACGCGACCGGCTTCTCGCAGGGCGGGCAGGTCGCGATGGCCGTGGGGCGGGCGGTGCAGCACGGGGACGCGCCCGGATTCCGACTGAAGGCGCTGGCGCCGGTGGCGGGGCCGTACGACCTGGCGGGTACCGAGGTGCCCGCGCTCACGGACGGGCGGGTCAACGACATCAGCGGAGTGCTCTCCATCTCCTACTTCCTCGTCGCACAGAACCGGCTGCACCCCATATACAAGGATCCGTCCGAGGTGTTCCGGGCGCCGTACGCGGACCGGGTCGAGGGACTCTTCGACGGGCGGCACGAGGAGGAGGACATCGTCCGGCAGCTCGCCCCGAACGTGCGGGACCTGCTGACGGACGACTTCTACCGGCAGCTCACCCGGCCGACGGGCGGCTTCCGCGAGGCGCTGCGGGCCAACGACCACACCTGCGACTGGAAGCCCGATGTGCCGGTGCGGCTGTATGCCGGCGACAACGACACCGACGTGCCGATCGGCAACGCCCGGACATGCGCGCGCACCCTCGCCGAGCAGGGGGCGAGGGTGCGGGTGCTGGATATGGGGCCCGTCGACCACGGAGGGTCGTACCGGGCGGCGCTGGCCGGCATCGCGCGCTTCTTCGGCGGCGCGGCGGCCTGGCGCGGGGTGGCCTGAGGCCGGGTGGCCTGGGGCCGGGGGGCCGGGAGCCGGGTGGCTCAGTACCAGCCGTTGGCCTGCCAGAAGCTCCAGGCCTGGACCGGGCTGCCGTAGCGGGAGTTCATGTAGTCCAGACCCCACTTGATCTGGGTGGCCGGGTTGGTCTTCCAGTCGGAACCGGCGGCGGACATCTTCGAGCCCGGCAGGGCCTGGACCAGGCCGTAGGCGCCGGAGGAGCTGTTGGTGGCGGCGGGGTTCCAGCCGCTCTCGTGCTCGACGATCTTGCTGAAGGCGTTGAACTGCGCGGCGTCCGGGATCATCTTGTGCGCGATCGCCTGGGCGGAGGAGGCCTGGGTCGTGGCGGCCTGGGCGGGCGCCGCGGTCAGGGCCAGACCGGCGGTGGCGGCGGCCACGGCGGCGGCGGTGAGGGCCTTCTTCGGGGAAGCGATGCGGCGGATGAAGGAGACGGACACGGAGAACCTCTTACGTCGGGGACAAGGAATCGCCTGTATGTCGCAGCCCCGGTGTGGGGGCCTGCCGCATACGTCGGCGCCGCGACCCGTTCGGGCTCGTGGCGCCTGGCGACGTCCTCAACAGAACCAGGCTCGGGGCGGGTCCGCAATGACCCCTTTTACTAGTTGTGGCCGGATCGGGGGGAAAGGTCGTTTGTGTGGCGTGGGTCTCAAAGTGCAGGTCAGAAGGGGTGCACTAAGGGATTAATCGGACATAACGAACAACGATCCCGGATCGTAGGTGACCTGCGTCATGTGGGGTGCTTCACCGGGGAGCTGACGGTCCGGATGCGACCCCTCACTCAGCGGGTGCGTCGAATGTGACCGCGGTCTCGAAAGCGGCACGCCTGGTGGCTCGGCGGAGCGCGCGCAGCAGCGCCGGACCGAGAACCAGGGTCAGGACGACCGTGCAGACCGCCCGGCCCAGGTCCCAGCCCATGGAGGTGGTCAGGCAGTAGGCGACGAACCGGGCCAGGTTGGCGCGGACCGTCCCGTCCGGGTCGAAGGCGATGTTCGAGGTCAGGGCACCCATGAAGGGCCAGCCGGCCAGGTTCATGACCGTGCCGTAGGCGAAGGCCGCGAAGAAGCCGTAGCCCGCCAGCAGGAGCCGCTCGCCCCGGCCGCGCAGCCTGACCTGGCCCGGGAGGAGCCCGGCGCCCATGGTGAACCAGCCCATCGCCAGCATCTGGAACGGCATCCACGGGCCGACCCCGCCCGTCAGCAGCGCGGACGCGAACATCGTCACCGAGCCGAGTACGAAGCCGAAGCCGGGGCCGAGCACCCGCCCGCTCAGCACCATCAGGAAGAACATGGGCTCGATCCCGGCCGTGCCCGCGCCGACCGGGCGCAGCGCCGCCCCGGTCGCGGCCAGCACGCCCACCATCGCGACGGCCTTCGGGCCGAGACCGGACTCGGAGATCGTCGCCGACACGACCGCGACCAGCAGGATCAGCAGGCCCGCGAACAGCCAGGGCGCGTCCTCGGCGTGCGCGCCGATCTGCGAGCCGGGCGGGGCGAGGAAGGGCCAGAAGAAGCCGGCCACGCCGACCGCGCTGACCAGGAACAGGGCGGCTAGGGAGCGGGGGCCGAGCCGGACGGCGCGGACCCGGGCCCGCGAGGTGGCGGTCATGCCAGCACCTCCCGGACCTCGGCGACGGTCAGCCAGGGCTGCGGGGCCAGGATCTTGGTGACCTGCGGGGCGAAGGAGGGGGAGGAGACCACGATCTCCGCCGTCGGGCCGTCGGCGATCACCTCGCCGTCGGCGAGCAGGACCACCCGGTGCGCGATCTCCGCCGCCAGCTCCACGTCGTGCGTGGCCAGCACGATCGCGTGTCCCTCGGCGGCCAGCTCCCGCAGCACGGTGACCAGGCGGGCCTTGGCCGCGTAGTCCAGGCCCCGGGTCGGCTCGTCGAGCAGAAGAAGGGGAGGCCGGGCGGTGAGTACGACCGCCAGGGCGAGCGCCAGACGCTGGCCCTCGGAGAGGTCGCGGGGGTGGGTGTCGTCCGTGATGCCCGGCAGCAGCTCGGAGACCAGGGCCCGGCAGGTGCCGGGCGCGGCGCCCGCGTCCCGGTCGGCGGCCGTGCACTCGGCGGCCACCGTGTCCGCGTACAACAGGTCCCGCGGCTCCTGCGGCACGAGACCGACCCGGCGCACGAGGTCCCGGGGCGCAGTCCGATGCGGTACGGCCCCGCCGACGCGGACGGAACCGGCGGTGGGCTCCACCAGCCCGACGAGGGAGCCGAGCAGCGTGGACTTCCCGGCGCCGTTGCGCCCCATCAGCGCGACCGTCTCACCGGGGGCCACGGTCAGGTCGATGTGCCGCAGCGCCGTGATCCCGCCCCGGCGGACGGCCAGCGAGCGGACCTCGGCGATCTGCGGGGGAGTGGCGGAGACGGGGGCTGCCGCCCGGCGGAAGAGTCGGCGCCGGGGGGAAGGGAGCGGGGTGTGGCGGGTTTCGGGGGCGGAGGTCGGCTTGGGCAGGCGTGCTTCTGCAAGGGGGGTCGGCCCGGGCGGCTGTGTTTCGGAGGTGGGTGCGTGCCTGCTCGGCCGGGGTCCGGCGGCGGGCGCTGCCGTGCTCGGCCGGCCCTTCGTGGCGGGTGCTGTCGCGTTCGGCTGGTCCTTGGTGGCGGGTGCTGCCGTGCTCGGCCGGCCCTTGGTGGCGGGTGCTGTCGCGTTCGGCTGGTCCTTGGTGGCGGGCGCGGGCGCACTCGGCCGGTCCTCGGTGGCGGGTGCCGGTCTGCTCGGTGGCTCGCCGGTGGGCGGTGTCGCGCGGGTCTGCTGGGCCTGGATCAGCCGTTCCCGCAGGTCAGCGGCCTGGCGGCGGGCGTTCCGCACGGTCAGTGGCAGCGGGGTCCAGCCTGCCAGGCGGCCCAGGTCCACCACCGGTGGGTACACCGGGGAGACGGACATCACCTCGGCCGGGTCACCGTACAACGGGGCGGCGCCGGGGGAGGGCAGCAGCACGACCCGGTCGGCGTACTGGATCACGCGCTCCAGGCGGTGCTCGGCCAGCAGGACCGTCGTGCCCAGGTCGTGGACCAGGCGCTGCAGGACCGCCAGGACCTCTTCCGCGGCGGCCGGGTCGAGCGCCGAGGTCGGCTCGTCGAGGACCAGCACCCGCGGGTGCGGGGTGAGGACCGAGCCGATCGCGACCCGCTGCCGCTGTCCGCCGGAGAGCGTGGCGATCGGGCGGGCGCGCAGGTCGGCCAGGCCCAGGAGGTCCAGCGTCTCCTCCACCCGGCGCCGCATCACCTCCGGAGCGAGCCCCAGCGACTCCATGCCGTAGGCGAGTTCGTCCTCCACCGTGTCCGTCACGAAGTGCGCGAGCGGGTCCTGCCCCACCGTGCCGACCACGTCCGCGAGTTCGCGCGGCTTGTGGGTCCTGGTGTCCCGGCCGGCCACCGTGACACGGCCGCGCAGGGTGCCGCCGGTGAAGTGCGGGACCAGCCCGCTGACCGCGCCCAGCACCGTCGACTTGCCCACCCCGGACGGGCCGACGAGCAGCACGAGTTCGCCCTCGGGGACTTCGAAGTCCACGCCCCGGACGGTCGGTTCGGCCGCGCCCTCGTAGGTGACGCTGACCTCCTCGAAGCGGATCACGACGGCTCCTCGGGGTCCTGGGGTTCCTTGGGGACGATGAAGGCGGGCAGCAGGGCCAGCAGGACCGCGGCCGCGGGCCACAGGGGCAGGGTGGGGGCCACCAGGGGTACGACGCCGGGGTGCAGCGCGTCCGGGTCGCGCGCGGAGGCGAGCGCGAGCAGCGCGGCGACCGCGGCGCCCGAGCCCGCGACCAGCCATGCGTGAACACCCCACGGTTCCGGGCGGTACCGGGTGCGCGGGGTGCGGCGGCCGCCGAGGCGCAGGCCCGCGAGCGCGGCGACGACCCCGGCCCCCAGCACCGGCAGTCCGTACGTGCCGCCCTCCGCGGTGAGCAGCCCGTACGTCCCCGCGCACACGCCGAGCAGGCCGCCGAGGGTGAGTGCGGACGTCGTACGGCGCACCCGGGCGGGGACGGCGGCGGTACGGCCGTAGCCGCGGGCGTCCATCGCGGCGGCGAGGGCGACCGAACGCTCCAACGCGCCCTCCAGGACCGGCAGCCCGACCTGGAGCAGGCCCCGTACCCCGCGGTCCGGGCGGCCGCGCAGCCGGCGGGCGGCGCGCAGCCGCTGGACGTCGGCGATCAGGTGCGGCGCGAAGGTGAGCGCGACGACCACGGCCACGCCGATCTCGTACAGGGCACCGGGCAGGGACTTGAGCAGACGCGCCGGGGCGGCCAGGGCGTTGGCGGCGCCGACACAGATGAGGAGGGCGGCGAGCTTCAGGCCGTTGTAGCCGGCGAAGAGCAGCGCTTCCGCGGTGACGTCACCGCCGAGCTGGATGCCCTGCGCCCAGTGGGGGAGGGGCACTTCGGGGAAGGCGAGCACGACGTGCGTTCCGGGGACGGGGGAGCCGAGGACGACCGTGAACGCGAGGCGGATCAGCAGCACCGCGACGGCGAGCTTGGCGAAGGCGGCGTAGGAACGGGCCCAGGGCGCGCTGGAGCGGTGGGTGGCCACCACGTAGCCCGCCGCGGCTATGAGGAGGCCGAGGAGGAGCGGGTTGGTGGTCCGGGTGGCGGCCGTACCGAGCCCGAGGGACCAGAGCCACCAGGCGCCGGGGTGGAGCGGGGCCACCCGCGCCCCGAGGAGGCGCGGGCCGGATCGATGTGCGGCTCCGCCGCGTGGGCGCGACCGGCCACCACCGGCCCGCACCCGCGGACTACGCATTCCTGCGCCGCCGGGCCTGCCACACCGCCGCCCCGCCCAGGAGGACGACCGCGCCCACGCCGATCGGCAGACCGAGGGAGGGGTCGCTGTCCTTCTGCCGGGGTTCCTCGTCGGCAGCCGCCGGCTTCTTCTGCGTGCTGTCGGCAGACACCTGCTCCCCGCACCCCTTGCGGGGATACCCGGCGATCGCGCACAACAGGGCGTTGGTGTCGTAGCGGAGCGGCTTCGCGGTGGCTGCCAGGGCCTCGGCCGTCGTCGCGTCGGGGGAGACGCGCGCGCAGGCCGAACGGCGGGTGGGCGGGGTCTCGCCGGACGGGGCGTCCGCGGGCGTGCCGAAGTCGATGACGAGGGCGACCCGCTTCGTACCCGCCTTCGCGGGTGTCCCCGCGCAGATCGTGGCGAAGTCCGCCGTGCCGCGCGGCCGGCTCGCGTCCGCGGAGTCCTCGCTCACCGCGAAGCGGAAGCCCTGGACCGCGCCGTCGTCGGGACGCGCGGTCGACGGGCCCTGGGTGGCGTACGTCCAGCGGCCGCCGTCCCGCTCCCAGAACGACCAGTAGCGGTAACCGGTGGCGTGCGCCTGGGCGGCACCGGCGACGAGGACGAGAGCGGCGGCCGGCAGGGCCGCGGCACGGCGGACGGCGGTCACAGCTGCTGCCGCTTCCGGCGGCCGCTGAGCAGGATGCCGATGCCGACGCCGAAGACGAGACCGGCACCGACGATCCACCAGACACCGATGCCCGAGTCGTGCTCGGCGCGCTTGCCGGGCTCGGCGGTGCGGGCGGCCTTCTGCGGCGCCGGGCCCGTCGCGTCGAGCGCCTGCACCAGGTCCGTGCCGCCGAAGTCGTGCGGGTCGTCACCCATCGCGTGCGCGGCGAAGACCAGCTCGGCGTAGGCGGCCGGGCCGCTCTGCTCCGCCCACTTCACCGCGTTCTTCTCCAGCCAGGCGTACGGCTTCTTCGCCTGGCGCATCCAGCCGTTCGCGGCGAGCGCGACGACCGAGTCCGCCGTGTTGCCGTAGTCGGGCTGGTCCTTGGCCCCGGGCAGGGCGGACTTCAGGTACCCGTCGGGGTTCATGGCCTCCCCCAGGTAGGCGGAGCCGTTGCTCGCCACCTCCGCCGGGGTGAGCTGCTTGTCGGAGTTGGCGCAGATGTAGCCCTGCTTCGGGGCCTTCCCGGCCTTCGGCGCGAACCCCTTGCCGAGCGCGCCCAGCACGCCGGCCGCCGTCGCGTCCGCGTTGGCGGCCAGCTTGCCCTTCTTGTCCGGCTGGTAGGCGAGCGCTCCGCCCCCGGTGCCGTCGCACGGCAGGGACCACTTGGCCAGCAGGTCGTACGGGTTCTTGCCGTTGAGGTGCAGCTCGGCGATGTCCTGGCCGGCCGCGGCGAACGCGCCGACGACGACGCCGGTGGAGTTGGTGTCGCTCGGGGCGCCGGACGAGTAGCCCCAGCCGCCGTCCTTGTTCTGCAGCGTCGTCAGCCAGACCAGGGCCTTGCGGACCTCGGCGTCGTGACCGCCGACCGCCTGCAGCGCCTGGACGGCGGCGGCCGTGCTGTTGGTGTCGGGCTGGACGCCGCCCTTGCCCTCGCAGGGCTTGGTGGTGTCGGCCCGGAACGCGGCGAAGCCGCCCTTGTCGCACTGCTGCCCGACCAGCCAGTCGACGGCCGAGTCGGCCGGGCGGTAGCCGAGCGTCCGCTGGGCGAGCAGGGCGAGCGACTGGCGCCAGACTCCGTCGTACGTGGGGTCGGTCTTGCCGAACAGCCCGGCCGGGATCGTCACCTTCGGGGGCGCGGACGGGGACGGGCCGGCGGCCATGGCGGGTGCGGCGGCTGCCAGCACACCTACGGCGGCGAGAGCCGCTGCACTGCGGCGGACGTTCATGGTCGGCGACTGCCTCTCCTGCTGGGAACCGGCAGCGCACGGGAACACCCGGGCGGCTCGGCTCCGTAAACCTCGACGGTGCCGTGCGCTGCGGGTCGCCGCGCACGCGAGCCGGTCAACGTCCCGTGCGGGGCAGTCCGGCTCACCGTCCGGGGGCGGGCGGTTCACGATTGGGGTATCCCCTGCTCGAGCGAAGTCGAGAGCTTGGGGAAGGGTCAGCGCCGGAATTGCACCGGCTTCCCCCCGTACGGGTGTGATGACGACGACGCCACTTTACCGGCAGCCGTGCGCGGCCCGAGGGGTGGCTGTGGGCACACGGAGACGGTGACCGGGGTCACGGTCGGGGCGGCTGCGGGGAGAGTGCGGGAGGCGGCGCGCCCGGCCGACGGGCATGGGGTCGAAGGGGTGTGGCTGCCACGGGTGTTGGCCCGCTGAGCGGCCTCGGGGAAGTGAGGCACGCCCCCGCGCCGCCCGGCACGGCACCTCGCCGCACTGCCGCATCACCCAAGTACGTCCAGTACGAGGGCGATGCCGCAGCACGCCGATGCGCCGCACCGGACGACGCGGAAACGCACCCCACTTCCCCGAGACCGCTCAGGCCGCGTACGGCCGGGCCGGCGGGGTGACGGCCACGGTCAGGTGGCGGGCCATGCGGCGCAGGGTGTTCGCGCAGTCCGTCGGGGTCTCGCCCTCCGCCACCCAGTGCGCGAGGCGGTCTTCGGGGTCCGCGTGGGCGGCCGCCGTGACGTGGTCGCCGGGCTGCCGGGTGAGGACCATGCGTTCGGCGGACGGCTCGTACGCGGCGGCCGGGTCCATGTCCAGGTGGGTCAGCCGGCCCGTCGTGGCCGGGTAGGCGAACTGGATCGAAGCCGCCCGCTGCCGGGTCGGCGCCACGTCCGGGAGCCGGCCGACGGCCAGAGCGGCGGCGGCCCGGGCGAGGTCGACGCCGGTGGCCCGCTCGACCAGCAGCGGGATCAGATCGCCGGGCAGGTGCGGGACGACGTCCGTGACGCGGGGGCCGCGGGCAGTGAGCCGCAGGCCGATGTGGGCGACGGTGTGCGTGAGACCGAGCGCGCGCACGGTCCGCTCCACCGTCTGCCGCAGGAAGCGGTTGTGCAGCAGCCCGTCGTGGGCGTGCACGCAGTGCCGCAGCGGCTGCCGGGCGGGCGGTGGGCCCGGTGCCGTACGTGTCAGTGCGGCGATGCGGACCTCGTCGTCCAGGACGACGGTCTCGGCGCGGACGAGCGGGGCCTCGGCGTCCTCCCGGCCGGCCGGGGCAATCCCGTGCCGGGCGAGCAGCAGCTGCGACGCGGTCGGGTCGGCACAGGCGGCGGCCGTCTCGTACGGGATGCCGGGCAGGCCCAGCCGGGCCGCGATGCGTGCGGCGGCGGGCAGGTACTCCCTGGTCCAGGTCAGTACGCCGCTCACCCGGTGCCGTAATGCGTAGTGCGCGACCGCCTCCGCGGTGGCCGCCTCCTGGCCGGGGTCCGCGGCGATGTGGCCGGCCAGGTACGGGCGTGCCCAGACGGGCGGGAACGGGTCGACCAGCACCACCGGGTGGACCGCCGCGATCCGCTCCAGTGGGTACGCGTCGTACGCGGCCCGGTGGCTCACTCCGAGGAGTAGGACGGCATGCGGCATCGGAGGCTCACCTTCGTGGGGAGAAGGCGGACAGAGGTACGCCCCGGATGCTGCTCCCCCATAGGCAGCACCCGAGGCGGGTCGATCTTGCTCTCTGTGCCCCGATCCTCACCCACCGCACCCTCAACTGTCAACGATTGCTGCCTAATTCCGCAGCGGGGGTTGTCACGTCTGGTCGGCGCACGGGCGACCGGGTAGCCTCGCGTCAGCTCAGCCACGGATACGGACGACACGCCCAGGGGGGACCTCGGTGAGTGACGCCTACGCCCCGCTGGCCGACGCACTCGACCGTCTCGGCGAGCTGACCGGCCGGCCCGGCCGGCTGCCGGAGGTCCTGGACGTCGCCGGCCTCTCCCACCGCACCGGCATCCCGGTCGGCGTCGTCGTCGAGCTGCTCTCGGGCGGCCGGGCGCCGGAGGGCTGCCTGGCCCAACGGGTGCGGCAGCGCCTGGACTTCATCCGCGAGACCCGGCGCCGGCCCGACGGCAAGCGGTACTCGCTGGACGAGCTGGCCCGGATCGCCGGAACCAGCCGGCAGTGGCTGAGCGAGTGGCGCAAGAGCGGTATGCCGAGCCTCGAACACACCGACCGGCTGCGCAGGTTCTTCGGTCTGCCCGCGGGCTTCTTCACCGCGGACGAACAGGAGGCGCTGCACGAGGCGTTGCGGCCGGTGCTGCAGGTCCTGGAGGCGGAGGCGGACCCGTTGCTGCGGCTCAGGGAGAGCGGGCTGGTCCGGCTGGCCGCGCGGGCCCCGCAGATGAACGCGCGCCAGCTGGCCACGCTCGCGGACCTGGCGGAGATGATCATCACGTCCGAGCAGGCCGAGGGCGCCGGGGAGGCGACGGCCGGGGACGCGAAGGGCGCGGACCTGAGGGGCGCCGGGCGTGCCTGATGTGCTTCCGGCCGTAACTGATCCAGATCTGGCCGTAAATGATCGTTGCGGGTGCGGGAACGCGCCGTTACCGTCTTTCCCGCCTTATGGTCGCCGCACGCCCGCCGACCGCAAGGACGACGCATGAGCCCCGACAGATCGCCGAAGTCCCGCAGACCGGCCAGGTCGCCGAAGCGGTTCCTCGACCGGCTCGTCCGTGACACCGCCCGGACACTGACCCCGCCCACCGAGCCGAAGGCGTTCCTGCACGCGGTCTGCGCCACGCTCAGCCCGCAGCTGGACCGCCCGGTCCGGCTGAAGTTCGTCAACTTCCCGCCGGGCCTGGACGTTTCCGGGGTGACCTTCGCCATGGACGAGCAGTACGTGGTCGTGGTCGAGGACCGGGCGCCCGACGAGCACAAGTTCGTCATCGCGGGGCACGAGATCGGCCACATCCACTACCAGACGCTGGACGTGCACTACCCGGCCGGCATGCCCGCCGCGGCGCGCCGGCTGCTGTCCCAGGCCGAGGACGACATCCCCTGGGACCAGGTGGTCGCCATGGCCACCCGGTCGCCCGCCGCGGCGGCGGCCGAGGCGGAGTGGGAGGCCGAGGAGTGCGGGCTGCGGCTGGCGGCGAAGTTCTCCAAGGTCGTCGGTCCGCGCGCGGCGGCCGGGCGGACGACCCAGGACACCCTGACCGGGCGGCTGTCGTCCTCGCTGGGCAACATCGGCGGGCCGTGATGCGCTGGGACATGGCGGGTTCGTTCGCCGCCTACGCCGTCCCCGCGGTGCTGCTCGCGGTGGCCTTCGTCATCAAGCTGCCGCTGCTGCGACGCGCCTGGCAGGACCCGATCCTGCGGGCCACCGCACTGCTGCTCGGCATCGGCGCGGTCGTCTTCGCCTCGCTGCCGCCGGGCAACCTGCACCGCCTCAACGAGATCACCGGCATCCCCAACTTCGCGGGCCTCTGGGTCTACTCACTCCTCACCGCCTACTGCGGGGCCTGCCTCTGGCTGATCATCACCTGGCGCGAGCCCCCGTCCGCGGTGCGCAGCCGGCGTACCCGCACGGTCTGGCTGTTCTACGGCGCCATCATCCTCGGCCTGTGGACGACGTTCCTGCTCGGCGACCACCACGTGGAGCGGCTGCGGGACCTCGACACCTACTACGCCAACACGCCCTGGATGCGTGAGTTCGCGCTGCTCTACCTGGTCGCGCACATGGTGTCCGCGCTGGTCGCGGCGGGCATCCTGTGGGCCTGGTTCAAGGAGGTCGAGGACACCTGGCTGCGCCGGGCCGTGGTCTTCCTCCAGGTCGCCTACGCGCTCGGGCTCATCTTCGACGTCGCCAAGCTCGCCGCGATCGGCGCGCGCTGGAGCGGCCGTGACTGGGACTGGCTGTCGACGTACGTCGCCCCGCCGTTCGCCATCGCCGAGGCGGGACTGGTCGCCGTGGGCTTCATCGCCGGGCAGGCCGGCCCGGTCGCCGACGAGCGCCGAGACCTCGTCCGCACCCACCGGCGCCTCAAGCCCCTGTGGCAGGCGATGCTCACCGTCACGCCCCCGGCCGCCCCGGCGACCGGCCGGGTCAGCGGCGCCGCCCTGCGCCTGGAACTGCGCCGAGCCGCCATCAACGACGGCCTCCTCAAACTCTCCCCGCACCTCAGCCCCTCCCGCCGCCACCGGGCCCACCAGGCGGCAACGGCGGCCGGATACCCCGACTCCGCGGCCCGGGGCATCGCCGGAGCGGTGGACATCCTGATCGCCACGGACATCCTGCGCTCACCGGGGATCGGGGACGAGCCGCCGGAGACCGGGCCCATGGAGCAGGAGCCCGCGGGCGGATCCGGGTGCAGGCCCGACCCCGTCTCCGGCGGCAGCCCGGAGCGCGACAGCGAGCTGGAGTGCATCGCGCGCGCCCTGCGGTTCCATTCGTCGGTTGTCGAAACGTTCCGCCGAGAGGCGGTCGCCACAGAAGGTCTCACCATTCATGCCTGACAGAGCCACCGCCCGCCGTACCGCGATCGTCATCGGCGGGAGTACGGCCGGCATGCTCGCCGCCTCCGTGCTCGCGAGCCGCTTTCACGAGGTCACGATCGTGGAGGCGGACCGGCTGCCGGAGGGCCCCGAACCGCGCAAGGGGCTGCCGCAGGCCCGCCACGCCCACCTGCTGTGGTCCGGCGGAGTGGCCGCGCTGGAGGAGCTGCTGCCGGGTGTCACCGGGGAGCTGGTCGGCAAGGGCGCCGGGCTGATCGACGTGATGACCGACCTGGTGAGCAAGGCGCCCTCGGGGCAGTGGTTCCGGCGGTTCACCGACTCCCGGCACCACATGATCGTCTGCAGCCGGGACCTGCTGGACGCGGTGATCCGGGCCGACGTCCTCGGGCGGCGCCGGATCACGCTGCGGGACGGCACGCGGGTGTCGGACCTCGCGGGCGACAAGGGAAGGGTGACGGGAATCCGTGTGCCGGACGGTCCCGACGGGCAACTGACCACCCTCCACGCCGACTTGGTGATCGACGCCGGTGGCCGTGCCTCCCAGGCGCACAAGTGGCTGCGGGAGCTGGGCCACGCCCCGGTGGAGGAGCGGGTGGTCGACGCGGGCGTCGCCTACGCCAGCCGGGTCTACGCGGCACCCGACGGCACGGCCGCCCTGCGCTACCCCGTCGTGAACGTCCAGGCCGACCCGCGCGACGCGCCCGGCCGGGGCGGAGTCGTCGTACCGATCGAGGGCGGTCGCTGGCTGGTCACACTCTCGGGCACCCGCGGCGGCCGGCCGACCGCCGACCCCGACGAGTTCGAGCACTTCGCGCTCACCGGGCTCAAGGACCCGATCATCGGCCACCTCATCGCCGGGGCCAAGCCGCTCACCGACCCGGTCACCACTCGCAGCACCGCCAACCGCCGCCGCTACTACGAGAGTTCCGAGACCTGGCCGGACGGCTTCGCGGTCATCGGGGACGCCGTCGCCGGCTACAACCCCGTCTACGGCCACGGCCTCTCCGTAGCCGCGCAGAGCGTGCAGGCACTCGGCCGGGTCCTCGACCGCCACGGCCCCACCGCACCCGGCACCGCCCGCCGCATCCAGCGCGCGGTGGCCCGGCCGGTCGCCAACGCCTGGAACCTGGCCGTGGGCCAGGACGCGTACTACCCCGGCGCGGCGCCCCAGCCGCCGACCGCCGTCGAACGGCTGCTCACCGCGTACGTCGACAAGGCGGTCGCCGCCGGCTCCGGGAACCCGCGCGCCCTGTGCGGCCTGCTGGACGTGATGAGCCTGAAGACCCCGCCGGCCCGCCTCTTCGCCCCCGACATGCTGTGGACCATCTGCTTCGGCCCCCGCAGGGGCCCCCTGCCCGGCCCGCCGCTGAGCCGGACCGAACGGGAAGCGGCCGGGCTCAGCTGACCTTCGGCGTCGGGCCCGCGAACGCCAGGTGCAGGACGCGGGTCTCCAGCAGCCATCGGCCGTCGATCCGTCGGAAGGCGTCGTTGTAGTGGCCCACTTGGACGGGCGGTTCGGCGGGGACGAGGCCGCCCCGATGGCCGTCGACGCGGTAGGTCGAGAAGTACGAGGTGGCGGTGGCGGTGTCCGGGGACGTCACGGTGACGAGGACGTTGGACATCAGGCGGCGCGAGAGCCGGTCGGCCGGGCGGGAGCCGAAGTACTCGTGCAGCGCCTCCCGACCCTTGACCAGGCGCCCGCCCTCCGGCCACGCCCAGCTGCCGTCCTCGGTGAACAGCTCGTCCACGGACGACGGTTCACCGAGGTCGAGCCGCTGGACGAAGTCGAGGATCAGGCGCTCGCAGGCGCGTTCGCCGAGGAGTTGCTCCAAAGGGTCCATGAGGCCATCCAACAGCCCCGCTCTCCCCACGGCGATCCAGTTACACCGCCACGTACGCCACCGGCTCGCTCCCCGCCACCGGTTCCGCCCGCCCCAGCTTCACCAGACGCCGCAGGTGCGCCTCGGCCTCCGAGACCGCGATGTTCCTCGACGGGTACGGGATGTCCCGCCAGGGGCGGTTCCACTCCATGCGCTCGGCCAGCTGCCAGGGCGTGAGCGGCTCGGAGAGGAGGGCCAGCAGGTCGGTGAGGCGGTCCTCGTGGTGGGTGAGCAACTGCCGTACCCGGGCCGGTGCGTCGGTGAAGGCGTACTGGTGGGCGGGGAGCACCTCGGCCGGGGTGAGGCGGCCGACCCGCTCGAGGGAGTCCAGGTAGTCACCGAGCGGGTCGGTCACCGTGGCGTCGTCGGGGTCCTCGTACAGGCCGATGTGCGGGGTGATCTCCGGCAGGACGTGGTCGCCCGAGAACAGGCGGCCGCTTCCTGGGAGCCGGGCGGGATGCTCCTCCTCCAGGTGCAGGCAGACGTGGCCGGGTGTGTGGCCCGGGGTCCAGATCGCGCGCAGCCGACGGCCCGGCAGGTCGAGGAGTTCGCCGGGGACGATCTCGCGGTCGGGCAGGGCGGGGGAGAGTCCGGGGAAGGTGCGGCGGCCGCGTCGGGCGCGCAGGGGAGCGACGTGTTCCTCGGGCGCGCCCGCCGCCGTCAGCTTGGCGGCCATGTACGCGTACCAGCGCTCCGGACGCGTCTCGCGGGTCCTGCGCACGATGGCCGCGTCGGCCGCGTGCATCGCCACCCACGCCCCGGAGGCCTCGCGGACCTGCCCCGTCAGCCCGTGGTGGTCCGGGTGGTGGTGGGTGACGACCACCCCGTGCACCTCCGCGACCGAGGTGCCGCAGGCCGCCAGCCCGGCGGACAGGACCTCCCAGGACGTCGGATCGTCCCAGCCCGAGTCCACCAGCACCGGACCCCGGTCGGTGTCCACGACGTACACCAGCGTGTATCCGAGCGGGTTGTCCGGAATGGGGACCTGGATGGACCGTACGCCCCCGCCGTGATCGAACGTCTCCGTCATGTGTCCTCCACCCCGCCGCCCGCACCCCACGACCGTTGCCCACTATAACCAGATCTGACTGATCGTCAGATACTCCAGGTGCCCCCGGTTTAACCCTTTGCCGCGTCCGAGCCGAAGCGACTACGTTCTCCGGGCCGCCGATCACCCGGGCCGATGGAGACAGCTTGACCATACGCATCACCCCGCTGACCGATCCCGACGCCGGACTGTCCTCCCGCCGTCTGGCGTGGCTGGCCTCCGGCGCCGACGGAGTGCCCGTCGGGTCGGCGTTCCTGCGCCTCTTCACCAGGACCGGACAGGAGCATCTCGCCGAACTGGAGCTGCGGGTCCACCCGGCCGAGCGGCGGAAGGGGACCGGCTCCCGCCTCCTGGAGGCGGCCGTGGCCGCCGCGCGAGAGGACGGCCGGCGCTGCGTCATCACCCAGGCCGAGGCCGGCTCTCCCGGTGCCGGGTTCCTGCCGGCCCGGGGCTTCCGCAGGGTCCTGACCCTGGTCTTCACGCGGCTCCCGCTGGCCGAGGCGGACATCACGGCTCTCACCGGGATCATCGAGGAGCCGCATCCCGGCTACCGGCTGACCTCCTGGGAGGGCACGGTTCCCGACGACCTCGCCGAGACCTATGTCGAGTCGCGTCACGCCATGGACGACATGCCGATGGGCAGCACCGACTTCGGCACGGTGACCTGGGACCTGGAGCGGGTCAGGGCCGCCGCCGCGGACGTCGAGAAGCGGGGCGACCTGTTGCACACCGTCGCCGCCGTCGACGAGTCGGACGGCTCGATCGCCGGGTTCACCGAACTGGTGGTCCCCGGCGACGGCAAGGGCGACGGCCAGCACTACGGCACCGGCGTCCTGCCCCGGCACCGCGGCCATGACCTCGGCCGCTGGATGAAGGCCGCCTCCATCCGGCACGCCCTCGAACGGCACCCGGATCTGGGCGGCCTGCTGACCGACACCGCCGACAACAACCCGCACATGATGCGCATCAACGACGCGCTCGGTTATGCGCCGACCCACACGACGTTCGAGTACCAGCTCGACCTCTGACGTCTGGCCTACCGCGACTAGAACTGGTATCAGTTCTGAAACAGCGTCAGAAACAGGCGGTGCGGCGGGAGGCAGTCGGCCATGACCGAGCTCGTGGAACACGGACAGCTGTTCATCGGCGGGGAGTTGACCGACCCGCTGGGCGGGGACGTCATCGAGGTGATCTCCCCGCACACCGAGGAGGTCATCGGCCGGGTGCCGCACGCCTCCAAGGGGGACGTCGACCGGGCGGTGGCCGTCGCGCGCCGCGCCTTCGACGAAGGCCCTTGGCCGCGCGCCTCGTTGGCCGAGCGGATCGAGGTCGTCACCCGGATCAAGGACGGCATCCTCGCCCGGCACGAGGAGATCGCCCGCGTGATCTCCTCGGAGAACGGCTCGCCGTCCTCCTGGAGCGTCCTCGCCCAGGCGCTCGGCGCGATGATGGTGTGGGACTCGGCGATCAAGGTCGCGCAGAACTTCCCGTACGAGGAGCGCCGCGACGGCGTCCTCGGCCCGATCCTCGTGACGCGCGAACCGGTCGGCGTGGTCGCGGCCGTCGTCCCGTGGAACGTGCCGCAGTTCGTCGCCGCCGCCAAGCTCGCGCCCGCGCTGCTGACCGGCTGCACGGTCGTGCTCAAGCCGTCCCCGGAGTCGCCGCTGGACGCGTACCTCCTCGGCGAGATCGCGCGCGAGGCCGGGCTGCCCGAGGGCGTCCTGTCCATCCTCCCCGCCGACCGCGAGGTCAGCGAGTACCTGGTCGGGCACCCCGGCGTCGACAAGGTCTCCTTCACCGGCTCGGTCGCGGCCGGCAGGCGGGTGATGGAGGTGGCCGCCCGCAACCTCACCCGGATCACCCTGGAGCTGGGCGGCAAGTCGGCTGCGGTCGTGCTCCCGGACGCGGACGTCCAGGCGGCCGTGTCGGGCATCGTCCCGGCGGCCTGGATGAACAACGGGCAGGCGTGTGTCGCCCAGACCCGCATCCTCGTCCCGCGCACCCGCTACGACGAGTTCGCGGACGCCTTCGCGCAGGCGGCGAACGCCCTGAAGGTCGGCGACCCGCTCGACCCCGCCACCCAGGTCGGCCCCCTGGTCGCCCGGCGCCAGCAGCAGCGCAACCTCGACTACATCCGTATCGGCCAGGAGGAGGGCGCCAAGATCCTCACCGGCGGCGGCCGCCCGGCCGGTCTGGAGCGCGGCTGGTACGTCGAACCGACCCTCTTCGGCGACGTCGACAACTCCATGCGCATCGCCCGCGAGGAGATCTTCGGCCCCGTGATCTGCCTGCTGCCGTACGGCGACGAGCAGGAGGCCGTGAAGATCGCCAACGACTCGGACTACGGCCTGTCCGGCAGCGTGTGGACGGCCGACGTCGAGCACGGCGTCGAGGTCGCCCGGCAGGTCCGCACCGGCACCTACTCCGTCAACACCTTCAGCCTGGACATGCTCGGCCCGTTCGGCGGCTACAAGAACTCCGGGCTGGGGCGGGAGTTCGGCCCCGAGGGCTACGGCGAGTTCCTCGAACACAAGATGATCCACCTGCCGGCGGGGGCGTAGGGATGGGCGACCGCTGGCACGTCGAGGTCGACCGGTCCGTGTGCATCGGCTCGGCCCAGTGCCTCCACCACGCCCCGGACGGCTTCCGTCTCGACTCCGCCCGCCAGTCCCACCCGGTCGAACCGGACACCGACGCGAGCGAACAGGTCCTGGAGGCCGCCGAGAGCTGCCCGGTGGAGGCCATCATGATCACGCTGGTGGGCAGCGCGGAGCAGGTGTTCCCACCCGAGGACTAGGGGTGTCGGAGCCGCAGGGCAGGTCCCTGCGGCTCCGAAGATCTTCGTACCGGCCGGGGGCGCACGGTACACGCGGGAGCACAGAGCGTGTCCCTGGCCGCTCCCGAGTCGGAGGCCCGCCGCTGGGCGTGACCGCAGGTCGGCACCACGGCAGAAAATAATCCCATTCGCCTGGTTCTTTCGTGCGATATCGGGATTATCCTGGAAGCAGCCTACGAGGCGAGTGAGGGAGTCCGACCGGAGTAGCCGACTTTGGCGAGACGCGCAAGCATCCGCCGAGGCCGACAGCGACGGTAGGGCTGAGAGGCCGAAAAGCAGCAGTCAGGCTGGACGGCGACCCCCATCACCTGATCCGGACCATGCCGGCGAAGGGAACCCGTCTCGTAGGTTTCGTGCGTTCAGCGACGGTGCGTCGCGTCGGGCTCCGTCAGGTCGATCAGCCGGCACACCGTCTCGATGTCGATCTTCACCTGGGCGATGGAGGCGCGGCCCGAGAGCCAGGTGATCAGGGCCGAGTGCCAGGTGTGCTCGATGACGCGGACCGCGGAGAGCTGCTCGGGGGTCGGGTGCTCCAGGCCCACTGCGTCCAGGATGATCGCCGTGGTCTGCCGGGAGACCTGGTCGACCTCGGGGGAGACGCTGCGGTCGGCGAAGGTCAGGGCGCGGACCATCGCGTCGGCCAGATGCGGCTCGCGCTGCAGCGCGCGGAAGGCCCGCATCAGGGTCTCCGCCACCCGCTCGGCCGCCGTGTCGCCCGCCGGCGGCTTCTTGCGCAGCGCCCCGTGCATGTGTTCCAGCTGGTCCTGCATCGTGGCGACCAGCAGATGCACCTTGGACGGGAAGTAGCGGTACAGCGTGCCGAGGGCCACCTGCGAGGACTCGGCGACCTCGCGCATCTGTACGGCGTCGAAACCGCCCCGGCTGGCCAGCTGCGCGCTCGCGTGCAGGATCCGGCGGCGGCGGGCCTCCTGCCGCTCGGTCAGCGGCGCCGAAGGGGGCCGGACGCTACTGGCTTCCAGCTTGGATTCCGCAGGCATGGGTCCCGTTCCGTGACAGTCGGTGAGGGTGTCTGTAGGGCTTGTGATCATCCTGCACGGCGGGGGTCCGCGTCGTGGCGTGAATCACCTGATCCACTGCTCACAGGGCCCCTACCTGCCGGTAGATTCAGAGCCTCTTGAACGATCAAGTCTGAAACTTGTTCTAGATTAGCGTCCCGTCGTAGTCTCGCGGGACAGTGCAGGGAGAAGGGGGCCCGGAGTGACCGCTGAGGCCAGTCAGGCGGGTCCCCGACCGGACCTCGCAGCCGACGGCGAGCGACCGCTCAACATCGCGCTTCTCACCTATAAAGGGAACCCGTTCTGCGGCGGCCAGGGCGTCTACGTACGACACCTCTCCCGCGAGCTGGCCCGCCTCGGTCACCGGGTGGAGGTCATCGGCTCACAGCCCTATCCCGTCCTGGACGAGGGGTACGAGCGCCTGACCCTGACCGAGCTGCCCAGCCTCGACCTCTACCGCCAGCCCGACCCCTTCCGCACCCCCAAGCGGGACGAGTACCGGGACTGGGTCGACGCCCTCGAGGTCGCGACCATGTGGACCGGCGGCTTCCCCGAGCCGCTGACCTTCTCCCTGCGCGCCCTGCGCCATCTGCGTGCCCGGCGCGGCGAGTTCGACGTCGTCCACGACAACCAGACGCTCGGATACGGGCTGCTGGGGGACATCGGCGCGCCCCTGGTCACCACCATCCACCACCCCATCACCGTCGACCGGCAGCTGGAGCTGGACGCGGCCGAGGGCTGGCAGCGCCGCTACTCGGTGCGCCGCTGGTACGCCTTCACCCGGATGCAGAAGCGCGTCGCCCGCCGCCTGCCCTCCGTGCTCACCGTCTCCGGCACCTCCCGCCAGGAGATCGTCGACCACCTCGGCGTCCGGGGCGACCGCATCCACGTCGTCCACATCGGCGCCGACACCGACCTGTTCGCGCCGAATCCGGCCGTGGCCGAGGTGCCCGGCCGGATCGTCACCACCTCCAGCGCGGACGTGCCCCTCAAGGGCCTGGTCTTCCTCGTCGAGGCCCTCGCGAAGGTGCGCACCGAGCACCCGGCCGCCCACCTGGTCGTCGTCGGCAAGCGCCCCACGGAGGGTCCGGTCGCCCAGGCCGTCGAGCGCTACGGCCTCGAAGGCGCCGTCGACTTCGTCAAGGGCATCTCCGACGCCGAACTCGTCGACCTGATCCGCTCGGCCGAGGTCGCCTGCGTGCCCTCGCTCTACGAGGGCTTCTCGCTGCCCGCCGCCGAGGCCATGGCCACCGGTACCCCGCTGGTCGCCACCACCGGCGGCGCGATCCCCGAGGTCGCCGGACGCGACGGCGAGACCTGCCTGGCCGTACCGCCCGGCGACGCGGGAGCACTGGCCGCCGGGCTCGGCCGGCTGCTGGGAGACCCGGAGCTGCGGGTGCGGCTCGGTGCGGCGGGCCGCGAGCGAGTGCTGGAGCGGTTCACCTGGGCCCGCGCCGCCGAGGGAACGGTGTCCCGGTACCGCGAGGCCATCGCCGGCGCCGCGGGTAAGGCCCCCGGCCGCTCCGCGGCAGGCGTCCACCGCTCCGCGGTCGGAGAACCCGGCCGCTCCGTGACCGCAGCGAGTGCTGCCCCGGCAGCCGCCACGACCGACACCGGCATCTCTTCCGAAAGCAGGGCCACGTGCTGACCGTCGACTTCTCCCGGTTCCCGCTCGCCCCGGGCGACCGTGTCCTGGACCTCGGCTGCGGGGCCGGCCGGCACGCCTTCGAGTGCTACCGGCGCGGCGCGCAGGTCGTGGCCCTCGACCAGAACGGCGAGGAGATCCGCGAGGTCGCCAAGTGGTTCGCGGCGATGAAGGAGGCCGGCGAGGCACCCGCGGGCGCCACCGCCACCGCCATGGAGGGCGACGCGCTGGCGCTGCCCTTCCCGGACGAGTCCTTCGACGTCGTCATCATCTCCGAGGTGATGGAGCACATCCCCGACGACAAGGGCGTGCTCGCCGAGATGGTCCGCGTGCTCAAGCCCGGCGGCCGCATCGCCATCACCGTGCCCCGCTACGGCCCCGAGAAGGTCTGCTGGACGCTCTCCGACGCCTACCACGAGGTCGAGGGCGGCCACATCCGCATCTACAAGGCCGACGAACTGCTCGCCAAGATCCGCGAGGCGGGCCTCAGGCCGTACGGCACCCACCACGCGCACGCCCTGCACTCGCCGTACTGGTGGCTGAAGTGCGCGTTCGGCGTGGACAACGACAAGGCGCTGCCGGTGCGGGCGTACCACAAGCTGCTGGTCTGGGACATCATGAAGAAGCCGCTCGCCACCCGGGTCGCCGAGCAGGCGCTGAACCCGCTGATCGGCAAGAGCTTCGTGGCCTACGCGACCAAGCCGCACCTGCCCCGGCTCGCCGAGACCGACGGGGCGGCCGCCAAGTGACGACGCCCCGGACAGAACACCTCGTCCTGCCCGGGGTCCTCACCTCCGAGCAGGCCGCCGCGACCGTGCACGGCATCCTCGCCGTACAGCGGGAGGACGGCGCGATCCCGTGGTTCCGCGGTCACCACCTCGACCCGTGGGACCACACCGAGGCCGCCATGGCACTGGACGCGGCAGGCGAGCACGAGGCCGCCGAGCGGGCGTACACCTGGCTCGCCACCCACCAGAACGAGGACGGCTCCTGGTACGCCGCCTACGCCGACGGCGCCCACGACGACGTCACCGACCGCGCCCGCGAGTCGAACTTCGTCGCCTACATAGCGGTCGGCGTCTGGCACCACTACCTGTCGACCGGCGACGACACCTTCCTGGACCGCATGTGGCCCACCGTCTACGCGGCCATGGAGTGGGTGCTGCGGCTGCAGCAGCCCGGCGGCCAGATCGGCTGGCGCCGCGACGACGACGGCACGCCCACCACGGACGCGCTGCTCACCGGCAGCTCCTCCATCCACCACGCCCTGCGCTGTGCCCTCGCCATCGCCGAGCAGCGTGAGGAGCCGCAGCCGGACTGGGAGTTGGCCGTGGGCGCCCTGCGCCACGCGATCCGCCTCCACCCCGAGCGCTTCCTCGACAAGGACCGCTACTCCATGGACTGGTACTACCCGGTCCTCGGCGGCGCCCTGACCGGAGCGGAGGCCAAGTCCCGCATCGAGGCGGACTGGGACCGCTTCGTCGTACCCGGCCTCGGCGTGCGCTGTGTGGTCCCCAACCCCTGGGTGACCGGCGGCGAGTCCAGCGAGCTGGCCCTGGCCCTGTGGGCGATGGGCGAGTCCGACCGCTCCCTGGAGATCCTCCAGTCCATCCAGCACCTGCGCGACGCGGAGACCGGCCTGTACTGGACGGGCTACGTCTTCGACGACGACGCGATCTGGCCCCGCGAGCTCACCACCTGGACGGCGGGCTCCCTCCTGCTGGCCGTCGCCGCCCTGGGCGGCCACGACGCCACCTGCGCGGTCTTCGGAGGGGAACACCTGCCTGCCGGCCTGGACCCCGACTGCTGCCGCTGACCCACGAGCGGGAACCCGGACGGCGTCGCCCGAGTGGCGGACACCGGCCGTCCGGGTGAGGCTTCCGGAGGAAACACCCGCTCGGGGAGACACGTCCGGAGGACCTCGTGGCCGTACCGATACGGCGTCTCTGTGTGGCGCTCACCCTGTGCTGCGCCCTGCTGGCCGGTTCCGCCGCCTGCGGCAGCAGCGAGAAGACCACTACGAAGGACACCTCGCAGGTGGCCGCCCTCGATGCGGCCACGCCCAGTCCGAGCACGTCGGCCGAGCGCCAGAAGTTCGCCAAGGCCCGGTTCGTGGCGAACGCGGGCCTGGCGGCCGGCGCGGTCTACCAGTGGATCGTCAAGCCCTGGAAGGCGGGCAAGTTCAAGAAGGGCGCCAAGAGCCGCAAGCTGACCCTGGTGAAGGCCGGCCTGGCCGGCGCCTTCGCCTACAACCGGCTCAAGGCCGCCCAGAAGAACGCCCAGGGCGATCCGCTGCTCTCCAAGGCCCTGGCGCCGCTCACCGCGGGCATCGAGAGCCTGAAGAGCCTGCCGTCCAAGCTGCGCAGCGGCGACGAGGGCGCGGCCGGTGCCTTCGACGACGTCATCAACAAGGTGAAGGACGCGGGCCAGAGCGCCGGCGCCACCGTCAAGGAGAAGGTGCCGTCCGCCTCGCAGCTGAGCGGCGGCTAGGCGTTCAGCTCCGCCAGCACCCTGAGGGTGTGCGGGTCCGGTGACAGGGCCAGCAGGTCCGTCACCGGACCCTTGCGCCACAACTCCAGGCGTTCCGCGACCCGTTCGCGCGGGCCGACCAGGGAGATCTCGTCGGCGAAGGCGTCCGGCACGGCCAGCACGGCCTCCTCACGGCGCCCGGCCAGGAACAGCTCCTGGATCCGCCGGGCCTCCTCCTCGTAGCCCATGCGCGCCATGAGGTCGGCGTGGAAGTTGCGGGCCGCGTGGCCCATTCCGCCGATGTAGAAGCCGAGCATGGCCTTCACCGGCAGCAGACCTTCGGCCACGTCGTCGCACACCTTCACCCGGGCCATCGGCGCCACCAGGAACCCCTCGGGCAGCTCCCGCACCACGTCCCCGTACACCTCGGGTCGGCTCGGCGCCCAGTACAGCGGCAGCCAACCGTCGGCGATCCGGGCCGTCTGCGCCACGTTCCTGGGGCCTTCCGCACCCAGCAGGACGGGCAGGTCGTGCCGCAGAGGATGGGTGATCGACTTCAGCGGCTTGCCCAGTCCCGTGCCGTCCGGCCCCCGGTACGGCAGCGGGTGGAAGCGGCCGTCCGACTCCACCGGCGCCGCCCGCCGCAGCACCTGCCGTACGACGTCGACGTACTCCCTGGTCGCGCTCAGCGGCGACTTCGGGAACGGACGGCCGTACCAGCCCTCCACCACCTGCGGCCCCGACAGCCCCAGCCCCAGCATCATCCGCCCCCCGGAGAGATGATCCAGGGTGAGCGCGTGCATCGCGGTGGCGGTCGGCGAGCGCGCCGCCATCTGGGCAACGGCCGTACCCAGCCTGATCGTCGAGGTCTGCGCGGCGATCCAGGTCAACGGGGTGAAGGCGTCCGAGCCCCAGGACTCGGCCGTCCACACGGAGTGATAGCCGAGCCGTTCCGCTTCCTGCGCGAGGGGCACATGGTCCGGGGAAGGACCGCGGCCCCAGTAGCCGAGTGCGAGACCGAGCCGCATGCCTGCCTCCTGACGCTCCGTCAGTCAATGCGCGGGAGGCGACTGTACGGCAACGGCCCCCCGCCCGGAAGGGCGAGGGGCCGTCGGCGACGGTACGGGTGGGACTCAGCCGCGCTGGATCCCGGAGGCGTCCTGCAGCACGCCACGGCGACCGTCCTGGGTCTGCGCCACCAGCGCGGCACCGCGCTGCTCGACGGCCAAGTACCAGGTGCCCGGCGCCAGTTCGGCGATCGGCGTCGGCGAACCGTCCTCGGCGAACAGCTGCCGGGGGACCGGCACGGCGAACCAGAACGGCGAGAAGTCCGCGCCGGGGGCCGGCTGTGGCGCCGGGGCGGCGGCGGCCTGCGGGGCCGGCGCCTGACCGAACGGCTGGCCCGGCTGCGGCTGGGCACCGTACGGCTGCTGCGGCTGGGCGGCGCCCGGGTAGCCGTAACCACCGGGCGGCTGGGCGCCGTAGGGCTGCGGGGCGGTCGGCTTGGGAGCCGGGACCAGGCCGGCCTGCAGGGCCGGGACCAGGGGGGTGGCGATGGCGGCGGCGGCCATGACCAGGGTGGCGATGAGGGCGAGGATCAGGCCCGTGCCGGCGCTGGGGCCGCCGCTGGAGCCGCCGCCGACGTTGTTCGCACCGCCGGACGGGTCGATGATGTTACCGAGGGCGCTCCACGCGGCGAACACCGCAAAGGCGACGCCGAACTGACCGAGGTCCAGGCCAACGACCTTGGGCGGCTGCGGCAGGGCCCGGGCGACGACGACGAGCGCGGCGCCGATGATCCCTGCCAGGACAACGCTCATCAGGACCGGTCCGCTTGCCCAGAGGTTCGGGAGATCGTAGTCGTCCGGTGCGCCGTCCACGGAGTAGTTGTCGAGGAACGACGCGATGAACAGCAACACCGCTGCTCCGATCACCACGCCGTCGCCTCTAGTGAGGGAGCGGATATTCACAACAGGTCCTTCGTGAGTCGTCTCGTCGTCGGTAGACACTATCGTCCACAAGATCCCGCTGTCCGGCCGGTTCCGCCCGCCGGTCACGACTCGCGCAGGAAACTCACGATTCCCTCAGAGATCCCTTGCGCGGCCTTCTGCCGCCAGGCGCCGCTGGTCAGCAGTGCCGCGTCCTTGCTATCGCGCATGTTGCCGCACTCGATGAAGACCTTGGGAACCGTTGACAGATTGAGACCGCCCAGGTCCTGACGTGTGACGAGACCGGTACCTTTGCCGACGTAGTTGGACGGCGGTTCACCGGTGAAACGAAGGAAGTTGCCCGCGACGCGCTCGCCGAGGTCACGCGAGGAGGCGACGATCGGGCGGGTGTCGGCGGCGCCCGCGTGCACGGACGCCGGGAGGATGACGTGGAAGCCGCGGTCGCCCTCCGCGGAGCCGTCGGCGTGGATGGAGATGGCGGCGTCCGCATGCGCCGTGTTGCCGATCCGGGCCCGCTCGTCGACGCAGGGGCCCCAGGGCGGGGAGTCGCCGTCGTGCGTCAACTTCACCGTGGCGCCCTGCTGTTCCAGGATCGTGCGCAGCCGGTGGGCCACGTCCAGTGAGAACCGGGCTTCTGTGTAACCCGAGTTGGTGGACGTGCCGGTGGTGTCGCACTCCTTCTTGTTCGTGCCGATGTCCACCTGGCGGTTGATCTCGGCCGTGTGAGAGAAGTTGCCGGGGTTGTGGCCCGGGTCGATGACGACGACCTTGCCCTTGAGGGGGCCGTCGGCGGTCGACGTGGGCGACGTGTGCGACGGCGAGGGACTCTTCTGTTTGCCGTCGTCGGTGGCCGGCGCCGACCAGGGCTTGGCGGTGCTCGGCGCGGCGGTGGAGGTCTGCGGGGCCGCCGTGTCCGAGCCGGAGCCCGAACTCCCGGACCCGCCCACCGCCTCGTACACCAGCCAGCCCAGCAGAGCACCGGGCACGAGCGCTGCGAGCGCGACGGTCAGCGGCCCTCGCCTGGGCCGGCGGGGCTGCGGGGGATCGAAGTCCGGGCCTACGTACGACACGCCTGCCACCCTAGCGGCCACTCAGGCCCTTCACATGGCCGAGAGGGCCGAGCGGGTGGCCCGGACGCATCGGACACCGCGGACGACTCGGAAACTACGGTCGATCAGCCACCCGGCGACGACGAGGACGGCCAGGTACACGCCGATCAGAAAGTCCGCAGTCGCATCCCTCCGCTGCGGATCCCCCGGTGATCAAGGGCGAGCCCAGGTCAGATGCCCGTCCCGGTCCGCCGCAGTACGCGCAACGATCCGGTCACGGAGACCTCCGTGAACGCGCCCGACTCCAGCGCGCGCAGGTAGACGCGGTACGGCGCCTGGCCGGTGAACTCGTCCTCGGGGTGCGGGAAGACGTCGTGGATGAGGAGCAGGCCGCCCTCGGCGACGTGCGGTGCCCAGCCCTCGTAGTCGGCGGTGGCGTGCTCGTCGGTGTGGCCGCCGTCGACGAACACGAAACCGAGGGGGGAGTTCCAGATCGCCGCGATCTGCGGCGAGCGGCCGACCAGCGCCACCACGTGCTCCTCGAGGCCCGCCTTGTGCAGGGTCCGGCGGAAGGTCGGCAGCGTGTCCATCAGGCCGATCTCGGGGTCGACGGTCTCCGGGTCGTGGTAGTCCCAGCCGGGCTGCTGCTCCTCGCTGCCCCGGTGGTGGTCGACGGTGAGCGCGGTGACGCCGGCCTCCCGGGCCGCGTCCGCGAGCAGGACCGTCGAGCGTCCGCAGTACGTCCCGACCTCCAGCAGGGGCAGCCCCAGCCGGCCCGCCTCCACCGCGGCCGCGTACAGCGCCAGCCCCTCGTCCACGGGCATGAAACCCTTCGCCGCCTCGAACGCGGCCAGGATCTGGGGCTTGGGTGCGGCGGGCATGGGGGGCCTTTCGGTTGTGCGACGTGTCGAGGCTGCACGACGTGTCAGGGGTGTCTGATGTGTTCGGCGCCCCATGCTGTCGTACCCCCTGGCACCGAAGCGACAGGGGGTACGAGTGGCATGTCTCTCAGGCGGTCACCGTCTCACCGGGCAGGGAGAGGTCCAGTTCCACCGCTCGCTCGTCCCCGGTGTGGGTGGCGGACGAGGCGTGCGGCCCGTGCCCGGTGGCCTTCGCGGCCAGGACGTAGGCGCCCTGGGCCGGGACGCCGAGGGCGTAGGTGCCGTCCTCCGCGGAGAGGGTGGCGCCCGCCTGCCGGCCCCGACGGTCGATCAGCGTGACCTTCGCCCGGGCGACCGGATTCCCCTCGGCGTCAAGGACCCTCCCGCGGAACCCGCGCAGGACCTTTTCCGCGCGCTTCAGGTTCGTGTCCTCCTCGCTGCTCGCCCGCAGCTGCGGTGCGCGGTCCGGCTTCGGCAGGAAGAGGGCCAGCAGCAGGCCCACCGCCACCGCGGCCGTCGCGATCAGGAAGGAGACGTGGAAGCCGTGCATGGTCGGGATCTCCAGCCCGCCCACGTTGTTCGCCGTGTTGGCCAGCACCATGCCGATGACGGCGCTGGAGACGGACGTACCGATGGAGCGCATCAGGGTGTTCAGGCCGTTGGCCGCGCCGGTCTCCGAGGCCGGGACCGCGCCGACGATCAGCGCGGGGAGGGAGGAGTAGGCCAGGCCGATGCCCGCGCCCAGGACCACGGACGTGACGATGGTCTGCCAGGCCGCGTCCATCAGACCGAGGCCGCCGCCGTAGCCGATGGCGATGATCAGCAGGCCGATGATCAGGGTGACCTTGGGGCCGAAGCGTGCCGACAGGCGGGCGTACACCGGCGCCGTGAACATCATCGTCAGGCCCAGCGGGGCCACGCACAGGCCCGCGACGACCATGGACTGGCCGAGGCCGTAGCCGGTCGCCTTCGGCAGCTGGAGCAGCTGGGGCAGGACGAGCGAGACGACGTAGAAGCTGACGCCGACCATGATCGAGGCGAGGTTGGTGAGCAGCACCTCACGGCGGGCGGTGGTGCGCAGGTCGACCAGGGGCGCCTTGACGCGCAGCTCGAACAGGCCCCACAGGACGAGGACGACGACGGACGCGGCGAACAGGCCGAGCGTCGTGCCGGAGGACCAGCCCCAGTCGCTGCCCTTGGTGATGGGCAGCAGGAGCAGCACCAGGCCGGTCGACAGGCCGATCGCACCCAGCAGATCGAAGGAGCCCTCGGCGCGCATCGGGGACTCCGGTACGACGAGGAGGGTCACGACGATGGAGAGGGCGCCGAGGCCGGCGGCGCCGTAGAACAGGGCGTGCCAGTTCATGTGCTGGGCGACCAGGGCCGCGGCGGGCAGCGCGAGGCCGCCGCCGACGCCGATCGAGGAGCTCATCAGGGCCATGGCGGAGCCGAGCTTCTCGCGCGGCAGCATGTCCCGCATCAGGCCGATGCCGAGCGGGATCGCGCCCATGGCGAAGCCCTGCAGGGTGCGGCCCACGATCATGGTGAGCAGCTGGCTGGTGAGTGCGCTGACCAGGGCGCCGACCACCATCACGGAGAGGCTGAGGATCAGCATGCGCCGCTTGCCGTAGAGGTCGCCGAGCCGGCCCATGATCGGGGTGGCCACGGCGCCGGACAGCAGGGTCGAGGTGAGGACCCAGGTGGCATTGCTGGGGGCGGTGTCCAGCAGCTGCGGCAGGTCCTTGATGACCGGTACCAGCAGCGTCTGCATCACCGCGACCACGATGCCCGCGAAGGCGAGCACCGGGACCACGGCTCCGCCGGCCCTCCGGTGGGGCTGGGCGGTCGTCGTGTGCGTCATTGAGTGAGGCCTCCCGCGTGACATAAGTGGTGGGTAAACCTCGTATGCACAGGCAACTATTCCGTTGCTTCGGGCCTCTAATGAATCCTTGACCGGCTCATGGGTTTCTGATCTGGCGTCAGGCTCTGGTGTGTTGGTGGAACACGTTCTACTCTGGCGCGCCATGAAGGCCTATGTCGCCGGGGTCGGGATGACCCGCTTCGAGAAGCCCGAGACCCGGGAATGGCAGTACTGGGACATGGTGCGGGAGGCGGGTGGTGTGGCGCTCGCCGACGCCGGGGTCGCGTACACCGATGTGGAACAGGTTCCCGTCGGCTACTGCTTCCAGCCCTCGACCGCAGGCCAGCGCGCCGCCTACGAACTCGGCCTGACCGGAGTCCCCGTCTACAACGTCAACAACAACTGCGCGACCGGCGCCACCGCGCTGATGCTGGCCCGCCAGCTGGTGGAGGGCGGGGCGGCCGACTGCGTCCTGGCGCTGGGCTTCGAGAAGATGAAGAAGGGGGCGCTCGGGGGAGGGGCGGACGGGGGCGACTTCTCGACGTCCCCCGTCGCCCGGCACTACGGGATCATGGCCGCGCGGCACGGCTTCGAGATGACCCCGCCGACCGCGCAGATCTTCGGCGACGCGGCCCGCGAGCACATGGAGCGGTACGGCACCACCGAGGCCCAGCTCGCCGGGGTCGCCGCCAAGAACCACCGCCACTCGGCACACAACCCCTACGCCCAGTTCCGTGACGTGTACGAGGTGGCCGACATCCTCGCCGCGCGCATGGTGCACCGGCCGCTGACCAAGCTGCAGTGCTCGCCGACCTCGGACGGCGCGGCGGCGGCCGTGGTGGTGTCGGAGCGGTTCGCCGAGGAGCGCTCGCTGACCGGCCTGGTCGAGATCGCCGGGCAGGCCATGACCACCGACACCGAGGAGTCGTTCGCGTCCGGCTCGTGCATCGACGTCGTCGGACAGCCGATGTCCCGCGAGGCGGCACGGCAGGCGTACGAGCGGGCCGGGCTCGGCATCGAGGACGTGGACGTCGTGGAGCTGCACGACTGCTTCTCCGTCAACGAACTGCTGACCTACGAGGCGCTCGGCATGTGCCCGGTGGGCGAGTCCGGCAAGCTCGTGGAGTCGGGGGCGACGACGTACGGCGGCCGCTGGGTGGTGAACCCCTCCGGCGGGCTGATCTCCAAGGGGCACCCGCTGGGTGCGACCGGCCTCGCCCAGGCCGCCGAGCTGGTCTGGCAACTGCGCGGCGAGGCGGGGGAGCGGCAGGTGCGCGGAGCCCGGGTCGGCCTCGCCCACAACATCGGTCTGGGCGGGGCGGCGGTGGTCACACTGCTGCGGGCGGCGTAGGCCGGGTGTAGGTCGTACGACCCAGGACCCGGTGGTCCGAAATGCCGATGCAAGGACCGTAATTGGGTTGAGAGCATGACACCCATGCTGGAAGCCGCCGACACCTCGCCCCTCATATCCCGCCGCGTCGCCCTGCCCACCTGGCTGGTGGTGACGCTGGCCTGTGCCGGACAGTTCCTGGTCGTGCTCGACGTGTCCGTGGTGAACGTCGCCCTGCCGTCGATGCGCACCGACCTCGGGCTGAGCACGGCGGGCCTCCAGTGGGTGGTGAACGCGTACGCCATCGCCTTCGCCGGGTTCATGCTGCTCGGCGGGCGGGCCGGTGACCTCTACGGCCGCAAGCGGATGTTCCTCGTCGGGCTGGGCCTGTTCACGCTGGCGTCGCTGGGCGGCGGGCTGGCCCAGGACGGCTGGCAGCTGCTGTTGGCGCGGGCCGTGCAGGGGCTGGGCGCGGCAGTGCTGGCGCCCTCGACCCTGACGCTGCTGACGGCCGCGGTGCCCGAGGGGCCGGCCCGGGCCCGGGCGATCGCGACCTGGACCGCGGTGGGCGCCGGCGGCGGTGCCGCGGGCGGACTGGTCGGCGGGGCCCTGGTGGACGTGCTGGACTGGCGGTGGGTACTGCTGATCAACGTGCCCGTCGGCACGGTGGTGCTCGCCGGCTCGCTGCGGTGGCTGCCGGAGAGCCGCGCGGGGGACGGGCGGCGGCTCGACCTGCCGGGCGCGCTGCTGGTGACGGCGGGTCTGGCCACGCTGGCGTACGGCATCTCGCGGACCGAGAGCGAGGGGTGGACGGCGGCGGCCACGCTGGTGCCGCTGGTCGCCGGGCTCGCGCTGGTCGGGCTGTTCCTCGCCGTCGAGGCCCGCACTCCGGCCCCGCTGATGCCGCTCGGACTGTTCCGGCTGCGCTCGGTGGCGTCGGCGAACACGGCCATGTTCCTGAGCGGTTCGGCGATGTTCTGCATGTGGTTCTTCATGACGCTGTACGCGCAGAACGTGCTCGGCTACTCGCCGCTGGTGGCCGGACTCGCGCTGGTGCCCAGCTCCCTCGCGGTGGTGCTCGGCTCCAAGCTGGCACCCCGCTTCCTGCCCACGCTGGGCGCGCGCACCGTGGCCGTGGTGGGGGCGCTGATCGCGGCCGCCGGGTTCGCGTGGCAGTCGACGATGACCGCGCACGGCGCCTACCTGACCTCCGTCATGGGCCCGGGGATCCTGATGATGCTGGGCGCCGGGCTCTCGGCGACGCCGCTGGCCGCGCTCGCCACCTCGGGGGCGTCGCCCTCCGACGCCGGGCTGGTGTCCGGTCTGGTCAACACCTCCCGCACGATGGGCGGTTCGCTGGGGCTCGCGGTGATGTCGACGATCGCGGCGACGCGTACGGCGCACACCGGGAGCGGCGTCGGGGCCGAGGCCCTGACCGAGGGGTACGCGCTGGCCTTCCGGACCGGGACCGGGGTGCTGCTGGGCGGGGTGGTGCTCATGCTGCTGTGGCTGCCGAAGAAAATTTCGGCGAGTTCCGTGAGGTGAGGCAACGGTCCGGGCGGCCCATGGACTCCTTTTGACATCTAGGAGGTGCCCATGGGGGACGGGAAGCAGGCTCGGAACGAGGAGTTCCAGAGCTTCATGATCGGCCGCTGGCCCCGGCTGATGCGTACGGCATTTCTCCTCACGGGGGAGCAGCACGCCGCGGAGGACCTGGTCCAGTCGACCCTCGAACAGGTCTACGTGGCCTGGCGCAGGGTCGGCTCGGCCGACGACCCGGAGGCGTACGTACGGCGCGTGATGATCAACGCGCATGCGCGCAAACACAGAAGAAGGCTGAAGGAGTTCCTCGCACCGAGGGACGACTCGGGCCTGGTGCACGAGGTGCCCGACACGGGCGACCGCATCGCGCAGGCCGACGACCGCAGCGCCCTGCTCAAGGCGCTCGCCCAACTGCCCCCGCGGCAGCGGGAGGCGGTCGTCCTGCGCTACTGGGAGGACCTGACGGAGACCCAGGCGGCGGAGGCGATGGGCTGCTCGGTCGGCACGGTGAAGAGCAACGCGGCCAAGGGGATCGCGAAACTCCGCGCCATACCGGGACTGGCCGAGATGGTGACGCAGGGAGGGCGGAAGTGATGAGCGCGGACCGGAACAGGAACCACGACATGAGCCAGACGGACATCGCCCTCCTCCTCGCGGACGCCGCGGACGAGGTCGAGATCGGTATAGCCCCGGTGCAGGCGGTCATGCGCGGCGGCCGGCGGCGCAGAGCACGGCGCTGGGCGGTGGCGACGGCCACGGCGCTGGTGGTGGCCGGGTCGACGGGGGCCCTGGCGGTGACGGGGCTGCCGGGCGGGGACAGCGGTCACGGCGACCGGGGGGCGGTGGTGGCCACTCGGCCGCCGACGGCAAAGGAGCGGCATGTGTACGAGCCGCAGCGGACCGAGCTGGCCCGGGGGATGTATCGCGGCAAGCAGTGGCTTGCCGCCGTCGAGTTGTGGGGAGCGCCGCGCGACCAGGCGGAAGCGGCCCGGCAGTTCCAGGCCATGGACAGGCTGGGGCTCGAGCCGGCGGAGGTCCACAAGCCCGCCGACCTGATCGGCAAGGTCTCGTTCTTCGTGACCCGGGCCTACGGCGACCACCGCCCGCAGCAGGTGATGTTCAACACGGTGAAGAAGCTGGAGCGCTTCTCGGGCAAGGACCTGGAGGCCGCCGCGACCCGTCTGGGGTACGAACCCGAGAGCTCCGGCCGTCTGGTGATCGGCATGGTCGCCAACACCGCCCAGCAGGTCAAGTGCACCTGGAAGGACGGCACGAGCACCGTGGATCTGCCTCAGCGGGCGGCCGGCTTTCCGATGAGCTGGTTCGGGTGCGTGGCGCCGGAGGGGACCAGCTACGAGTCGGCGGAGGTGATCCAGTAGGGCGAGCCGGGCGGGGCGGTGCTCAAAGCCACCCCTGCTGCCGGGCCTCCCGCACCGCCTCCGCCCGGTTCCGCGTACCCGTCTTGCCGATGGCGGACGAAAGGTAGTTGCGGACCGTGGACTCGGACAGATGGAGCCGGCCGGCGATGTCGGCGACCGTCGCCCCGTCCGCCGAGGCCTTGAGCACATCGCACTCCCGGGCGGTCAGCGGATTCGGCCCGGCGCTGAGCGCGGCCGCGGCCAGCGCCGGATCGACCACGGTCTCCCCGGTGAGCACGCGCCGGATCGCCTGGGCCAGCTCCTCCACAGGCCCGTCCTTGACCAGGAATCCGGCCGCTCCGGCCTCCATGGCCCGGCGCAGATAGCCGGGCCGGCCGAAGGTCGTCAGGATCAGCACCCGGCAGTCCGGCGCCTGCTCGCGCAGCTCGGCGGCCGCGTCCAGGCCGCTGATGCCCGGGAGTTCGATGTCCAGCAGAGCCACGTCCGGCCGGTGCAGCAGTGCGGCCGCCACGATCGCGTCACCGGTCGCGACCTGGGCGACCACCTCGATGTCGTCCTCCATGCCGAGCAACAGGGCGAGCGCGCCGCGCATCATGCCCTGGTCCTCGGCGAGGAGGACCCGGATGTTCTTCACGGCCCCAGCGTAGCCAAGGGCGGGAAATTAAAGAATCGTCATGGTTCGAGTCCGCAGGGGTTGACGGCCCACGGGGGCCCGCAAACAATCGCCTCTGCATTTCCGGTAATTGTTCGGCATTTCGACGTCGAATGGGTTCGGTATTTCGATCGAACGACGTTCGGTATATCGACCCACTCGGCCGCTCCCCCCCCGCACCGCCCTACGAGGAACCGAAGAGGTGCACGTGCTCCCCACACTCCTGCGCTCATGTCCGCGGCGGCTCAGAAAAGCCGCCCTGTCCGTACTCGCGGCCTTCGCCACCATCGCCGCGCTCGTCGTCGGCGTCGGCGCCCCGCAGGCCGCCGCCGCGAGTTCGCTGCCCTGTGACGTCTACGCGGCCGCGGGCACGCCCTGCGTCGCCGCGCACAGCCTGGTCCGGGCGCTGTACTCGTCGTACAGCGGCTCGCTCTACCAGGTGAAGCGAGCCTCCGACGGCGCCACCGCGAACATCGGCCTGCTGGCCACCGGCGGCTACGCCGACGCGGCCGCCCAGGACTCGTTCTGCTCCGGCACGACCTGCATCATCACCGAGATCTACGACCAGTCCCCGCGCCACAACGACCTCACCGTCGAGGGTGCGGGCGGGGCCGGCGCGGCCGACGTCGGGGCGCCCGCGGACGCCCTGCCGGTGACTGTCGGCGGACACCAGGTCTACGGCCTGGAGATCTCCGCCGGCATGGGCTACCGCGACAACTCCACCTCGGGTGTGGCCGTGAACGGGCAGGCCGAGGGGATGTACATGGTGACCTCCGGCACCCACGTCAACGGTCGCTGCTGCTTCGACTACGGCAACGCCGAGACGAACAACCTGGACACCGGCAACGGCCACATGGACGCCATCAACTTCGGTACCGAGTGCTGGTTCTCGCCCTGCTACGGGCAGGGGCCGTGGGTGCAGGCCGACCTGGAGAACGGGCTGTTCCAGTCCGACGCCGGGTACAGCAAGAACACGTCCAACACCGGCACCGGACCGCTGCCGTTCGTGACCGCGCTGCTGAAGAACAACGGGCAGAACCATTTCGCGCTGAAATACGGCAATGCGCAATCCGGCGGGCTCACCACCACCTATTCCGGCGGTGAGCCGACCACCAGTGGCTACTCGCCGATGCACCAGGAGGGCGCGATCGTCCTCGGCACCGGCGGCGACAACAGCAACGGCTCCATCGGGTCCTTCTTCGAGGGCGTGATGACCTCCGGCATCCCGACGGACGCCGCCGACGACGCCGTCCAGTCCGACATCGTCTCCGTGGGCTACGGCGGCCCGACCGGCAGCACCGGCACGCTCAGTGCCGGCTCGGAGATCTCGCTGCGCGCGACGACCTCCTGCTGCACCACCGACTACGTTCGCCACCAGAACGACGCGGCCGTCATCTCCTCGGTCACGTCCGGCAGTTCGTCCCTCGACAAGAGCGACGCGACCTGGATCGTGCGCCGGGGGCTCGCCGACAGCTCCTGTGTCTCCTTCGAGTCGCGCAACTACCCCGGCGACTTCCTGCGCCACTACAACTACCGGCTCTACCGGCAGCCCATGGACGGCACCAGCCAGTTCCGGGCCGACGCCACCTTCTGCCCGCAGACCGGCAGGAGCGGCACGGGCACCTCGTTCGCCTCGTACAACTACCCGACGAGATACCTGCGCCACTACAACCTCAACGTCTACATAGCGAGCAACGGCGGCTCCAACGCCTGGGACAGCAGCACCTCGTGGAGCGACGACGTCAGCTGGGCGGTCAGCCCGCCCTGGGCGCCGTAGCCGCACCCACGGCGGTCAGTTCCGTCGGCTCCACCGGGAGTTCGGCGGTGACCGCGAAGCCGCCGCGCGGCGACGGGCCGGCCCTGAGGGAGCCGCCCGCCGCCGCGAGGCGCTCGGTCAGGCCCGTCAGACCGGTGCCGCCGATGCCCTCGGCAGGGCGCGTGACGGCCTTGCCGGTGCCGTTGTCGGTGACGGTGAGCCGGGCCTGCTCGGTCGTGCTCTCGATGGTGATCTCGCAGCGGGTGGCATCGCTGTGCCGGACCACGTTGGTGACCGCCTCGCGCACCACCCAGCCGAGCAGCGCCTCGGTCTGCGGGGCCAGCGGCGTCCCGGACTGGCGCACCACCGGCTCCACGCTGGACGCGGACAGCGCCGAGCGGGCCCGGGTCAGCTCGGTGGCCAGGCTGCCCTCGCGGTAGCCGGTCACCGCCTCGCGGATCTCGGTGAGCGCCTGCCGGCCCACCGACTCGATGTCGCCGATCTGGGTGAGCGCCGCGTCCATGTCGCGCGGGGCAAGCCGCCGGGCGGCCTCCGACTTCACCACGATCACCGACAGGGTGTGGCCGAGCAGGTCGTGCAGATCGCGGGAGAAGCGCAGCCGCTCCTTCTCCACCGCCCGCCGGGCCAGCTCCTCCCGGGCGGCGCGCAGCTCCCGCACGGCCTCGGACAGGCCGAGGATCGCGGCGGTCACCATGCTCGACAGGAAGGTCGCGTAGCCGATGTTCGTCGCGTCCCCCCAGCCGTCGCGGACGCCGGAGACGGCTCCCGCGTACACCGAGAGCAGCACGCCGGTGCGGCCCAGCCAGGGGCCGCGCAGGGTGGCGCCGGTCGCGAGGCCCAGCAGCGGGAAGAACATCAGCCAGTTGCCGCCGTATCCGACGGCCAGGCCCGTGGTCAGCAGGCCCATCAGCCCCAGCGCCACCCGGGTGGAGACCGCCTCGCGCTTCTCCCGGTCGAAGGCGCGGAAGGTGACGTAGACGTACAGCGAGTTGAAGGCGAGCAGCCCCAGGCCGCCGATCCACGGGTTCGGGGTCCTGCCCTGCAGCAGGTTGGAGAAGGACCCCATCCCCATCAGCAGCCAGGGCAGCAGCGCGAAGCCGGTGGGCGGCGGGCCCGGATGGTCGACGTCCGCGGCGTTCCCGTTCTTCCGGGCGGCCCGTTGCGCGACCCGGAACCGCTCCATGTCCGCCTGCCACCGGGCCCGTGCCTCCCGTACGGCCCGGATCCGGCATCTCACCCGCGTCCACCACGACATCTCTTCGTCCCCCGATCAGATGGTCCCCGCCTCGCGGCGGTGCGGCAGCACAGCGTACGAAGCGAACGCCGGCGGCCAGTTGGTCAGCACGATGATCGCACCGGGCGCGGCACGCTGCGTCCGGGTCATGCCTACGACGGTAGGAGTCCGGGACCGGTCCCCGGCAGATGCGGATGTCCGCACTCGGGCAGTACAAATGTCATCGCCCGATCACCTGACACAGTGTCAGTAGCCTTCACAAGTGCGGAGTGCTGGGCTATACAGGGGGCGCCGGACTGGAACGCGTTCTAGATCCGCCCGTGGACGACCTCGGTGCGGCCGACGGTGCGGACGTCCGCACCGAGGTCTTGAGACCCGTCAGGAGCCCCATGCCCATCGACGCAGCCTTGGCCCTCGCCGCCGAGCCCCGGACCGGTGAGATCACCTGGACCACCAAGGACGTCCAGCTCTACCACCTCGGCATCGGCGCCGGCGCGAACCCGGACAAGGACAGCCCCGCCACCGACCCCGACGAGCTGCGTTACACCCTGGAGTCCCGGCTGCACGTGCTGCCCAGCTTCGCCACCGTCGCCGGCGCCGGCTCGCCCGGGGTGATCAGCGGCCTGTCCGTGCCCGGTGTCGACGTGGACCTGGCCCGGGTCCTGCACGGCGGCCAGACCCTGCGGATCCACCGGCCCCTGCCGGCCGAGGGCACCGCCACCGCCACCGGCCGCATCGCCGCCGTGTACGACAAGGGCAAGGCCGCCGTCCTCGTCATGCGCACCGAGGTCGCCGACGCCGAGGGCCCGCTGTGGACCAACGACGCCCAGATCTTCGTACGCGGGGAAGGCGGCTGGGGCGGCGACCGCGGCCCCTCCACCCGACCGGAGCCGCCCACCGGCGAGCCCGACCGGACCGTCGAGCGCCCGATCCGCGCCGACCAGGCGCTGCTCTACCGCCTCTCCGGCGACTACAACCCCCTGCACGCCGACCCGGAGTTCGCCAAGCTCGCCGGGTTCGACCGGCCCATCCTGCACGGGCTGTGCACCTACGGCATCACGCTCAAGGCGGTCGTGGACACGCTGCTCGGCGGCGACGTGACCCGGGTGCGCGAGTACACCACGCGGTTCGCCGGGGTCGTCTACCCGGGCGAGACCCTGCGCATCCGGATGTGGCGCGAGCAGGGCCAGGTGCGGGTCGCGGTGAGCGCACTCGAGCGGGAGGACGCGCCCGTCCTGGCCGACACCATCGTTCAGCACTCCTGAAGAGCCTCCGAGGGGAGCCGCACCATGCGCGCAGCCGTACTGCACGAGATCGGCCAGGAAAAGCTGGAGATCCTCGACGACATCGAGGCGGTGGGCTTTGGCCCCGGCAAGGTGAGGGTCCGGGTGCGGGCCACCGGACTGTGCCACTCGGACCTGTCCGCGATGAACGGGGTGCTGCCCCAGCCGGCCCCCTTCGTGCCCGGTCACGAGGGCGCGGGCGAGATCCTCGAAGTCGGCGAGAACGTGACCCGCCTGAAGCCCGGCGACCGGGTCGTCATCTGCTGGCTGCCCGCCTGCGGCGCCTGCCCCGCCTGCAAGCGCGGCCAGACCGAGCTGTGCCTGGCCGGGTTCATGAACGCGGGCACCCCCAACTTCAAGCGCCCCGGCGGTGACGTCTTCGGCTTCGCCGGCACCGGCACCTTCGCCGAGGAGGTCGTGGTGGACGCCGGCTGCGCGGTGCCGATCCCGGACGACGTGCCCTTCGACATCGCCGCCCTCATCGGCTGCGGGGTGACGACCGGACTCGGTGCCGCCCTCAACACCGCCGACGTGGAGGCCGGTTCGTCGGTCGCCGTCATCGGCTGCGGCGGCGTCGGCATCTCAGCGGTGCAGGGGGCGCGGCTCAAGGGCGCCGCCGAGATAGTCGCCGTGGACCCGGTCGCCTCCCGGCGCGAGTCCGCGCTGAAGTTCGGTGCCACGAAGGCCGTTTCACCGGAGGAGCTGGCCGACGCCAAGCAGCAGGTCACCGGCGGTGAGGGCTTCGACTACGTCTTCGAGGTCGTCGGCAGGTCCGCCACCGCCCGCACCGCGTACGAGAACACCCGGCGCGGCGGCACCCTCGTCGTGGTCGGCGCGGGCGCCATGGACGACTTCCTGCAGCTCAACATGTTCGAGCTGTTCTTCGACGAGAAGCGGATCCTGCCGTCCATGTACGGCGGCGGGGACGTCCTGAGCTCCTACGAGCGCACCATCGCCCTGTGGCGGGCGGGCCGCGTCGACCTGGAGGGCCTGATCACCCACCGGGTGCCGCTGGCGGAGATCAACGAGGCCCTGGACCAGATGCGTACCGGGACGGCCCTGCGTACGTGCATCGAGATCTGAGGACGGAACGGAATGCCACTGCCACTTGAGGGACTGTCCGCCGTCGTCACCGGCGCCGGGCGCGGTCTCGGCCGGGCCGAGGCACTCGAACTCGCCCGGCTCGGCGCGGCCGTCGTCGTCAACGACTACGGACAGCCGGGCCGCGACGGCTCCGGCGAGTCCTCTGCCGGCCCCGCCGCGGAGGTCGCCGCCGAGATACGCGAGAGCGGCGGCCGGGCGGTCGCGCACACCGGAGACGTCGCCGACTTCCAGCAGGCCCGGGAGCTCGTCGGCCTGGCGATCGCCGAGTTCGGCAAGCTGGACATCCTCGTCAACAACGCGGGCATCCTGCGCGACCGCATGATCTTCTCCATGACCGAGGACGAGTGGGACTCGGTGATCCGCGTCCACCTCAAGGGACACTTCAACACCACCCACTTCGCCGCCGCACACTGGCGGGACCGCGCCAAGGCGGCCGGGGCGGAGGTGTACGGGCGGATCGTCAACACCTCCTCGGAGGCGTTCCTGGCCGGCTCGGCCGGACAGCCCAACTACGCGGCCGCAAAGGGCGGGATCGTCGGTCTGACCACCTCCACCGCCCTCGCCCTCGCCAAGTACGGCGTCACGGCCAACGTGATCTGCCCGCGCGCCCGGACCCGGATGACCGCGGACGTCTTCGAGGGCTTCCAGGAACCGGACGAGGGCAGCCTCGACCCGCTCGCCCCCGAGCACGTCGCGCCGCTCGTCTGCTACCTCGCCTCACCCGCCGCCGCCCGGGTCAACGGGCAGCTGCTCGTCGTCCACGGCGGCATGGTCGCCGTGGTGGAACGGCCGCGGGTGCAGGCGAAGTTCGACAGCAAGCAGGAGACCTTCACCCACGACGAGCTGGACGCGCTGCTCACCCCGCACTACGCGCAGCGGCCGCCGCAGGAGACGTTCGCCGCGGCCGAGGTGCTGGGTCTCAAACGCGGCTGAGGACCGGGCCTCGAGCGCGGCTGGACACAACGGGAGAACGGGAGAACGGGAGAACGGGAGAGGGGGTGCCCGCCGGTCGACGGGCACCCCCTCTTTTCCACTACCGTCAGGCAGCCGCCTCGGCGGTCTCCTGAGCCGGCTTACGGTGACGCCCACGCGGCGCCGTCTCTCCGTCCTGGGCCGCGATCGGGCCCCGGTGTCGGCCGTGTCCGGCCGCGTCCTGAGAGTCGGCAGACAGCGGTTGAGTCGTGCTGGTGTCGCTCATCGGAAGAATTCACCCCGTCAACAAGATCTCTTACAGCGCGGCGAGTGTAACCGGCACACCGCGGGCCGAATCCAGGCGGGCACGCCGACCGGTGCTACTTCGTTACAAGTCGGCCGAGAAGGGCGGTCGTCGCCGAGCAGGATCGCCGTCTTCGAAGGGCCGGCCGTCAACGGGTCAGGGTCACGACGTCGGAGGACTTGAGGACGTGCCCCTCTTCATCCAACGCCTTGACCTGGAAGTACGGTCCTGGATCGGCCGTCGGGACCGCCGTCTCGAACCCGGTCCGCGCGGCGTGCCGCTCGACCACCGACAGGGAAGCGGGGTCCGGTCCCGCGAGCACCCGCCACGCTCTGGTCTGCGTCGAACCGTTCCAGGAGGCGTAGACGACACTGTGCCCGCCGTCGGTCTTCGCCGCCGCGCTCGGCGGATAGTAGGGCTCGCCCACCCACGTGTTCCGGAAGGCCCGGTACGAGATGTTCGAACCCGGCAGCTTCACGTCGTAGAGCAGGTTCTTCGAGCCGTTGCCCTCCGTGTTCCCCGCGTGGGCGTATTCCGAGTAGTACGAACTCTGGCCCCATCCGATGAACTCGTTGCCGTTGGCGAGGGCCTGGGTGTTCCCTTGGGATGCCGAGAACAGCGGTGGCTGGTGATAGTAGGTCCGCGCGGCGGTCGCGGTGTGGTTGTCGAAGTCCAGGTCCAGGATCAGGCCGTGGGACTCCTGTTCCGGTGAGCCGCCCGGCTGGTTGCAGCAGCCGTCGTCGAACAGGCTGATCCGGTTTCCCGGCCGGAATCGCGCGTCGTGCTGCCAGTAGAATTTCGCGTCGGGTCCGAAGGTGAAGTCGCTCTTCTTGCCACCGAGTTGCCACCGGATCTTTTTCGTCCTCCCGGAGATGTCGTAGATCGCCCAGAAGTTCCGGACCGAGATCAACAGCTCACCTCCGGAACCCTCGTCGACCGAGTTCAGGTGGTAGGCGTCCCATACCCCGCCTGACGTCGCCGCGTCGGAGGCCGGCACCTCGGAATCGGCGGGGTCCAGGTGGTCCAGCAGGTCCCATGAGAAGACGAGCTTCCTTGTTTTCAGGTCGACTTCCTGGATCTCGCTGTCCAGGATGGCCCCGTCCTTCGGACCCCCGTAGGGGCGGAGATCCATGGGGACCGGCTTGGTCGCGATGAACAGTGCGGTCCCCCTGCGGGTCAGGAGGAATTCGTGCTCGTCCGCGTTGAAGCCGTGCTGGGCGGAGACCGTGGTGATCAGGCGGTAGTGATTGTCGTAGATGTAGTAGCACCCGCCCGGTTCGGGAGCGCCGCCCGGCAGGTTCGTGTACGTGGGCGGAATGGCGATGGATCCCTGCCACCAGGTCAGCACCGGCTGAGCTTTGCCGCTCTCGGGATGGTGATAGGTCTGAACCTTGAAGTCGGCGTTCTGGAGGTCGGGGGAGGACAGGGGGCGGTACCAGACCGGATCGCCGGAGTTGTCGGAGATCAGTGCCCCCGTCTGACCGACCACGGGGGCGCCGATGGCATAGGGGCCGACGAAGATCTTGCCGGGCGCCGTTCCGGGCTTGTGCGCAGTCACCGTGACCTTCTGAGGGTGAAGCTCCGGCGCGGAGACGAAGCTCCACACGTCGCTGCCCGAAGTGATCGGCGGCGGGGTGGTCGCACTGCCGGTCGGGGGAGCGGGCTTCGTCGCGCACAGCCGCGGCCGGTCCGGTCGGGGACCGGCCGCGGCGGGGGGCGAGCAGATGGCGAAGGCCAACCCCGCGGCCAGCACGCAGGCCCCTGTGGTGCGGCTCAGCCGTCTTCTCCCCCGGCGAGCACCCGGTCGTCTCTCCGCCATGTCCCGTCTCCTCGCGCCCCTTGCACCTTTGTCAGAATTGCGGGAGCTGTCGCCCTCTGGTGAAGGTAGGTGCCACCGTCGGCCCGCGCCTCTTGTAGGCCCGGTGCGGTGAGCCATTCGGACGCGGTGGCCGCGTGCGCACTGCCCCACGTGGGCGGGGCCGGGGCCACCAGCCCGTCGCTGCCGGTCGCGCAGATGACGGCGCTCCTGGACCGATGATCTTCGGCCTGTTCCGGCTCCTCGGTCACCAGTTCGCCCCGCGCCTCGCGGACGCAGGGCACACTCTGCTGTACCGCTCCGAGAACCGCTCCACATCCGAGCGCACGAACCCCACCCTTGGGGCACTCACCTCATCCACGCGCCACAGCGACCAGCCGTCAGCCCGGGTGCCACATCATGTGACGCCGAACTGCGCTCTCCGCGCGGTTTCTACTCGCCCCCGAGAGGCGCCTGTTGCAGCGGTACCGGACGGACCGTCACCGGTCCCGGAGGCTCCGGTTCCGCCGCCTCCCAGGGCGCCTCGGGCACCCCGGCAGCCGTGCCGTTCCGGACCGGATCCCCCGGACCCGCGTCCTCCATGGGCGCCGTCAGCTCCGCCACGCCGCACGGGACCTCCCCCGTGGCGTACGGCAGCCGCAGCACCCCGTCCTGCGTCCACAGCCCGGCCCCGGTCAACCACCCCTCGGGCGCTGGGAGATGACGCACCTGTCGCTCGGCCGGCCGCCAGATGCCGACCCAGCCGCCGAACGGCCCCTCGATACGCAGCGCCACCGCGCAGCTCTCCGGCATCAGCACCTGCCCCGGCTGGATCGCGAACGGCGTCACCGCGCAGTCCTGGAGCCGCAGACACTCCGGGAAGCGCACCGGCAACATGCTGCCCATGACCCCCCAGCCCAATCGTTCCTGCCCGGGGGAGGGCGCGTCCGAGGAGATCAGCAGCAGCCCGCTGTCCGGGTCGGCCAGCAGCAACCGGTCGTCGCTGCCCTCCGTGATCTGCAGCAGGGGCGAGATCTCGCCGCCGCGCTCCAGGTCGATCACGACCGTCTTGGTGCGCCCGCCCAGTTCCCGGTCCACCGCGAGCATCCGCCCGCCACGGTCCAGCCAGACCCCGCCCGAGCAGCGCCCCGGCACCTCCGCCAGCTGCTCGGGCCCGAAGGTGCCGCCAGCCACCAGCCACACCGCGCTCGCACGCGGACCGACCGCGAGGGCGTACGCGCGCACCCCGCCCGGCGCCGGCGGCAGCAGCGTGAGCCGGGTGCCCGGCTCCGGACACTCCACCGCGCCCAGCGGCAGCTCGCCGGTGTCGGGGCCGGTCGGGTACAGCAGCGAGAAGGTGTGCCGGCGCTCCACCAGCCGCTGGATCAGCACCCGTCCGTCCGCCATCGGCTGCACCTGGGTGCCGGGCTCCTCCGGCTGGTTGCCGGGCAGCGGCACCGCGTACGGCTCCGGGCCGTCCAGGGTCCAGCGCTCCGGGAACCAGGAGTCGCCGCCCAGCGCGAGACGGGCCGCGTACGCGCCGTCCGCCGTGATGGCGCACCGCTTCCCCGGCACACCGTCGTCCTCGCCGGTGGAGGGGGGTTCGATCGCACAGGCAGTCATCGTTCGGTCACCTCCGGCGACGAAGCTAGTTATCGCACGCGCAGGCGTGGGATCGCCCGGCCCCGGCTTCACACATACGGGTGGTGCAGAAGCGATTCCTCTGAGGAGGTCGGGGCGTTTGTGCTGAGCGGGACCAGCGGGAGCGGATGCGGTACAGCCCGGCAGAACGGCCAGGTAGCCTTTTCCCCGTGCCCCGTCTGTCTGAAGTCATCGCCGCGCTGGAGAACCTGTGGCCCGCCGAGCGGGCCGAGTCCTGGGACGCGGTCGGCACGGTCGTGGGCGACCCCGACCAGGAGGTCACCCGGGTCCTGTTCGCCGTCGACCCGGTGCAGGACATCGTCGACGAGGCGGTGAAGCTGGGCGCCGACCTGCTCGTCACCCACCATCCGCTCTACCTGCGCGGTACGACCACGGTCGCGGCCACGCACTTCAAGGGCCGGATCGTGCACAAGCTGATCAAGAACGACATCGCGCTGCACGTCGCCCACACCAACGCCGACACCGCCGACCCGGGCGTCTCGGACGCCCTCGCCGGCGCGCTCGACCTCCGTGTCGTACGCCCCCTCGTGCCGGACCCGACCGACCCCGAGGGCCGCCGGGGCCTGGGTCGCGTCTGCGAACTCGACCACCCGCTGACCGTGCGCGAGCTGGCCGCCCGCGCCGCCGAGCGGCTGCCCGCCACCGCCCAGGGCATCCGGGTGGCCGGCGACCCCGAGGCCGTCGTCCGCACGGTCGCCGTCAGCGGCGGTTCCGGCGACAGCCTCTTCGACCAGGTCCGCGCGGCCGGTGTCGACGCCTTCCTCACCGCCGATCTGCGCCACCACCCCGCCTCCGAGGCGGTGGCCCACGGCCCCCTCGCGCTGCTCGACGCGGCGCACTGGGCCACCGAGTGGCCCTGGTGCGAGCTGGCCGCAACCCAGCTCGACGAGATCTCCGACCGCCACGGCTGGGACCTGCGCGTCCACGTGTCCAAGACGGTCACCGACCCCTGGACCGCCCACGCGGCGTCCAACGTCACCACTAGCTAACCGGGAGCCCCCAACTGAACGCCGCGCCCGCCGACCAGATCCGACTCCTCGACGTCCAGGCCCTAGACGTCCGCCTGCAGCAGCTGGCACACAAGCGGAGGTCGCTGCCCGAGCACGCCGAGATCGAGTCGCTGAACAAGGACCTGACGCAGCTGCGCGACCTGCTGGTTGCCGCGCAGACCGAGGAGAGCGACTGCGCCCGCGAGCAGACCAAGGCCGAGCAGGACGTGGACCAGGTGCGCCAGCGCGCCGCCCGCGACCAGCAGCGCCTGGACTCCGGCGCCGTGACCTCGCCGAAGGACCTGTCCAACCTCCAGCACGAGATCACCTCCCTCGCCAAGCGTCAGGGCGACCTGGAGGACATCGTCCTCGAGGTCATGGAGCGCCGGGAGAGCGCGCAGGAGCGGGTGACCGAGCTGACCGGGCGGGTCGGGTCCGTGCAGTCGAAGATCGACGACGCGGGCGCCCGCCGGGACTCGGCCTTCGAGGAGATCGACGGTGAGGTCGCCTCGGTGACCAAGGAGCGCGAGGTCATCGCCGCCTCCGTCCCCGCGGACCTGCTCAAGCTGTACGACAAGCTGCGCGAGCAGCAGGGCGGCATCGGTGCGGCCAAGCTGTACGCCCGCACCTGCCAGGGCTGCCGCCAGGAGCTGGCCATCACCGAGCTGAACGAGATCCGTTCGGCGGCGCCGGACACGGTGGTCCGCTGCGAGAACTGCCGCCGCATCCTGGTGCGTACGGCCGAGTCGGGTCTGTAAGGGGCCGGGGCGGTGCGGGAGTTCATCGTCGAGGCCGACGGCGGGTCGCGGGGCAACCCGGGGCCCGCGGGCTACGGGTCCGTGGTGATCGACGCGGCGACGGGGGAGGCCCTGGCGGAGGTCGCGGAGTACATCGGCATCGCCACGAACAACGTGGCCGAGTACCGGGGCCTGCTGGCCGGCCTGCGCGCCGCGCACGCTCTCGACCCCACCGCCCGGATCCACGTCCGCATGGACTCCAAGCTCGTCATCGAGCAGATGTCGGGCCGCTGGAAGATCAAGCACCCCTCCATGAAGCCCCTCGCGGCGGAGGCGGGCCAGGTCTTCCCCGCGGACCGGATCACCTACGAGTGGATCCCCCGCGAACAGAACAAATACGCCGACCGCCTGGCCAACGAGGCCATGGACGCGGGAGCCAAGGGCGGCCAGTGGTCCTCGTCCGGGTCCAGGGCTGCCCTGGATACCCCGCGCCCCGTCCCCGAGCCCTCGGGCCCACCGGGGGACGCGGCAGCGGGCGCGGCGAAGGCGCGGGCGGCAATGGCGCAAGGCCGGGCAGCCGATGCCGCAGCAGCCGACGCAGCTACGGGCAGCCGTGCAGCCGACGCAGCTGCGGGCAGCCGTGCCGCTGGGGCGGCGCCCGTCCCAAAGGAAGGCGCACCTCCCAGCGAGCAGCGACCTACCACCCCCGACGAGCAGCACCGCACCAGCACCCCCGGCTGGAGCGCCGCTCCCGACCTCGGCGCCCCCGCCACCTTCGTCCTGCTCCGCCACGGCGAAACCCCCCTCACCCCCCAGAAACGCTTCTCGGGCAGCGGCGGCACCAACCCCTCCCTCTCGGACGCGGGCCGCGAGCAGGCCCACCGAGCAGCAGAGGCACTCGCCAGGCGAGGCACGATCCAGACGATCCTCGCCTCCCCTCTCGCCCGCACCCGCGAGACCGCCGGCATCGTCGCCGCCCGCCTCGGCCTGGACGTCACGATCGAGGACGGCCTGCGGGAGACCGACTTCGGTGCTTGGGAGGGCCTCACCTTCGGCGAGGTCCGAGAGCGCCACCCGGACGACCTGAACGCCTGGCTCGCCGACCCCGAGGCCCACCCCACCGGCGGCGGCGAGAGCTTCGCGGAGACCGCCACCCGGATGGAGACCACCAGGGAGAAGCTGGTCGCGGCCCACGCGGGCCGCACGGTCCTGCTGGTCACCCACGTCACCCCGATCAAGACCCTCGTGCGCCTTGCCCTGGGCGCCCCGCCCGAATCGCTGTTCCGCATGGAACTCTCCGCCGCCTCCCTGTCGGCGGTGGCCTACTACGCGGACGGCAACGCGAGCGTGCGGCTGTTCAACGACACGTCCCACCTGCGTCCCTGAGCCCGGCGGCGGTCCGCGCCAGCTCCTCGATCCGGGCCCAGTCCCCGGCGGCCATCGCGTCCGCCGGGACCATCCAACTCCCGCCCACGCAGCCGACGTTGGGAAGGGACAGATACTCCGGCGCGGTCGCGGGCCCGATCCCGCCCGTCGGGCAGAAGCGGGCCTGCGGCAACGGACCGGCCAGGGACCTCAGGTAGGCGGTACCGCCCGCCGCCTGCGCGGGGAAGAACTTCATCTCGCGCACCCCGCGCTCCAGCAGTGCCACCACCTCCGAGGTGGTCGACACCCCCGGCAGGAACGGCACCCCGGACGCCCGCATCGCCGTCAGCAGCACGTCCGTCCAGCCGGGGCTGACCAGGAACCGCGCCCCGGCCGCCACACATGCGCCCACCTGCTCCGGCGCGATCACCGTGCCCGCCCCGACCACCGCGTCCGGCACCTCACCGGCGACCGCGCGGATCGCGTCCAGCGCGGCCGGCGTCCGCAGCGTCACCTCGATCGCGGGCAGCCCGCCGGCCACCAGCGCACGGGCGAGCGGTACGGCGTCGGCGGCGTCCTCGATGACGACGACGGGCACGACGGGCGCGAGGTCCAGCACAGACGAGGGCATGCCGCTCATCCTGCCGACGTGATGCAGGCTACGCAAAGGGCATTGCATATGTTGCAACACTCAAGGGGGGTGTCAGGGAAGGCTCAGTGGATCTCCTCCACCAGCACGTCCAGCGACCATGCCTGCCCCGCCTTCGCCGGCGCCTGGGCCTCCACGACGTACCCGAGGTCCCGCAGCGCCTCCACCAGCTCGGCCGGACCCTTCGGCGCGGCTCCGGCCGACAGCAGGCTCCGTACGATCCGCCCCTTCGTCGCCTTGTTGAAGTGGCTGACGACCTTCCGGGTCGGCGCGTGCAGCACCCGTACGGTCGCCGTACGCCCGGCCACCTCACCCTTCGGCTTCCAGGCGGCCGCGTACGCGGCGGAACGCAGGTCCAGGACGAGCCCGTCCCCGGCGGCCTCGGGCAGCACCAAGGCCATCGGCGTCCGCCAGTGGGCGCCCAGCGCCCCGAGCCCCGGCAGCTTCACGCCCATCGAGCACCGGTAGGAGGGGATGCGGTCGTTGACGCGCACCGCGCCCCACAGCCCCGAGAACACCAGCAGAGACCGTGCGGCCCGCTTCTTCGCGGCCGCGTCGAGGGTGGCCAGGTCGAGGGCGTCGTACAGCACACCCGTGTAGATCTCCCCGGCGGGCCGGGCCCCGGCCGTGCGCAGTCCGGCGTTCTTCGCGACCTCGCCGCGCAGCCCCTCGCTCAGCCCGAGCACCTCGCGCGCCTTCTCGTTCTGCTCGGGGTCCCCGGCGCACAGTTCGACCAGCTCCGCGAGCACCGCCTCCCGCGCGTCGCTCAGCCCCGGCAGGGACAGCGACTCCAGCTTCAGCGGGGCGCCACGGCCCGAGGACGCCTTGCCTTCCGAGGGCGGCAGCAGGACAAGCACGGGTGGTACTCCTTCTCTCCGGTTCTGCGCCAGGGTACGGGGTGCTGCCCCAGCGCCTTCGACCTACGCTCGACACATGCCCCGCCGCAAGATCCGCGTGACCGGCGCCCCCGAGGTCCCTCTCCGGGCCGCCCTCGCCGCGCTCCGCGCCGAACTCGGCATACCGGACGTCTTCCCGGCCGAGGTCCAGGCGGAGGCCGAGCGGTCGGCACAGGCGCCCACCCTCCCGTCGTACGACGCCACGGACCTCCCCTTCTTCACCGTCGACCCGCCCGGCTCCACCGACCTCGACCAGGCGACGCACCTCTCCCGGCAGGGCACCGGCTTCCGGGTCCGGTACGCCATCGCCGACGTCGCCGCCTTCGTCGTACCCGGCGGACGCCTCGACTCGGAGGCGCACAAGCGGGTGAACACCCTCTACTTCCCCGACCAGAAGGTCCCGCTGCACCCCGCCGTGCTCAGCGAGGGTGCCGGGAGCCTGCTGCCCGACCGGACCCGGCCCGCCGTGCTGTGGACGCTCGACCTGGACGCGGAGGGCCGTACCGTCGCCGTCGACGTGCGCCGGGCCCTGGTGCGCAGCCGGGCGAAGCTCGACTACGCGGACGTGCAGCGGCAGATCGACAGCGGCACGGCCGAGGAGCCGGTCGCGCTGCTCAAGGAGATCGGGCTGGCCCGGGAGCGCCTGGAGGTGGAGCGCGGCGGCATCTCGCTGGGCGTCCCCGAGCAGGAGATCACCGAACGGGACCACGGCTACGAGCTGGCCTTTCGCGCCCCGCTGCCCGCCGACGGCTGGAACGCCCAGCTCTCCCTGCTCACCGGCATGGCCGCGGCGGACCTGATGACGGCCACCGGCACCGGCATCCTGCGCACCCTCCCAGCCGCGCCCGACGGCGCCGTGGCCCGGCTGCGCCGTACCGCGGTCGCCCTGCGCATCGACTGGCCGCACCATGTGTCGTACGCGGCGCTGATCCGCACCCTCGACCCGCACGACCCGCGCCATGCGGCCTTCCTCCAGGAGTGCACGACCCTGCTGCGCGGCGCGGGCTACACCGTCTTCCGGGACGGCAACCTGCCCGCGATCACCACCCACGCCGCCGTCGCCGCCCCCTACGCCCACTGCACCGCCCCGCTGCGCCGCCTCGCCGACCGCTACGCCGCCGAACTCTGCCTCGCGGCCGCCGCCGGCCGCACCCCGCCCGACTGGGTCCTTGCCGCACTCGACGCCCTGCCCCAGCAGATGGCCGACGGCACCCGCCGCGCGGGCACGGTCGAGCGGGAGTGCGTCGACATCGTCGAGGCAGCCCTCCTCAAGGACCGGGTCGGAGACGTCTTCGACGGCTGCGTGGTCGACCTCTCCGACCACGAACCGACCGTCGGCACCGTGCAGTTGGAGTCCCCGGCCGTGATCGGCCGGATCGAGGGTGAGCACCTGCCGCTCGGCGAACGCCTGCGGGTCCGCCTCGTCCGAGCGGATCCGGGCAGGGCGAAGATCCTGTTCACACCCGCGTGAGGGCCCGTACGAGGCCGTCCGGGTCCTCGGCGTGCAGACGGATCACGCTCGCCGTAGTGCCGCGCCGCGCGTGTCGTGACGCCGACGGCGGAGGCGAGTTCTCCGATCCGCATGGGACCCGTACAGGCGTTGACGTCGCGGCAGGGTCAAGCGGCGGGCCGGGCGGTGTCGGTGGGTGCGCCGAGCCAGCGCTCCAGGACCTCGGGCAGGGCCTTGCCGCCCTCCTGTCCGTCCGTCGCCCATGCCGTGAACCCGTCGGGCCGTATGAACAGCGCGGCCAGGTCCGGCCGGCCCGGGCAGGCAACGGTAAGGATGTCCAGCCGGTCGCCGTACCCCTCGGCGCGGGCGCGTAGCTCGGAGTCGTCCGCGAGGTCGAGCAGCAGGGCCCGGCCGGTGTGCAGATGCTCGCCGAGCCGGGTGCCGTCGGCGAGTTCCAGGTCGGGGGCGCTGCGGCCGGTCAGCGGATGGTCGCCGGGCAGGTCGTACCGCTGCCAGACCCCGGAGATCTGCGTGACCAGATAGGTGGTGCCGGTGGTGGTCAGGGCCATGTCGGTCACCACCCGGCGCAGGGCCCGGGCGTGCCGGTCGGGGCGCATCAGCGCGATCTGGGCGCGGGTCCAGTCGAGCACCCAGGCACCGAGCGGGTGCCGTTCGGCGGTGTAGGTGTCCAGCAGCGCCTCGGGCGCCCGGCCGCGCACCACGGCAGCGAGCTTCCAGCCGAGGTTCATCGCGTCCCCGATGCCGAGGTTGAGCCCCTGCCCGCCGAACGGCGAGTGCACATGCGCCGCGTCGCCGGCGAGCAGCACCCGGCCCCTGCGGTAGTCCGTGACCTGGCGGGCGTTGTCGGTGAACCGGGTCGCCGTGACCACCTTCGTGATGCTCACCTCCGGCACGCCCGACACCCGGCGCAGGCTGGCCTGCAGCTCCTCGGCGGTGACGGGCGCCGACCGGTCGGCCGGGGGCCCGTCGAACTCCACACTCAGGACGCGGCCCGGGAAGGGCCCGTGGACGTAGGTCCCGACGTCGGTCGTGTTCCAGCCCGCGCCCAGTCGCTCGGTGCCGGTCATCTCCACCACCGCCTGGTAGCCGGTGATCTCCGGGTCCGTACCCGGGAAGTCGAACCCGGCGAGCTTGCGGACGGTGCTACGACCGCCGTCGCACCCCACGAGCCAGCGGGCCCGGATCTCCTCGGGGCCACTCTCGCGATCAAGGATGTGCACGGTCGCCCCGTGCCCGTCCGCGTCCCCCTCCGCGTGGCCGTGCCCGCCCCCGTCCGAGTGCCCGTCGGCGTCCGCCGTGAAGCCGGTCAGCTCCACGCCCCGGCGCACCTCGACGCCCAGCTGTGCGGCCCGCCGGGCCAGGATCCGCTCCAGCTCGGCCTGCGGCACACCGAGACCGGCCTCGGCGGCCGGGCCGACCTCGGCCCACAGCGGGTCGGACCCGTCGAAAAGATCGGGGTCCATCATGATCCCGGCGAAGTGCCCGGCGAACTTGGGGGGCACGCGGGGCCGGTCGCCTTCGCCGCCGTCCTTCCGGAAGGTGCGCATCCGTTCCAGCGCCGCCTCCCACACCGCCGCCATCTCCGGCAGCAGGCCCCTCCGGTAGAACGCCACCGCGCTCGGGATGTTGACCGCGCCCGCCTTGATCGTCTCGTCGACCTCGGTCAGTCTCTCCACGACCAGCACCCGAGCCCCGCCGAGCCCCAGCTCACAGCCGAGGAAGAGCCCCACCGGGCCGGCGCCGGCCACCACCACGTCGTAATCCGTCGTCATGTTCTCGCTCGCCGTCATGGTTTCACTGTAGTCACTAAAAATTTCGAGCGGCTATAGTTTTTTCCATGAACAAGGGCCGGGGTCCAGAGCCTTCTCTGAGGGAGCGCAAGAAGCGGGAGACGCGGCAGCGGATCTCGGACATCGCCACGCTGCTCTTCGCGCAACGCGGCTTCGACGCGGTGACGGTCGCCGAGGTGGCCCGCGAGGCAGGCGTGTCCACCATGACCGTCTTCAACTACTTCCCGCGCAAGGAGGACCTGTTCCTCGACCGCATCCCCGAGGCGGCCGAACTGTTCGCCGTGGCCGTACGCGACCGCGCCCCCGGCGAGCCCCCGCTGGCCGCCCTGCACCGCCTCGCGCTCCGACTCCTCGACGAGCGGCACCCGTTGAGTGCCGTGGCGGAGAGGTTCGTGCACTTCTGGCGGGTCGTCATCGACTCACCGGCCTTGCGTGCCCGCGCCCGCGAGGGGGTCGAGGAGGTCGAGTCCGCCCTGGCCGCGGCCCTGGCCGAAACGGAAGTGGCCGACCCGTACCTGCTGGCCGCCCTGACGGTCGCCGCGTACCGCACGGTGTACGTCACCTCGGCGCGCCGGCTGATGGCCGGGGATCCGGTGGAGGAGGTCGCGGAGGATCACCACGCCCGGCTGGAGGCTGCGTTCGCCGCGCTGGAGCGGGCGACCTCCTAGTCGACTCCCTCGGTCGACTCCCTCGGTCGACCCCTGGCCGCCGCCCCCTTGACGGCTAACGCTGTTAGCCATACCGTCATGGCTAACGACGTTAGCCAATCCGGCCCCGCGCCGTACGACCCCGGAGGCAGCCATGTCCGCCACGACCACGAGTGCCACCTCACCCCTCACCGTCCTGTGCCGCACGGCCTGGCTCGCGGGAGCCCTGTTCTGGTCCGCCTTCGCGGTGCTGGAGGCCATGAACCACGGCTGGCTCGCCGGCACCCTCGCGCTCGTCCTCCTCGTCCTGCCGGACCTCACCTTCCTGGTCGCGCTGGACGCGGCACCGCACATGGCGAAGGGTCAACTGGCGCCGCGCGCGGTGCCGTACTACAACGCGATGCACCGGGCCCTGGTCCCGCTGGCGCTCATGGCGGCGTACGCGTTCGGCCCCTTCACCTGGGCCCCCGCCTTCGCGGCGCTGTGCGGCTGGCTGGCCCACATCTCGTACGATCGCGCCTTCGGATACGGACTGCGGACGAAGGAGGGCTTCCAGCGTGGCTGAGCGTCTGACGCCGAGGGCACGAGAGATCGCGACGGCGGCGCGGGCCCTCCTGGAGGAGTCCGGGGCCGCCGCCCTCACCATGCGCAGCCTGGCCGACCGCCTCGGTATCAAGGCCCCGTCCCTCTACAAGCACTTCCCCGACAAGCACGCAGTAGAGGTCGAGCTGACGGCACAGATGCTGACGGAATCGGCCGAGGCCCTGGAGGCGGCCGAGGCCCACACCCCCGGCTCCCTGGAAGCGCTGGCCGAGGCCTACCGCGCCTACGCCCTCACCCACCCCCACCTGTACTGCCTGGCCACGGAACAGCCCCTCCCGCGCACCGAACTCCCCGAAGGCCTCGAAGACCGGGCCGCCCTTCCCCTGCTGCGGGCCTGCGCCGGGGACCTGGACCTGGCCCGCGCGGCCTGGGCCTTCGCCCACGGCATGGTGATCCTGGAGATCCACGGCCGGTTTCCGGCCGACGCCGACCTGGACGCGGCATGGAAGCGGGGCCTGAAGGCGTTGCACCCTTAGCAGGAAGTACGGCAGGGGAGCGTGCGATGGCGGAACAGGCGCTGTGGACGAGAGCGCGACTGGGCCGTTGCGGCCCCCCGCTCGACCTCCTGACCGCGAACTTCCACCGGCACACCTACGCCCCGCACGCCCACGACGAGTACACGATCGGCGTCTGCGTGGGCGGCTCCGAGGTGATCGACTACCGCGGCGGCCACATCCGCACCGGCCCCGGCACGATCGTCGTCCTCGAACCCGGCGAGATGCACACGGGCGGCCCAGGCACCCCCACCGACGGCTACGCGTACCGAGCCCTGTACGCGGAGCCGTCCCTACTGGCGGACGGCACCCTGGGCACCCTCCCGCACTTCCGCGAACCACTCCTGGAGGACCCCGAACTGGCCAAGGCCCTGCGCGTGACCCACACGGAACTCAGCGCGTGCCCCGACCCCTTGGAAGTCGAATCCCGCCTCCCCTGGCTCCTGACGGCCCTGTCCCACCGCCACTCCACGGCAAGACCGGTCTCGCACCACATCCCCGGCGCGGCCACCCTTGCCCTGACGGTCCGCGACCGCCTGGCGGACGAACTGACGGCCCCGCCTTCCCTGGCCCTACTCGCGTCCGACCTCGGCCTCTCCCGCTACCAGCTCCTACGGGCGTTCCGTACGGCGATGGGGGTACCGCCGTACGCGTGGCTGGCCCAGCACCGGGTGACGCGGGCACGAGGCCTGCTGGAGGCCGGACTGCACCCGGCCGAGGTGGCGGGCCTGGTGGGCTTCGCCGACCAGGCGCACCTGACCCGCTGGTTCCGCCGCGTACTGGGGGTGACCCCGGCGGCGTACCGCAACAGCGTTCAAGACACCTGACGAGGGGACGACCGAAACTCGACCCCATGACTGCACGTGGCTGGTTCCTGTTCTCCCTGATGGGAGTGGTCTGGGGCATTCCCTATCTGATGATCAAGGTGGCGGTGGGTGACCTGTCCCCCGCCATGGTGGTGTTCACGCGCTGTGCGCTCGGCGCGCTCCTCCTGCTCCCGTTCGCGATCCGCCAGGGCGACCTGATCCGTGTCGTCCGCGCTCACTGGCGTCCCATGCTGGCCTTCGCGTGCATCGAGATCATCGGCCCGTGGTTCACCCTCACCGACGCCGAACGGCACCTGTCCAGCTCCACGGCGGGTCTGCTGATCGCAGGCGTACCGATCGGCGGGGTGCTCCTGGCCCGCTTCTTCGGCGACACGGAACGCCTCGGCGTGCGGCGGGTCGCGGGCCTGGCCTTGGGCCTCGCCGGCGTGGCGGTCCTCACCGTTCCCCACCTCACCGGCGGCGACGCTCGCTCGCTCGGCGAGGTCCTGCTGACCGTCCTGGGCTATGCGACGGCCCCGCTGATAGCCGCGCGGTGGCTGAAGGACGTCCCCACCCTCCAGCTCACGGCCCCGTGCCTGACCCTGGCCGCCCTGGTCTACGCCCCCGCGGCAGCGGCCACCTGGCCGTCCGCCGTACCGTCGGGCCAGGTCCTGGCCTCCCTCGCCGGCCTGGGCGTCATCTGCACGGCGCTGGCTTTCGTGGCGTTCCTGGAACTGATCAAGGAGGTCGGCCCGACCCGCTCGACGGTCATCACGTACGTCAACCCGGCGGTGGCGGTGGCGGCGGGCGCGCTGTTCCTGGACGAATCCCTGACGACGGGCATCGCGGTCGCCTTCACCCTGATCCTGGCGGGCTCGGTACTGGCCACGGCGACCGCCGGCCCACGCCGCCCCGCACGCCCGGTACCATGGTCGACACGGCAGACGAGCCGGGCGGACGGCCGCGTGGAGTCCCCCTAGGGGGCTTCCCGAGGAACGTCCGGGCTCCACAGGGCAGGGTGGTGGCTAACGGCCACCCGGGGTGACCCGCGGGACAGTGCCACAGAAAGCAAACCGCCGGGGGCTTCGGCCCTCGGTAAGGGTGAAACGGTGGTGTAAGAGACCACCAGTGCCCAGGGTGACCTGGGCAGCTAGGTAAACCCCACCCGGAGCAAGGTCAAGAGGAGCCGCTGTAAAAGGCGGCTCTGCGCGGACGTTCGAGGGCTGCCCGCCCGAGTCCGCGGGTAGACCGCACGAGGCCGACGGCAACGTCGGTCCTAGATGGATGGCCGTCGCTTCGAGGTCCGCGAGGACCCCGGAGAACAGAACCCGGCGTACAGCCCGACTCGTCTGCCTCTTTCTCTTGTTCCTCTTGCACGAGTCGTTCCTCTTGCACGAGAGGCGAGGCGGGATGGAAGTCCTCGGGGTCGATGCCTGCGGCAGGCAGGGCTGGACAGGGATCAGACTCACGGACGGCACGTTCGCGGGCAGCCTCGTGGACGTCCGTCTCGATGCGTTGATCGAGCGTGCCGCCGGGGTGGAGGCGATCGCGGTGGACATGCCGCTGGGCCTGATCGAGAAGGGCTGGCGCGCAGCGGATCTCGGCGCGAGGGCACTCCTGAGGGCACGGCGCAACAGCGTCTTCCTCGTGGCACCGCGCCCGGCATGGCGAGAGCCGGACTACGCGACGGCCGGCGACCGCTGCCATGAACTCACCGGCCATCGACTGAGCCGACAAGCGTGGGCGCTGGCTCCGAAACTCCTCGAGGCCCGCGCGTGCTGGCTCGCCGACGAACGGATCCACGAGGTCCACCCCGAGGTGTCCTTCTGCGCCCTGGCCGGAGGGGTGCCGCTGGACCACGCCAAGAAGACGTGGCGTGGGCAGAGTGCACGTCGCCGGCTGCTGGCCGCAGCTGGGATCGTGCTGCCGGATGAACTCGGCGAGGCGGATCGTGTTCCGGTGGACGATGTCCTCGATGCCGCTGCGGCGGCCTGGTCGGCGTACCGGATCGGGCTGGGGGTCGCGGGGCGGATTCCTGAGATGCCCGAGCTGGACGTGGAAGGGCGCGTCGTCCAGATCCGGTACTGAGGACCACGGACCTCGCTTGCGCACCTGCACGGCCGACGGCGTCAACGTGAGCACGGACGTGGCGACCGCTCAGGTCACCGCCGCCGACTCCCGGTTCCTGCCAGGTATACGCGATCGGCTGCACCGACGCGGCCTGTGGCAGACAGGCGCTCCAGTGCCTTCCTGCCCAAGAACCGGCCCAACACCGGTTTTTCATAAAGGATCTGGTGTCCCGTCAGATCGACGGTGCGTGAAAGCGCCGCCACAGGGCACCACTCGGCGTCGCGGTGTTCCATCTGGGACGGAAAGTGCGTCGAATCCCTCTCTGCGCCCACAGATCGGTTCTACTCTGAGTTGGCCGAACCCGTCCTCTTCGCGGGGATCAGGCGATTTGTTCTGTGTGCGTCACGCGTGTGCGCACCATGGGGATGCGGGGGTACCGACCTATGGGCATGCCAATGGGGACCGTTTCGGGGTGGCCCGGTCCCGCAGACGCGCGCGATCTGCTGGAACACCAGGCCGGACCACCCGGCGGGGACGCGACGCGGCACCTGTGCGCGGCGGCCTTCCTGGACCGGACGTTCCGTCAGGCGGCCATCAGGGAACTGGTGGAGGAGCAGCACCGGGTGCCGGCCGCGTCGCCCGGGGTCGACATGGCGGCGGTGCTCGCCGCCTGCCTGCGGGCGCGGTGGGAGGGCGCGGTGGCCGGCGGCCTGATCATCCTGGTCGCCTTCGTCGGACTGCTCACCGACCGTGCCGACTTCGCCCTCGCACTGCTCGTGGTGCTCCTCGTCCGCGCCGTCACCTGGTCGTTCGGACCGTTCATCGGCAAGGGCAGATTCGACCGGGGCACCCTTTGGCGGCTGCTGCTCCGCCGAGGCCTGGCCGCTCTGGGCCTGTGCCTCCTCTTCTCGGCCGGCCTGGTCCTCCTGGTGATCGCAGCCATCGGCCAAGGACTCTCCTCAACGACCACCGGAGTGCCCCCGGACTCGGGCGGAGCGGTGGCCGGAGAAGCAACGTGGAACCCGTCACTGCTGGGCATCGCCGCCTTCCTGCTGGCGTGGGTCGCCATCGGCACCGTCCTGCGCTACCGCCGGCACCTCCACCTGGCCGCCCTGCATGAGCCCGGCGGCACCAAGCCCGGCCCGCAGTCCACACGTCTCTCGCCGGTCTTCGCCCGCCTCCAGGAACGCCCTGCCGAGGCCGAGACTCTCTACAGCGACTTCTCCCCGTTCGTCGGTGCCGGCCTGCGTCTGGAGCACGAGGGGTGGTCGTTCCCCATCGAGCTGCGCCCCAGCACACAGCAGCGCAACGGGAGTGCCCCACTGGTACCCCTCGAACTTCCCACCCTGCACCGCAGCATCACCGCGGCTGTGGCCGAGCTCTCGCAGGGTGACCTCTACCCCGGGGATTTCCTACACCATCTGACGGTGCGGGACCGGGTCTTCCGCGCCGGACGACGACCGGACGCGCCCGAGAACTGGTACGGCGCCCTCAGCGTCGCCGACCCGGTATCCGGCGTGCAGACACTCGCGCCTGCCTGGGCCGACCTGCTGGACCTCGGATCGCACGAGCGGATCCGGCACTTCCTCGAGGTGCGCGCCGAGCTGTGGCAGCGTCAGTTGGTCGCGGCGCTCTTCCTGCGTGCCAACGTCCAGGGCGGCCTGCTCCAGGTAGAGGGCCTGGCCTTTCTCCTGCCGCCGGTGGCCGAGCGGTACCGTGTGGTGGACGACATCCTGCCTCCCCGTCCGCTGGAGGACGGCGGCTACGCGCTGTGGCGTGCGGTGCGTTCCTTCGCCCTGGACGTGTGCACCGCCGCCGTGGAGCCCTGGGCGATACTCCGGTCGGCGGTCCGTACCGCCGGCCGCCGCCGCTGGTACCGGCGGATGCACGAGCTCGGTCGGCCGGTCGACCACAGCCCCCAGGTCAGCCTGCGCGAGCTCGGTGCCGAGCCGTACTACCAGCAGCTCTTCCAGGAGCTGGACGTGCGCAGGTTCTTCACCAGCATCCGAGAGCGGGCCTTCACCGCGGTCCTCGCGGAGCTACGGCGTGCGGGGTACGACACCTCGGAGTTCGAGCAGGCTGTCCAGCTGCTCGTCGCCGGGAACATGAACATCAGCACCGGGATCCAGAACGTCAACTCGCCCAACTCCGGGAACCAGGCCGTCGGCCAGGTCAACAACCTGCGCCAGACCAAGGTCCCTTGATTCGATCCCCCGCGTGGAGGAGCTTCGTGCATCCCGACCCGACCGCACCGGGCTGGCAGCACCAGCCCGGCATCGTCAACATCGATTCCCCCAACCAGGGCAACCAGGCTGTCGGGGAGCGCAACACCCTCACCCAGCACTTCGCCGCCCCGCCCACCCTGCCCGAGCAGGTCACCGTCGCTGACCTGCTCACCGCGCTCCAGGCCGTACGCGACGATCTGGCGCGGCTGCGGGAGACGGGCGTCGGCGCCCTCCCGGACGACGAGGCGGACGAGGCCCTTTGCTCGCTCGACCGGGTGGGGGACGAGGTGGTTCAGGAGGAACCACGGCCCGGTGTGATCCGGCGTCACCTCTCCTTCGCGGTGGACGCCCTGACCTCGGCGACCTCGCTGACCACGGCCGGCGGCACCCTGGCCGCGAGTGCCACCACCCTGGTCGACTCGCTGGCGAAACTGCAGGCGGTCGTCCTCAGGCTCTTCGGCGGCTGAGGCCGCCGACACCATCGACCACTCTGGGGGGACGAGCGCGATGGCTCAGTGGAAGCTCGCCGTGGATGCCACCGCACTCCGTCCGTGCGCCGCCATCGCGGCGCACGGACGGATCACGGCGCTGGACCTGAACGGCCCGGTGGCCACGGCTGAGCAACTGCTTCGCACCGCGGCCGAGACGGCCGCGGCCGGCGGTCACACGGTCGCCGGACTGGTGATCGTGCACCCGCTCGGCTGGACGGAGGCGGAGTTCAGCCAGGCGCAGCTTCAGGCGCGCGCCGCGGATCTGCCCGATCCACATTTCACGTCGGGCGCGTCGGCGCTGGCCAGGTACTTCCGCGCCCGGCTCGCCCTGCCGGAGGGGGCCTGCCTCGCCGTCTACGACGCGCGCCGCAAGTCCGCCGAGGTCTCCGTGCAGAGCCATACGGCCACCGGCCTGCAGCCGGTGGCCCAGGACATCTTCCCGGGCATGACGCCGGACGATGCCGGGCCCGGCCGACTCGACCAGGCCCGCCGCCGGGTGATCGACGAGAGCGCGTCCGGCATCGATCACGCGGCCCTGGGGCCGGGACGACTCGCCGCGGTCTACCTCACCGGGCAGGCCGCGCTGCTCCCGGGTGCGGCCGACCGGGTGCGCACCGAGCTGGGACTGACGGCCTTCGTCTGTGACCGCCCCGAGGAGGCGGCCGCGCTGGGAGCGCTCGTACCGCCGGACGACGCGAGGTTCCGCCTGCCCGCCGCGCGGGAGATCCCTGCGTCTGCCTCCGGCACGGTGCCCGTGCCCGACGTCACGCTGCACCTCGCCGACCCGGCGGCCAAACTCGCCGCCGCGGCGTTGAGCGCGGCGGCGGTACTGGGCGCGGCCGCGCCCGACGGCACCCCGCCGGCGCACACCTGTCACCCCGACACACTCAGACACCGGGCCGCACCTGCGACCGACGGCCGTGACGTCAGCCGCGAGGAAGTCACGGAGGCGTCCACACTCCCATCGCCCTCAGCGGAGCGCACCGCGCTCGCCGATGCCAGGACCGTCACCGCCGGGCCGGCGCACGACCGGCTCGCCCTCCTCCGAAAAGGGGGATCAACAGCCGGCTCCGTCACCCCCGGGCCGAGCAGCCACGGCATCCCCGCACTGCCCCCACGAGGCGGCGGCTTCCGCATCCGCAGCGTCTGGCTGCCGGCAGTCGCAGCGGTCGTCGCGGCAACCGGCATCACCATCGGTGTCGTGCACTGGTTACTGCCGAACGACCACCCGAGCCGCGCCCACACGCAGCGCCCACGCGCCCTCCCCACCACGCCCGCCCCTGCTGTCACCAGCCCAGTGCCTGCCCCCGCGGCAACCACCATCCCGCCGACACCGAGTCCGTCGCTCTCCCCTGGGACGTCCTCTCCCAAGAGCCCCTCGGAATCGGCCTCCGCGACCAGCCCCTCCGGCATCGTCCTTGCCTACTACGCCGCCATCAACAAACAGGACTACACCACGGCCTGGAAACTCGGCGGCGACAACCTCGGCGGCAGCTTCGCCTCGTTCGTCCACGGCTTCGCCACCACCACCCACGACGCCGTCACCGCGCAGGACACAGGCCCGACCCAGTCCTCCGTCGACCTGACAGCGACCCAGACCGACGGTTCCGTCAAACGGTTCACCGGCATCTACAACGTCAGCGACGGCGTCATCACCAGCGGCCACCTCCAGGCCGTGCCCTGACCCCGGGCACGCTCCCTGGACGCCTCTCGATGACGCTGCTGATCAGGCTCTACACGATCTCCCGCCCACACGAGACGACGCGCTCCTTCGAGGGGAATGGTCGGTCAAGGGGTGAGCACGCGCCGGGCACCCTCGGTCAGCGCGGGGCTGCCTCGTTGGCCGAGGTCAGCCGTGGGCGCGTGCTCAGACTGGAGGAGTCAGCGGTCGTTCCCGTACACCCTTCAAGTGTGCGTCGAAGACCTCTCGCGCCTCCGGCGTCAACGTCCGCAGCGCCACCAGCGCCGTGATCGCCACATCGCACAGCTCGCCCTGGACGTCCTCCCACGTGTGGGTGACTCCCTTGCGTGGGTTCTGGCCGGTCGCGCCGATCACCGCCTCGGCCACCTCGCCCACCTCCTCCGACAGCTTGAGGATGCGGAGCAGTACGCCCTCCGGGCCGGCGTGCCTGCGAGTCGCCTCCAGGCGGTCCCAGAGTTCGTCGATCGTCGGCCAGAGGGCGGGGGAGGTGTCCTGGTCGCTCATGCCCCGAAGCTTGGCATGCCCCGGGGGGCTAGTCCTCGAACAGGACCTCCTGCTCGCCCTCCACCTTCGCCCGCACCCGCCGGTTCCGTGCCCCGACTACTACCGCCGTAGCCGCCGCCGTCACCCCAAGCGCCACCGGCACCATCCACCCCCGGTCGAAAACATGCCCGGACGCGTGGTCGAGGGAGAGGCGGCCGGGGCCGGCGATCGCCAGGCCTGCTGCCGCCAGGCCCAGGCTGGCCGCGTACTCGTAGCCACCCTCCTGGGCGAAGAAGCCGTTGGGCTGGTGGACCGCCGCCGCTCCGGCCATCGCGCCGGCCGCCGCCGCGCCCGCCGCCGGGGTTGCCAGGCCCAGCGCCAGCAGGGTGCCGCCGCCCGCCTCCGCCAGGCCTGCCGCCGTCGCGCTCGCCTTGCCGGGCGCGTAGCCGACGGACTCCATGAACTGGCCCGTGCCCTCCAGGCCGTGGCCGCCGAACCAGCCGAACAGCTTCTGCGTGCCGTGTGCGACGAGCACCCCGCCCGTCCCCAGCCGGAGCAGCAGCAGGCCCAGATCACGTCGGTCGTAACAGGTCACGGTCGTCACTCCTGTCAGCGCCTATGAAGTCCCTTGTCACCGTCGCATCCCGTGCTCCTGCGGGCTCGTCGTGGATGGCGTTCGGGTGGCGGGGGCGGGGGAGCGGTGTGAGTCTGGCGCCATGACGATTCAGCCAGCCAAGCTCAGCGATCCGTCCGTCCGGGCCTTCGTCAACGCCGTGAACTCGCACGACCGCGAGGGCTTCATGTCCCTCCTCTCGCCGGGCGCGACGATGTCCGACGACGGCTCGGACCGCGACCTCGCCGAGTGGATCGACCGGGAGATCTTCACCTCCAACGGCCACATCGATGTCGACAACGAGTCCCGGGGCGGCCGCGACCTCATCGCCCGCTACCGCAACGACGCCTGGGGCGAGATGCGCACCAAGTGGCACTTCGAGATCGAGGACGACGGCAGGATCTCTCGCTTCGAGACCGGGCAGGCGTAATCCTCCCCTGAGTAATCCCCCCGAGTAATCCCCCTGTGAAACCGCTTGCCCTCGTGTGCGCTCCAACTCCTAGCGTTCTGCGGCATGGAGACCACCAGCAGGACACTGGGACGCAGCGGGATCGAAGTGAGTGCCCTCGGGGTCGGGTGCTGGGCCATCGGTGGTGAGTGGCAGGCACCCGACGGGCAGCCCCTCGGGTGGGGGAAGGTCGACGACGAGGAGTCGGTGCGGGCCATCCGCCGTGCCCTCGACCTCGGCATCACCTTCTTCGACACCGCCGATGTCTACGGCACCGGGCACAGCGAGGAGATCCTCGGTCGTGCGCTGGGGAAGCGGAGGGACCAGGTCGTCGTCGCCACCAAGTGGGGCAACGTCTTCGACCCGGACACCCGCACCCTCACTGGTGCCGACGACTCCCCGGCCTACGCCCGCCGGGCCCTGACCGCTTCCCTGCGCCGTCTCGGTACCGACCACGTCGACCTCTACCAGTTGCACCTCTCCGACGCCGAGCCGGAGCAGGCGGCTCAACTCCGTGATCTATGCGAGGAGTTCGTCAAGGAGGGGCTCGTCCGGGCCTACGCCTGGAGTACCGACGACCCCGCCCGCGCCGCCGTCTTCGCCGAGGGGGAGCACTGCGCGGCCGTACAGCACGCGCTCAACGTGCTCCAGGACGCGCCCGACATGCTGGCCCTGTGCGAGGAGTCGGGGCTCGCCAGCATCAACCGGAGTCCGCTTGCCATGGGGCTGCTGACCGGGAAGCGGCACACCTCCCTGGAGGCCGGGGACATCCGGAGCAGGCCGCCCTCCTGGCTCCAGGGCTTCGGGGGCGACGGGTCCGGTGCCGATCCCGAGTGGGTGAGCCGGGTCGAAGCCCTGCGGGACATCCTCACCAGTGACGGCCGTACCCCCGCCCAGGGCGCCCTGGCCTGGCTGTGGGCGCGTAGCCCGCGTACCGTGCCGATCCCGGGCTTCCGGTCCGTCGCCCAGGCCGAGGACAACGCCGGCGCGATCGCGAAAGGGCCGCTCACCGCAGAACAGTTGGCCGAGATCGACCGCCTGCTCGGGCGACGAGCGGCCCCGACGGGCCGTACGACTGAGGGTCAGTAGCCGTAACCGCCGTACTGCTGCTGCGCGTACTGCTCCTGCGACGCGTGCTGACCGTGAGCCTGCCCGCCGTACGCCTGCTGCCGTGCCGCCCCACCCCCGCCCTGCTCGGTGAGCGTGATCCGGCCCGCCTTGATGGTGGCCAGGCGCGGGGCGCGGCGGGCGATGGAGGAGTCGTGGGTGACCATGACGAAGGTCAGCCCGTGCTCCCGCCACAGGCCCTCCAGCAGGGCCATGATGTCGTCGCGGGTGCCCTCGTCGAGGTTGCCGGTGGGCTCGTCGGCCAGCAGCACCTTCGGCTTCTTCACCAGGGCGCGGGCGATGGCGACGCGCTGCTGCTGGCCGCCGGACATCTCGGACGGGACGTGGGTGAGGCGTTCGCCGAGGCCGACCGAGCGCAGCGCCTCGGCCGCCCGCTCGCGCCGTTCCGCCGGCTTCACGCCGAGCGGGACCAGGGCCGTCTCCACGTTCTCCTGCGCGGTGAGCGTCGGGATGAGGTTGAACGCCTGGAAGATGATGCCGATCTTCTCGGCGCGCAGCCGGGTCAGCCTGGCCTCGCTGATCGTGGCGAGGTCGACGCCGTCCAGTTCGACGCTGCCGGACGAGGGGCGGTCGAGGCCGCCGATCATCTGCAGGAGGGTGGACTTGCCGCCGCCCGTCGGGCCCTGGATGACCAGCTGGTCGCCGTCGGCGATGGTGAGGTCGACGCCGCGCAGCGCCTCCACCGTCTCCTTGCCCCGCGTGTACCGCTTGGTGACGCCGGTGAGTCTGTACATGGGTGCTCCGTGAGTGAACAGAAGGGTGGGTCAGGAGACGCTGCGCAGGGCGTCGGCCGGGCGCATCCGGGAGGCGCGCCAGCCGCCCATGGCGCCGGCGATCAGGCCGCCGGCGACCGCGAGGCCGACGGCCAGGGCGATGGTGGTCAGGGAGACGGGTGCGGTCAGCGCGATCTCCAGGGTGTTCTTGGTGGCCTGCCGGCCGGGGCCGCCGCCCATGCCACCGCCCATGCCGCCACCGCCGCTGCTGCCCAGCTCCGCCTGCAGCTTCGGGCTGATCGCGGTGACCGTGTAGGCGGCCGCGAGGCCCAGGGCGATGCCGAGGCCGCCGCCGATCAGGCCGTTGACCATGGACTCGCCGACCACCTGCCGGGTCACCTTGCGGCTCGGCCAGCCGAGCGCCTTCAGGGTGCCGAACTCGCGCACCCGCCGGGACACGGCCGAGGAGGTGAGCAGCGCGGCCACCAGGAAGGCGGCGACCAGGACGGTGATCGACAGCCACTTGCCGACGCTGCCGGCCAGGTTCGAGGCCGTGGACAGCGAGCCGGAGACGGTGGAGGCCAGGTCGGAGGAGGTGGTGACCGTCGTACCGGAGATGTTGCTCTGGATCGTCTTCTTGACGGTGGAGATCTGCTTGGAGTCGGTCGCCTTGACGTAGATCGTGGTGACCTTGTTCTTGGCGTCACCGAGGGACTGGGCCTGCTTCAGCGGCAGGTAGACGTCGGTGGTGGACTCGCTGCTGTCCGGGGTGGCGATGCCGATGACCGTGTACTTGGTGCCGGAGACCTTGAAGGCCGTGCCGACCTTGTACTTCTTCTCCTTGGCGTACGACTTGCTGACGACCGCGACCTTCGCGTTCGTCTGCGCCGAGGTGAAGGTCTTCCCGGAGGTGATCTTCATCGTGGCCAGCGGGCCGAGGGCCTGGTCGGTGACGTCGACGCCGGCCACCGAGTAGCTGTTGACGTCGAAGTTGGCGCCGCCGCCCTGGACCTGCGGCTGCCCGCTGCCGCCGCCCGGGCCGCCCTGCTGCTGGGATCCGGACGACGAGGTGGACGACTTCGCCTTGCCCTGGGTGAAGGAGCCGTCGACCTTGGTGACGTTCAGGGAGAGGGCGCCCACCGCGCTCGCCACGCCCTTCTGCGCGGCGACCTTCTCGACCAGCGAGGACTTCAGGGCCTGACCGCCCTGTGTCATCACCCGGTCCGAGCTCTGCGAGCTCTTGCTGCTGGACTTGGCGTCGAACTTGAAGTTCGGGCCCTGCGAGCCGCCGGCCTCGGGCGCCGACTGCGCCTTGGTGACCGTCATGTCGGTGCCGAGGCCGTAGAGCGACTTCAGGACCTTGTCCTGCGCCTGCGTCATACCGGCCGACACCGAGTTGACGGTGATGACCAGCGCGATACCGAGCGCCAGACCCATCGCGATGACCAGAGCGGCCTTCTTGCGGCGGCTCAGCTCACGCTTGAGATAGATGCCAAACATCCCGTTCCTCGAAGGTTCTTGGCGCCCGCTGTGGGCGCGGCCACAAGCTAGGGAGGAACCTTTGAGGCGCGCTGAGTAAAGGATGTGTCAGAGCTGAGAAAGCAGGATGGGGGGTCAAATTTTCATAAGACAGCAAATTCCTATGCCAGGGAGGGCCTCCTGCCAGGAAATGCCTGTTGGGTGCGGTGTACGGTCCCCGGGTGCGTGAATGTTCCCGGCTCAGCCGGCGTGCCGCCCTCGGGCTGACGGCCGCCGCCCTCCCCCTGTCCGTGGCCGCCCCCGCCTCCGCCGCGACCGTGATCGGCGGTGAGCGGCTGGCCCGTACCGGAGTCCAGGTGCGCGGCGCCGGCGGCCTGCCCAAGAAGCTCACCGCACGCTCGTGGCTGGTCGCCGACGGCGAGACCGGTGAGGTGCTCGCCTCGTTCGACGCGCACCGGCGCCTGGCGCCCGCGTCCACGCTGAAGATGCTGTTCGCGGACACCGTGCTGAAGAAGTTCGAGCGGACCGAGCGGTACAAGGTCACCGACGCCGACCTCGCCGACATCCCGGCCGGCTCCAGCCTCGTCGGCGTCAAGCCCGGCATCACCTACACCGTCGAGCAGCTGTGGCAGGGCGTGTTCCTGCGCTCCGGCAACGACGCGGTGCATGTGCTCGCGCACATGAACGGCGGTGTGGCCAAGACGGTCGCCGAGATGCAGGCCCTGGCCGAGGACCTGCAGGCCCTGGACACCCATGTGGTCAGCCCCGACGGCTTCGACCACAAGGGCCAGCTCTCCTCGGCGTACGACCTCACGCTCTTCGCCCGGCACGGCCTCAAGAACGCCGACTTCCGCGGCTACTGCGGCACCAGGACCGCCGACTTCCCGGCCGGCGGCAAGAAGACCTTCCAGATCCAGAACACCGACCGGCTGCTCACGGGGGCCTGGGGACTGCACACGTACGACGGCCTGATCGGCGTGAAGAACGGTTACACCAGCCACGCCGGCAACACCTTCACCGGCGCGGCCACCCGGGACGGCCGCACCCTGCTGGTCACCGTGATGCATCCGACCGAGGGCAGCAACGCCGTCTACGAGCAGACCGCCGCGCTGCTCGACTGGGGCTTCGGGGCCGGGCGTTCGGCGCAGGCGGTGGGCACGCTCGTCGAACCGCTCAGCGAGGGCGGGGCGAGCGCGAGCCCGGCGCCCGCGGGGAAGGCGGCCCGGGCCGCGGCCGGTGCTCCCGCCTCGGCGTCCTCCGGGCACCCCTCGTCGTGGCGGCTGCTGGAGGGCGCGGCCGGGACCGTGGCACTGCTGGGAGCGGGTGCGTGGGCACTGCGGCGGCGCGTGGTGCGAGTCAAGGCGGCTCGGGCGGAGGCCGCGGCCGAGGCGCAGATGGAGATGGAGACGGGGTCGGAGTCCGAGTCCGGGGGGCGGCACCGGCGCTGAGCGGCCGGGATGCGTACAGCGGCAGCCGTTCCACCGACCGGTGCGTACCCCGCGGTCCCACGCGAGGTCCACCCCCAACTCCGGTCCGGTGGAACGGCTGCCGACTCCCCCCTCGGTGTGGCTACGGAACTCCTGTGCTCCAAGTGTGAAGCTCTTGTGGAGGAAAGTTGAGCATATGCGGCCGACGGGCCGCAATAGTGCGGACGTTGAAATTCCGTTTGTGTAACTTGAGGAATTTGATTCCGGTCCGTCGTCAGCCCCGCCCGATGTACGGCATCGCCGTCGCCAAGACCGTCGCGAACTGCACGTTCGCCTCCAGCGGCAGCTCGGCCATGTGCCGCACCGTGCGGGCCACGTCGGCCACGTCCATCACCGGTTCCGGGGCCACCTCGCCGTTCGCCTGCAGCGCCCCGGTCTGCATCCGGGCCGTCATGTCGGTCGCGGCGTTGCCGATGTCGATCTGCCCGACCGCGATCCGGTACGGCCGCCCGTCCAGCGACAGTGACTTGGTCAGGCCGGTCAGCGCGTGCTTGGTCGCGGTGTAGGCGACCGAGTGCGGGCGGGGCGTGTGGGCGGAGATGGAGCCGTTGTTGATGATCCGGCCGCCCTGCGGATCCTGCTCCTTCATCCGCCGGTACGCCGCCTGCGCACACAGGAACGCCCCGTTGAGGTTGGTGTCCACCACGTGCCGCCAGGCCTCGTAGGGCAGGTCCTCGACGGGCACCCCGCCCGGGCCGAACGTCCCGGCGTTGTTGAACAGCAGGTCGATGCGCCCGAACCGGTCCACGGCCGCCGCGAACAGCGCCTCCACGTCCTCGGGCCGGGACACGTCGGTGCGCACGGCGAGCGCGGGCGCCCCGGGCACCAGCGCCGCCGTCTCCTCCAGCGTCTCGACCCGCCGGCCGGCCAGCGCCACCGTCCAGCCGGCGCGCAACAGCTCCACGGCGACGGCCCGCCCGATGCCGGAGCCGGCGCCGGTCACCACCGCGATCTTCGATTGCCTGTCAGTCATGGGTCCGCAGCGTAGGCGGGAAGTCCGGGATGCGGAATGCAATGTCCGCCATACGGCTACCCGGTGACGGTGGCCACGGCCTCCCCGAGAGCCTCCCCGGGATACCGCACCCCGATCCGCTCCCGTATCGCGTCCAGCGTCCGCATCACCGCGAGGCTGCCCGCCAGCGGCACCAGTGGCGACTCCTTCTCGCCCGCCCGCAGCGCCCGCATGACCTCCTCGGCCTCGTGCCGGAGGCTGGTGCGCAGGCCGTCGGCCGGGTCGGCGGTGAACTCCTCGGGGGCACGGCCGTCGCGGTGCAGTACAAAGCGGTCGGGGTGGAAGAAGCCGGACGGGATGTCGATGCGGCCGCGCGAGCCGGTCACCGAGGCGGTGACCCCCGTACCGCCGACGATCGAGCAGTGCACCGAGGCCAGCGCCCCGCTCTCCCAGGACAGCAGCGCGCCCGTCTGGAGGTCGACGCCCTCGTCGGACAGCACCCCCCGTGCCACGACCTCGTCCGGCTCGCCCAGCAGCAAGTGCGCGAACGACACCGGATACACACCGAGGTCCAGCAGCGCCCCGCCGCCCAGTGCCGGATTCCGCAGCCGGTGCGCCGGCGGGAAGGGGCCCGCGAGACCGAAGTCGGCCTGCACCGTGCGCACCTCGCCGATCGCCCCGTCCGCCACCAGCGCCTTCAACCGCCGCACCAGCGGGTTGCAGTACATCCACATCGCCTCCATCAGGAAGCGGTCGTGCTCCTTCGCCAGCGCCACCAGTTCCTCGGCCTCGCGGAGGTTGAGCGTGAACGCCTTCTCGCACAGCACGTTCCGCCCGGCCGCCAGGCACAGCCCGGCCGCCGCCCGGTGCGCCGAGTGCGGGGTGGCGACGTACACGACATCGATGTCCGCGTCCGCGGCCAGGGACTCCCAGTCGCCGTACGCCCGCGTCACCCCGAACCGCTCGGCGAACGCCCGGGCCGACTCCTGGCTGCGCGAGGCCACGGCCACGATCTCCGCGTCCGGCAGGTCCACCAGGTCCGCCGCGAACGCGGCCGCGATCCCGCCGGTAGCCAGGATCCCCCACCGCACGCTCTGCTCCGCCATCCCGCCCCGCCCTCGTTCATGTGTGCCACGGCAGTGTGTACGAGCTGCGAGCATAGAGGCCGATCCAGTAGGAGAGGGAGGGACACATGCCCGAGCACGCGGCGGCACCGACACCGGAGACGGAGCGCCAGTCCACCACCGCACCCGTCTCGGTCGCCGCCACCCGCCGCACCGGACTGCTCGTCACCTTCGTGCTCGGCGGTCTCACCGCCACACCCCCGCTGGCGATGGACATGTACCTCCCGTCCCTGCCGGAGGTCACCCGCTCCCTGCACGCCCCCGCCGCCACCGTCCAGCTCACCCTCACCGCGTGCCTGGCCGGCATGGCACTCGGGCAGCTGGTCGTGGGCCCGATGAGCGACCGCTGGGGCCGTCGCCGCCCGCTGCTCACCGGCCTCGCCGTCTACCTCCTCGCCACCGCCCTGTGCGCGTTCGCGCCCAATGTCGAGGCGCTGGTCGCCTTCCGCCTCGCCCAGGGTCTCGCGGGAGCGGCCGGCATCGTCATCGCGCGGGCCGTCGTACGAGACCTCTACGACGGCGTGGCCATGGCCCGCTTCTTCTCCACCCTGATGCTGATCTCCGGGGTCGCGCCGATCGTGGCGCCCCTGATCGGCGGGCAGATCCTCCGCGTGACGGACTGGCGGGGCGTGTTCGTCGTCCTCACCGGGGTCGGAGCCGCGCTCGCCGCCCTCGTCTGGCTGCGGCTGCCCGAGACCCTGCCGCCCGCCGATCGGCACGGCGGGGGAGTGGGGCAGGCACTGCGCTCGATGCGCGGCCTGCTCGCCGACCTGCCCTTCACCGGCTACACGCTCGCCGGCGGCTTCGCCTTCGCCGCGCTGTTCGCCTACATATCCGCCTCCCCCTTCGTCGTCCAGGAGATCTACGGCGCCTCCCCGCAGACCTTCAGCCTGCTCTTCGGCGTCAACTCGGTCGGGCTGATGATCGCCGGGCAGGTCAACGGCCGGATCCTGGTGGGCCGGGTCAGCCTGGACAAGGTGCTCGGCACCGGCCTCGCGATCATCGTGCTGGCCGCGACCGCCCTGCTGCTGATGACCACGGGCACCTTCGGCGAGGTCGGCCTGGCGCCGATCGCCGCCGCCCTGTTCGTCCTCATGTCCGCGATGGGCATCACCCTGCCCAACGCCCAGTCCCTGGCCCTGCTGCGCACCCGGCACGCCGCGGGCTCCGCCTCCGCCCTCCTCGGCACCACCTCCTTCCTGGTCGGAGCGGTCGCCTCCCCGCTCGTCGGCGTCGCCGGGGAGCACACCGCCGTGCCCATGGCGGTCGTCCAACTGGCGGGAGCACTGGTAGCGGCGGCCTGCTTCGTGGGAATGTGCCGTCCCTGGAACACCCGTGCGGGGTCGGAGGGAGAGGACAACTGAGCGCACCCAGACTGCGCGCCGGCACACCCGAACGCGCCGGGCTCGACCCCGAGGAACTCGAGCATCTGGTCGGCGAGGTGCACGCCCTCACCACCGGAGCACGCCCCTGGGCCGCCGGTGCCGTCGTCATGGCCGGACGCGGGCCCGTCATCGCGGTGGCCGAGGCCGCGGGCTGGGCGGTCCGCTACGCCTCCTACGACCCCGAGACCGACACCGGCGTCGAACTGCCGCCCGCCGCCCGGGTCCCGATGACCGTCGACACCCCGTTCGACCTGGCCTCCCTCACCAAGCTGTGCACGTCCGTCGCCGCCGTGCAGCAGATCGAGCGCGGCACCCTCGGCATGGACGCCCGGATCGGTGCCTACCTGCCCGAGTTCACCGCGGCCGCCGAACACGGCGTCACCGTACGGCAGCTGCTCACCCACACCTCCGGGCTGCGCCCCGAACTCCCGCTGTACGACTGCCCGGACGCCATGGCCCGCCTCGCGATGCTCCGCGCGGAGGCCCCCACGTCCGAGCCCGGCCGGTACCTCTACTCGGACCTGAACATGATTTTGCTCCAGTTCGTCCTGGAGCGGATCACCGGCCGTCCTCTCGACGTCCTGATCGAGGACGGCATCACCCGCCCGCTCGGGATGACGGCGACCGCCTTCGGCCCCTGCCCCGGCGCGGCGGCCACCGAGGACCAGCGGCGGCCCTGGGCCAAGGCCGACCGCGGAATGCTGCGCGGCGAGGTCCACGACGAGAACGCCTGGGCGCTCGGCGGGGTGGCGGGCCACGCCGGCCTCTTCTCCACCGCGCACGACCTGGCGGTCTTCTGCCGCGCCCTGCTCGCGGGCGGCGCGTACGGCCCCGCGCGCGTCCTCGGCCCCGACTTCGTGGAACTCCTGTTCACCCCGCCGGGCCTGGGCTTCGCGCTGGACCAGCCGTGGTTCATGGGCGAGCTGGCGGGCAGGGGAGCGGCGGGGCACACGGGGTTCACGGGGACCTCGCTGGTCCTGGATCCGGCGACGGACACGTTCCTGGTGCTGCTGGCCAACACGGTGCATCCGAGGAGACGGTCTCCGAACAGCAGGCCGAGAGCGGCTGCGGCGACGTACCTGGCGCGAGCGGTACGTGGTGCCTGACCGACGCGTGGCTCGGACCTCGTCGGGTACCTGAGAGAATCGCAGGGTGAACGCCCCCGCCGACCCGGCCGACGCCCTCCGCGCCTCCCTGGCCCACCTCCTGGACGGACTTCCGCCCAAGCAAGCCGCCGGCGCCGTGGAACGGTTGATCGCCAACTACCGCGGGGCCACCCCGACCGACGCCCCGATCCTGCGCGACCGCGCCGACGTCGCCGCGTACGCCGCCTACCGCATGCCGGCCACCTTCGAGGCGGTCCGCTCGGCGCTGGAGGCGTTCGCGGACGCCGTGCCCGACTGGACGCCCGGCAGCCACGTCGACGTCGGCGGTGGCACCGGCGCCGCCACCTGGGCCGTCACCGCGACCTGGCCCGGCGAGCGCAGCGTCACCGTGCTGGACTGGGCCGAACCCGCGCTCGCCCTCGGCCGGGAGATCGCCGAAGCCAACCCCGCGCTGCGGGACGCCCGCTGGCAGCGGGCCCGGATCGGCACGGCGCTCACCCTCGACAACGCCGACCTCGTCACGGTGTCGTACGTCCTCAACGAACTCGCCGAGGCCGACCGCACCGCCCTCGTCGACGCGGCCGCGGCCGCCGCGCAGTCCGTCGTGATCGTGGAGGCCGGCACCCCTGCCGGCTACGCCCGGGTCATCGAGGCCCGCGACCGCCTCGTCCGCGCCGGGTTCCGCATCGCCGCGCCCTGCCCGCACAGCGCCGCCTGCCCCATCGTCCCCGGCACGGACTGGTGCCACTTCTCCGCCCGGGTCAGCCGCTCCTCCCTGCACCGCCAGGTCAAGGGCGGCTCCCTGGCGTACGAGGACGAGAAGTTCAGCTACGTCGCCGCCACCCGACTGCCCGCCGAGCCGGCCCCCGCCCGGGTGGTCCGGCGCCCGCAGATCCGCAAGGGCCAGGTACTCCTCGACCTGTGCGAGGCCGACGAGCAGCTGCGCCGCACGACGGTCACCAAGCGCCACGGCGACCTGTACAAGGTGGCCCGGGACGCCGACTGGGGCGACGCCTGGCCGCCGCGGTAAGGAAGCGCCCTGAAGGGGCGCGGGGAACTGCGCGACCAGCCACGGTGACGCCGCAGCCGATCGACGGCACAGCACGGCACTTCCCACCGCACTGCTGAACCGGCGGAGCTTGTAGCGTCACCCCATGGTCAAGAAGCCCGCCCCCGACGCCACCCGCCGCAGCGAGAAGTCCCGCAGAGCGATCTACGACGCCGCCCTCGCCCTGGTCGCCGAGGTCGGATACCCGAAGACCACGGTCGAGGGGATCGCCGCCCGTGCCGGGGTCGGCAAGCAGACCATCTACCGGTGGTGGGCGTCGAAGGCGGACGTGCTGATGGAGGCCTTCCTGGACCTCGGCGAGCAGGCGGCCCGGGCGGCGGGGCAGGAGCCGTACGCCATCCCGGACACCGGCGACCTCGCCGCCGACCTCAAGGCGGTGCTGCGGGCCACCGTCGACGAGCTGTACGACCCCCGCTTCGAGGCACCCAGCCGCGCGCTGGCCGCCGAGGGCGTGGTCAACGAGCAGCTCGGCCGCGAGTTCGTCACCAAGCTCCTCGAACCCCAGCTCCGGCTGTACGTCGACCGGCTGCGCTCCGCGCAGGACAGCGGCGCGGTGCGCCCCGACGTCGACCCGCGCATCGCCCTGGAGCTGTTCGTCTCACCGCTCGCCCAGCGCTGGCTGCAGCACACCGGGCCGATCTCGTACGCGTACACGGACACCCTGGTCGACTACGCCCTGCACGGCCTCGCCCCCCGCTGAGGTGCGGTGAGGTACGTCTCGTCCGGTTCCTCCGGATCGCCGCTCCGACCCCCCGAAGCATTGGAAGATGGGACGATAGGGCATGCTGTCCGCACACCATCGAGGCGACCACGAGTCTGAGGGGCTAGATGAGCGCGACGTTCGGCGGCCGGACCGGCCGGCAGGGCAAACTCTCCCAGTGGCTGCTCGGACGCCGCCCGAAGGAGACCGCCGCCGACGACGGCGGCCGTGAGGCCCTGCTGCTCGCCGCCGCCGCAGCGGGACTGCCCCTGGCACCCGCCGCGCACCCCGCCCCCGGCTACCGCTGTTCCTGCGACCGCGTCGGCTGTCCCACCCCGGCCCGGCACCCGGTGTCGTTCGCCTGGCAGACCCAGTCCACGACGGACCGCGCGCAGATCGAGCGCTGGGCCCGGCACCAGCCGCAGGCCAACTTCATCACCGCCACCGGCATGGTGCACGACGTCCTCGACGTGCCCCTGGAGGCCGGCCGGGAGGCGCTGGACCGCCTCCTCGGCACCGGTGTGGAGGTCGGTCCGGTCGCCGAGAGCGACGACGGCCGCATGCTGTTCTTCACCCTCACCCGGGGCACCCCCGAGGACGAGGACGAGTGGTGGCCCTGCGAGCTGGACTGCCACCCGGAGACCATGGACGAGCATCCGGGGCTGCGCTGGCACTGCCGCGGTTCCTACGTCCTCGTACCGCCCGCCCGGCTGCCCGGCGACGACCAGCAGGTGCGCTGGGCCCGCGGCCCGGAGCACGCGCTGCCCGACCCGTTGAGCCTGCTGGAGACGCTCACGGACGCCTGCGCCCGCCACGCCGGCGCCGAGGCCGACCACACGAGCGCCGCCTGGCCGCTGCGGCACTGAGCGCTCCGCGGGGAGAGGCGGGCGCTTCACGGGGTGCCGCGATAGGCCGTCGGGCGGCGGAGGGTCCGTTGTGGCTGGTCGCGCAGTTCCCCGCGCCCCTTTAGGGCGCTTTACTCGCCCTGTGCCGCCGTCAGGCCCTGCACCCGCCCCAGGATCGACACCGGACCGCTGCCCGCCGGGTCGAGGGCGGCCTCGTTGGAGATGATCTCCAGCGTCAGCGACTGCTTGATCTCGCCCTTGGTCAGGGCCTGCACGTCCTTGTTCGGGGTCGGCACGGAGGTGCCCGCGGCGGCGGTCTGCTTCTCGTAGTGGTGCGTGGTGAAGAAGACCAGCGCCCCGCCGTCCGCCGTGCGCAGCGCGAGCGGCGCGTAGTCGCCGTGGGTCAGCGGCTCGTCGATGTACTGCCGGACCAGGCCCGGCTTCGTCGTCTGCTTCTTGCGGTCCGTGCGCAGGCCGCTGGTGTACCGGCCGTCCGCGAACGTCGTCCCGGCGTTCTTCAGATAGGCCGCGTAGTTCTTGCTCAGGTCGGCGGGCGGCACGGCCAGTTGCGTGGAGTCGGCGGGCACGGCCTCGGCCCAGCCGTCCTTGTCCTTCTTGAACTCCGGTACGTCACCGGCCGCGACCAGCGTCAGATAGGCCACCTGCCACGGATCGCCGAGGCCGTCGCGGGTGAACACCAGCAGCCAACGGGCGTTGCTGCTCCCCAGGTTGCCCTTGGCGTCCGCGACGAACCAGCGCGGCCAGCCGGCCTTCTTCGGGATCGTGAAGTCGGCGTCGGTCAGCGTGAGCTGCACGTGATGCGCGTTGCCCGACGGGCTGTTGGCGTGCCCGGCCTTCAGCCGCGCGCCGTCGATGCCGGCGAGGGCGCCGGTGACATGGTCCTCGTCCAGGGAGCGGTCGTAGGCCTTGTCGGCCTTGTTGTACGCGTCCGTGAACTGGGTGAGCGCCTTGGCGGCCTCGGCGCGGGTGGTGGCGGGAAGCATCTCGCGCTCCCCGTGCACCACCACACATCCGCTCGCCGTCAGTGACATGGCGGTCAGTGAGACCGCTATGAGTGCGTTCCGGTCACGCCTGCGGAGCGTTCGACGGCTGCGTTCCCTGGTCATGAGGTGCCTTCACCTTCCCCTTCCCGGAGGGGAACCCTACCGGGGCGAGGAAGACCGCGAGTGTCGGGATCAGGTACAGCAGCCACACCGTGACCTGGACCACGGTCGGGTCGGGCTGGAAGTTGAACACGCCCTTCAGCAGCGTGCCGTACCAGCTGTCCGGCTCGATCGTGTCGCTGATGTCGAAGGCCAGGTCCCGGATGCCCGGGATCCAGTTGGCCTCCTGCAGGTCGTGGAAGCCGTACGCGAGCACGCCCGCCGCGACCACGACCAGCATGCCGCCGGTCCAGGTGAAGAACTTGGCCAGGTTGATCTTCAGCGCGCCCCGGTAGAACAGCCAGCCGAGGACGACCGCCGTGGCGAGGCCGAGCGCCACGCCGATCAGCGGGCGCGGGGTGCCGTCGCTCGCCGCGTGCACCGAGGCCCACACGAACAGGGCGGTCTCCAGGCCCTCCCGGCCGACGGCCAGGAACGCGGTGGCGACCAGCGCGCCCGTGCCCATGGCGAGGGCCGCGTCCAGCTTGCCGTGCAGCTCGGACTTCAGGTGCCGGGCGGTGCGCCGCATCCAGAACACCATCCAGGTCACCAGGACGACGGCGACGACGGACAGCGAACCGCCCAGCGCCTCCTGCGCCTCGAACGTCAGCTCCTGCGAGCCGAATTCGAGGGCGCAGCCGAAGCCCATCGCGATGGCGACCGCGATGCCGATGCCGATCCAGATCGGCTTCAGGGCGTCCCTGCGATCCGTCTTCACCAGGTAGGCGATGAGGATGCAGACGACGAGCGACGCTTCCAGGCCCTCGCGCAGGCCGATCAGGTAGTTGGAGAACACGGCTACGCCTCCTCGGAGAACAGCGTGCGGCCCCACCAGTCGTCCTTGCCCCGGACGCCGGGCGGGACGGCGAAGACGGCCGAACCCACGTGCTGGATGTACTCGTTGAGCGCGTCCTTGGCCGACAGCTGTCGCTGCAGCGGGATGAACCCCTTGCGCACGTCACGCTGGTAGGCCAGGAAGAACAGACCCGCGTCGAGGCGGCCGAGGCCGTCCGTGCCGTCCGTGAAGGAGTAGCCGCGGCGCAGGATCGTGATCCCGTTGTTGGAGTCGGGGTGCGCGAGGCGCACGTGCGCGTCCGGCTTCATCGCCTTCAGGAACGGCTTGTCGTGCTCCTTGACCTTGCCGACCGGGGCGCCCTCGCCCTTGTCGCGACCGAAGACGTCCTCCTGCTCCTGCAGCGAGGTCCGGTCCCAGGTCTCGATGTTCATCCGGATGCGCCGGGCGACCAGGTACGACCCACCGGTCATCCACTTCGTGCCGTCGCCCTCGCCGACCCACACGAACTTCTTCAGCCGGTCCGTCTCGGTGCCCGCGATGTTGCGGGTGCCGTCCTTGAACCCCATGAGGTTGCGGGGCGTCTGGGCGTCCGGAGTGGTCGACGAGGTCTTGCCGAAGCCGAGCTGGGACCAGCGGATGGCGACCTTGCCGAAGCCGATGCGGGCCAGGTTGCGGATGGCGTGCACGGCGACCTGCGGGTCGTCCGCGCAGGCCTGGACGCACAGGTCACCGTCGGTGCGCGTCCTGTCGAGGTTGTCGCCCGGGAACTTGGGCAGGTCGACCAGCGCCTCGGGCCGCTTGCCGGACAGCCCGAACCTGTCGAAGAACGACGGTCCGAAGCCGATGGTGAGCGTCAGCCGCGAGGGCTTCAGACCCAGGGCCTCACCGGTGTCGTCCGGCGGCGCCTCGGCGAGCCCGCCGTACGCGCCCTCACCGACCGCCTTCCCGGCGGTCATCCGGCGCGCGGCCTCGGTCCAGTCCTTCAGCATCTGCACGAACTCGGCGCGGTCCTCGGTCTTCACGTCGAACGCGGCGAAGTGCAGCCGGTCCTGCACCGGCGTGGCGATGCCGGCCTGGTGGGCGCCGTGGAACTCCACGGCCGCGCCCACCTCGGCGGCGGCCGGTTCCACGTCGTTGCCCGCCTTGGCCGCCGCCACGGCACCGCCGGCCGCGGCGGCACCGAGCGCGAGGCCGGCACCGCCCCAGCCGATCAGCGCACGGCGCGAGGGGGAGGAGCCGCTCTGGCTGTCCTGGCTTTCCTGGGTCTCGGTCATGACGTTCCTCCCCTTACTTCACAACCGCGGCGGCGAGCTTGGACAGCGGCTCGGCGAGCGCGTTCACCGCGTCCGAGAGCTGCTTCTGCTCGTCCTTGCCGACCTTGTCGTACGAGGTGAAGTCGTACGAGTTCTTGTCCGTGCGGTACTTGTCGAGCAGCGTGTTCAGTGCCGCGAACTGCTTGTCCAGCTCGCTGGTCAGCGCGGCGTCGTTCTTCGAGGCGACCGGCTTCAGCAGCTCGTACGACTTCTGCGCGCCCTCGACGTTGCCCTTGAAGTCGACCAGGTCGGTGTGCGAGTAGCGCTCCTCCTCGCCGGTGACCTTGCCGGTGGCGACCTCGTCGAGCAGCTCCTTGGCGCCGTTGGCCATGGAGGTCGGGGTGATCTCGGCCTTGCCGACCCGGCCCTGCCAGTCCTTGAGGTCGGTCACCAGCTGGTCGGCGAGGGTCTTCTCCTCGGCCCCGATCTTCTTGTCCGCCCAGAGGGCCTTCTCCAGGCGGTGCCAGCCGGTCCACTTCTGACCGTCCTCCAGGCCGTCCTCGCGGACGTCGACCTTCGGGTCGATGTCACCGAAGGACTCGGCGACCGGCTCGGTGCGCTCCCAGCCGAGGCGGGAGGGGGCGTACGCCTTCTTGGCGGCCTCGACGTCGCCGTCCTTGACCGCCTTCACGAAGGTCTCGACGAGCGGCAGCGTGGCGTCGGCCTGCTCCTGGGCGTAGGCGCGGTAGTCGGCGACCGCCTTGTCCAGCTGCGGGTCCCGCTCGGCGGCCTTGCCGGAGCCGGTGACCGTGAGCTTCTGCCGGACGCCCTTGCCCTTCATGCCCGGGACGCAGGCGATCTCGTACGAGCCCGCCTTGACCTCGGCGGTCAGCGTGTACTTGGTGCCCGGGCCGATGTTCTCCTTCTCGGAGACGATCCGGTCGTCCGGGAACAGGATCTCGACCTCGGTGGCCTTCGAGCCCTTGTTCTCGATCTTCAGCGTGACCTGCCCGGCCGGGACCGACTTGGCGGAGGTCTCACACTTCGAGTCGGCGGCGGTCACCTGGATCGCGTCACCGTCCTTGGCGTCGCTTTTTGCCGTGCACGCCGAGAGGGCGGTCAGAGCGGCCACGGTGGCGGCAGCGGTGACGGTGAGTCGGACGGCTCGCATGCAGGCTCCAAGCGGGAACGGTGTGGTGAGGCTGGCCTAACTTACATGAGGCTTACCTCACCACTACCCGCCCGGGTCGTGATTCAGCTCTCACGGAAATCTCACAGGCACGGCTTGATCTCGACGGCTCAAAAGGGACCCCAAGGAAAAGTAAAGAGATGGTCAAGGGTGAGTTCACCGGTGCCGCGATGTTTCAATTCCGGAGTGACTGATTACGACGTGCTCCGCGTGTTCTGTGCGCCGAATGGCGGCTACGGCAACGAACTCGGTGTCGTCCGGGACGGATCGGTGCTGCCCGAGCGGAGCGAGAGGCAGGAGTTCGCCGCGAAGCTAGGCTTCAGCGAGACCGTGTTCGTGGACGACCCCGAGCGCGGGGTGATCGACATCTACACCCCCACCCTGCGGCTGCCCTTCGCCGGTTATCCGTGCGTCGGTGCGGCCTGGCTGCTGGACGTGCCCGAACTGGTCACGCCCGCCGGGGTGGTGGGTGCCCGGCTGGACGGCGAGTTCAGCTGGATCGAGGCCCGCGCGGAGTGGGCGCCGCCGCGCACCCTGCGCCAGTACCCCACCGCCGCCGAGGTCGATGCCCTCGACGTGCCGTCGCCCGGCGAGTGGGTCTACGCCTGGGCGTGGGAGGACGAGGCGGCCGGCCGGATCCGCGCCCGCGGCTTCCCCGGGCGCGGCGACGGGATCGAGGAGGACGAGGCGACCGGCGCGGCCGCGCTGCTCCTCACCGACCGGCTGGGGCGGGCGCTGAACATCACGCAGGGCAAGGGGTCCCAGATCCTCACGGCACCTCAGCCGCACGGATGGGTGGAGATCGGGGGGCGGGTCTTCCTGGAGCGTTAGGCGCTCAGCGGGAACTCCTCGCCCAGGGCCCGGAAGACGGAGGTGTTCAGCGTGAACGCCTTCTTGCACTCCGCCACGATCCGCTGCTTCTCCAGGTCGTCCGCGGTGACGCCGTCCAGCAGGTCCCGGTAGTCACGCTTGAAGGCCGCCGGGTTGGCGATCCCCTCGAACACGTAGAAGCGGACCCCGTCGCCCTTCCTGGCGAAGCCCCATGCTTTCTCCGCCCGGTCGCGGATGATCTGCCCGCCGGAGAGGTCGCCGAGGTAGCGGGTGTAGTGATGGGCGACGTACCCGCCCGGCCAGCGCCCGGCGCACTCCCGCACCCGGTCCGCGTACGCCCGCGTCGCCGGGAGGGCGCTCAGTCCCGCCCGCCAGCCGGACCCCCGCAGATGCGCCAGGTCCCGCTCCAGCGCGGCCAGCCGGAACAGCTCGGGGCGTACGAACGGCCCCGCCACCGGATCCGCCGCCAGCCGCTCGGCCGCGCTCTCCAGCGCCTCGTACACGAACCACAGTTGCTCCGTGTAACGGGCGTACGCGGTCACGCACAGCCGGCCGCCGAGCAGGTCGCTCATGAACGTCGACGTCTCCGCCTCCACGTGCTGCTCGTGGGACGCCGTGCGGATGAGGGACGAGAACGACTCCATGGGCTCTCCTCGGTTTGCCGACCTGCTGTCGGTAAGTTTACCGACAGGCTGTCGGAAAGGCATCGGGGCAGAGAAAAGCCCGCCCTGGCGGTCAGGGCGGGCTGCGGGCCGGGGGAGGGCGGCGGTGGGTTACGGCAGGGTGAGGATCTCCGCACCTGTGTCCGTCACGACCAGCGTGTGCTCGAACTGGGCCGTCCGCTTGCGATCCTTGGTCACGACCGTCCAGCCGTCGTCCCACATGTCGTACTCGTGCGTGCCCAGCGTCAGCATCGGCTCGATGGTGAAGGTCATGCCGGGCTGCATGACGGTCGTCGCGTGCGGGCTGTCGTAGTGCGGGATGATCAGGCCCGAGTGGAAGGACGAGCTGATGCCGTGCCCGGTGAAGTCCCGTACGACCCCGTAGCCGAAGCGCTTGGCGTACGACTCGATGACCCGGCCGATGACGTTGATCTGCCGGCCCGGCCGGACCGCCTTGATCGCCCGGTTGAGTGACTCCCGGGTCCGCTCCACCAGCAGCCGCGACTCCTCGTCCACGGCACCGACGAGGTACGTGGCGTTGTTGTCGCCGTGCACCCCGCCGATGTACGCCGTCACGTCCAGGTTGACGATGTCGCCGTCGTTGAGGACCGTCGAGTCCGGGATGCCGTGGCAGATGACCTCGTTGACCGAGGTGCACAGCGACTTCGGGAAGCCGCGGTAGCCGAGCGTGGACGGGTAGGCCCCGTGGTCGCACATGTACTCGTGGGCGACCTTGTCCAGCTGGTCGGTGGTCACACCCGGCGCGATGATCCTCGCGGCCTCCGCCATCGCCTGCGCGGCGATACGGCCGGCGACGCGCATCGCCTCGACGGTCTCGGGGGTCTGCACCTCCGGTCCGGTGTACGGCGTCGGCGCGGGCTTGCCGACGTACTCGGGGCGACGGATGTTTCCGGGTACCGAACGGGTGGGAGACAGCTCCCCTGGTACGAGCAGCGACTGGCCAGACATGCCAGCGAGTCTAACCAGCGGGCATGGGGGAACATGTCCGTGGCGAGAGGAGCTGTCCATGGCCCTGTTCAAGAAGCGCACCGTCGGCAAGCCGGGCGAGTGGTACTACTGCCTGGAGCACAAGAAGGTCGAAGAGGGCCCGGAGTGCCCGGGCAAGGACCGCTTCGGGCCGTACGCCTCCCGGGCGGAGGCCCAGCACGCCATGGAGACGGCGGCCGAGCGCAACCTGGAGTGGGACACCGACCCCCGCTGGCACGACGCCTCGGCACGCGGTGACCAGGACGCCGACCAGGACTGATCACACCTGCGTGGGTGCGGTGACGGTGCGCTGCTCGCGCTGCCGCACCGCGTGCTCGTTGGTCCGGGCGTCGTAGGTCATCAGTCCCGGCAGACACAGGGCCAGCAGCCCCATCGCGCCCACGCACAGCAGTCCGCCCGACCACACGGACGTGCGTACGCCCGCCCACGCGGCGACCCCGCCCGAGCGGACCTGGCCCAGCGTCGGGCCCACCGAGTACGACAGCAGTTCGATGCCGGCGAGGCGGCCGCGCAGCTCGTCGGGGATCGTCTGGTTCCACATCGCGGCCCGGAAGACCCCGCTGACCATGTCGCAGCCGCCGGCGACGGTCAGGAGCAGCAGCACCAGCCACACGTTGCCGACGACTCCCGCGGCCGCGATCGCCACGCCCCACAGCGCGGCCGACAGCACCACCATGCGTCCGTGCCCGTGCACCCGGGAGGTCCAGCCGCTGGTCAGGCCGACCACCATCGCGCCCAGCGGGACGGCCGCGTACATCAGGCCGAGCGCCCACTCGGCGTGCAGCTCGTCGGCGAGGAACGGCAGGACGGCGAGGGGCATGGCCAGGAACATCGCGGCGAGGTCGACGATGTAGGTGCCGAGGAGTTCCTTGCGGCTCCAGGCGTAGCGGGCGCCCTCGGCGATGGCCCGCAGGTCCGGTCTCGCGGCCTCGTATGCGGCGGGGGAGGGGGCGATGCGGACGACGAACAGCAGGGACACGGCGAACGTCAGCAGGTCGGCGGCGTAGGCCCAGCCGAGGCCCGCGTAGGCGACGACCACGCCCGCGACCGCCGGGCCGGCCACTCCGCCGACCGTCCAGCGCAGGGAGTTCAGGGAGGACGCCGCGGGGAGGTCGTCGTGGGCGACGATCCGGGGGAGCAGGGAGTCCAGGGCGGGGCGCTGCACCGAGACCAGGGCGGAGGAGAGGGCGGCGATGAGGTAGAGCGGCCAGACGGCGGGGCCGGGCAGCAGGGCGTTGACCAGCAGGGCGGCGCTGAGCAGGCCCTGGCCGGCCTCCGTCCACACGATCAGCAGGCGCTTGTCGAGGGCGTCTGCGAGGGCGCCGCCGTACAGGCCGAAGACGATGAGGGGGATCAGTTCCACCGCTCCGATCGCGCCCACGGCCGCGGCCGAGCCGGTGAGGTCCTTCAGTTGGACCGGCAGGGCGACGAAGGTCAGGAAGCTGCCGAAGTTGCTGATCAGACCGGATGCCCAGAGTCTGCGGAAGTCGGCGGAGGCCTTCCAGGGGGCGAGGTCGGGGAGGAGAGCTGAAGCCACTGCGGCATGCTCGGCTCGGGGGGAGCCGGGGGCAACTTCTTTTCCCGCTCACCGGCCGTCTCGGTTGGCTGGGAGGGGGCCAGATCGGTCTCCCCACTCGCTCACTCGCTCGCCCGTCTCGGGTGACAACCTGCCTTCGGTAGAGCGAATTTCAGCCGACCGAGTCAGGCGGGTGGGCGGGCAATCACCAGGGGGCAGCCGGCGGTGCCGTCAGGATTTCCGCCAGTCTCGACAGACGGTCACGGAAACCCCGCCGAACCCTCGGAGAGGCCCCGCCTCCGTTTTCGCCGGCCGCTGCGCTTACCAGGTGCTGCACGCTGTCCAGGTCCAGCTCCGCCCCCTCGGGTACGGCCAGCGTGTCGTGGGCCATCGCGGACAGCTCGGGCCCGCCCGCACCGAGGGCCAGCACCGTGACCCCGGCCCGCCGAGCCGCGTGCACCCGCTCCAGCAGCTCCGCCGGCTCCTCGGGGGCGACCACGAGCAGGGTCTCGCCGCGCCGTGCCTCCTCGATCCGACCGGGTCCGACCGCGAGGTGCGCGGGATCGGAGGGGCGCGCGTGGTGTCGTACGAGGGTCGGAGCCAGCTCCGGAGTGCCGGACCAGGCCGCCTCGTCCACCAGATGCGCGGCCAGATGCCAGGGCTCGTACGCGGGCGTGCCCACCAGCAGCAGCCCGCCCCCGTGCGCCACCACGGACCCGCGCAACATGCCCGCGAACCGCCGGGTGGCCCCCAACCACTCGGTCCCGGCGAGCACTTCGCGCAGCAGCGCGACCCGTACGGCGTCCATGCGACCGCATCCTGCCCCAGCCGGTCACTCGTGACGCGGAGTTCACCCCGAATTCGCCCAACCTGGGGATGTTGACGGCCCGTCACCGTCCGTTTCTGCGTGAGGAGCCGCCCCCCATGACCGATGTGTCCGTCCCCTTCCGTGCCGGCCAGGAGGGCTACGCCGGCTTCCGTATCCCGGCCGTCGTCGCATCAGGCAAGGGCACGCTGCTCGCCTTCTGCGAGGGGCGGGTCGACTCCGCCGCCGACCACGGGCACATCGACATCGTGCTGAAGCGGTCCACGGACGGCGGTCGTACCTGGGGCCCGCTGAAGATCGCCGCGAGCAACGGGAAGAACCTCGCCGGCAACCCCGCCCCGGTCGTCCTCGACACCGGCCGGATCCTGCTCGTGCACGTGCGTGCCGCGGCCGACGCCACCGAGGCCGCCATCCTGCGCGGCCGGATCGGCGACGCCGACGGCCGCCGGGTGTGGGTGCAGCACAGCGACGACGACGGCGCGACCTGGTCCGAGCCGAAGGAGATCACCGCGCAGGTGAAGAAGCCCGGCTGGCGCTGGTACGCCACCACCCCCGGCCACGCCCTCCAGCTCCGCTCCGGCCGTGTGCTCGTCCCCGGCAACCACACCCTGCCGCCCACCGGCACCGACACCGGCGCCGAGGCCAGGTACAACAGCGGCCACTGCCTGCTCAGCGACGACCGCGGCGAGACCTGGTTCCTCGGCTACCTGGACGAGAACACCGACGGCTACATCAACGTGAACGAGACCACCGCCGCCGAACTCCCCGACGGCCGCGTCTACTTCAACACCCGCAACGACTCGCCCTCGCCCGGCAACCGCGCCGACGCCCACTCCAAGGACGGCGGCAGGACGCTGGTCAAGCCCTTCCGCCCGCAGGCCGGGCTCACCACCCCGGTCTGCGAGGCCTCCGTCCTGCAGCTCCGCGATCCCGACCTGCTGCTCTTCTCCGCCCCGGCGGACCCCGCCGCCCGTGCCCTGATGACCATCCGCGCCTCCGGCGACGGCGGCACCACCTGGCGCAAGGCCCTCTCCGTCGACGGACTGCCCGCCGCCTACTCCGACCTGGTCCGCATCGACCGGGGCACGGTCGGACTCCTTTACGAGACAGGGGACTTCAGCGCCTACGAGACCATCACCTTCCGCCGGGTGCCCGTGACGCGGCTCACCTGACCCGGTGCCGCCCGCCCCACGGACCAGTGCCCCGACAGGCAACGTTCGCCCCGTCGCGACGCCCGGCACGCCCTCTCGCCGCACCGGCCGAAAGCCCAAGTACGTCCAGTACGAGGACTTCCGGCCGGCACGCCGAGAGCACGCACCGGACGCCGCTCCTTGACGGGCGAACGTTGCCTGCCGGGGCACTAGAGTCGGCCCATGACCTCTACCGACAGCGCACAGACTCCCGCGAAGGCCCCCGCCAAGGACCCCTGGGACCTGCCCGACGTCTCCGGGCTGGTCGTCGGCGTGCTCGGCGGCACCGGCCCGCAGGGCAAGGGCCTCGCCTACCGGCTCGCCCGGGCCGGCCAGAAGGTGATCATCGGCTCGCGCGCCACCGAGCGCGCCCAGGCCGCCGCCGAGGAGCTGGGGTACGGCGTCGAGGGCGCCGACAACGCCGAGACCGCGCGCCGCAGCGACATCGTGATCGTCGCCGTACCGTGGGACGGCCACGGCAAGACGCTGGAGTCCCTGCGCGAGGAGCTGGCGGGCAAGCTCGTCGTCGACTGTGTGAACCCGCTCGGCTTCGACAAGCAGGGCGCCTACGCGCTGAAGCCGGAGGAGGGCAGCGCGGCGCAGCAGGCCGCCGCCCTGCTGCCGGACTCCCGGGTCGCCGCCGCCTTCCACCACCTGTCGGCCGTGCTGCTCCAGGACCCGGACATCGAGGAGATCGACACCGACGTGATGGTGCTGGGCGAGGCGCGCGCCGACGTGGAGCTCGTCCAGGCACTGGCCGGACGCATCCCCGGCATGCGCGGCATCTTCGCGGGCCGCCTGCGCAACGCCCACCAGGTCGAGTCACTGGTGGCGAACCTGATCTCCGTCAACCGCCGCTACAAGGCACACGCCGGGCTCCGCGTCACGGACGTCTGAGGGCATGGGGGACACTGGTCGTCGTAGCAGTGTCCCCCGCAAGGAGCCGACCCCCATGCCCCGCATCGCTCTCTACACCCTCGTCGTCTGCCTCCTCGCCGTGGCCGCCGCGGTCGTCTCGTTCGCCCAGGGCAGCTGGCTGGGGATCGTCTGGGTGCTGCTGGCGGGCCTGTCGTCCAACATGACCTGGTACTACGTCAAGCGCGGCCGGGCCGCCGCGGCGCAGCAGAAGTCGGTCACGGGCTGATCGTGCAGATCTCCGGGGTGCCGCGCCAGAAGCGGTAGAGCTCCTGGCCGCAGTAGCGGTTGAAGTCGTCGATGCCCAGACCGCGCAGGATCGCGTCGATCGCGTCGAAGAACACGCTGTTGATCGACGGCACCCACAGCAGTGCGAACACGAACAGCAGTCCGAACGGCGCGAACGGCTCCACCTGCCGCTTCACCTGGTACGACAGCCACGGCTCGAGCACCCCGTACCCGTCCAGGCCCGGCACCGGCAGGAAGTTCAGGATCGCCGCCGTCACCTGGAGCAGGGCGAGGAACGCCAGCGCGTACCGGAAGTCGCGGGGCACCCCGTCCAGCGCGTGCAACCAGAAGGGCGCCGTGCACACCGCCGCGAACAGCACGTTCGTCAGCGGGCCCGCCGCCGAGATCAGGCTGTGCCGCCAGCGGCCCCGGATGCGGCCCCGCTCGATGAAGACCGCACCGCCCGGCAGGCCGATCCCGCCCATGATCACGAACAGCACCGGGAGCACGATGCTCAGCAGCGCGTGCGTGTACTTCAGCGGGTTCAGCGTCAGGTAGCCCTTCGCGCCGACCGTGATGTCCCCGCTGTGCAGGGCGGTGCGCGCGTGCGCGTACTCGTGCAGGCACAGGGAGACGATCCAGGCCGCCGTCACGAACAGGAACACCGCGATACCCGGCTGCTCGGCGAACCCGGTCCAGGTGGCCCAGCCGGTCACCGCCGTGACGGCCAGGATCCCGACGAACACGGGGCTGATCCGGCGCTCGCCGTGGCGGGTGGTGGCGGTCGTCATGAGCGGCTCCTGTGGGCGGGTACGGTCGGGAGGCCGACCGTACCGGCCGGGAACTCGGGAGGAAAACGTCTCGCGGTGGCCGTCCGGTTCCAGGAGGGTGGGGGAATGGCACAGATGAGGGTGTTCTACGAGGACTGGCAGATGGAGTGCTGCGGCAGGCCGTTCGGCGTGGGCCAGGAAGTCGGCTGGCGACTGGTCGCCGTCGACGAGGAGGAAGCCCGGGGCGGCCACACGTACGGCGCCGAGGCGTGGGTGGAGAACCACGGCGGCCCGAAGCAGAAGACCGTCGGCCGGGTACGCTCCATCGACGTGGTGCACCAGGAGTACGCCGCCCACCACGACCCGCGCGCCACGCAACCCGCCGAGCTCGCCGACGCGGAGCCCGGCACGGTGATCTTCCGGTCGACCGGGCGCAGACTGGAGCCGGTGCCCGGCGCACGGACTCTGGAGCCCGTCGACAAGTGTCCGAAGTGGTTCGGGGGCTTCGAGGAGGAGGAACAGCCTCCGCGCCAGGTCCCGTACCGCGTCCGCCGCGCCGTCGGCGTCCTCGTCACCCTGGAAATCCCGGACGACCCCGGCGGTCCCGGGCGGCACGCCGCCTGAACCCGGTGACCCGTACCGACCGCTCCGGAGACAATGAACCCCGTGCGCTACCGCCTCCTCGGCCCCACCCAGGCACTCCGCCCCGACGGCACGCCCGTCCCGGTCGGCGGGGCGCGCCTGCGTGCCCTGCTGAGCGTGCTCGCGCTGCGGGCCGGCCGGACCGTCCCGACCGATCTGCTGGTGGACGAGGTGTGGGGGGCCGAGCCGCCCGCCGACGCCACGGGCGCGCTGCAGGCGCTGGTCGGCCGGCTGCGCAGGGCCCTCGGCGCCGACGCGGTCGCTTCCGCCGAGGGCGGCTACCGGCTCGCCGCCGCCCCCGACGACGTGGACCTGGGCCGGTTCGACCGGCTGACCGGTGAGGGCCTCGGCGCCCTGGCCGACGGCGACCCCGCCAAGGCCGCCGCCGTCCTGGACGACGCGCTCGCCCTGTGGCACGGGCCCGCCCTCGCCGACCTGCCCGACCACACCGCCGACGCGGCCCGCTGGGAGACCCGCCGCCTGGACGCCCTGCGCGCCCGGCACACCGCCGCCCTCGCCCTCGGCCACGCCGAGCAGTCCCTGCCCGAGCTGGCCGCGCTGTGCGACAGCCATCCCCTGGACGAGCCGCTCCAGGCGCTGCGGCTGCGCGCACTGCGCGACGCGGGCCGCCCGGCCCAGGCGCTGGCCGCCTACGAGGACGTACGACAGCTCCTCGCGGACCGGCTCGGCTCCGACCCCGGCCCCGAACTGCGCACCCTGCACGCAGCGTTGCTCACCGAGGCCGAGCGGGAGCCGCAGCCCGCGCCGCCCGCCGCCCTCGGCAACCTGCCCGCCCGGCTCACCTCCTTCGTCGGCCGGGAGGCCGACATCGCGGCCATCGGCGCCGACCTCGCGGCCGCCCGGCTGGTCACCCTGCTCGGGCCCGGCGGAGCGGGCAAGACCCGGCTGTCCCAGGAGGCCGCCGAGGCCGTACGGCACACCGCCCGGGACGGGGTGTGGCTGGCCGAACTGGCACCCGTCGACGACCCGGACGCCGTGCCGCAGGCCGTGCTGACCGCGATCGGCGCCCGCGAGACCGTGCTGCACGGCGCCGGCGTCGAGGCCATGCGCGCGATCACCGACGTGGACGACCCGGTCGACCGGCTCGTGGAGTACTGCGCCCGCCGCCGGATGGTGCTGATCCTCGACAACTGCGAGCACGTCGTCGAGGCGGCCGCCCGGCTGGCCGAGCGGCTGCTGGCCCGCTGCCCGCAGCTGACCGTGCTCGCCACCAGCCGCGAACCGCTCGGCGTGCCCGGGGAGTTGGTGCGACCCGTGGAGCCGCTGCCCGAACCGGTCGCGCTGCGGCTGTTCGCCGACCGGGGTGCGGCGGCCCGGTCCGGATTCCGCCTGGAGGAAGACCCCGAGGCCTGTGCCGAGATCTGCCGGCGACTGGACGGGCTGCCTCTCGCCATCGAGCTGGCGGCCGCCCGCCTGCGCATGCTGACCCCGCGCCAGATAGCCGACCGGCTGGACGACCGCTTCCGGCTGCTCACCAGTGGCAGCCGCACGGTGCTGCCCCGCCAGCAGACCCTGCGCGCCGTCGTGGACTGGTCCTGGGACCTGCTCGACGCGGAGGAACGGGACGTCCTGTGCCGCCTGTCGCTCTTCGCGGGCGGCTGCGACCTGGCCGCCGCCGAGGGTGTGTGCGGCCCGCTGAGCGGCCTCGGGGATGTGGAGCACGCCCCCGCATCCCGAGGCCGCTCAGCCCTGGACGCGCTCGGCTCCCTGGTGGACAAGTCCCTGGTCGTCGCCTCCCCGTCGGCGGACGGCGGGATGCGTTACCGGCTGCTGGAGACGGTCGCCGAGTACGCGGCCGAACGGCTGGACGAGACCGGGCTCCGGGCCGAGGCCGAGCGCGCCCATCTGACGTACTACCGCGAACTCGCCCGCACCACCGACCCGTTGCTGCGCGGCGGCGAACAGCGCGCCGCCATCGACAGGTTCCAGCTGGAGTACGAGAACCTGCGCACCGCCCTGCGGCACGCCGTCGCCCTCGGCGACGAGCAGGAGGCGCTCAGCCTGGTGCTGTCCCTGGTCTGGTACTGGCAGATGCGCGACCTGCGCCTCGAGTGCCGCACCTGGTGCGAGGAGGCCATGGCCCTCGGCCCCGACCCGTTCGCCGAGCCGGCCCGCCCCGCCCTCCCGGTCTGGGAGCGCTGCACCGACACCCCGCCCCCGTTCACCGGCGAACTCCTCGCCGAGGCCCGGCGAGGCGTCCACCTCGCCCATCTCGCCTGCATGGACACCGAGATCAACAGCTGGCAGACCCCCGAGGCACAGGCCAAGCTGCGGGTCATGGCCCAGGTCTACGAGCCCGGCCTGCCGCAGACCTGCCGCGCCCCGGGCGCCATATGGTTCTACGCCGTCATCCTCACCGACGGCGCGGACCGGATGCGCACGATCTCCGACGCCACCATACGGACCTGCCGGGACACCCCCGGCTTCGAGTGGGAGCTGGCCGGCGCCCTGCAGCTGCGCGCCAACCTGCTGGCCAACCGCACCGCCTGGGCGGGCGACGCGACCCGCGACGCCGACGAGGCCCTGGAGATCTACGGCCGCCTCGGCGACCAGTGGGGCATCGCCGAGGCGCTGTCCGCGCGCGGCGAGGCCAACGAGCGTACGGGCGCCTACCGCGCGGCCGCCGCCGACTACGAGGCGGCCATCGTCCACGCCGAACGCCTCGGCGCCCGCGCCCAGATGGCCGTGCTCAGCGCCCGGCTCGGCAGCGTGCTCCTGGAGGGGGGCGACGCCGAACGCGGCGAACGCATGCTGCGGGACGTCATCGCCCGCCAGGAGGGCGCCGTCAACGAGGCGATGCCGGCCGCCCGGCTCTTCCTCGCCGCCCGGCTCGGCCTGACCGAGCGCACCGAGGAGGCGCGCGAGCAACTCCGGCTGCTGCGCGAAGAGTTCACGATCGCCCACTTCGTCGTCTTCGACGCCATGATCCTCGCTCAGGAGGCCTGGCTGGACGCCCTGGACCGCCGCTCCGAGGAGTCCCTGGACCGCGTCCGCACGGCGTTGCAGCGCGCCGACGATCCGCTGTCCCAGGTGGTCACCCCGCATCTGGGCTCCATCTGCCTCACCATCGGGGCGATGGCCCTGGCGAGCGTGGACGGCGGCACCCGCGCCGCGGACGCCGCCCGCTGCCTGGCCGCCGCGGACGCCCTGCTCCCGGCCGAGCACGTCTCCTCCGGTGTGGAGCGCCGGACGTACGAGCTGACCGAGTCCCGGATCCGCGAGACGCTCGACGGCCCCGCGTACGCGGCCGCGTACGCCGAGGGCGGCGGCCTCTCCCTCGCGGAGGCCACCGCCCTGCTGTGAGCCGCTGAGCGTCGGCTCTTCGTACGTCTGCTCTTCGTGCGTCAGCTCTTCGTGCGGAACTTGTGGATCGCGACCGGGGCCATCACCGCGGTGAGGCCGGCCGACCAGACCAGGGTCACCCACAGGCCGTGTGCGACCGGTCCGCCGACCATCAGGCCGCGTGCGGCGTCCGCCAGGGCGGACAGCGGGTTGTAGTCGGTGAAGTTCTGCAGCCAGCCCGGCATCGAGGCGGTCGGCGCGAAGATCGACGAGCCGAACTGCAGCGGCATCAGCACCAGGAAGCCCATGGCCTGCACGGACTGCGCGCTCTTCATCACCACGCCGAGGGTGAGGAACACCCACATCAGGGCAGAGCCGAACAGCGCGGACAGGCCCACCGAGGCGAGCAGCCCCGGCCAGTTGGTGATGTGGAAGCCCACGAGCACGCCGACGATCATGAGCACGACGGTCGCGAAGAGCATCCGCATCAGCTCCACCGCGATCTTGGCGAACAGCACGGAGCCGCGTCCGATCGGCAGGGACCGGAAGCGGTCCATGACGCCGGAGTTGAAGTCCTGGTTGAAGCCGGTGCCCACGCCCTGGGCCATGTTCATGCCCATCATGGCCATCAGGCCGGGCACGACGTACTGCACGTACCGGTCCTGACCGCCGCCCAGGGACTGCCCGATGGAGCCGCCGAAGACGTACACGAACAGCAGGGTGAAGATGACCGGGAACAGGATGGCGTCGAACATCGACTCCGGGTCCTGCCGGATCCACAGCAGGTTGCGGCGGATGAGCGCGCCGGTGTGGCGCAGGTGGGCGCGCAGCGGGATGGGCGTGTCGCCCTTCGACGCAGCGGCGGTCGGGGTCAGAGTGGCGGCGCTCATACGGCGACCTCCTCGCGGGTGTCGGCGGGCGCGGCGTCCTGCGGGGCACCGGCACGGTGGCCGGTGAGGGACAGGAACACCTCGTCCAGGCTGGGCAGTTCGGTGGTGATGGAGGAGATCGTGATGCCGCGCGCGGTGACCGCGCCGACCACGGCGGTCAGCTGCTCGTCGCTGAGGATCGGCACCAGCAGCGTCCCGGACTCGGGGTCCACGGTGGTGGCCGCGAGCCCGGTGATGCCCAGCTCGTCCAGCATGGCGGCGAGGGGCCGCAGCTGCAGCGGGTCCAACGGCCGCACGCGCAGCGTGCGCCCGCCGACCCTGGCCTTCAGCTCCTCGATGCCGCCGTTCGCGATGACCTTCCCGCGGTCCACGACGGTCAGCTCGGAGGCGAGCTGCTCGGCCTCCTCCATGTACTGGGTGGTGAGCAGCACGGTGACCCCCTCACCGACCATCGCCTTGACCTCGTCCCACACCTCGTTGCGGGTGCGCGGGTCGAGCCCGGTGGTCGGTTCGTCCAGGTACAGGACGGCCGGCCGGCCGATCATCGATGCGGCCAGGTCCAGCCTCCGCCGCATACCGCCGGAGTACGTGCTCGCCGGGCGCCTGGCGGCCTCCGTCAGCGAGAACCGCTCCAGCAGCTCGTCGGCGCGGGCGCGGGCGTCCTTGCGGGAGAGGTCGAGCAGCCGCCCGATCATGTAGAGGTTCTCCCAGCCGGGCAGCTTCTCGTCGACCGAGGCGTACTGCCCGGTCAGCCCGATCACCCGGCGCAGCTGCCGGGGCTGCCGTACGACGTCGTAGCCGGCCACGGTGGCCTGCCCGGCGTCCGGCGTGATCAGGGTGGAGAGGATCCGTACGAGGGTGGTCTTCCCGGCGCCGTTCGGCCCGAGCACCCCCATCACGGTGCCCTCCCGCACATCCAGGTCGACCCCGTCCAGCGCCTTGGTCTCGCCGTAGTGCTTGACCAGTCCCCGAACGGCCACGGCGGCACGCCCGCCGGCGGGGTTGTCATCGATTCGCGTCATGCCCATGAAGGTGTCAGGCCCCACCGACAAACCACCTACAGCTGACCGACAGCCACCGACAAGGTGCCGACAAGCCGTCGCACTGATTTCAGCCGACCGAGTCGGGTGGTGGGTGGGCATAGGCGGGGTCTGGGGCGGAGCCCCAGGGACATCAGCCCCCACAAGGGGACAGCCCGTCGACGGGGGAAGATCGACGGGCTGTCCGAGGGTGGTGCCGCAATGGCTAATGGACGGAGTGCTCCTCCAGCGGGAACGTCCCCCCGACGACGTCCTCGGCGAACTCCTTCACCGCGTTGCCCATGACCTCACGCAGGTTCGCGTACTTCTTGACGAACTTCGGGACGCGACCGGACGTCAGCCCCAGCATGTCGGTCCACACCAGCACCTGTGCGTCCGTCTCCGGCCCGGCGCCGATGCCCACGGTCGGGATGTGCAGCACCCGCGTCACCTCGGCCGCCAGCTCCGCCGGAACCAGCTCCAGCACCACCGCGAACGCGCCCGCGTCCTGCACGGCCTTCGCGTCGCGCAGCAGCTGCGCCGCCGCCTCCTCGCCCCGGCCCTGCACGCGGTAGCCCATCGCGTTGACGGACTGCGGGGTCAGCCCGATGTGCGCCATCACCGGGATGCCGGACTCGACGAGGAGCCGGATCTGCTCGTGCGAGCGCTCGCCGCCCTCCAGCTTGACCGCTCCGACGCCCGCCTCCTTCACCAGCCGGGTCGCCGAGCGCAGCGCCTGCACCGGACCCTCCTGGTACGAGCCGAAGGGCAGGTCGCCCACGATCAGGGAGCGCTGGGTGCCGCGTACGACGGCCGCCGACAGCATGGTCATCTCGTCGAGGGTGACGGGCACGGTGGTCTCGTACCCGAGGTGGCAGTTGCCCGCCGAGTCGCCGACCAGGATCACCGGGATCCCGGACTCGTCGAAGACGGACGCGGTCATCGCGTCGTAGGCGGTGAGCATGGGCCACTTCTCGCCGCGTTCCTTGGCGAGGGCGATGTCGCGGACGGTGATGCGGCGGGTGCCCTTCCCCCCGTACAGCGCCTTGCTGCCGTCGGAAGGCTTGTTCTGGGCAGCCGAAAGCTGCGTCATGGCAACGGCTCCTTCAGTCATCTCGAGGCGCCCTGACGGCGTCCCCGGATCGCTTCCATGGTGGCACCTCGTGCCAGTGAGGGCCAGAGGAGCCCCCTGTGATCCCTTCGGCGAGTCACGGCTGCGGCCCCGCTGTGTAAGGCATCGGTAAAGGAATAAGATACGAGACGGTTCCGTATTGAAATGGCCGTAGGCTCGAACGCATGACAAGTTCCGTCCCTGCCTCCCGGATACCGGAAGCGGTGCACCGGCGCCGATGGGCGATCCTCGGCGTGCTCATGCTGAGCCTGCTCATCGTGGTGCTCGACAACTCGATCCTGAACGTCGCGATCAAGACCATCTCCACCCCGGCGCCCACCGGCCTCGGCGCCACCCAGAGCGAGATCGAGTGGGCGATCAACGCCTACACCCTGGTCTTCGCCGGCCTGCTGTTCACCGCCGGCCTCGTCGGCGACCGCCTCGGCCGCAAGAAGGTCCTGCTCGGCGGCCTCGTCGTGTTCGGCATCGGCTCGGCCCTGGCCGCCGAGTCCGGCTCCCCGGGCCAGCTGATCGCCTACCGTGCCCTGATGGCCCTCGGTGCCGCCTTCGTGATGCCCGCCACCCTCGCCGTGCTCATGAACGTCTTCGAGCGCGAGGAGCAGCCCAAGGCCATCGGTATCTGGGCCGGCGGTGTCGGCCTCGCCATCGCCATCGGCCCGATCACCGGCGGCGCCCTCCTCGGCCACTTCTGGTGGGGCTCGGTCTTCCTGATCAACGTGCCGATCGTGATCATCGCGCTCGCCCTGATGGTGTGGCTCGTGCCCGACTCGCGCGACCCCCGGCCGGGCCGGCTCGACCCCGTCGGCGTGGTCCTGTCCGTCGTCGGTCTGGTCCTGCTGGTCTACGGCATCATCAAGGGCGGCGAGCTGGCCGACTTCACCGACGCCAAGGTGCTGGCGACCATCGTCTCCGGTCTCGCCGTCCTCACCGGCTTCGTGATCTTCGAGAAGCGCAGCGACCACCCGTCGCTGGACGTCACCTACTTCAAGAACAAGGTGTTCTCGTCCGCCATGGCCGCCATCGCGCTCGTCTTCTTCGCGCTGATGGGCGTGACGTTCTTCTCGGTCTTCTACACCCAGAGCGTGCGCGGCTACTCGCCGCTGCAGTCCGGTCTGCTGCTGCTCCCGCTGGCCGCCGCCCAGCTGATCTTCGCGCCGCGGGCCCGGCTGCTGGTCGACCGGTTCGGCAACAAGGCCACGACCACCGCGGGCCTGGTGCTGATCGCGGCGACGCTGGCCGCGTTCTCCTCCTTCGAGGCCGACACGCCGATCTGGGTGCTGGAGGTCGTCTTCTTCCTCATGGGCACCGGCATGGCGCACATCATGACGCCGACCTCCGTCGTCATCATGCAGGCCCTGCCCCGCGAGAAGGCCGGTTCCGCCTCCGCGCTCAGCAACACCTTCCGGCAGGTCGGCGGCGCCCTCGGTATCGCCGTGCTCGGCTCGGTGCTCTCCACCTCGTACCGCAACGGCATCGAGGGCAAGCTCGGCCTGCTGCCGCCCGGCCTCAGGGACACGGCCGGCGAGTCCATCGAGGCCACGCTCGGCGTCGCCGAGAAGCTCGGCGCGCCGGGCAGGGCCCTCGTCACCCCCGCCAACGACGCCTTCCTGCACGCCATGCACGTCACCGCCCTGTGCGGTACGGGCGTGGCGCTCGTCGGCGCCCTGGTGACGGCCCTCTTCCTGCCCGGCAAGCCGCCGGTCGGTCAGGAGGGCGAGAAGGAACAGGAGTTGGTCGTAGCCGCGGACTGACCGAAACCGACTGGTCCACGGGGGAAGGAGGCTGTTGCGGGAGAATTCCCGCAGCACAGTGAAAGGACGGACGAGTGAGCCTTGCCGACAGCAAGCCCCGGCCGGACGGGCCCGTGCGGGGCCGACCGCGCAGTGAGGCCGTGGAACGCGCCATCCTGGAGGGTGTCGTGAAGCTCCTGGAGGACGGCGTACCCCTTGCCGAACTCTCCATCGAGCGCGTCGCGCGCACGGCCGGGGTCGGCAAGGCCACCATCTACCGCCGCTGGAGCGGAAAGGAGGAGCTGTTCGTCGACGTCGTGCGCGCCGCCGAACCCCCCGACCCCGTGCTCCCCGGCACCTCCCTGCGCGACGACCTGGTCGTGCTGCTGGAGTCCCTGCGCCAACGCGGCCTCGCCAGCCGCTCGTCGGCGATCCTGCACAACGTGTACGCCCAGATGAAGAGCAGCCCCAAGATCTGGGCGGCGTACCACGCCAACGTCATAGCGCCCCGGCGCGCCCTCTCCCTCGAAGTGCTGCGCCGCGCACGGCAGAGCGGCGAACTGCGGGCGGACGTCGACCTGGAGCTGGCCAACGACATGTTCATGGGCCCCATGCTCGTGCGCTCCGTCATGCGCCCGGACGACGATCTGCCCGAAGGACTCGCGGAACAGATCGTCGACACCGTCCTGGAAGGCCTACGACCCGTCAGCTCGACAGGCTCGTAGCACGTATGTGCACGTTTCGTCACAGACCACGCCGCTCCCGGGGGTAACCGGAACCCCGGGCGCCGACTCGTTCGTCCTCGTCTTCCGTACGGCCGTCATGGGACGGCGGGATCAGGGTCGATCATCCCCTAGGGTCGGATGAACGCAGGGGAACGACGGTGTGCACGGCAGGCAGTGAGGCAGACGGTATGGCGCAGCAGGCGTACATGACGGAGACGGACAACGGCGGCTCGGGGCCCGAGCGACCGGGATCCCGGCTTCGGCGCCTGATGCACCGCCTGTTCGGCGGCTGGCGCGGTGATCCACGCATCTGGCGCCGGGGCATCGTCCTCGCCGTTTTCGCGCTGCTGCTCGCCCTGGTGTTGCTGCTGCACTCGCACATCCCGAACCGGGTGGGCAACCTGGGCAGCCTCACGGAGACCTTCCTGCCCTGGCTGGGCCTGGCCATCCCGGTCCTGCTGGTCCTCGGCGTGCTCCGGAAGTCGGCGACCGCCCTGCTCACGATCCTCCTCCCGGCGATCGTGTGGCTGAACCTCTTCGGCGGACTGCTCACCGACAGGACGGCCGCCGGCGGCGACCTGATGGTCGCCACCCACAACGTGAACGCCGACAACCCCGACCCGGCCGCGACCGCCCAGGACGTCGCCGCGTCCGGGGCCGACCTGCTGGCGCTGGAGGAACTGCCCGCGTCCGCCGTCCCGGTGTACGAGAAGGCGCTCGCGTCCACGTACAAGTACCACTCGGTCGTCGGCACGGTCGGCCTGTGGAGCAAGTACCCGATGACCGACGTCGAGGACGTCGACATCAAGCTCGGCTGGAAGCGCGCGATGCGCGCGACCGTGACGACCCCCAAGGGCCCGATCGCCGTCTACGTCGCGCATCTCCCCTCGGTGCGGGTGAAGGTGGAGGCCGGTTTCACCGCCCGGCAGCGGGACAAGAGCGCCGACGCGCTCGGCGAGGCCATCGCCCACGAGACGCTGCAGCGGGTCGTGCTGCTCGGCGACCTGAACGGCACGATGAACGACCGCTCGCTCAACGCCGTCACCTCCCAGCTGCGCTCCACCCAGGGCGCGGCGGGCAGCGGCTTCGGGTTCAGCTGGCCGGCGTCGTTCCCGATGGCGCGCATCGACCAGATCATGGTCAAGGGTGTCGAGCCGGAGAGCTCCTGGACGCTGCCGCGCACGAACAGTGACCACTTCCCGGTGGCTGCTCGTGTGAAGGTGGACACGTCCTCGTAACCGGCTGGAATACTGGGCCCGAGAGACTTTGTTCCGCAGTTGAACATAAACTGGTGACGGAACTCCGCTCTCTTACTTCGAAAGGCACAGGCCCTTCATGCCCCTGGCCCTGCTCGCACTGGCCGTCGGCGCTTTCGGTATCGGTACCACCGAGTTCGTGATGATGGGCCTGCTGCCCGACGTCGCGGACGACCTGCACATCTCGATCCCCACCGCCGGCCATCTGGTCTCGGCGTACGCGCTGGGCGTCGTCATCGGCGCCCCGCTGCTGGCCGCGCTCACCGCCCGCATGTCCCGCCGCACGGTGCTCATCGGTCTGATGGCCCTGTTCGTCGCCGGCAACGCGCTCTCGGCGTTCGCTCCCGGCTACGACTCCCTGCTCGCCGCCCGCTTCCTCAGCGGCCTGCCGCACGGCGCCTTCTTCGGCGTGGGCGCGGTCGTCGCCACGAACATGGTCGCGCCGGAGCGCAAGGCCCGCTCCGTGTCGCTGATGTTCCTCGGCCTGACCGTCGCCAACATCGCGGGCGTTCCTGTCGCCACGCTGATGGGACAGCACCTGGGATGGCGGGCGACCTTCCTCGGCGTGAGCGCGATCGGCCTCGCGGCGATAGCTTCGCTGGCCCTCCTGATCCCGCACGACCGCGTCGCCGCCCCCGCCACGGGCCTGCGCGGCGAACTGGCCGCCCTGCGGTCCCTGCCGGTCTGGCTGGCCCTCGGTACGACGGTGGCGGGCTTCGGCGCGCTCTTCGCGGCGTACAGCTACGTCACCCCGATGCTGACGGACTCCGCCGGGTTCGCCGAGGGCAGCGTGACGGTGCTGCTGGCGCTGTTCGGCGTGGGCGCGACGGCGGGCAACCTGCTGGGGGGCCGCCTCGCCGACCAGTCGATGCGGGGCACGCTGTTCGGCGGGCTGGCCTCGCTGGTGGCCGTACTGCTTCTGTTCCCCCTGCTGATGCGGGCGGAGTGGAGCGCGGCCCTCGCCGTGGCGCTGCTCGGCATGGCGGCGTTCGTCACCGGATCCCCGCTCCAGCTGATGGTCATGGAGAAGGCCGCCGCGGCTCCCTCCCTCGCCTCCTCCGCCAACCAGGCGGCGTTCAACCTGGCGAATGCCGGCGGCGCCTGGATCGGGGGGCTGGCGCTGGCGGCGGGGTTCGGGGTCACGTCGCCTGCGGTTGCCGGGGCGGCGCTGGCTGTCCTCGGACTGGGTGTGGCGAGTGCGGCCCACCTGGTGGACCGGCGTCGGGAGGTTGCTTCGGCGGGCCGGGTCGTCGCTGCTCACGTACCCGAGCAGTCGGGCGCGCTGCAGCACTGAGTCTGCCCGCCCACCCGTCCCGGTCGGTCAAGAACCTCCCAGGAAACCCCCGACCGTCGCCGTGAACCGGTCCCCGTCGTCCAGCCAGGGGAAGTGCGCGGTCGCGGGCTGGACCACCAGCCGGCCCTGTGGGAAGAGCGCGGCCACCTCGGCCATCGCGTGGGGCGGGCCCGCCACGTCGGCCTCCCCGGCGAGGACCAGCACCGGCGAGCGGAAGCGTGCCAGGGCCGTACGCGTGGTGTCCGGGGTGAAGGCGCCGGGGGCCGCGTAGACGGCCGCTGCCTCGGCGTTGCGCTGCTCGTCCTGCACGGCCTGGTGGGCGCGTGCCGTGTCGTCCCAGCGGCCGTACCAGAAGGGGGCGACGGCCTGCCAGGAAGCGTCCGTCGCCTGCCCGGCGACGACCGCTTCCAGGGCTGCGAACGATTCCGGAAACCAGGGTTCGTCGCTGCGCAGCCGCGCGGCCCGGAGTCGGTCCTCTCCGTCGATCGTGACGCCGACGGCCAGGACGCTGGGCGTGACCAGCACGAGCCTGCCGACCCGTTCCGCGTGGCGGCTCACGTACGACACGGCCAGATTGGCGCCGGCACAGTGCGCGAGCAGGTCGATCCGGTCGAGGCCGAGATGGCGGCGCAGGGCCTCCACGTCGCCGACGAGCCGGTCGCAGCGGTAGGTGGCGGAGTCCTCGGGCCGTGCCGACCGCCCGGTACCGCGCAGGTCCAGCCGGATCAGCCGGCGGTGGGCGGTGAGACCGCCGAGGTCGCCGAGACAGGCGGAGTCCTGCATCGGCCCGCCGGGCAGGCAGATGAGAGCGGGGCCGTCGCCGGTCGCGTGGTAGGCGAGCTTCGTGCCGTCGTACGAGGTGAAGAAGTCCATGCCGGGCAGCCTGGGGCCGACGATCGGCTTCCAACTATCTTTTAGCTCCGGCTACATGATGGGGACGATGGGACGGCACGGATGGCGGCATGGCGGTAGAGATCCGGTTCACCGCGGCCTCGGTCGCGAAGGTGCGGTTCGCCCTCTCGCCGCTGGGCGAGACGGTGCTGGCGCTGCGGATCCTGCTCGGTACGGGTGGCCACGCGGTGCACGAGCCATGGGTGCGCGGGGCCCGGCCGCTGCTGGCGGGCGAGCGCGAGCTGCCGCTGCTGCGGGCGCTGATCGCCGGGCCGCTGCCGTCGTTCCTGTTCCCGGTGCCGCAGGAGCGGCTGCCGTCGATGGCGGCGGAGCTGGAGGTGCTGCGGGCCACGGAGGCTGCCTTCTTCCGGCGCGAGTACGCGGCGGTCCTGGGCGTCCCGCAGGAGGAGGCACCCGAGCCGGAGGCCGTACTGCCGCTGCTCGCCGCAGCGTTGCACCGCTGCTACGAACTGGTCGTTGCACCCCACTGGGCCCGGATGCGGGCCGTTCTGGAGGCGGACATCGGCAGGCGCGCGCTCACCCTGGTGGACGGCGGGGTCCAGGCGCTCTTCGCCGAGCTGCACCGGGACATCGCATGGGACGGCGGCCAGTTGGTGGTGCACGGCCGGCGCACCCCGCACTCGGTCTGGACGGTGGACACGGGCGGGCACGGCCTGGTCCTGCTGCCCAGTGTCTTCAACTGGCCGCACGTGGGCGTCGACAAGTCACCGCTCACCGCCGCGTCGATCCGCTACCCGGCCGTGGGCGTCGGCCTGCTCTGGGAACCGCCCCCACCGACCCTGGCGGGCCTCGTCCCGGTCCTGGGCCGCACCAGGACGGCCCTGCTCACGGCCCTGGCCGAACCCCTGACGACAGCGACCCTGGCCGAGCGCCTGGGCATCACCCCGAGCGCGGTGTCACAGCACCTGGGGGCCCTGCGGGGAGCGGGGCTGGTGACGACGCAGCGGAGGGGGCGTACGGCGCTGCATCTGCGTACGGGACGGGCTACGCGCTTGTTGACGCCGCACGACTAGGCGTAACACGCCCAGGTTCCAGCCGCCGGCTAGTCGTTCTCGACCAGGTACTTGACGAAGTCCACGACGAATTCGCCGTATTGGAGAGCCGATCCGATGGCCTCCAACCTCGTGTACTGGTCGGGGGACAGCGAGACATCCGTGGCGCAGCTGATCGCTCTCAGCAGCACCCGGAAGGCCAGGTCCGGAGTGCACCGGCGCGCGCAGTCGACGAGCGCCGCCCGCACGTCAGGAGCCAGGAACCGGGTTGCCTCGATCTCGGCCACGACCGCGTCGAGGCAGGCCATGCCGTCCTCGGTGTCCGCACCGGTGAGCGGGCGTACGTCCGTTGCCGTGGACAGCCGGGCGTCGCACAGGTCGACGACGGCCCGGGTCCACTGCGCTCCGCTCTCTCGTCAGAGACGTACCAGATGATCGGCACGTCGCCTGCCGCTCGGGCCTGGTCCTTCGCCTGTTTGACAGGTTCGGTCGACATGATCAAGGCAGCGGTAGAGGATTACCGAAATGGCAAGCAACCGGATCGACTTGAGTGAAGCTCTCTGGTTTCAAGAGCAGCTACAGCAACGAAGCCGGCGGCAACTGCGTCGAAGTCGCCCCCAACATCCCCAACCTCGTCCCCGTCCGCGACTCCAAGGCCCCCCACGGCCCCGCCCTCGTCCTCACCACCACCGCCTGGGCCCCCTTCGTCGCCTCGCTCAAGAGGTGAACCAGGGGCCCAGTGGGCCCGTACCCTCAGGCCTCCGGGATGTCGAACCGGGCCAGGTCCCGCAGCCAGGCCCGTGCCGAACTGTCCGACGGCGCGCGCCAGTCGCCGCGCGGTGAGAGCGAACCGCCGGCCGAGACCTTCGGCCCGTTGGGCATGGCCGATCGCTTGAACTGCGCGAACCCGAAGAAGCGGCGACAGAAGACCTCCAGCCAGCGCCGGATCTCCGGCAGGTCGTACGCCACCCGCTTGGCCTCGGGGAACCCCGGCGGCCAGGCGCCGTCCTCCGCATCGTGCCAGGCGTGCCACGCCAGGAAGGCGATCTTCGACGGCCTGAACCCGTACCGCAGCACATGGAACAGCGTGAAGTCGTGCAGCGCGTACGGGCCGATCTTCGACTCCGTCGACTGCATCTCCTCGCCCGGCACCAGCTCCGGGCTGATCTCCGTGTCGAGGATCGCGGCGAGGATCTTGCCGGTCTCCTCGTCGAACTGTCCGCTGCTGATGACCCAGCGGATCAGATGCTGGATCAGTGTCTTCGGCACACCCGAGTTGACGTTGTAGTGGCTCATCTGGTCGCCCACGCCGTACGTGGACCAGCCGAGCGCCAGCTCCGACAGGTCACCGGTCCCGAGCACGATGCCGCCGCGCTGGTTGGCGAGCCGGAACAGATAGTCGGTGCGCAGTCCGGCCTGCACGTTCTCGAAGGTGACGTCGTACACGGGCTCACCGGAGGCGAACGGGTGCTCCATCTCCTTCAGCATCAGTCGCGCGGTCGGCGTGATGTCCAGCTCGGCCGCGGTCACACCGAGCGCCCGCATCAGCGCGTGGGCGTTGTCCTTGGTGTGGTCGCTGGTGGCGAAGCCGGGCAGGGTCCAGGCCAGGATGTCGCTGCGCGGGCGGCCCGCGCGGTCCATCGCCCGGGCGGCGACGATCAGCGCGTGCGTGGAGTCCAGGCCGCCGGACACCCCGATGACCACCTTCGGGCCGCCGATCGACGCGAGTCGCTGCTGGAGGCCCTCGACCTGGATGTTGTACGCCTCGTAGCAGTCCAGAGCGAGACGGTCGGCGTCGGCCGGCACGAACGGGAAGCGCTCCAGACGGCGGCGCAACCCCAGGTCGGTGTGCGGAGGATCGAGCTCGAACCCGACCGTCCGGAAGTCGTCGGTCCGGGCGCGGTGCGTACGCCGGTTGTCGTCGAACGTGCCCGTCCGCTGCCGCTCCTGCCGCAGCAGGTCGAGGTCCACGTCGGCCACCGCGTACTCGTCGCCGAGCGGGAACCGCTCGGTCTCGGCGAGCAGCGCGCCGTTCTCGTAGATCATGGTCTGGCCGTCCCAGGACAGGTCGGTGGTCGACTCGCCCAGTCCGGCCGCCGCGTAGACGTACGCGGCGATGCAGCGGGAGGACGCCGAGCGGCACAGCAGCTTGCGGTCCTCGGCCCGCCCGACCGTGATGGGGCTGCCCGAGAGGTTGACGAGGAGGGTCGCACCGGCGAGGGCCGCCTCCGCGCTGGGCGGCACCGGTACCCACATGTCCTCGCAGATCTCCGCGTGCAGCACGAGACCGGGAACGTCGTCCGCCGCGAACAGCAGGTCCACGCCGAACGGTACGGCCTCGCCGCCGACGCGGATCGACCCGCCGCGCTCGTCGGCGCCGTCGCCGATCTGCCGGCGCTCGTAGAACTCCCGGTAGTTCGGCGGGTACGACTTGGGCACGACACCGAGGACACGGCCGCGGTGCACGATCACCGCGCAGTTGTAGATCCGGTTGCGGTGGCGCAGCGGGGCACCGACGACCAGTACCGGCAGCAGCTCGGCCGACCCGGCGACCACCTGCTGCAACGCCTCCTCCACCTGATCGAGCAGCGCGTCCTGCAGCAGCAGGTCCTCGATGGAGTAGCCGCACAGCACCATCTCCGGGAAGACGGCGACGGCGACTCCCTCCCCGGCGCACCGGCGCGCGTGGCGCAGGACTGCTTCGGCGTTGGCGTGCGGGTCGGCGATGACGGTGTGACCCGTGCACGCGGCGACGCGTGCGAAGCCATGCTGATAGATCGACCAGAAGTTCAACGGAGGCACGCGCCCAGTGTAATCGTCAGAGCGACGCAATGGGGGGCGTGGGGTGTTGTATACCCCACGCCCCCCCTGCGGGCCTACCGCGTCAGCGGATCAGTGACGGCGGTACGACTGGACGTAGCCGCCCGCGGGCGAGCCCACGCCGGTGACGTCGTCGTAGCCCTTCACCGCGGACAGCGAGCTGTCCTTGCCGAGGCTGCGGACCGAGGTCGCGAGGCCGCCGGAGGCGTCGAGGCCGTTCACGAAGTCGATACGGGCCACCGCCAGGCCGGAGCCGGTCGGGTTGTCCGTGACGTCGTGGTACGCGCCCTTCTTGCCGTACTTGGCGTAGATCGCCGGGTTGGCGAAGCCGAGCGCCTTGCCGCCGTGCGCCTCCTGAGCCAGGGCCTGGACCGCGGCGATCACCGGGGCGGCCAGCGAGGTGCCGCCGATGCGGTACTCGCTGTACTGCTCGGTGCCGTCCGGGAAGGTCTGGGTCTGGCCGACCAGGAAGCCGGTGTTCGGGTCGGCGATGGCCGCGATGTCCGGGACGACGCGGTTGCCGTCGGCGCTGTTGGCCTTGGCGAGCTTGTCCGGGACGATGCCCTTCTGGTAGTACGGCTGCGCCACCGTCTTGCTGGTGCCGCCGCCCGCGCCCGAGGTGTACGCGCCGGGGAAGTTGGTCCAGCTCTTGCCGTCGGCCGACAGCAGAGCCTTCTCGGTGCCCCAGCCGGTCTCCCACTGGTACGTGTCGCCCTTGCCCACGGCCAGCGAGGTACCGCCGACCGCGGTCACCCACGCCGAGTTGGCCGGGGTGTCGACCTGCTTCGTGCCGGTGTTGGCGACCTCGTCGCCGTTGTCACCGGAGGAGAAGTAGAAGCCGATGCCCTGGACCGCGCCCAGCTGGAAGACCTGGTCGTAGGCGGCCGCGAGGTCCGGCGTCTGGTTGGCCTCGATGTCGCCCCAGGAGTTGGAGACGATGTCGGCCAGGTGGTTGTCGACGACCTTGCTGAGCGAGTCCAGCAGGTCGTCGTCGTAGCAGGACGCGGCGCCCACGTAGGTGACGTCGGCGGCCGGCGCGACCGCGTGCACGGCCTCGACGTCGAGGGTCTCCTCGCCGTACCAGCCGGCCGCGCCGCACTCCTTGGTCTTGGTGTAGTTCTTCGGCAGCACCTGGTGCAGCTGGCCGGTCTTCCAGCCCGCGTCACCGTTCTTCAGCGCATACTTGCCCGCGTCGAAGGCGATGGTCGGCGAGGCGTACGCGTCGGTGATCGCGATGCGCACGTTCTTGCCGGTGTAGTCGCCCGCGCCGTAGGCGGCACGCAGCTGCTTGCCGGTGTAGCCCTTGATCGCGTACGGGATCTTCTGGCCGTACGCGTCCGGCAGCGTGGTCGCGATGTTCGAGCCGAAGTACGAGGAGAACGGCCCGGAGTTCTTGAACACGGCGTCCGGGGGCGGCAGCTGGTCGTCGTGGGTCGACTTGTGCGGGGCGTTGTCCAGACCGGTGACGGTCAGGACGGCGCCCTGCAGACCGGCCGGCGCCGAGGCGGTCTTCGCCGGGGCGCGGTAGGTCTTGGACCCCTTGACGAAGTTGTGCAGCTGGGTGCCGAACGCCTTCTCGGCGGCGGCGACGTCACCGGAGACGGCCACGTAGTGCGAGGTGACCTCGGTGACCTGGAGCCCGGCGGCCTTCAGCCAGGACTTGACCGCGGCCACCTGGGCCTTGGTGGCCCCGAAGCGGGCCTGCGCCTTCTTAGCGCTCAGGTACTTGCCGTACTGCGGCGAGCTGGGGTCGGACACGGCCTTGGCGTAGGCGGCGAGTCCGGCCCGGTCCCGGCCGGCCAGGTAAACGCGGGCCTTGACCTGGGCGTTGTCGGCGGTTGCACCCTTGTCCGCCTTGGCCGTGGCCCACGCGGGCTTGGTGCCCGCCAGTGCGTCACGGGCCGGGGTGTCCGCGGCGTGCGCCGCGGATATACCGAACGCCAGCGCCCCGGCGATCATGGGCAGTGTCGCTGCCATGCTCACGCCGGCGCGCACCTTGGCGCGGTTGGATCTCATAGAACCCCCTGCGATGCGGTTCGCATGCATGTAGTGGTCGGTACGTCGTGGATCCGCACACCGGCCCGCGGCGGCGTCGGCCCGCGAAGGGATCACACGATGGGGGCCACTCTTTCGATGAACCGTTCATGCCAGGGGAACGCAAAGGTCAAGAGAAGCTCAAGTAACCGTAATCCAGGGTGATTTGAGGCTTTCGTCCGTACGGCGGCTTACGAACGGGGTTGTGCGCCCCGTTCCTTGAGCATGCCGGCCATCAGCTCGATCTCCGACTGCTGCGCGTCGACCATGCCCTGCGCGAGCCGCTTCTCCACCCCGACGGTGCACTTGGCCACACACCCCTCGGCCATGTGGATACCGCCCTTGTGATGGTCCGTCATCAGCTGGAGATAGAGGATCTCCGCCTGCTTCCCGCTCAGCGACTGGAGCTTCTTCAGGTCGGTGTTGGTCGCCATGCCCGGCATCAGCGCGCCGTCCTTGCCGGAGGGCATGTCGCCCATGCCCATCCAGGTCATCGGCGGATCGGCCGACACCTTCGGCAGCTCCCACAGATCCAGCCAGCCCAGCAGCATCCCGCGCTGGTTGGCCTGCGTCTGCGCGATGTCGTACGCGAGCCGCCGCACCTCCTCGTTCTTCGTGCGGTCCCGCACGATGTACGACATCTCGACGGCCTGCTGATGGTGGACGGCCATGTCCCGCGCGAACCCGGCGTCGGCGGACGCGGCCGTGGGCGTCTTCGGGTCCGATCCGCCGTCCTCGGCGACCGCGTACGTGATCGCCCCGGCCGCTACGAGCACCGCCGCCGCGGCGCCCGCCACCCAGCCGATGTGCTGCCGCCTCACTTCATGACCCCACCGGTGCACGAGGCGCCCGGCTCGGGCGTCTGGGCGCCCTGAACGTAGGCGGCGAAGAACTTGTCCACCTCCGGGTCGCTCGCGCTCTTCACGCTCACCTGGTGGCCCCAGGCCGACAGGACCAGCGGGGCGGCCTGGTTCTCGTACGGGCTCATCAGCGAGTACGGCGTCTTCTTCACCTTGGCCGCGAGCGCGTCCACGTCGGCCTTCTGCGCCTTGCCGGTGTACGTCACCCAGACCGCGCCGTGCTCCAGCGCGTGCACGGCGTTCTCGTCCTGCACCGGCTTGGTGTAGACGTCGCCGTTGCAGTTGAGCCACACCGGGTTGTGGTTGCCGCCGACCGGCGGGTGCATCGGGTACGACACCTTGGTCGTCACGTGCGTCCGCGCCAGCTTCCCGGACCAGGTCTTCACGCCGTCCTTGCCGGTGGTGAAGTGCCCGGAGTCCCCGGAGTTCTTCGCGTCACCGCTGGAGACCGTGTTGTTCTTGCCGGAGTTGTCCGACTGCGAGTTCACGAGGACCACACCGCCGACGACGAGACCGCCGACGACCACCACGCTGGCGGCGATGGTGAGCGCTCGGTTGCGGCGCTCCCGGGCACGCTCGGCGCGTCGCAACTCCTCGATGCGCGCCTTGCGCGCCGCGCTGCTGCTGTTCTTGGCGGAACCCATGAGGTGTCCTTCTTGGGGGAAACGGACGTGGACGGTGGGGCTCGCTGATCGTAGTGCGCAAGGAGCGCCTGTCCGTAGGGAGGGCGCCGCAACCGGATAATTTGAACCCAGGATGCGCATTACCTACCCTCGCGGTATGCGGTTGCTGCGCTCCACCGACCTGGCCCTGCGAGTCCTCATGCGGCTCGCCGTCGCCGGTGACGCCACCCCCACGACCCGCCAGGTCGCGGCGGACATGGACGTGCCGTACACGCACGCCGCGAAGGTCGTGGCGGAACTCCAGCATCTGGGCCTGGTCGACGCCCGCCGCGGCAGGGGTGGCGGCCTCGCCCTCACCGAACGGGGCCGTACGGCCTCCGTGGGTACGGTCGTGCGCACCTTCGAGGGGGACGGTGACGTCGTCGACTGCGAGGGCGGCACGACCCCCTGCCCCCTGAACTCCGCCTGCCGCCTGCGGGGCGCCCTGCGCCGGGCCCAGGAGGCGTTCTTCGCGACGCTGGACCCGGTGACGGTGGGGGACATGGTGGCGGAACCGACCGGGCCCCTGCTGCTGGGCATCTCCAGGGGACCGCGGGGCGACTGAAGGGCCGCCGTTTGACCGGAAACGGCCGTTGATCGCCGGCTCGGGCCTCGTGAAAGCTGGGACCTCCGCATGGATCGACAACGGGGGTACGTATGAAGATCCTGATCTCCGGCGCGAGTGTCGCCGGTCCTGCCCTGGCCTGGTTCCTGCACCGTGACGGTCACGAGGTGACCGTCGTCGAGCGGGCCCCGGCCCTGCGCGACAGCGGCTACGCCGTCGACTTCCGGGGGCCGGCCTTCGAGGTGCTCGAGGAACTGGGCATCCTGGAGGAGGTCCGCGCGCACGCCACCGGGATGACGGGCACCGACCTCCTGGACGCCGACGGCGACCGCGTCGGCGCGTTGCCGCCCGAGACCTTCGCCGGTGAGCTGGAGGTCCCCAAGCGCGAGCTGACCCGCATCCTCCACGAGCACACGGCTCGGACGGTGCGATACGTCTTCGACGACTCGATCAACCGCATCGAACAGGACACGACCGGTGTCCGGGTCGGCTTCGAGCGGGCCGCCCCGGACACGTACGACCTGGTGGTCGGCGCCGACGGCGTCCACTCCGTGGTGCGCCGCCTGGTCTTCGCCCCGCACTCCGAGGCGATCCGCCACCTCGGCCTCTCGGGCGTCGGCTTCAGCACGGCCAACCACCTCGGCCTGGACCACCGGGGAGCGCTGTGGCAGACCCCGGGCCGTGCGGTCTACATGTTCAGCGCGGCGGACCGGGACCGGATGTCCGTCAGCCTGTCCTTCGCCTGCGACTCCCCGGCGCTGGACCTGCTGGACCGCGCGGAACAGGAGCGCATCACCCGGGACCGGATGGCCGGCGCGGGCTGGCTGCTGCCCCGCCTGCTGGAGGACATGTCCGCCGCCACCGACTTCTACTTCTCCTCGGCCTGCCAGGTGCACCTGGACCGCTGGTCCGAGGGCCGCGTGGTCCTGGTGGGCGACGCGGGCCACTGCGCCGCCCCGACCTCCGGCATGGGCACCTCCCAGGCCCTGATCGGCGCCCGCACCCTCGCCCGCCACCTCGCCGCCTGTGACGACCACGCCAAGGCCTTCGCGTCCTACGAGCAGGAACTGCGCCCGTACGTGACCGAGAACCAGGAGATCGGCCGGGAGGGGGCACGGCGCTTCGGGGCCTGAGAACCCGCGGGCCACCGCCACGCACGGCCCGCGTGGCGGTGGCCCGCGCCGCCCTATCAGCCCTGGGCGAGCCAGAGGTCCGGCCCGAACACCTCGTAGTGGATGTCCGCCGGAGCCACGCCCTGCTCGATCAGCTGTGACCGCACCGCGCGCATGAACGGCAGCGGTCCGCACAGGTACGCGCGTGTGCCGGGGTGCACGGGGACGTCGGCGAGGTCGACCAGGCCGGTGCGGGTGCCGGGCTCGGCGTCACGCTCGTAGAAGAAGTGCGTGGACGCGTCCGGGAGCTTGGCGGCGTACGCCTCGTGGTCGGCGCGCAGGGCGTGGTCGGCGGGGGAGCGGTCGCCGTGCACGACCGTGACCGGGGCGCCGTGGCCGTCGGCCGCCAGTGCGGCGAGCATCGCGATCATCGGGGTCACGCCGATGCCCGCGGAGGCGAGCAGGAGCGGCCGGCCGGCGCTGTCGCCGAGCACGAGGTCGCCGTACGGCTCGGAGAGGTCGAGGACGTCGCCCTCGCGCACGCGCGCGTGAAGGTGGTTCGACACCTCGCCGTCGGGCGTCGTGTCGTCGCCCTGCACACGCTTGACGCTGAACTGGCGCAGCGACTCGCCGGGCGCGCCGGACAGGCTGTACTGCCGTATCTGCCGGGCCCCGTCGGCCAGCTCGACCTGGACGGAGACGTACTGGCCGGCGCGGAAGCCGCGCACCGGGCCGCCGTCGGCGGGCCGCAGCCGGAAGGTCGCGACGTCCGCCGTCTCCTCGACGCGCTCCACGACCTCCCAGGGCCGCCGTCGCGTGCTGCCGCTCTCCTCGTACAGCCGCTTCTCGATGGCGATGAGCGCGTTGGCCATCAGCCAGTACACCTCGTCCCAGGCGGCGGCGACCTCGGGCGTGACGGCCTCGCCCAGGACCTCGACGATGGCGGCGAAGAGGTGCTCGTGGACCACCGGGTACTGCTCGGGGGCCACGCCCAGCGAGGCGTGCTTGTGGGCGATCCGGCTCAGCAGGGCGTCCGGCCGCCGGTCCGGGTGCTCCAGCAGGTGGGTGGCGAAGGCGGCGATGGAGCCGGCGAGGGCCTGCTTCTGGGTGCCTGCGGCCTGGTTGCCGCGGTTGAAGACGTCGCGCAGCAGTTCGGGGTGGGCGGTGAAGAGCCGGGCGTAGAAGCGCTCGGTGATCTCGCCGATGGCCGCGCCGACGGCGGGAAGGCTGGCGCGGACGGTGACTGCGGACTGCTCGGACAGCATCGTGACTCCTCACGGCTCGACTGCTCGGCTCGACGGATCGGCTCTGCTGGTCAGCACGCTATGAAAACTTGCATCTGAGATGCAAATTAAATGGACGTGGTGTCGCTCACGGGGGAAGCGGACCGGCCATTACGGATGTCGGTGCGAGCAGGCAAGATGGGCAACAGAGCAGTACACCTGCCGTACGACAGGCGTTCAGGCCGAGGACGCTCGGGCGATCAAGGTCCGCAACGCGCATGAAATGGTGTTGTGGTGGGATGCTCAGGTGCCCGACCGCCTCCCGTCACACGGGGGCACAGGCGGCCTGACCAGCAAGGATGGGGAAGCGGAAGATGGACAAGCAGCAGGAGTTCGTGCTCCGGACCTTGGAGGAGCGCGACATCCGGTTCGTACGCCTGTGGTTCACGGACGTGCTGGGCTTCCTGAAGTCCGTCGCCGTGGCCCCGGCCGAGCTGGAACAGGCCTTCGACGAGGGCATCGGCTTCGACGGCTCCGCCATCGAGGGCTTCGCCCGCGTCTACGAGTCCGACATGATCGCCAAGCCGGACCCCTCCACCTTCCAGGTCCTGCCGTGGCGTGCGGAGACCCCGGGCACGGCCCGGATGTTCTGCGACATCCTCATGCCGGACGGCTCCCCGTCCTTCGCGGACCCGCGCTACGTGCTCAAGCGCGCCCTGGCCCGCACCTCCGACCTGGGCTTCACCTTCTACACCCACCCCGAGATCGAGTTCTTCCTGCTGAAGGACCGCCCGCTGGACGGCTCCCGCCCCACTCCGGCCGACAACTCGGGCTACTTCGACCACACCCCGACCAACGTCGGCATGGACTTCCGCCGCCAGGCGATCACCATGCTGGAGTCGATGGGCATCTCGGTCGAGTTCTCCCACCACGAGGGCGCCCCCGGCCAGCAGGAGATCGACCTGCGCTACGCCGACGCGCTCTCCACGGCGGACAACATCATGACGTTCCGCCTGGTCATGAAGCAGGTGGCCCTGGAGCAGGGGGTCCACGCGACCTTCATGCCGAAGCCTTTCTCCGAGCACCCCGGCAGCGGCATGCACACGCACCTCTCCCTCTTCGAGGGCGACCGGAACGCGTTCTACGAGTCCGGCTCGGAGTACCAGCTCTCCAAGGTCGGCCGGTCCTTCATCGCGGGCCTGCTCAAGCACGCGGCGGAGATCTCCGCGGTCACCAACCAGTGGGTGAACTCCTACAAGCGCATCTGGGGCGGCTCCGAGCGCACGGCCGGCGCCGGCGGCGAGGCCCCCTCCTACATCTGCTGGGGCCACAACAACCGCTCGGCCCTGGTCCGCGTCCCGATGTACAAGCCCGGCAAGACCGGCTCCGCTCGCGTGGAGGTCCGCTCCCTGGACTCCGGCGCCAACCCGTACCTGGCGTACGCGTTGCTGCTCGCCGCCGGCCTCAAGGGCATCGAGGAGGGCTACGAGCTCCCGCCGGGCGCCGAGGACGACGTCTGGGCCCTCTCGGACGCCGAGCGCCGCGCCATGGGCATCGAACCCCTCCCGCAGAACCTCGGCGAGGCCCTGACCCTGATGGAGCGCAGCGACCTGGTCGCCGAGACCCTCGGCGAGCACGTCTTCGACTTCTTCCTGCGCAACAAGAAGTCGGAGTGGGAGGAGTACCGCTCCGAGGTCACCGCGTTCGAGCTGCGGAAGAACCTGCCGGTGCTGTAGGCGCAGGTCAGTGTGCGTATTGCTGCCGAGTGAGGCTCCGGGCCGACGGTCATGAACCGTCGGCCCGGAGCCGTCTCAGGAGTCCTGGGCCGTCTGTGGGCCGTCTGGCGTCGGTACGCGCTGCCCACTGCCCAGGCATGCACCCCTGACCGCTCGGCATCAGATGGGGTGTGGACCCGACGCGTGAGTCCGGGTTGCTGCGTCTGAGGTGCCGGCCCAGCGCCCTTAGGGTCATGCAGCCCTACTGCCTCGAATCTTCGTCTCCTGAGTCGAGGTCACGACGGCGCGGGAACGGCCCATGCACTCGCATTGCTGACCGCTGCAGCAGCTCGTCGCGAGCCGCAACGACGCTCTTTCCTCCCTGGTCGTCTTGCTCTTCTCTAGTCGTGATGCGGGCATGACGAAAGTGACATAAGTTACAAGAGAGGTCAATGGGAGGTGGAGATGGCCGGGCCCCGAGTCGATCGAGTGACGCGTCATCTCAGCGGGACAGCCGCCAGGCCACGGGAGCGAGCTTTGCGCGCTCGGGCGTTGAGTCGTCACCTTGACTCGCAGCGAAAGTGGCAAGAGGAGCAGGCCGGGGCCGTGCGCCCTCGTCCGCGTCTCGCGAGATCAGCTTGGCGAGCTCGGGCGTTGAGTCGGATCCAATACCTACAATCGCAACGAAAGCGGCAGGAGTGTCGTCGTCTGTCCGACGGTCGTGAGCGGAAAGCATTGCTCAGTGCGATGGAGAAGCATCTTCTGTTGGCGGAAGACGCGGCAGAACGTCGGCGTGGGCCGTTGCGCATGATCTCGGGGGCGTCCCTTGAGCAGGCATGGTCGAATGTGCGCGCCGCCGACTTGCTGCTGCTGAACCTTGTTTCGGATGCCGAGTTGGCAGGCTGGAGTAACGAAGTCTTCGCGATGGCCGAGCGTCACCTCAGACCAGAAGATTCGCGACGCGTTGAGTTGACGAAGAGAATGGGCCACATTAAATCCGGGCGCGTTGAATCGTATGATCGAGCGCTCCTGATTTGGGTAATGGATGCATCATACGATGCATTGGATGCCGAATTGGCCAGAGTTCGCAATCTCCGGAACGTCTTGTGGATTGCGTTCCTTTGCTTTCTGGTGTGGGATGCTGGAATAGTCATTCTTGGCTGGTTTTGGCCCGAAGTAATTGATCTATGCTTCAGGTCGCCCTCTACGCCTGACGGAAAGATCTGTCCTGCCGGAAATGTGGGCCCTAGCTCCAAAGACATCTTCGCGGTCGAGATCGCCGGGCTCATCGGAGCTGCGCTAACAGTAATAGTTGCTTTGCGTCGCATACAGGGCACGAGGGCGCCATTTGGCCTACCTCTTGCGGCTGCAGCCTTGAAATTGCCAACCGGTGCACTCACCGCTTTCCTGGGAGTCGTGCTTATCCATGGCGGGTTCGTAAGGGAGCTAATCCCTATTGACAACAGGGGTCAATTGCTGGCATGGGCTGTTATTTTCGGAGCCGCGCAACACCTGGTAACCCGCATCGTGGACGCGCACGCCGAAGAGGCACTGGCGGATATTGGGAACCTGACGGAGGCAGAGCGCCCCGGCGCAGCTAGACGCGAGGCTTCATGACGGCCTCGTCTACAGCCGTGCGCGTGCCTTTTGTGCTTGCCTCGCCATCGACAGCACAGCCAGCGTGGTTGCTCCGCTTGAACGCCATCGAGGGCCGACGGTCCAAACCGTCGACCCTACGGCGTCTCATCGGCTCTGAGGCGCGTCTGGACGGTCTGGCGCTGAATCGGTGGTGTCGTACATGCTCTCCACGGCCTTCCGGGCTCGCGCGTCACTGCTCGGCATGAGGTGCGTATAGACCCGGAGCGTGAACCCCGGATCGTTGTGTCCGAGGTAGTGGCTCAGGGCCTTGATGTTCTCGCCGGCGTCCAGCAGGACGGAGGCGTAGAAGTGCCTGAGGGCATGCATGCCGTGTTCGCGGGCAGCCTGGTGACGCTCGCCCGGCTGCGGCTGAGGGATCACTCCAGCCGCGACAAGGGCCGGCTTCCACGCGCGGTCGTTGAAATCGGTCCGCCGAACCGCGCCAGCACCATCGAGGCGGGTGAACAGCAGCCGCTTCGTGACCAGCGGACCGTCTGGTCGGAGCCACGGCAGGGTGATCTCTACCGGGGGGTACGTCTCGATATGCCTCTTGAGGATGTGCGCCACACAGTCCGGCAAGGGGACGTCACGGACCTTGTTTCGCTTCGGCGGGGCGAACACGAGACCCTCCTTCGTCACCTTCACCTGGTTCACGATGTGCAGCCATCCGGAGTCGAAGCCGATCTCGTCGACAGGAAGCCCGAAGATCTCGCCTTGCCGGAGCCCACATCCGCCTCCGAGATCGACCGTCTCACGGAAGCGCTCTGGCAGTGCTGCCCTTACGGCAAACACGCGCTCAGGGCTCCACGGCACGACGCGGCCACTTCCGGCAGCAGGAGGCCGCACAGATTGCGCGTGGCAAGGGTTCTTCGACAGGTGACCGCCGTCGACAGCCGCGTTGAGGACCGTCGATACGTTGTTGTAGATCACGCGCCGGTATGACGACGCAGGGACGGCCCGTTCCAATTCACTGAGCCAATCCCGGATGTGTTCCGGCTTGAACGAGCCGAGCGGCCGCGGCCCCAGATAGGGGATCGCGTGGCCGCGAATCGCGGACTCCACCGACTCTCGCGTGGTCATGTCGGTGGTCTGCGTGTTCAGCCACTTCTCGGCGTACTGCCGGAACGTCACTCGGCTGGCGGCAGGGTCCACGTACTGCCCCCGAGACATGTCCGCCTCGATGTGGGCAAGCCACTGGTCGGCCAGTCGCTTCTGTCCGTCGGGGAATGACTTGCTCTTCTCGGTTCCGTCCGGGCCGATCCGGTGGTGCAGCGTTCGCGGATGAACGCGCTGGTGGGGGAGGCGGTGTCCTGCGCTCGCAGCATCGAGAGTGAGGAACTGCCCCCGCCCGGCAACCCCCTCGCTGTCGCCCGCAGGCTGTTGCCGGACTCGGGCTGTCCGTCCTTGCCGGGGGCCATGTAGTGCCGGAGAGCCGGGCGTCGGAGATGACCGCGAGCGGCTTCCCGATCAGGAACACCGCGATACCCGGCTGCTCGGCGAACCCGGTCCAGGTGGCCCAGCCGGTCACCGCCGTGACGCTTGCTGCGTCACCGCTTGCTGGCCGTTTGAGGGGATCGGGCCATGGGCCCGGTGGTACTAGAGGCTCTCCTGCCGCGTCAGCACGGGCGCAATGCATCGCAGGTGCCAAGGGCCCTGAGGGGCTTATTCGAACTCCTGTGCGCCCTTGCGCATGCTCAAGCGTGCTGCATAGCGTCCCGCCATGCAGCCGTCAGCAGAAGAGGCCATACCCCCCTGTGAAACCTTCCTCGTAGCCGCACCTAATTACAAAGTCGACGTCCGAGTAGCCAACGGAACCCTTGAGGAATTCACCAAGATCGCGACAGGCCACGAGTTCAATCTCAAGCACTTCGACACCATTGGCGCCGGCAACGAGGGCGGGCGGGAGTGGATGCTGTGGGTGCACGCTGGCGGATTTACCGCGACAGCAACCGCGCTGTCGGTGGTGATTCGGACGTACATCACCCGCCGGAGAAACAACTCCGTCACGCTGTGGAAGGACGGCAAAAAGATCGCGGAGATCAAAGGTGAGATGTCGGCCGACGATATCGTGAAGATCCTCGGACAGCGCCGAACTCCGGAGCCGTAGCCAGCATGCTCTGAGCCTCAAAGCGCCCTCTGGCGAGGCCCAGGGCGCTGCTACCGTCCCGGGGCGGCCCGAAGGCTCGCTGTGAGCCTTGGGCCAGGCCGCTGTCGGGCCGTCTGTGGGCCGTCGAAGGGCGGCCCAGGGTGACCAAAGACGACTAATGACGACTGCTCGGGCACCTGTCAGCCCTGCATGAACGTCGATCGCGCGAGGTCGCTCAGGAGCCTCGTCACTTCCTGCGCAACAAGAAGTCGGAGTGGGAGGAGTACCGGTCCGAGGTGACCGCGTTCGAGCTGCGGAAGAACCTGCCGGTGCTGTAGGCGCAGGTCGGAGCGGATTTCCTGCTGATTCAGCGGAGGGGCCGACGGTCACGGACCGTCGGCCCCCTTGCGTCTCGCTTCCCCTGGGCCGTCCGACGTCGGATCGGTGCTCTCATACAGGCCGCCCACAGCCCTCCGGGCCCGTGCGTCGCCGCTCGCGCGGCGAAGGAGCGCAGAGCGGCCGGCTTCGGAATCCTGCTCCCGTACGGCTCCCGCGCGGCAGCCCGCGCGACGGACGTGGTGGGCGTCGGCTTCCGCGCAGCGGTGTTATCAAGGGTGTATGGAAGTATTTTCCGGGCGCCCTCGGGGTCCGGAACGTCATCCGCCCGTCGGGGGCTCGCGCGCACGTCGCGCCTCCCTGCTGGACCTGCGCAGTGCGGCCGGTCAGGTGTTCCTTCTCCAGGTCGTGATCGTGGTCCTGCTGGTCGTGGCCGCGGTGGGGGCCATGGCGCTCCAGGCGGCAAGTGACGCCCTGCAGCAGGGGCGTAGGGAGTCGATCATCGCGGCGGAGTCGTTCGCGAGCGCTCCCGGCGTGGCCGAGGCGCTGCAGAGCCCGGATCCGACGGCGGTGCTCCAGCCCCGGGCCGAGGCGGCGCGGAAGCGCGCGGGCGTGGACTTCGTCATCGCCATGAACACGGACGGGATTCGTTATACGTATCCCTACCCGCGGGAGATCGGGAAGAAGTTCGTCGGCACCATCGAACCGGCGCTGAAGGGCCGTACCGTCGTCGAGCAGGCCGGCGGGCCGCCGCTTCCCGCGGGCAGGGGGACGGACGTGCAGGCCGTGGTCCCGGTGACCGACTCGCACGGCAAGGTGGTCGGCCTGGTCTCCGCCGGAATCACGGTCAGGAACGTGGCGGGACTGTGGATGCCACAGCTGCCGATCATCCTGGGCAGCGGCGTAGCCGCGCTGGCGCTGGCCGTGACGGGAACGACGCTGGTGTCCCGGCGGCTGCGGCGGCAGACGTACGGCATGGCCCCGGTGGAGCTGGCGGAGCTGTACAGGCACCACGACGCGGTCCTGCACGCGGTGCGGGAAGGAGTGTTGATCACCGACGCCGACGGACGACTGCTGCTGGCCAACGACGAGGCGACACGGCTGCTCGGACTGCCGGCGGACGTGCGGGGGCGCCCGATGCGGGAGCTGGGACTGCCGGAGCCGATCACGCGTCTGCTGTCGTCGCCGGAGGCGGTCACCGATGAGGTCCGTCTCGTGGGGGACCGGTTGCTGGCGGTGAACAAGCGGCCGACGTACCCACAGGCCGGCTCGGAGGGCAGCGTGGTGACCCTGCGGGACACCACGGAGCTGGCGGCGGTCTCGGGGCGGGCCGAGGTCGCGCGGGAGCGGCTGAAGCTGCTGTACGAGGCCGGGGTGGGGATCGGGACCACGCTGGATGTGGAGCGTACGGCCCAGGAGCTGGCCGACGTGGCGGTGCCGCAGTTCGCCGACCTCGTGACGGTGGACCTGCTCGAAGCGGTGCTGCGGGGGTGGGAGCCCACGGCGGAGGGCTGGCGGCAGCTGCGCCGGGCGGCGATCGGCGGCGAGCAGCGGATGGTACCGGTGTATCCGCTGGGCGAAGTGATCACGTTCTCGCGCCGAACGCCGCAGATGCGGTCGCTGCAGGAGCGACGGGTCGTGCTGGAGGAGGACCTGCGGCAGGCGCATGGCTGGCGGGAACAGGATCCGGAGCGCGCCGGCAAGGCCCTGGAGTGCGGGTTGCGTTCGCTGGTGGCCGTGCCGCTGCGGGCGCGGAACGTACCGCTGGGCGTGGCGAACTTCTACCGGACGGTGGATTCCCCGGCGTTCGAGCCGGAGGACCTCACCTTCGCGGAGGAACTGGCAGCCCGGGCGGCGGTGGCCATCGACAACGCCCGGAGGTTCACCCGGGAGCACGCGATGGCAGTGACGCTGCAGCGCAGCCTGCTGCCGCGGCGGCAGCCGGAGCAGGACGCGCTGGAGGTGGCCTGGCGGTACATGCCTGCGGAGGCCGGGGTGGGCGGGGACTGGTTCGACGTCATCCCGCTTCCGGGCGCCCGCGTGGCTCTGGTGATGGGTGATGTCGTCGGTCACGGGCTGCACGCGGCGGCGACGATGGGCCGGCTGCGCACCGCGGTGCGCAACTTCTCCACCCTGGACCTGCCCGTGGACGAGGTGCTCGGGAACCTGGACGACCTGGTCGTCCGCATGGACAACGAGGAGAACACGGACGATGCCGGGGAAGGCCAGGAAGGCGAGGGCGTGACCGGGGCGACCTGCCTCTACGCGGTCTACGACCCGGTGACGGAGGCCTGCACGATGGCCCGTGCGGGGCATCCGGAGCCGGTGGTGGTGCGTCCGGACGGGACGGTCACCTGTCCTGACGTGCCGGCCTCGGCGCCGCTCGGCCTGGGCGGCTACCCCTTCGAGACCGTGGAGCTGTCCCTGCCGGAGGGTTCGCAACTGGTGCTGTACACCGACGGCCTCGTGGAGGACCGTACCCACGACATCGACGTCGGGATGGAGCGACTGCGCCGGGCGTTGGGCGGGTCCGGGGGCCGCACGCCGGAGGAGACGTGTCAGGCGGTGATCGACTCGTTGAAGCCGTCACACTCCTCCGACGACATCGCGCTGTTGACGGCACGTACCCGGAGGTTCCCGCGCTCGGACGTGGCGATGTGGGACGTGCCGCCGGACCCGGCGGTGGTTCCCTCGGTGCGGGCGCGCTGCCGGGAGACGTTGCTGGAGTGGGGGCTGGAGGAGGCCGCATTCGCCACGGAGCTGATCGTCAGCGAGTTGGTCACGAACGCCGTCCGGTACGGCTCGCCGCCGGTCGGCGTACGGCTGCTCCACGGACGCTCTCTGATCTGCGAGGTGTCGGACGGAAGCGGCACCTCGCCGCGCATGCGACGGGCGGCGACCACCGACGAAGGCGGGCGGGGGCTGTTCCTGGTGGCGCAGTTCGCCCAGCGATGGGGGACGCGGTACACCACTCACGGCAAGGTCATCTGGGCGGAGCAGCTTCTTCATGACGGCGCATCCGCCGCCTCGGGCCTCGCCCCGGTCGATTTCCTTCTCGACCAGTTCGATGATCCTGGCCTGTGAGCCGGCGTATCGAGTGGCATGGCGGGTCTCCCCGCGAAACGGCCCCACGGCGTTTCACCGCCCGGTTCCCGAAGCCGGCCGCCATCCCGCTGAGGTGGCTCCGGCCCAGGTTGTGGCGCAGGGTGGATATGTTCCGCCGTTGCGTACCACGCACCCCCGACATACGGGAGGGACACGTGCTCACCGTTCCCGCCTACGCCGCGACGTCCGCGACCGAACCGCTCACGCCCACGACCGTCGAGCGACGGGACCTGGGTGCGCACGACGTCCTGATAGAGATCAGGTACGTCGGTATCTGCCACTCGGACATCCACAACGTCCGCAGCGAGTGGGGCCCGGCGTCCTATCCCATGGTCCCCGGCCACGAGATAGCCGGCGTCGTCGCCGAGGTCGGCTCCGAGGTCACCGCGTACGCTCCGGGCGACCGAGTCGGCGTCGGCTGCATGGTCAACTCCTGCCGGGCGTGCGAACCCTGTCTGAGGGGCGAGGAGCAGTACTGTCTGAACGGCAACACCCTCACGTACGGCTCCGTCGACGAGGACGGCACCCTCACACAGGGCGGCTACTCCACGCACGTCGTCGTCAACGACGACTTCGTGCTCCGTCTCCCCGGCACTCTCGCCCTGGACGAGGCCGCTCCACTGCTGTGCGCGGGCATCACCACGTACTCCCCGCTGCGACGCTGGGGCGCGGGCCCCGGCAAGAAGGTCGCGGTCGTCGGGCTCGGCGGACTCGGTCACCTGGCGGTCAAGACCGCCCACGCCCTGGGTGCGGAGGTCACCGTCCTGTCCCAGTCGCTGAAGAAGATGGACGACGGCCTGCGCCTCGGCGCACGCGAGTACTTCGCCACCAGCGACCCGGCCACCTTCGAGCAGCTCGCCGGCGCCTTCGACCTCATCGTCAACACGGTCAGCGCGAGAGTCGACCTGGACTCCTACCTCGGGCTGCTCAAGCCGGGCGGAGCCCTCATCAACGTCGGTGCTCCCCCCGAAGCGCTCTCGCTGAACGTGTTCTCCCTCGTCATGCACGGCCACATCTGCGCCGGTTCACTCATCGGCGGCATCCGCGAGACCCAGGAGATGCTCGACTTCTGCGGCGAACACGGCATCGGCGCCGAGATCGAGATCGTCCCGGCCGCGAAGATCAACGAAGCGTTCGAGCGGATGCTCGCCTCGGACGTGCGCTACCGCTTCGTCATCGACACCTCGACGCTCACCTGACCGGCGCCCGCGCGAGGGTTCCGGGTGCCTCGTCAGCGGACCGGCTGACCGATGCCCAGCAGGTTGCCCTCACTGTCCCGGAACCAGGCGCCACGCTCGCCCCGGGCGCCCTTGCTCGGGTAGTTCCCGTCGATCTCGGCGATGCCGTCCCGGGTGTGGAAGCCGGGTTGGTCGACCTCCTCGAAGACCACCCCGCGTCGCCGCAGCTCCGAGACGACAGCCTCGATGTCCTCGACCTCCCAGGCCATCTGCGTGAAGGTGCCGGGCGGGGCTCCGGCCGACCGGAACACGACGAAGTCCGTGCCCCCGCACCGGTACAGCAGCCCGCCCGGGCGTTCGTCGACGGGCTCCAGGCCGAGCACCTCGGAGTAGAAGCGGCGGGCCCGGTCCAGGTCCTGGGCGGGCAGCCGCGTGGCCACCCGGCCCCGGGTCAGAAGGTTCGTGTCGTTCATGTCCCCACTGTGACCCGCCCGCCGCCCCGCTCAGCGCAGATACGCGGGCGACACCGCCGCCTTGCTGATCCGCCGCGGCTGCCCCGAGCCGTCCGCCGGGACCTCGTACAGGTCCGCGCCGTAGTCCCCGGGCAGGGCGTAGACGATCGTGCGGGCGTCCTTCCAGACCGCCTGGTCGTCCACGCTGCGCGGCTCGGCGAGGGGAGTCTCGCGCATCGTGTGCAGGTCGAGGGCGTACAGGCGCCAAGGGGCGTCCTTGGACAGGCCCTTGACCCGCTTCTTGTACGCGACGCGGGTGCCGTCGGGGGAGAGGGACGGACACTCGACGTTCGCGTGCAGGGTGGTGACCGTGCGCGTGCGCAGGTCGCCCCGGACCAGATAGGTGCTGCCCTCGGTCGCCAGCGTCGCGTAGAACGTGCGGTCGTCCGCGGCGAACGTCACGCCCCAGAAGTTGGTGTCCGCCGCACGGTACGGGTGCCCGTCCTTGACGATCCGGAAGGTCTCCAGGGACGGGATCAGCTCGCCCGTGCGGGTGTCCACGATCGCCGTGCGCGTGGAGAAGTTCGTACCGGCGTACGAGTCACCGCCCACGAACGCCGTCCAGGCGGCGAAGTGCCCGGTGGGGGAGACCCGGGCCCGGGACGGGATACCCGGGACGTCGTAGTGGTCCCGGGTGCGGAGACGGTCGTCCAGGATCAGGGCGCGGTAGGTGTCCGAGACCGGGCCGTGCACCGCCTGCAGGCACACTCCGGTGCCCGAGGCGGCGTAGAAACGCAGGCACTTGACGCCCGAGGCGGTGCGCGGCCCGGCCGGGTCCGAGGCCGGGACCGTCGTCAGCTCGTCGCGGTGCGGTCCCCACGCCATGTTGCGGAACACCATGCGGCCGTGCCCGGTCAGGGACACCGTGCTCGACGTGACCTCCGGGCCGCCCGCCTGCGTCTGGTCGCGGCGGTCCGAGCGCGCCGACGCGTGCAGGACGGACGCCACTGCGACCGCCGCCAGCGCGACGACGGCCGAGAGCAGGATCAGGATGCGGGCGCGTACGGTCATGCGGTGACGGTGCCTTTCGGGCGCAGGGTGAGGGAGAACGCCGCACACCCGGCCAGGGCCACCACCGCACCCACCAGAGCGGCCCGGTCGCCCCACACCGTCCAGGCGGCGCCGAACAGCAGCGAGCAGGCGAACCGGGCCAGCGCCTGCCCGGTCTGCACGACGGCCAGGCCGGACGAGCGCAGCGCCTCCGGCACGCCCTCCGAGGCCGCCGCCATCAGCACCCCGTCGGTGGCCGCGTAGAAGCCGCCGTGCAGGGCCAGGACGAGGTACGGCAGGGCCGTGCCGTGCCAGGAGGTGAGCAGCAGCGTGTAGGCGACGAGCAGGGCTCCGTGACCGGCCAGGAAGACGGTCCACCGGCCCACCCGGTCGGCGAGCCGGCCGAGCGGGATCGCCAGCAGCAGGAACGCGGCCGCCGTGCCGAGCGGCAGCAGCGCGAACCAGCGGTCGGGGACACCCAGCCGACGCTGCAGCAGCAGATAGACGAAGGAGTCGCTGACCGTGGCCAGCCCCAGCAGCAGGGCGCAGACGGAGATCCGACGCAGGTCGCGCCGGCGGAGCAGACCCACGGCGGCGCGCAAGGTGGGCCGCGTGTCGTCCCCGGCGGCGTCACCCTCCCGACGGCCACCCGGCACGAACAGCACCAGCACCAGCACCCCGAACACGGCCACGCAGAAGCTGACCGTGAACACCGCGTCGTAGCCGTCGACCGTGGCCCGCAGGATCAGGAACGCCACCAGCGGCCCGAGCAGGGCGCCCGCGGTGTCCATCGCCCGATGCACGCCGAAGGCGCGGCCCCGGGTCTCCGGTGTGCTGGAGAGCGAGATCAGCGCGTCACGCGGGGCCGTACGCAGTCCCTTGCCGGTACGGTCGGCGGCCAGAATCAGCCCGATGGGGGTGAGCGAGTGCGCCACCAGCAACAACGGCTTGCACAGCGCCGAGATGCCATAGCCGAACCCGGCCACCCACTTGTGCCGCCCGCCCCCGCGGTCGGCGAGATGCCCGCCCGCGAGCCGCACGAGCGCCGAGAAGCCGTTGTAGACGCCGTCGAGCAGGCCGAAACCCAGCGGAGAGAGACCCAGCCCCGTCACCAGGTACAGCGGGAGCACCGCGGTGACCATCTCGGAGGACACGTCGGTGACGAGACTGACGGTGCCGAGGGCGAGGACCGTGGGGGCGACCACGGCGCGGCGCCGCCCGGCGGAGGGCCGGACGGCACCGTCCGCGGACGTCGGCGCACCGGGAGCGTCGGCGCGGCTGTCCGCCACGTACACGTCAGGGCGCCCAGATACCGGTGATGTCCCGGGCGGAGGCCGCGTTGCCCGCGTGGGTCGTCAGGCCCTGCGTGTCCTCCAGGGTGCGCAGCATGTCGTAGTGGTTGTAGGTGGTGGACGAGGAGGACCCCGCCGCCACAGGCTGGCCGTACAGCACCGTCGGGATGCGGTTGCCGCTGAGCCGGTTGTCCTCGTCGAAGGTGACGACGAGCAGGCTGTTGTGGGTCTTGGCCCAGGTCGCGTACGCGCCCAGGTTGTTCTGCAGCCAGGTGTCACCGGTCGACACCGAGCAGTCGTGCATGTCGCTGCACAGGTTGGGGACCACGAACGACATCTGAGGCAGCGTCGAGTAGTCGGTCGGGAACTGCGCGAAGGTCTTGGCGCTCGACGTCGGCACGTTGCTGAAGCCGAACCACGGGTTGTGCTTGCGCGCGTACTTGCCGCTGCTGCACGTGGTCGAACCCTGGCTGGGCAGCGTCTCGTTGTAGCCGGCCCAGCTGCGGCCGGCGGCGATCTGCTCGGAGGCCAGGTTCGCCGCCGAGGAGAAGCCCGGGGTGTAGCAGCTGTCGTCCGTGATCCCCTGTGTGGAGCCGGAGAACAGCGCGAAGTAGTTCGGCTGGCTCGGGTGGGTGATGGCGTACGACTGGGTCAGGTTGGCGCCGCCGGACTTGAGCGAGTTGATGTACGGGGCGTTGGAGGAGCCGATCACCTGGCTGTAGGCGTGGTTCTCGAAGACCACGACGACCACGTGGTCCGGGTTGGGGACGGCGCCCGCGGCGTGCGCGGTCTCACCACCGAGCCCGGTCCACACGCCGAACGCGGCCGCGGCGAAGGCCGCAGCGGACGCCACAACGGTGCGGGCACGGCGGTACACGGAACTGCCGGACACATCAACCTCCGGGGAGAGGGGCGGGGTTGGCGGTGCGGACAGGGCATGCACACGCCAATATTCCCCCGCCCCGCGTCACTCAACCCGAAGGATGAAGACCACGTGAACTACTGCTCCCGGTGGGCCGGTCCGGCGAGCGCCTGATGCAGCGGCTCATCGACGTGAAAGCCGACCTTGTCCCGGTGGAACTCCTCGGCCCGGTCCACATCGGACACGGGCAGCAGGATCACCGGGGCCGAAATCGGTGCCCGCCACCACCGAAACCGGGAACCTGCGGCCACCCGTCCGGCCGTACCGGGGGCTCCACGACGCCGCACCCGTGCACGGCGGGAAGGGGTCGTGCCGGGTGGTGTCCGCCCGCAGCGGCCGGCGAGAACTCGGTGACGACTCACCCCACAGCCCGCCGGACCGAGGACGGGCACCACCCGGCGCGGCCCCGACCCACCCACCACAGCGAGCGCGACCCAAGCCACGAAGCACCCTCAGGGGCTGCCGCAGGCGAAGAGCGCAACGCACCACGTACCTGAACGGGCCGCCGCAGGCGCAGGGCGCAAGCTGCAGCGCACCCGCGCGGGCCGCCGCAGGCGCAGGGTGCAACCCACCACGTACCTGAACGGGCTGCCGCAGGCGCGATTGCGCAAGCCGCGCCACGTACCCGCGCGGGCTGCCGCAGGCGAAGAGCGCAACGCACCAGCGCGGGCCGCCGCAGAGCGCAACCCACCACGTACCTGAACGGGCCGCCGCAGGCGCAGGGCGCAAGCTGCAGCGCACCCGCGCACTTGCGCAGGCCGCCGCAGGCGAAGAGCGCAACCCACCACGTACCCGCACAACAAAGCTGCCCAAGCGCCGCAGGCGCCCTCTCCGGTTAGGCTCTGGCCAGGACGACCGAGATCCAGGGGAGGCCACGCATGACGCCGGGGCGCAGGAGCAGTACCTTCACGCGACTGCTGCGGCACGGCTTCACGGATCCCTCCGCGGCCGAGCGCCTCCTGGAGAGCGGCGAGCTGGCCCCCCTCCGCGACGACCCCTTCCTCCTGGAGGCCCTGGGCGCCACCGCCGACCCCGACCTCGCCCTGCACGGCCTGGTCCGCCTTCTGGAGTCCCAGCCCGCCCCCACCGCCCGCCGTGAACTGCTGGACACCCTGATAGCGGCCAAGCCCCTCCGTGACCGCCTCCTGGGAGTCCTCGGCGCCTCCGCCGCCCTCGCGGACCACCTCGCCCGCCACCCGAGCGACTGGCAGGCCCTGGTCACCTACGAGCCCCGGGACCTGCACCCCGGCGTGGAGGAGTTCGAGCGCGGCCTGGCCGAGGCTGTCGACCCCATCTCCCTGCGCGTGGCCTACCGCCGCTGCCTGCTGTCGATAGCGGCACGTGACGTGTGCGGAACCACGGACCTCCACGAGACCGCCGCCGAACTGGCCGACCTGGCCACAGCCACTCTCCGCACGGCGTTGGCCATGGCTGTGGCCGCCGCCCCCGGGGACGCCGCGGTCTGCCGCCTCGCGGTGATCGCGATGGGCAAGTGCGGCGGCCACGAGCTGAACTATGTCTCGGACGTGGACGTGATCTTCGTGGCCGAGGCAGCCGAAGGCGCAGACGAGGGCAAGGCGCTCAAGTCCGCGACCAAGCTGGCCTCGCACATGATGCGGATCTGTTCCGAGACGACCGTCGAGGGCTCGATCTGGCCGGTGGACGCCAACCTGCGCCCCGAGGGCCGCAACGGCCCTCTCGTCCGCACCCTCAGCAGCCACCTCGCCTACTACCAACGCTGGGCCAAGACCTGGGAGTTCCAGGCCCTGCTCAAGGCCCGCCCGGTAGCCGGGGACGCCTCCCTGGGCCAGGCGTACGTCGACGCGCTCGAACCCCTCGTCTGGAAGGCGGCCGAGCGCGAGAACTTCGTGGCCGACGTACAGAAGATGCGCCGCAGGGTGGTGGAGAACATCCCCGCCGCGGAGGTCGAACGTGAGCTGAAACTCGGCCCGGGCGGCCTGAGGGACGTCGAGTTCGCCGTCCAGCTTCTCCAGCTGGTGCACGGCCGCACCGACTCCTCCCTGCGCAGCGGCACCACCCTCGACGCACTCCAGGCGCTCGGCGCCGGCGGCTACGTGGGCCGTGAGGACGCCGCCCGCCTCGACGAGGCCTACCGCTTCCTGCGCTCCATGGAGCACCGCATCCAGCTCTACCGGCTGCGCCGCACCCACCTAGTCCCCGAGGCGGAGGACGACCTGCGCCGCCTCGGCCGCTCCCTGGGCCTGCGCACCGACCCGGTGGCCGAGCTGCAGCGCGAGTGGAAGCGGCACACCGGTGTCGTACGCCGTCTGCACGAGAAGCTCTTCTACCGCCCGCTGCTCGACGCCGTGGCCCAACTCGCCCCCGGCGAGGCCAGGCTGAGCGCGGAGGCGGCCCGCGAGCGCCTGGTCGCCCTGGGCTACGCCGACCCGGCCGCGGCCCTGCGCCACCTGGAGGCCCTGGCCTCCGGCGTGACCCGCAAGGCGGCCATCCAGCGCACCCTGCTGCCCGTGCTCCTCGGCTGGTTCGCCGACTCCGCCGACCCGGACGCGGGTCTGCTCAACTTCCGCAAGGTCTCCGACGCGCTCGGCAAGACCCCCTGGTACCTCAGGCTGCTCAGGGACGAGGGCGCGGCCGCCGAGAACCTGGCCCGCGTCCTGTCGGCGGGCCGCCTCGCCCCCGACCTGCTCATGCGCGCCCCGGAGGCGGTGGCCCTGCTGGGCGACGGCGACGGCGGCGGTCTGGATCCGCGCGGGCGCGCCCCGCTGGAGCAGGAGATCCTCGCCGCCGTGGGCCGCGCCGAGAACGCCCAGCAGGGGGTCACCGCGGCCCGCGGGGTCCGCCGCCGTGAGCTGTTCCGTACGGCCGCCGGGGACATCGTCTCCTCGTACGGCACCGAGACCAGCCCGGTCGAGGCCGACCAGGGCGCCCTGGTGGACCGGGTCGGCGCCGCCGTCTCCGACCTGACCGCGGCCACCCTCGCGGGCACCCTGCGCGCGGTGGTCCACGACGGCTGGGGCGACACCCTGCCGACCCGGTTCGCGATCATCGGGATGGGCCGTTTCGGCGGCCACGAGCTGGGCTACGGCTCCGACGCCGACGTGCTGTTCGTGCACGAGCCGCAGGACGGCGTGGACGAGCGGGAGGCCGCGGAGGCCGCGAACAAGGTCGTCGCCGAGATGCGCCGCCTGCTGCAGCTGCCCAGCGCCGACCCGCCGCTGCTCATCGACGCCGACCTGCGCCCCGAGGGCAAGTCGGGGCCGCTGGTGCGCACCCTGAAGTCGTACGAGGCCTACTACCGCCGCTGGTCCCTGGTCTGGGAGTCGCAGGCGCTGCTGCGGGCCGAGCCGGTCGCGGGCGACGAGGACCTGGGCCGCCGCTTCACCGAGCTGATCGACCCGCTGCGCTACCCGGAGCGGGGGCTGGGCGAGGACGCGGTCCGCGAGATCCGCCGGCTGAAGGCCCGAATGGAGGCCGAGCGCCTGCCGCGCGGCGCCGACCCCAGGCTGCACACCAAGCTCGGTCCCGGCGGCCTGTCCGACGTCGAGTGGACCGTCCAGCTGATCCAGATGCGCCACGGCTGGCACGAGCCCGGTCTGCGCACCACCCGTACCCGCGAGGCCCTGGCCCACGCCCACGCGGCGGGGCTGATCGCCGCCGAGGACGCGGCCGTGCTGGACGAGGCCTGGGTGCTGGCCACCCGGGTGCGCAATGCGGTCATGCTGGTCCGCGGCCGGGCCGGGGACACCTTCCCGACCGAACCCCGCGAGCTGGCCGCGGTCGGCCGCGCTCTCGGCTACGGCGCCGGGCACGCCGGGGACATGCTGGACGCCTACCGCCGTACGACCCGAAGGGCGCGCGCGGTCGTGAAGGATTTGTTCTACGCGGACGGAAGCTGAGCCTTTCACCGGACGGGAGCTGGGCCTTGCACGCGGACGGGAGCTGGGCCCCCTCGCGGACGGGAGCCGAGCCTTCCACCGGACGGGAGCTGGGCCTTGCACGCGGACGGGAGCCGAGCCTTCCACCGGACGGGAGCTGGGCCCTGCACGCGGACGGGAGCTGGGCCCTGCACGCGGACGGAGCTGGGCCCTCTAAGCGGACGGGACCTCGGCCGGCGCGGCGGCCGGGGCCGGGGCCGGCACCAGCCTCGGCAGGGAGTAGGGCAGACTGCCGTACCAGAGCCGGGCCACGGTGAAACCGAAGGCCAGGCAGAGGACGCCGCCCACCGCGTCCAGCCAGAAGTGGTTGGCCGTGGCAACGATCACCAGCAGTGTGGTCGCCGGATAGAGCAGGCCAAGCACCCGTACCCACGGCACGGACGCCAGCGCGAAGATCGTCAGCCCGCACCACAGCGACCAGCCGATGTGCATGGACGGCATCGCCGCGTACTGGTTCGACATGTGTTTCAGGTCGCCCGAGGCCATCGAGCCCCAGGTGTGGTGCACCATCACGGTGTCCACGAAGCGGCCGCCGTTCATCAGCCGGGGCGGGGCCAGCGGGAACAGGTAGTAGCCGACGAGCGCCACACCCGTGGTCGCGAACAGGGCCAGCCGGGTCGCCGCGTAGCGGCCCGGATGCCAGTGGTACAGCCACACCAGAACACCGAGCGTGATCACGAAGTGCAGTGTGGCGTAGTAGTAGTTCATGCCGATGATCAGCCAATCCGCCGAGTTCACGGTGTGGTTGACCGACTCCTCGACGGCGACACCCAGCCGGTGCTCCTGGCGCCAGACCCAGTCGGCGTTGCGCAGCGCCTGGGCCTTCTGCTCCGGGACCGCGTTGCGGACCAGGGAGTAAGTCCAGTAACTCACCGCGATGAGCAGGATCTCGAACCACAACCGGGGCCTGCGCGGGCGGCGCAGCCGGTGCCGTAGACCCTGTCTGTCCTCGCCCGTGACGGCCTGCGGAACGGCCACCTCCTCGCGACCTTCCGATTCTGTCACGGTCGAGTCACTCATAGGCACAGAGTCTGCCAGAAAAGGCTTCCTCGCCAGATCATCCCAAGGTTGGGTCCACCCCGCACGTTCTACGACATACGGAGGACATTCGGCGCCGAAGCGGTCGAACCCCGCACCACCAGCTCAGGCATGAACACGAACTCGCTGTGCGGCGCGGGCGTCCCGCCGATCTCCTCCAGGAGCGTGCGCACCGCGGCCTGGCCCATCGCCGGGACCGGCTTGCGGACCGTGGTCAGCGGCGGGTCGGTGAAGGCGATCAGCGGGGAGTCGTCGAAGCCCACCACGGACACGTCCCTGGGCACTTCCAGGCCCAGCTGCCGGGCGGCCCTTATGGCCCCGAGCGCCATCATGTCGCTCGCACACACCACCGCCGTGCAGTTGCGCTCGATCAGCGCGGTCGCGGCCGCCTGGCCGCCCTCCAGTGTGTACAGCGAGTGCTGGATCAGCTCGGTCTGGACCGTCTCGGCGCTCAGTCCCAACTGGTCCTGCATCGCCCGCACGAAGCCCTCGATCTTACGCTGCACCGGCACGAACCGCTTCGGGCCGAGCGCGAGGCCGATCCGGGTGTGGCCCAGCGACGCCAGGTGTGTCACCGCCAGCGTCATCGCGGCCCGGTCGTCGGGGGAGATGAACGGCGCCTGCACCTTCGGCGAGAACCCGTCCACCAGCACGTACGGCACGCCCTGCGCGCGCAGCCTGTCGTAGCGCTCCATGTCGGCGGTGGTGTCGGAGTGCAGTCCGGAGATGTAGATGATCCCCGCCACCCCGCGGTCCACGAGCATCTCGGTCAGCTCGTCCTCCGTCGACCCGCCCGGGGTCTGGGTGGCGAGCACCGGGGTGTAGCCCTGCCGGGTCAGCGCCTGGCCGATGACCTGCGCGAGGGCGGGGAATATCGGGTTCTCCAGCTCGGGGGTGATCAGGCCCACCAGGCCCTCGCTGCGCTGTCGCAGCCGGACGGGTCGCTCGTAGCCGAGGACGTCCAGCGCGGCGAGCACGGACTGGCGAGTGGTGGCGGCGACGCCCGGCTTCCCGTTCAGGACCCGGCTGACCGTCGCCTCGCTCACCCCCGCCTGCGCTGCGATGTCGGCAAGCCGTGTGGTCACGACACCGGACTGTACCGGTCGCGACTGCCCTTGGACACCGACCGGGCGCCGTGCGCGAACGGTCCCACGGCCCGCTGTGGGTTGCTGCGTCATCGCGCTCCCTCGTCCTTCTGGCTTTTCGTACCGCCGGTGTCCGCTTCGCAAGGGAATGATCCCGGTGCCGGAAACGGATGGCAAGGCCTTGCAGAGTCTTGCACAGGTGTCCGTCAACCCGCTGAGCGGCGGCGCTCGCGGTCGCGAAGAGGTTCCGCGCAGGTCACGGCGAGGTAACCCCCGTGTTCTCTTGCACTTTTTTTCTGCAAGGTCTTTCGCAACGCTTACATCGCTGTTACGTTCCAGTCGCCCGGCCGCCGCAACGGCGCAGTCGGCAAGTCGCAGGGACGGCGGACGGGACCGCTCCCTGCACCACTCGGGCTTTCACCCTCAAGGAGAACTCATGCGGCGTGGCATAGCGGCCTCCGCGCTGGTGGCGTCCCTCGCCCTGGCGGCGACGGCGTGCGGCGGGAGCGACAGCGACAGCAAGTCGGACGGCCCGGTCACCATCACCTGGTGGGACACCTCCAACGCCACGAACGAGGCGCCCACGTACAAGGCACTGGTCGCGGACTTCGAGAAGGCCAATCCGAAGATCAAGGTCAAGTACGTCGACGTCCCCTTCGACCAGGCGCAGAACAAGTTCGACACGGCCGCCAGCTCCAAGGGTGCACCGGACGTCCTGCGTTCCGAGGTGGGCTGGACCCCCGCCTTCGCCAAGAAGAGCTACTTCCTGCCGCTGGACGGCACCGTGGCCCTGGCCGAGCAGAGCAAGTTCCAGCCGAACCTGATGAAGCAGGCCCAGTACGAGGGCAAGACCTACGGCGTGCCGCTGGTCACCGACACCCTCGCCCTGGTCTACAACAAGGCCCTGTTCAAGAAGGCCGGCATCACCGAGGCCCCCAAGACCTGGGACGAGCTGAAGAGCGACGCCGCCAAGGTCAAGGGCAAGACCGGCGTCGACGGCTACTGGGGCTCCACCCAGGCCTACTACGCCCAGTCCTTCCTCTACGGCGAGGGCACCGACACCGTCGACGCCGCCGCCAAGAAGATCACCGTGAACTCGGCCGCCGCCAAGAAGGCCTACGGCACCTGGCTGAGCCTGTTCTCGGGCAAGGGTCTGCACAAGGCCGACACCACCGCCGACGCGTACGCCCACATCCAGGACGCGTTCGTCAACGGCAAGGTCGCCGCGATCGTCCAGGGTCCCTGGGAGATCACGAACTTCTACAAGGGCAAGGCCTTCACGGACAAGTCCAACCTGGGCATCGCCACCGTCCCGGCCGGCTCCGCCGGCAAGGCGGGCGCCCCGACCGGCGGCCACAACCTCTCGGTCTACGCCGGCTCCGACAAGGCCCACCAGGCCGCGGCGCTGAAGCTCGTGCAGTTCATGACCTCGGCGAAGTCCCAGGAGACCATCGCCCTGAAGAACTCCACGCTGCCCACCCGCTCGGACGCCTACACCGCCCAGGTCAAGGCCGACCCCGGCATCGCCGGCTACCAGGGCGTCCTCGCCGCCGCCCAGCCCCGCCCGGCGCTGCCCGAGTACAGCTCGCTGTGGGGTCCGCTGGACACCGAGCTGCCCAAGATCGCCGGTGGCAAGGAGTCGCTGGACAAGGGTCTGAGCAACGTCGAGCTGGCGATCGCCAAGCTGGTGCCCGACTTCAGCAAGTGAGCCCGTGTGGCCGCCGGATTCTCCCGAGGGGGGAAGGATCCGGCGGCCACCGGCCTGTACCCAGCCCAACCCCTGAACCATCAGAAGGTGTCGAACCATGACAGTCGCCATCGACCGCGCGACCGGCAAGCGCCGCGGTGACCGCGCGCCTCGGCCCGGGCTGGGGCAGCGCATCAGGAACGGCTACCAGAAATACTGGTACGCCTACGCGATGATCGCCCCCGTGGTCATCGTGCTCGGTGTCATCGTGGGCTACCCCCTGGTGCGGGGCGTCTATCTGACCTTCACCGACGCCAACAGCCTCAACTCGGCGCGCACGATCGGCGTCAACCACATCGCCGCCACCTACAAGTTCATCGGCCTGGACAACTACAAGGACATCCTGTTCGGCCCGACCTCGTACGACCGCTTCTGGTCGCACTTCCTGTGGACCGTCTTCTGGACGGCGGCCTGTGTGTTCCTGCACTACACGATCGGCCTCGGCCTCGCGCTCATGCTCAACCAGAAGCTGCGCGGCCGCACGTTCTACCGGCTGATGCTGGTCCTGCCCTGGGCCGTGCCGACCTTCGTCACCGTCTTCTCCTGGCGGATCATGCTCGCCGACTCCGGCGTGCTCAACCAGTTCCTCGACGCCCTCCACCTGCCCCAGCCGCAGTGGCTGGAAGACACCTTCTGGCAGCGGTTCGCCGCGATCATGGTCAACACCTGGTGCGGTGTGCCGTTCATGATGCTCTCGCTGCTCGGCGGCCTGCAGTCCATCGACTCCACGCTCTACGAGGCCGCGGAGATGGACGGCGCCAGCGCCTGGCAGCAGTTCCGGCACGTCACCCTGCCCGGCCTGCGCTCGGTCAGCTCCACCGTGGTGCTGCTCGGCATCATCTGGACCTTCAACCAGTTCGCGATCATCTTCCTGCTGTTCGGCCCCACCGGCGCGCCCGACGCACAGATCCTCGTGACCTGGTCCTACTTCCTGGGCTTCGGACAGCAGCCGCGCGACTTCGCCCAGTCCGCCGCGTACGGCGTACTGCTGCTGTCGATCCTGACCGTCTTCACCTCCTTCTACTTCCGCTGGCTGAAGCGCAATGACCAGCTCGCCGTCTGACGCCGCAGGAGCCGCCGCCATGAGCACCACGACCCTCGAGAAGACGCAGGCCGAGCCGGCCCCCGCCCCGCAGCCCGCGCGCCGCACCCGCCGGCGCGGCGAGCGCAGCCCGCTCGGTGTCGCCCTCCTGCACGGCGGCCTCGCCGTCGCGAGCCTCATCGCACTGGCCCCGGTGGCCTGGCTGTTCTTCCTGTCCCTCGGCCCGGACAAGGACGACTACCTGCACCCCGGCAGGATCGCCGGCAAGGTCTCCTTCTCCAACTACAGCTTCGTGCTGGAGCACACCGCCTTCTTCGACTGGTTCAAGTCGACGATGATCGTGGCCTGCGGCACCACCCTGATCGGTGTCTTCGTCGCCGCGACCACCGGCTACGCGGTCTCCCGCATGCGCTTCCCCGGCTACAAGTCGCTGATGTGGGTGCTGCTGCTCACGCAGGCCTTCCCGATCGCCATCCTGATCGTGCCGATGTACGAGATCTTCAGCGAACTCGGGCTCATCGACACCTACTGGTCGCTCATCGTCATCAACTGCACCACCGCCGTGCCCTACAGTGCGTGGCTGCTCAAGGGGTACTTCGACACCATCCCCTTCGAGATCGACGAGGCCGGACGCGTGGACGGGCTGAGCCCCTTCGGCACCTTCTTCCGGCTGATCCTGCCGCTGGCCCGCCCCGGGCTGGCCGTCGCCGCCTTCTACAACTTCATCACCGCCGTCGGCGAGGTGGCCTTCGCGACCACCTTCATGCTCGACGACTCGAAGTACACCTTCGCCGTCGGTCTGCAGACCTTCGTCAGCGAGCACGACGCGCAGTGGAACTACATGGCTGCCACCGCGGTACTGATCGCGATACCCGTGTCCGTGTTCTTCTACCTCGTGCAGAAGAACCTCGTCACCGGCCTCACCGCAGGCGGCACCAAGGGCTGAGGCTCTTCCGTACCGGCTCCCGCGCGCCTGTCCGCGCGGGTAGGCGGCCGCGGTGTCCATCCGACCCCGCTGACACCGCGGCCGCCTCGCACACCCCCTGGCCCCTGTCGCCGTACCCACGCCATGACCCGAACTCTCTTAAGCATCAAGGACGCCATGAGCCAGCAGCACTCTGCAGCCCCGGCCGACGACTCCGCCGTCGCCACCGTCGCCAAGCACCGCGACTGGTGGCGGGACGCGGTGATCTACCAGGTCTATCCGCGCAGCTTCGCCGACAGCAACGGCGACGGCATGGGCGACCTGGAAGGCGTGCGCTCCCGACTCCCGTACCTGCGTGACCTCGGCGTGGACGCCGTGTGGCTCAGCCCCTTCTACGCCTCCCCGCAGGCCGACGCCGGCTACGACGTCGCCGACTACCGCGCCGTCGACCCCATGTTCGGCAACCTGCTCGACGCCGACGCGCTGATCCGCGACGCCCACGAGCTGGACCTGCGTGTCATCGTCGACCTGGTCCCGAACCACTCCTCGGACCAGCACGAGTGGTTCAAGCGCGCCCTCGCCGAGGGCCCCGGCTCGCCGCTGCGTGAGCGCTACCACTTCCGCCCCGGGAAGGGCGAGAACGGCGAACTCCCGCCGAACGACTGGGAGTCGATCTTCGGCGGTCCGGCCTGGACCCGGGTCGAGGACGGGGAGTGGTACCTCCACCTCTTCGCCCCCGAGCAGCCCGACTTCAACTGGGAGCACCCGGCGGTCGGCGACGAGTTCCGCTCCATCCTGCGCTTCTGGCTGGACATGGGCGTGGACGGCTTCCGCATCGACGTCGCCCACGGACTGGTGAAGGCCGACGGCCTCCCGGACCTGGGTTCCCACGACCAGCTCAAGCTGCTGGGCAACGATGTCATGCCGTTCTTCGACCAGGACGGCGTGCACGCCATCTACCGCCAGTGGCGCGTGGTCCTCGACGAGTACGCCGGCGAGCGCATCTTCGTGGCCGAGGCCTGGACCCCGACCGTCGAGCGCACCGCGAACTACGTCCGCCCGGACGAGCTGCACCAGGCCTTCAACTTCCAGTACCTGGGCACGGAGTGGGAGGCGGAGCAACTGCGGACGGTCATCGACCGCACCCTGGAGGCGATGCGCCCGGTCGGCGCCCCCGCCACCTGGGTCCTGTCCAACCACGACGTCACCCGGCACGCGACGCGCTTCGCCAACCCCCCGGGTCTCGGCACCCAGATCCGCACGGCGGGCGACCGCGAGCTGGGCCTGCGCCGGGCCCGCGCGGCGACCCTCCTCATGCTGGCCCTGCCCGGCTCGGCGTACGTCTACCAGGGCGAGGAGCTGGGCCTCCCGGACGTCGTGGACCTGCCCGACGAGGTGCGCCAGGACCCGGCGTTCTTCCGCGGCGCCGGCCAGGACGGCTTCCGTGACGGCTGCCGGGTGCCGATCCCGTGGACCCGTGAGGGCTCCTCGTACGGCTTCGGCAGCGGCGGCAGCTGGCTGCCCCAGCCGTCGGCCTGGGCCGAGCTGAGCGTCGAGGCGCAGTCGGGTGTCCCCGGTTCGACGCTGGAGCTGTACCGCTCGGCGCTGAGCATCCGCCGGTCGCAGCCCGACCTGGGTGCGGGCGAGGCGGTCGAGTGGCTGCGCGCGCCGGAGGGCGTCCTGGCCTTCCGCCGGGGCGAGTTCGTGTGTGTCGCGAACACCACCGGTGAGTCCGTGACGATCCCGTCCCGCGGCCGTGTCCTGCTCGCCAGCGGTGAGGTGACCGAGGCCGACGGCGAGGCGAAGCTGCCCGCCGACACGACCGTGTGGTGGACGACGGCGTGATCACCGCTCGATAACTTCTTCCGTCAACTTCTTACGGCCCGCTGCCCTTTTGGGTGGCGGGCCTTTAACATCTGGCCACCGCAAGGTTTCTGAAAGATTTCAGCAAGGCCCTTCAACGAAGAAGGAACCCCCACATGGCCAGCAGCAGAATCGTTTCGGGTGCCCTCGCCCTCACCGCGGCGGCGGCGTTCCTCGCCCCCGGCACCGCCGCGTACGCCTCCCCGCCCGGCACCAAGGACGTCACCGCGGTCCTCTTCGAGTGGAAGTACTCCTCGGTCGCCCGCGAGTGCACCAACACCCTCGGCCCCGCCGGCTACGGATACGTCCAGGTCTCCCCGCCCGCCGAGCACATACAGGGCTCGCAGTGGTGGACGTCGTACCAGCCGGTGTCGTACAAGATCGCGGGCCGCCTCGGTGACCGCACCGCCTTCCAGAGCATGGTGAACACGTGCCACGCGGCCGGCGTGAAGGTCGTGGTCGACACGGTCGTCAACCACATGGCGGCGGGCTCGGGCACCGGCACCGGCGGCTCGTCGTACACGAAGTACGACTACCCGGGCCTGTACTCCTCCTACGACTTCGACGACTGCACCTCCCAGGTCACCAACTACCAGGACCGCTGGAACGTCCAGCACTGCGAACTGGTCGGCCTGGCCGACCTGGACACGGGCGAGGAGTACGTCCGCAAGACGATCGCGGGCTACATGAACGACCTGCTCACGCTGGGGGTCGACGGCTTCCGGATCGACGCCGCCAAGCACATCCCGGCGGACGACCTGGCCAACATCAAGAGCCGTCTGACCAACCCCTCCGTCTACTGGAAGCAGGAGGTCATCTACGGTGCGAACGAGGCCGTCCAGCCGTCCGAGTACACCGGCAACGGAGACGTCCAGGAGTTCCGCTACGCCTACGACCTCAAGCGCGTCTTCAACAACGAGAAGCTCGCGTATCTGACCAACTACGGCGAGGGCTGGGGCTATCTGAGCAGCTCGGTGGCGGGCGTCTTCGTCGACAACCACGACACGGAACGCAACGGCTCCACCCTCAACTACAAGGACGGCGCCAACTACACCCTGGCCAACGTCTTCATGCTGGCCTACCCCTACGGCGCCCCGGACATCAACTCCGGCTACGAGTGGTCCGACGTGGACGCGGGCCCGCCCAACGGCGGCACGGTCAACGCCTGCTGGCAGGACGGCTGGAAGTGCCAGCACGCCTGGCCGGAGATCATCCGCATGGTCGCCTTCCGCAACGCGACCCGCGGCCAGGCCGTCTCCAACTGGTGGGACAACGGCAACAACGCGATCGCCTTCGGCCGGGGCAGCAAGGGCTATGTGGCGATCAACCACGAGTCCTCGTCCCTGACCCGCACGTACCAGACCTCGCTGCCCGCGGGCACCTACTGCAACGTCCAGAACAACACGACGGTGGCGGTGAACTCCGCGGGGCAGTTCACCGCCACCTTGGGCTCGAACACGGCGCTGGCGATCTACGCCGGCAAGTCGAGCTGCTGAGCCCGGGGCACTACTTCCAGGTGTCGCTGGTGGTGTAGCCGGACGAACTGCCCGTCGTGTACGAGCGGTTCGTCCCGGACTCCCAGATCACGTTCCCGGAGCCGTCCTTCTTCACGTACTTGTACGCGAAGGACGTGCTCCTGGGGACGATGACCAGCTTGCTCCAGGTCGGGTAGGACGCCGAGGACAGCGGGATCGCGTCGCTCGTGCTCCAGGAGCCGAGAGAGGGGAGGGAGCCGACGACGTAGACGTCGGTGCCCCAGTCGGTCGTCGCGGTCTCGTTGAAAGTGACGTCGGTGGCGTCCGCGTCCGCCACGTTCCAGGAGTTGTTCAGGGTGATCGCCGAGGTCGCGGTGGTCGCCGACCGGTTGGCGTTCGACTCCCAGGTGACGTTGCCCGAGCTGTCCTTCTTTATGTACTTGTAGGTGAAGGAGGTGTCGATCGGCACGCTGACCTCGCCCGACCAGACCGGGTAGCCGGAGGACGACAGCTGGATCGCCTTCGAGGTGTCCCAGCTGCCGAGCGCCGAGATCGAGCCGACGACGTAGACGCCGGTGCCGGACGTGGTCGAGGCGTACTCGTCGAAGGTCGCGCTCACCGTCGACGTCGAACCGCCGCCGCCCGTGTCGTCGCAGCCCACCGTGCAGGTGTAGGACGCGTTGTAGAAGGCGACCGCGCCCTTCGCCGGGACGGTGATCGACGCGCTGCCGCCGGAGACGGTGACCTTCGTCGCGCCGCCGTCGACGACGTTGCTGTACGTGCCGTCCGCCATGCCCGTCGCGAAGGTGTACGTCGCCGACGACGAGCCGTTGTTCAGCGCGAAGAAGCCGGCGCCGCCGCGGCCGAAGCCGATCACGGACGACGACTTGGTCTGCCAGTGGGAGACGGCGGCCGTGTCCACGGCGTTGTGCCAGGCCACCATGCCGACGATCGCCGTGTCGCGGTCCAGGCAGTACCAGCCGTTCGCGCAGTCCGTGTCGGTCACGAAGCCCGACGCGTTCGGCGGGGCCTGGTCGCTCTGGGTCCATTCCCAGCCGGCGTACACGGTCGGCGTCGACCACTTGTAGGCGAGCTGGAAGAGGTTGGCGAGCTTGTAGGTGTCGCCGTCCTTGTAGGACAGGTGCAGGCCGTTGCGCTCGGTGTCGTGGTTCGTCACGAAGGACACCGAGTCGGCGGCGGGCAGGATGCCGGAGGAGGACAGCGACTCCAGATCGCTCACGTTGCCCTGGAACGCGGACTTCAGCCTGCTCGCGTAGGTGAAGTCGAGAACGTCACCGGAGGCGTAGTAGTCCGAGGGCTGGGGGGTCGAGCCCGGGTAGATCTCCTGGAAGACGTACGGTGCCGAGCCCGACGTGGTGTTCGTCAGCTTGGACTCGATGGCCGCCAGGTCGGCCTCGGGGATGTGCTTGGCCGCGTCCACCCGGAAGCCGTCGACGCCCAGGGCGAGCTGGCTGTTGAGGAAGTTCGCGATGCCCGCGCGGACCGTGTCCGAGCCGGTCTTCAGGTCGGGCAGGCCGAGCAGTTCGCAGTTCTGGACCTGGGTGAGGTTCGAGTAGTCCTGGATCGTCAGGTCGGAGGTGGGGCACGACGTCGAGTCGTGGTAGTCGGCGCGGTCCCAGTCGGGGGTGTCGTACTCGGTGGTGACCGTCGTGCCGTTGTAGCCGGTGCCGGTCTGCGCGGCGGTGTGGTTGATCACCGCGTCCGTGTAGACCTTGACGCCGGCCTGGTGGCAGGCGGTCACCATCGACGCGAACTTCGCCGCAGAACCGAAGCGGCTGTTCAGGTTGTAGGAGTACGGCTGGTAGACGTCCCACCAGTAGTAGTTGGTCTGCTTCAGGGACTCGGCGGGCGGGGCGACCTGCACCGCGCCGTACCCGGCGGGGCCCAGGACGTGCGTGCACTCCGAGGCGACGGAGTCCCAGTTCCACTCCCACAGGTTGGCGATGACGTCGCCCTTGGCGGTGGTGTCCGCCCGTGCGGGAGTCCCGGGCAGGGCCACGGCTCCCGCCAGTGCGAGGGCGCCTGCGGCCGCGGCGGTCGCGGCGCGGCGGAGGACACCCGGGGGATGGTGTCTGCTCATGTGCGGCTCCGAAACGAACTTCGAGGGAAGGGGACAGAGTTCAACAACCCGTGAGAGTGCGGCAGTTGAGAAGAGGGCGTCAAGGTTGACGCTGAAACTTCTTGCTATGAATTTCAAGGGTCTTGCTGTAAACCTTTCGGCGGCGGTACGGTCGCGCGGGGTCGGACCCAAGAGAGCCGCAATCGCAAGGAGTTCCCGCCTGTGATACCGAGATGGCCGGCGCCCCCGACGCGCCGAACCGCCCACGTCAGACGGGTCGCGGCCGTCGCTGTCGCCGCGCTCGCCGCAGCCCTCGTGACGCCGCTCGCGGCCCACGCGGACAGCCCGCCCCCGCCCCCTTCGGACACCAGACTCGCGGCTCAGCCCGCCCGGCACGACGACACCCGCGAGCAGTTCTACTTCGTCATGCCGGACCGTTTCGCCAACGGGGACAGGTCCAATGACCGGGGCGGGCTGACCGGTTCACGCCTCAGCACCGGCTACGACCCCACCGACAAGGGCTTCTACCAGGGCGGCGACCTCAAAGGCCTGACCAAGCGGCTCGACTACATCAAGGGCCTCGGCACCACCGCCATCTGGATGGCGCCGATCTTCAAGAACCGCCCGGTGCAGGGCACGGGCAGCAACGCCTCCGCCGGCTACCACGGCTACTGGATCACCGACTTCACCCAGGTCGATCCGCACTTCGGGACGAACAAGGACCTCCAGACCCTCATCTCCAAGGCGCACGCCAAGGGCATGAAGGTCTTCTTCGACGTCATCACCAACCACACCGCCGACGTCGTGGACTACCAGGAGAAGTCGTACGACTACCTCTCCAAGGGCGCCTTCCCGTACCTGACCAAGGACGGGCGGCCCTTCGACGACGCCGACTACGCAGCCGGCAACAGGAAGTTCCCGGCCGTCGACGCGGACTCCTTCCCGCGCACACCGAAGGTGACCGCCAAGAGCAAGGTCCCGGCCTGGCTCAACGACCCGACGATGTACCACAACCGGGGCGACTCGACGTACGCCGGCGAGTCCACCACCTACGGGGACTTCTCCGGCCTGGACGACCTGTGGACCGAGCGTCCCGAGGTCGTCCACGGCATGGAGAAGATCTACGAGCGCTGGGTGAAGAACTTCGGCGTCGACGGCTTCCGGATCGACACCGTGAAGCACGTGGACATGGAGTTCTGGACCCAGTGGGCCACCGCGCTCGACAAGTACGCGGCCGCGCAGGGGCGGAAGAACTTCTTCATGTTCGGCGAGGTGTACTCGGCGGACACGTCCATCACGTCTCCGTACGTCACCCAGGGCCGGCTGGACGCCACCCTCGACTTCCCCTTCCAGGACGCGGCCCGCTCCTACGCCTCCCAGGGCGGCAGCGCGCAGCGGCTGGCCGGCGTCTTCGGTGACGACTACAAGTACACGACCGACAAGGCCAACGCGTACGAGCAGGTCACCTTCCTCGGCAACCACGACATGGGCCGCATCGGGTACTTCCTGAAGCAGGACAACCCGAAGGCCGGTGACGCCGAGATCCTGCGCAAGGACAGGCTCGCCAACGAGCTGATGTTCCTCAGCCGCGGCAACCCGGTCGTCTACTACGGCGACGAGCAGGGCTTCACCGGCTCCGGCGGCGACAAGGACGCCCGCCAGACGATGTTCGCCTCCAAGGTCGCCGACTACCTGGACGACGACGAGATCGGCACCGACCGCACCCACGCCAGCGACGCGTACGACGCGAAGGCGCCGCTCTACAAGGAGATCGCCGCCCTCTCGAAGCTCCGGAAGAACAACCCGGCGCTGACCGACGGTGTCCAGACCGAGCGGTACGCGGCCGACGGGGCCGGCGTCTACGCCTTCACCCGTACGGACGCGAAGTCCGGTGCCGAGTACGTCGTCGCGTTCAACAACGCCGACAGCGAGAAGTCCGCGAGCTTCTCCACCGGCTCGGCGGACATGGCGTACCGGGGCGTCTACGGGACCTCCGACGCGGTGAAGTCCGACGCCGACCGCAAGCTTTCCGTCACCGTCCCGGCCGGTTCCGCCGTGGTCCTCAAGGCCACCGGTACCCTCGCCGCGCCCGCAGCCAAGCCGACGATCACGCTGAAGGCCCCGGCCACCGGAGCCACCGGGACCGTGGACGTCACCGCCGATGTCGACGGCGGTCAGCTCAACCGGGTCGTCTTCGCCGCCCAGGTCGGCAACGGCGCGTGGAAGACGCTCGGCTCCGCCGACCACGCCCCCTACAAGGTCACCCAGGCCATCGGCAAGGACGTACCCGCCGGGACCGCCCTGCGCTACAAGGCAGTCGTGATCGACTCGGCCGGGCACACCGCGAGCGCCCTGGCGAACAGCACCACCGGCACCCCGGCCGCACCCGAGGTCCCCACGGCCTCCTCCCGGGACTACGCGATCGTCCACTACAAGCGCACCGACGGCGACTACGACAACTGGGGCCTGTACGCCTGGGGCGACCTCGCCGACGGCGAGTCGACCAGCTGGCCGAACAGCCACCCCTTCGTCGGCCGCGACGCCTACGGCGCCTTCGCCTACGTCAAGCTGAAGCCGGGCGCCTCGAACGTCGGCTTCCTGGTCATCGACAAGGACGGCAACAAGGACGTCTCCGCCGACCGGTCCATCGACGTCACCAAGACGGGTGAGGTCTGGATCGAGCAGGGCAAGGCCGACGTCCTGACCCAGAAGCCCGACTATCCCGCCCAGGACAAGGCCAAGGCGGTCATCCACTACCACCGCGCCGACGGCGACTACGACGGCTGGGGCCTGCACGTCTGGACGGGTGCCGCGAACCCCACCGACTGGTCGAACCCGCTGAAGCCGGTGAAGACTGATGCCTATGGCGCGGTCTTCGAGGTACCGCTCACCGAGGGTGCCACCAGCCTCAGCTACATCATCCACAAGGGCGACGACAAGGATCTCCCCGCCGACCAGTCGCTGGACCTCAAGTCCAACGGCTACGAGGTGTGGCTGTTGAACGGCCAGGAGAAGTACCTGCTGCCGCAGCCCGCGGGCAGCGCGGCCGCCCTCGACCTGACCACGTCCAAGGCGGTCTGGATCGACCGGAACACGGTCGCCTGGAACGGCGTCGACGGCGCTGTCTCCACCCAGCTGCTGTACTCCCACGACGGTTCCATCGCCGTCAAGGACGGGGCCCTGACCAGCGACGACGAGCGCTGGCTGCGGCTGACGAAGACCACGCTCACCGATGCGCAGAAGGCGAAGTTCCCGCATCTGAAGGACTACACCGCCTGGTCCGTCGACCCGCGTGACCGCGACCGGGTCCGCTCCGCGCTCGGCGGACAGCTCGTGGCCTCGCAGCGCGCGGCGAACGGTGCCGTGCTGGCCGCGACCGGGGTGCAGATCGCCGGCGTGCTGGACGACCTGTACTCCGGCGCGACGAAGAGCAGCCTCGGCCCGGTCTTCCACGACGGCAGGCCGACCCTCTCCGTGTGGGCGCCGACGGCACAGTCGGTCCACCTCGACCTCGACGGCACGGCCGTGAAGATGCACCGGAACGCCACCACCGGCGTCTGGTCCGTCACCGGCCCCGCGTCCTGGAAGGGCAAGTCCTACCGGTACGTCGTGAAGGTCTGGGCGCCCAGCGTCCGCAAGGTGGTCACCAACAAGGTCACCGACCCGTACTCGGTCGCGCTCACCGCGAACTCCGGGCGCAGCCTGGTCGTCGACCTGAACGACAGGTCCCTCGCCCCGAGCGGCTGGACCGGTCTGCACAAGCCCAGGGCCGTACCGCTGAAGGACGCGCAGATCCAGGAGCTGCACATCCGGGACTTCTCGGTCGCCGACAAGACCGTCCCGGCGAAGGACCAGGGCAGCTATCTGGCCTTCACCGACAAGAACAGCGACGGCTCCAAGCACCTGCGGCAGCTGGCGAAGTCGGGCACCTCGTACGTGCACCTGCTGCCCGCCTTCGACATCGCCACCATCCCCGAGAAGAAGGCCGACCAGGCGACCACCGACTGCGACCTGGCCTCCTACGCGGCCGACTCCGACAAGCAGCAGGAGTGCGTGGCGAAGATCGCCGCGAAGGACGCCTACAACTGGGGCTACGACCCGTACCACTACACGGTCCCCGAGGGCTCGTACGCCACCGACCCGGACGGCACCGCCCGCACGGTCCAGTTCCGCAGGATGGTCAAGGCGCTCAACGACGACGGCCTCCGGGTCGTGATGGACGTCGTCTACAACCACACGGCGGCCAGCGGCCAGGCGGACACCTCCGTCCTGGACAAGGTCGTGCCCGGCTACTACCAGCGGCTCCTCGCCGACGGCAGCGTGGCCAACAGCACCTGCTGCGCCAACACCGCGCCCGAGAACGCGATGATGGGCAAGCTGGTCGTGGACTCGATCGTCACCTGGGCCAAGGAGTACAAGGTCGACGGGTTCCGCTTCGACCTCATGGGCCACCACCCGAAGGCCAACATCCTGGCGGTGCGCAAGGCCCTCGACGCGCTGACCCTCGAGAAGGACGGCGTCGACGGCAAGAAGATCATCCTGTACGGCGAGGGCTGGAACTTCGGAGAGGTCGCGAACGACGCCCGGTTCGTGCAGGCCACACAGCAGAACATGGCCGGCACCGGGATCGCCACCTTCTCCGACCGCGCCCGTGACGCCGTGCGCGGCGGCGGCCCCTTCGACTCGGACCCCGGCGTCCAGGGATTCGCGTCAGGGCTCTACACCGACCCCAACGGATCGGAGGCGAACGGCACTTCGGCCGAGCAGAAGGCCCGGCTGCTGCACTACCAGGACCTGATCAAGGTCGGTCTGACCGGCAACCTGAAGTCCTTCGCCTTCACCGACACCGACGGCAAGGAGGTCAAGGGCTCCGAGGTCGACTACAACGGCTCGCCCGCCGGATACGCGGACGCACCCGGCGACGCCCTCGCCTACGTGGACGCGCACGACAACGAGTCGCTGTTCGACGCCCTCACCTACAAGCTGCCCCAGGACACCTCGGCGTCCGACCGGGCCCGGATGCAGGTGCTGGCGATGGCCACGGCCGCCCTCTCGCAGGGGCCGTCCCTCTCCCAGGCGGGCACCGACCTGCTGCGCTCGAAGTCGCTGGACCGCAACTCCTTCGACAGCGGCGACTGGTTCAATGCCATCCACTGGAACTGCGCCGACGGCAACGGCTTCGGGCGAGGACTGCCCATGGCGGCCGACAACCAGTCCAAGTGGACCTATGCCAAGCCGTTGCTCGGCGTGGTGAAGGTGGGCTGCCCGCAGATCACCGGCTCCTCGGCCGCCTACCAGGACCTGCTGAGGATCCGTACGACGGAGAAGGCGTTCTCCCTCGGCACGGCCGCGCAGGTGCAGGACCGGCTGTCCTTCCCGCTGTCCGGCAAGGACGAGGCACCGGGCGTGATCACCATGCAGCTCGGCGACCTGGTCGTGGTGTTCAACGCCACCCCGCAGCAGCAGGACCAGCGGATCGGCGCCCTCGCCGGGACGGCCTACCGGCTGCACCCGGTGCAGGCGGCCGGCACGGACGCGGTGGTGAAGACCTCCTCCTACGCGGCCGACTCGGGCACGTTCACCGTGCCCGCGCGGACGGTGGCGGTGTTCACCCGGGCGGCGAAGTAGGGTCGGCCCCGTCGCCCTAGAACAGGAGTGCTCATGCCGCAGATCACCGTCGACTACTCGAACACGATGGAGGCCGCCTTCGACCGCGCCGGCTTCGCGCGGGCGCTGCACGAGGCGACCGTGGAGATCGCGGCGGCGAAGCCGGAGGCCTGCAAGACGCAGTTCCGGCCGAGCGCACTCACGGCGTACGGGTACGAGGACCCGGCGGAGCACGGGCACGCCATCGTGCACGTGACCATCGGGCTCCTCGCCGGCCGCAGCGACGAGACGAAGGCGAGGCTCACGGAGACCGTGCTGGAGCTGCTCCGGGGGCACGTGGCGGACAAGCGCTTCGCCCTGCACGCCTCCGCCGAGATCCGCGACCTGGATCCGTCGTACCGGAAGTTCGACCGGTAGCGGTCCTCGCCCCTCAGGGCGCCAGGGACATCAGCCGGCCGACGAGCTCTGCGAAGGGCCCGTCGGCCGGCTCGTCCTTGACCATGGTGCGCAGCAGGGCGGCCGTGTCTGCGTCGTAGGCGGCGCTCACCGCCACCAGCACGGCGAAGTCGTGCACGAGTTGCAGCTCCAGTTCGGCGCGCGGGATGCGGCGGCCGTCCAGCCAGATCAGCGCCGTCGACTCGGCGAGCGAGATCCAGGAACGGACGACCAGTTCCATGCGCGCGGATGCCTCGGTGACGCCCAGATGCGCGAGGATCTGCTCGTAGGCGGCCTGCCGTACGGAGTCGATGAGGGCGTTGGTCGTCGAGGAGCCGACGGCCGGGCCGCCGCGCATCAAGGCCGAGAAGCCGGGCCCGTGCTCGTCCACGAAGTCGAAGAAGCGGCGCATCACGCGCAGCAGCCTGGCCCCGAGCGAGCCCTCGTGCGGCTCCGCGAAGCGGCCTGCCAGATCCTCCGAGGCACGCTTCAACGCGGCTTCGTACAGGCTGAGTTTGCCGGGGAAGTAGTGGTAGACCAGCGGGCGCGAGATGCCCGCCGCCGACGCTATCTCGTCGATCGAGACCTCGTCGGGCGAACGACGGCTGAACAGGTCGAGTGCGACACCGATCAGCTGCTGCCGCCGCTCCTCGACGCCCATCCTGCGGCGAACCCCGGTACTCATGCGAACACCTTACCGATCGATTCCGGCCCGGAACGGGCCGGACCAGCGCCGGTGTTCACATGAGGCCGTCACATATCCAGCACAAGTCGCTCACTTCTGGCCCGTGACACACAGATCAGCATCGAGTCGACACGCTCCGCATCCGTCAGCAGCTCGTCCCGGTGGTCCACCTCACCCTCGAGCACGCGCTGTTGACAGGTCCCGCAGAAGCCCTGCTCGCAGGAGTAGGCGGTGTCGGGCAGTTCGCGGCGTACGGCGGCCAGCACGGTGGAGTCCGCGGGGACCGGCAAGGTCCGTCCGCTGCGGCGCAGTTCCACCTCGAAGGCATGGTTGCCGTCGGCCGACGTGCGCGGCGCGAACCGCTCCAGGTGCAGCGTGGCACCCTCGGGCAGCCGTGCCTCCACCGCCGCCATCAGGCCCTCAGGGCCACAGCAGTAGACGGCCGTCCCCTCCGGAACCTCCGCGAACAGCGCCTCCAGGTCCGGCCGCCCGTGCTCGTCCTCGGCGACCAGCGTCAGCCGGTCCCCGGCGAGCCCCCGCACCTCCTCCAGGAACGGCATCGAGGCCCGCGTCCGCCCGCCGTACAGCAGCCGCCAGTCCGTGCCGTCCGGCAGGGCCCGCAGCATCGGCAGGATCGGTGTGATGCCGATTCCGCCGGCGACGAACACGTACGAGGGCGCCTCGACGAGGGGGAAACGGTTCCTCGGCCCGCGCACCTCCAGCTCCGTGCCCTCGGTGAGCTGCTCGTGCACCTCCCGCGAGCCGCCCCGGCCGTCCTCGACCAGCCGGGTGGCCACCGTGTACGAGGAGCCGTCCGCCGGGTCCCCGCACAGCGAGTACTGCCGTACGAGCCCCGACGGCAGCACCAGGTCGAGGTGGGCGCCGGGCTCCCAGCGCGGCAACCCGCTGCCCTCCAGACGCAGTTGCACGACCCCGTCGGCGACCGTCTCGTGCGCGGTGAGCTGCAGCCGCAGCGCCCGCGAGCGGGGGCGGCCGGAGATGGGCGGGTCCAGGGCGGGCAGCGGCCACAGCGGCGAGACCCGGACGCGGCGGCGCAGGGCCCGCCGGGTCAGCAGGGCGGCGCCCGCGACGAGCGCCACGGTGCGCAGCTTCGGCATCACGACCCCGACTTCTCCGCCGCGAGCGCGGCGGGGGAGGAGGCCAGGTAGGCGACCGCCTGTGCCGTGGAGCCCTCCTGGGAGGGGTGGTAGGCGTGGCTCAGGTAGCGCGGGATGGACTTGAACATGGCACCGGTCGTGGGCAGGGTGCCCCGGCGGCCGCTCCGGTGGAACTCCTTGAAGGAGGCCTTGCCGTCCACCAGGGTGGGGTCGTTCTCCATGAAGAAGCGCGCCCCGCGCTGCCACAGGAACACCAGCGCGCTGAAGGCCGTCGCCCAGGTGCGCACCCGGCGCCGGTAGCTGCCGTCGACATGCATGAACAGGTCGAACGCGACGGAGCGGTGCTCGACCTCCTCGGCGCCGTGCCAGCGCAGCAGGTCCAGCATGGTCGGGTCGGCGCCGCGCCGGTCCAGCTCGGCGGCGTTGAGCACCCAGTCGCCGAGGAAGGCGGTGTAGTGCTCGATGGCCGCGATCAGCGCGACCCGCTCCAGCAGCCACCAGCGGCGCGCCCTGCCCGGCGGCAGCGTGCGGTCGCCGAGCAGCTTCTCGAAGAACCAGTCGACCTGCGCGGTGTACGGCGTCGGGTCGAGCCCCTGCTCCCTCAGGTGCGGCAGCACCTCGTCATGGGCCTGGGAGTGCATCGCCTCCTGCCCGATGAAGCCGACGACGTCCTCGCGGAGCCGGTCGTCCCGGATGAGCGGCAGCACCTGCTTGTACACATGCACGAACCACCGCTCGCCGGCGGGCAGCAGCAGGTGCAGCACGTTGATCGTGTGCGTGGTGAACGGGTCGCCGGGCACCCAGTGCAGCGGTGTGTCCTCCCAGGAGAAGGACACGTTGCGGGCCTTGAGCGGTATGCGCTCGGACTCCACCGGCCGGGCCTGCGTGTTAGACATGGCGTCAATGTACTGACGGGTAGGTCATCTGAGAACCCCCGTGCGGCACCTTGTTGACGCGAGTGTCAGCTAGCGCAGTCCACCGACCTGCCTGCCGTCCGTCAGAGTGCCCTTCAGCTGCGCCTGAGCCCCCTGCTCGGCCCGGGCCACCAGCAGCGGTCCCGGGCCGGACGCGGTGACCCCGCCCGTCGCCCGGATCGACGCGGTGTCCCGGCTGCCCGCGGCCAACAGGAACCAGTTCCCGGCGCGGGACTTCCACAGCACCCCGGCCAGGACGTGCGGGTCGCGCGGACCGCAGGCCCGTACGTCCGTGCCCTTGGCCACGACCGCGCCGACCCGCCCGCCCGGCGTCCGGAACTGGGCCAGTGCGGCCGTACCGTCGCCGCGCCAGGTCTCGGCCCTGGTGCACACCCACTCGGCCGCCCCGCTCCCGTCGGGCAGCGGCTGGTCCGCGAACGCCCAGGCGTTGACGCTGCGCACCCCCGCGGAGCGTTCCGTGGTCAGCGAGCAGGCGAACGGGGCCCAGGCGCGCAGGCCCTCCGCGCCGGACGCCTCACCGGTGGCGCCCGGGCGTCCGGCGGTGAGGTGGGCCGGGACCAGCTCGCCCAGGTCCGTGGCGAGTCGGGTGCCGGAGGCGTCGGTCAGCTGGAGCACGTTCCACGAGGTGCAGCTGCCGGGCTGCAGGGCGGAGCTGGCCATCGGTGTGGTGACGCCGTCGGTGACGGTGAGGGGTGCCGCGGCCGCGTCCGGCTTCATCAGGTCACGCTCGGCGGCCTTCTTCACCCATGGGGCGGTCAGGTAGCGGACGTTGCCGTCGGAGCGGCCGAGCACCAGCGCGCTCGCCTCGGCGTCGGTCGCGCCGTCGGCGCGGGCGAAGTCGAGCGCGGCGCCCGCGGTGCCGTCCGAGGGCTCGGCGTAGCGGGCGATGCGCAGGCCGTCGTAGAAGACCGCCACGCGCGCGTTGTCCACCTCGCCCGCGTACAGCAGCTGGGGCGGGCCGGCCGGGGCGCCGGTCTGGGTGCCGGGGGTGGCCGAGAGACGGACCGTCTCTCCGGGCCGGGCCCAGACGGCGAGGGCGCGGCGCAGCAGGGCCTTGTCGCCGGTGAGCGGGCCGCGTGCGGGCCACACGGAGAAGTCGTTGCGGGCCGCCGACTCCCATGCCGTCGGGGCGACGCGGGTGAGCTTGCCGGGGTCCAGGGCCGCCTCGGCCGCCGGGTTCTCCGCGTAGACGGGCGCGGCGGCGCCGTCGGGGCCCCAGCCGCCGCCCGGCACGGCCACCAGCGCCCCGCACACCGCGAGCGCGGCCGCCGCGGCGAGCGCGGCCTTGGTGTGCTGGCGGCGGCGCACCAGGTCGGTGGGCCGGGCCTGCAGAGAGCAGGGGTCGAACTCGGGGGAGGTGAGCAGCGCGTCCTGCGCGGGCACCCCGTTGGCCTCCGCCAGCGCGGACTCGGGGTGGTCGACCCCGGCGGACTTGAGGATCCTGCGGACGTCCGTGTCGGGCAGCTTCTCCAGGCCGCGCAGCACGTACGCGGCGCGGGCCGGGCCGGACAGGGCGGACAGCCGCTGGTCCAGGGCCAGCTCGTCGGCGCCGCCGGAGCGCGGGAACAGGCGCAGCCCCCACACCTGCGGGAGCAGCGGCGGCAGCTGGGAGAGCCGCGGCCGGCCCTTGCGGGGGCGGCCCGCCTCCAGCGCCGCACGCAGGACCCTGAGGCGCAGGAAGGCGTACCCGGGGTCGCCCTCCCGGCCCGTGGACTGGGCCGGGATCACGGACGCCTGCTTGCGGCCCCGGGGCAGGGCGCGCTGGACCAGGGCGTGGGCCGTCAGCACCCGGCGGCTGCGGCCGAGGGCCGGCGGCAGTACCAGGTGGGCGAGCCGGACCAGCCGTGGGTAGTGCTCGACGAGCGCGGCCTCGGCCTGTTCGACGTCGACGACCGGGCCGGTGGCCCCGGCGGAGGAGCGTGCGTGACGCTGGGCTACATCCTGTGACTGCACGTCCGGGAGAACGAGCGAGCCGTTGATTGGTCACCGCCAAGCGGGTGACTCACTCCTCCGGTTCGACCAGCAGCCGCGCGTAGTTGGCCATCGACCGCTGGTAGCGGGGCAGATGAGGGGCGAGGGCGCCGAGCACGAGGGAGAGGCCCTCGCGGTCGCGGCCCAGGCTGGACAGGCACAGGGCGAGACAGGCCCGTACGGCGTCGTCCAACTCGTCCGAGGGTCCGTCCAGTTCGGGGGTGAGGAGCTTGACGCCCTCCTCGGCCTGCCCGATGTTCCGCAGGGAGGACGCCAGCTGGATCCTGGTCCGGCGTCCCTTGTAACCGCTCAGCCCGCGCGCCAGCGCCTCGCGGTACAGCGGCGCCGCCTTGTCCGAGTGCCCGGTGGAGTCCCAGGCGCAGGCCTGCTCGAAGGGGGCCAGCGGACTGCCGTCGGGCAACTCGGCGACGAGCTTGTCGATCACGGCGCGGAACTCGGCCGCCCGCTCTTCGGGATACTCGTCGAAGGTCGCCCAGGCGGCGGTCACGCGGTCTTCCCAGTCTTGGTTCACCGGGTCACCCTCGCACACCCGTGCCCACTCCGGCACCGGATTTGAGCGCACCGCGGCCCGCAGCCGTATCCGAAGGGGCTGGGGCATGCTTGGCCCACCAGGACCGGAGGATCGGATGAGGTTGACGCGACTGATGATCGGCGCCGCTGCGGCACTGACCCTGGCGGGCTGTGGGTCGAGCGGTGACACGAAGGCGGTGCCGCCCACCGCCACGGGCAGTCTGGAGAGCCTGGCCGCCGAGGTGAAGTGCAAGCCGAACATGCAGACCGACGCCGACGAGATCCGCCAGGCCATCTGCAAGAACACCGACGGGCAGTTCATCCTCGCCACCTTCGCCACCGACCGCGGCCAGCGCGAGTGGATCAACGACGCCAAGGACTACGGCGGTTTCTACCTCGTCGGCCGCAAGTGGGTCGCCGTCGGCGACGACGGGGTCGTCAAGGCGCTGCGCGGCACGCTCGGCGGCGACGTCGAGGTGGGCGCGAACCACCACGCGCACAGCGGCTGACCTGTTCGGGGCGCAGGAAAGACGGGCGCAGGAAAGACGGGGCACAAGAAAAGCGGAGCACAAGAAAAGCGGGCGGTGGGAGATTCCCACCGCCCGCTTTCCCAGGGGGTTGTCACTACGTGGTCGCTACGCGCATCGCTGACCGTTGTTGATGCAGTTCGCGATCTTGTTCGCCAGGCCGCCGGTCGTGACGCTGATGAAGTCGTCGTGGTCGGTGGCCGGCTTGTGGAGCTGCTCCGGGAAGCCGTCCACCGCGTAGGCGTTCTTCACCTGGCCGTTCTGGACGGTCGGCGGGGTGATGTTGTACACCAGGCGCATCGTCAGCTGCGGGATCGCCTTGAAGCCGTTCCCGCAGACACCGCTCGCCGGGTCGGCGAAGGCCACGTGCGTGCGGTGGTTGGCGCTGTCGATGTTCTGGCCGTCCCAGCAGCTCTGGAAGGCGAACGTACGCACCACCTTGCTGCCCTGCGGGCAGATCGGGTATTGCGACGTCAGCTGCACCTTGTTCTCGAAGCCGGTGCAGCTCCAGTGCGCGTTGGCGTTGGCCAGACCGTTGGTGGTGGTCTTGGCGTCACCGGTGATGATGCGCAGGAACTGCGGCATCGCGACGACCTTGCTGGCCGGGCTGCCGACGTACTTGATCTGCGCCGACACCGGCGTCAGGATCTTGCCGACGTTGCCTTCCTTGCCACCGCCGTCCTTGTTCTGGTCGAAGTCCTGCGTGCCGTCCTGGACGCGGACCACCGGCCAGTAGTACGACGACAGGTCGTTCCGGTTCTGGCAGCTGGTGCCGCCCTGCAGGAACGTCTGGTTGCTGGAGAACGCGTTGACCTTCTGGTTGCCGACGTAGTCGTGCAGGTGGTGCGCGCCGTTGGCCACGCCGGGCGCCACGATCACGTTGTCGGTGTTGTGGTTCTTGTTCGCGTTCACACCGCAGCGGGTGGTGAAGGTGCCGGTCGAGGCGTTGTTGCCGCGCACCGGCTTGCCCTGGACGTTCGCGGCGACCTTCGTGATGTCCACGAAGTCGGCCGCGACCGGGCCGTTGCCGGCCTGCCCGCCGATGTTCTGCTGCTGCCCGCCGGCCTGCTGCTGACCACCGTTCTGCTGCTGGCCGCCGTTCTGCTGCTGGCCACCGGTGTTCTGCTGCTGCCCGCCGTTCTGCTGCTGACCACCGGCGGTGGTCTGGTTGGCGGTCTGCGTCGTACAGGCGGCGAGCTGCTTGAGCGAGTTGTCGAAGGAACCGCCGACCCGCTGGATGTCGATCCTGATCCGGTCGATCGTCGCGGCCCGCTTCTCCTTGAGGGGGCCGACGATCGCGTTCTGCACGAAGCTCGGATCGTTCGTCTGCGACTGCCGGGTGGAGGCGAGCCGGGAGTAGGCCTCGGTGATCTGCTTGTCGAGGTTCGCCAGCTCCATCGCCACGCCCTGGCGGGCCTGGTTCGGCACGTTCGTCAGCTTCTGGCCGACGTCAGGGCAGGAGATCGTCGCGACCTGCGCCGTCGCGGCCTTGGTCTGGTTGCCTCCCCACGACTGGTTGCTCGACTCGTGAGCCGAGGCGTAGAAGTTCGCCCAGATCAGCCCGCCCCCACCGAGCGCTAGGGCCGCCGATGCGGCTATGGCCTTGGTGGCCAGCGGCGTACGGCGTTTTCGTGTGTTGCGTCCCATGGAACTCCTCTGACTTCCTTGCGGGGCAGCATCGAGGCGCCCGACAGGAGTGAAGCGGCGTCCATCCATACGGACGCCGCCTCAGAGGTGTTCAGCCGTCTCACAAATTAGTCGGAGGATTACCCCGAACTCGAGGCTCAAATGCCCGCTGAGCAGCGGAAGTTGTATTTCGGATCAGCGGTCGCGGTCGAGGTGGGCGAGCACGGCCAGAACGCGGCGATTGTCGTCGTCCGACACCTCAAGGCCCAGTTTGCCGAAGATGTTGGAGGTGTGCTTGGCAATGGCCCGTTCCGTCACCACCAGTTGGGCCGCGATCGCCGCGTTCGACCGGCCCTGTGCCATCAGCTCCAGCACCTCCCGTTCCCGCGGGGTGAGGTTGCCGAGCGGCCGGTCGTCGGCCGCCCGCCGGGACAGCAGCTGCTGGATCACCTGCGGGTCCATCGCCGTACCGCCCGCGGCCACCCGTCGTACGGCGTCCACGAACTGGTCGGCGTCGAAGACCCGGTCCTTGAGCAGATAGCCCACCCCGCCGGTGCCGTCGGCGAGCAGCTCCCGCGCGTAGAGCTGCTCCACGTGCTGGGACAGGACCAGCACCGGCAGCCCGGGCCGCTCCTGCCGGGCCCGCAGCGCGCACTGCAGCCCCTCGTCGGTGTGCGTGGGCGGCAGGCGTACGTCGACCACGGCGACATCCGGCTCCAACTCGGCCAGTGCCCGGGTGAGTTCGGGCCCGGACTCGACGGCCGCCGCGATCTCGAAGCCGTAGGCCTCCAGCAGCCGGACCAGTCCGTCGCGCAGCAGGAAGAGGTCTTCGGCTAGGACAACACGCACGGGATCTCCATGGTCACCAGGGTGGGACCGCCCGCGGGGCTGCTGACGGCCAGGACGCCGTCGAATGTACCGAGCCGCCGCTCGACTCCGGCGAGCCCCGAGCCCGCCCCGATCACGGCACCGCCCCTGCCGTTGTCGGTGACCGTGATCCGCAGCGTGTCCCCGGCGTGGTGCAGGTCCACCCAGAGCCGGTCGGCACCGGAGTGCTTGACGGCGTTGGTGAGCAGCTCGCTGACCGCGAAGTAGGCGGCCGACTCGACGGGTGCCTCCGTGCGGCCGGACAGCTCCACGCTCACCTCGCTCGGCAGGGGCAGCCGCAGCGCCAAGGCGCGCACGGCGTCCCCGAGTCCACGCTCGGCCAGCACCGGCGGATGGATGCCGCGGACCAGGTCGCGCAGTTCCTCCAGGGCCTCCACCGAGTTCCGGCGGGCCTGGGAGAGGAGCTTCTTGGCCTGGGCAGGGTCCCTGTCCAGCAGCATCTCGATCGTGCCGAGGTCCATGCCCATCGCGACCAGCCGGGCCTGCGCCCCGTCGTGCAGGTCCCGCTCGATGCGGCGCAGCTCGGCGGCCGAGGTGTCCACGGCGTCGCGTCGCGTCTCGGTCAACACGCGTACGCGTTCGGCCAGTTGGCCCCGGTCGGCGCCTAGGACGGCCCGGGTCAGCTCGAAGTGGGCCGTCAGCAGGCGCGGGGTGAGGCGGTAGGCGGCGACCAGGAGGACCGCGGCGGTGGCGGCGGCGCCGAGCGCGGACGGCTGGTCGGTGACCGGCACGAAGCCGTACCAGTACGTCTCGTCCTTCGCGAGCACCCGCCACAGCCCGGCCGCCACCGCGAACCCCTCGAAGGGGTAGAAGAGCAGGACGGCCGGCAGCAGCGCCGTCACGAAGCCGGCCGTCATGTCCACCGGCAGCCACAGCACGTCCCGCCGGACCTGCGGGTCGCGCAGCAGGGCGAGGGTCCGCGTCCACGGGTTCGCGCCCGCGGGGACCGGCCGGTAGGCCGACGGGATCCGCACCCCGCACCACTCGGCCGCGAGTTCACGGCGCTTGTCCGCGAGGGCGCGCACCGCGGTCAGGATCGGCGGAGTCGTGACGATGCCGACGCCGATCGGGATGAGCGCGACGGAGACGAGGGTCAGGGCGAGAAGCAGCACCGAGAAGGGCAGCACGGCCACGGCCAGCGTGAGTCCCTGTACGGCGGCCAGCAGTACCTCTCGGGTCCGCGCACGGGCACGGCCACTCTTCGGTTCGGTGTTCATGCCGCAAGTCTCGCCGACCCTTCGGCCCCGGTCACTGGGCCGAAGGCCCATGTCAGGAGGTGGTGCCAGCTACACCACCGCCCGCCGCCAGCACCTTCGCCTCCACCTCCGGGGCCAGGCCCTTGGCCGTCCGGTCCGGGCGCTGCGGCGCGGTGCCGCCGATCTCCGTCAGCCACCGCCAGGTGTCCGCGACGGTCTCGCCGGCCGGCCGGCACGCAAGTCCCGTGGCCAGGGCGCGGGAGACGTCCGCGCGGTGCACCGCGTCGTACATCTCGCCGCCCGGCGGCACCCACACCGGCAGCTCGGTCCACGGCTCGATCCCGGCGTCCAGGATCACCTCCGGGTCGGTCCAGCGCAGTTCGGCGTTCGCGCCGGTGGCGTCGACGCACGCCCGCAGCAGCTCGCCCATCGTGGTGTGGCCCGGCGGGCTCACCAGGTTGTACGGCCCGCTCAGCTGCTGTTCCACCGCCCCGGTGAGCCAGTCGGCGAGGTCGCGCACGTCGATGTACTGCACCGGCAGATCGTGCGGCCCGGGTGCCAGGACCGGGCCGCCGCGGGCGATCCGGGTCAGCCACCAGGGGAGCCTGCCGACGTTCTCGTACGGGCCGAGGACCAGCCCGGCCCGCACCAGCAGCGAGCCCTCCGTGCCGAAGGCCTCGACGGCGGCCAGTTCACCGCCCCGTTTGTCGCGCGCGTAGTCGGTCGCCTCCGCGTCGGCGGCGGCGCCCTCGACCAGCGCAGTGTCCTCGTCGGCTCCCGGGGGCCAGGGCCAGGAGTACACCGACCGGCTGGAGACGTACACGTACCGTCCGGCACGGCCCCGCAGCAGCCGTGCCGCCTCCTGTACGGCGCGCGGCGCGGCGGACCAGGTGTCGACCACGGCGTCCCAGGTGTGGTCGTCCGCGGCGAGGGCGGCCAGGCCGTCGACGGCGGTGCGGTCGCCGTGCAGCGACCGCACCCCCTCGGGAGGCCGGTGCCGTCCCCGGTGGAAGACGGTCACCTCCCAGCCGCGCCCGAGCGCGGCCTCCACGACGGCCCGCCCCACGAACTCCGTACCGCCCAGCACGAGAAGTCTCATGCCGGGGAGCGTGCCCGGTACGGGCCGGGGACGGAAGGGCTGTCTGCCGTCGGCAGACAGCCAGGGTCAACGCCCGGTCGGCGGCGTGTACTTGTAGCCGACCCGGCGCACGGTCTGGATCGTCTGGCGGTGCTGGGTGCCCAGCTTGCGGCGCAGCCGGGCGACGTGGACGTCGACGGTGCGGCCGTCGCCGACGTGGCCGTACCCCCACACGGTGGTGACCAGCTGGTCGCGGGTGTGCACCCGGTGCGGGTGCGCCACCAGGTGTGCGAGCAGCTCGAACTCCAGGTAGGTGAGGTCGAGTTCGCGGCCGTCGACGCTCGCGGTGCGCTGCACGGGGTCGATCCGCACCAGCGGGTCGCCGTCGGCCTGCGCGACCGCCTCCGGCTGGTCCGGCACCGCGACCGGCAGGAACGGGGGCCGCTGGTCGGCCGGGACCAGCACCAGGTAGCCGACCATCGGCGGCTGGCCGGGCAGGGTGGGCAGGGTGTGCTGCGGCGCGGGCAGCCAGGTGGCGCCCGGCGGCAGGAAGTCCACCACGTCGTTCCCCAAGCTCTCAACTTCGTTCGAGCAGGGGAGACCCCAATCCTCGTCCCGGTCGACGGCCCGCAGCCGGTGCCGGGTGCCGCTCTGGACGGGGGCGGTGAGGGTGGCGGTGGAGAGAGAACGAGTGGTCGCCATGAGAGGTCAGCTCTTTCGCGCGAGGAGTTCGTCGGTCAGGACGACGGCCGCGATTCGTGGTCGGGCGCGCCGGGGGACGTACGTCGTTTCGCGCTGGCCGAAGGCCGGGGTGTACGGCTTTAGAGGGCCCGCGCGTTCGTCGCGCGGCAACACACCCGGTCGAAGTCGTGGTGCTGACGGGAAGGCCAGAACGGCTCGAGGTCGTGGCGACCCGTCGCGGTGTACTTCTGGAAGCTGGCCATGCGCCCATTGAAGCAGACGAGTGCGCCGGGCAGGAGTCTCCTCTCACTGCTTGGACGCTTCCTTGGTGTGAAGTTGACGCTGCGTACCCCACCTGCCGATTTGCCGTCTCGCTCCTTGGACAGGGGATACGCGAAAGGGGCGCCCGCCGTCACGGCGGGCGCCCCTTTCGGAGTCCGGGATCAGACCTGGCCGGCCTTCTCCAGGGCGGAGCAGCAGGTGTCCACCAGGAGGCGGGTCACCACGTACGGGTCGACGTTGGCGTTCGGGCGGCGGTCCTCGATGTAGCCCTTGCCGTCCTTCTCGACCTGCCACGGGATGCGGACCGAGGCACCGCGGTTGGAGACGCCGTAGGAGTACTCGTTCCACGGGGCGGTCTCGTGCAGACCCGTCAGACGGTCGTCGATGCCGGCGCCGTAGTTCTTGACGTGGTCGAGGGGCTTGGAGCCCTCGCCGAGCGACTCGCAGGCGGTGATGATCGCGTCGTAGCCCTCGCGCATCGCCTTGGTGGAGAAGTTGGTGTGCGCGCCCGCGCCGTTCCAGTCGCCCTTGACCGGCTTGGGGTCGAGGGTGGCGGAGATGCCGAAGTCCTCGGCGGTGCGGTAGAGCAGCCAGCGGGCCACCCACAGCTGGTCGGAGACCTCCAGCGGGGACAGCGGGCCGACCTGGAACTCCCACTGGCCGGGCATGACCTCGGCGTTGATGCCGGACAGGCCCAGGCCCGCCTTCAGGCAGTTGTCCAGGTGGGCCTCGACGATCTCGCGGCCGAAGATCTCGTCGGCGCCGACACCGCAGTAGTAGCCGCCCTGGGGGGCCGGGAAGCCGCCCTCGGGGAAGCCCAGCGGGCGGGCGCCGTCGAAGAAGGTGTACTCCTGCTCGATGCCGAAGATGGGCTCCTGCGCGGCGAACTTCTCCGCGACCTCGGCCAGCGCGGCACGCGTGTTGGAGGAGTGCGGGGTGAAGTCGATGTCCAGGACCTCGCACAGGACGAGGATGTCGTCGCCGCCGCGGATCGGGTCCGGGCAGGTGAAGACCGGCTTGAGCACGCGGTCCGAGGAGTGCCCCTCGGCCTGGTTGGTGGAGGACCCGTCGAAGCCCCAGATCGGCAGCGCGTCGAGACCGGCGGGGGAACCCGTGATGATCTTCGTCTTCGAACGCAGCTTGGCCGTCGGCTCGGTGCCGTCGATCCAGATGTACTCAGCCTTGAAGGTCACGGGGCCACATCCTTCGGGGGTGGGTGCGGGTGCACTCGGGGGTGCTTGCGGCGCTGCGGCACTGGGGCGCCGCGTCGATCTGCCGGGCAGCCTGTCAACAGGCGATTTCCCGGTCGTTGCTCTCGTGTGAACCCCGTGTTACCTGGTGGTTCTGTGTCCCGGCTCACGTTGTGAGGGCCGGACCCGCGGGGTATGGGCGCTCACGCGCGGCCCTCGGCGGCGGCCTCCCGAACTCCCCCCAGGAATCCCCGGATCGCCGCCAGCTGCCGCTCGTCGTACCCGCGCAGCAGCTCCAGCGACCGCTCGATCAGCGGACCGAAGAACGCCTGGCCCAGCTCGACCGCGCGCTCCTCCACCTCCACCACGACCCGCCGCCGGTCCCGCTCCCCGCGCACCCGCCGCACCTGCCCGGCGCGCTCCAGCCGGTCCACGAGCGCGGTGGTCCCGGCCGAGTTGAGCCCCAGCTCGGCCCCGAGCCGCCCGGCGGTCATCTCCTCGCCCGCGCGCCGCGCGTCCATGAGCGCGATCAGGGCGCGTACGTCCGTGGGATGCATACCGTTCTGGTTCGCGAACCGGGCGCTGTGCAGGCCGAGTTCGACGGCGACGGCCCGCAGCAGGTGGACGGTCTCCATCTCGGGTGCCGCGTCGGGGCGGGGCGGGGTCGGCATACGGATCCTCCGGCGTACCATCTCGCTCAACGAGTATCTTGCTGAGCGAGATAATAGGGGGTTCTTCCATGCCGAGGACGAGCGCGTACGACGCCGATGCCTTCCGGGTTGCGTACGACAAGGTGCTGGCGAAATGGCCGGCGGACCGCCAAGCGCTCACCGTCGCCACGCCCTTCGGTGACACCCGGGTCAACGTCTGCGGCCCGCGCGAGGCGCCGCCGCTGCTCCTGCTGCCGGGCGGCGGCGCCGCGACCTCCGCGTCCTGGTACGCCCAGGCCGCCGACCTGGCCCGCGTCCGGCGCGTCTACGCCCCCGACCTGATCGGCGCCCCCGGCCTGAGCACCCCGGCCACCGACCGCCACCCCCGTACGGTCGCCGACCTGGCTTCCTGGCTGGACGCCCTGCTGGACGGCCTCGGCGTGACGTCGGCCGACGTGGGCGGGCACTCGTACGGTGCCTGGATCGCCCTGCATCACGCCCTGCGCACACCCGCTCGGGTACGCCGCCTGTTCCTCCTCGATCCGACCCTGTGCTTCGCCGGATACAAGGCGGCGTACCTGCTCCACGCCCTGCCCATGCTGCTGCGGCCCGCACCCCGCCGGGTCCGCGCGTTCCTGGAGTGGGAGACCGGGGGAGCGTCCCTCGACCCCGAGTGGCTGTTCCTCCAGGAGGCGTCCGCGGGCTTCCCGTCCGCGAAGCCGGTGACGGGCCCCCGCCCGGCACCGGACGCGCTGCGCGCCCTGGAGGTGCCGGTCCTGCTGCTCGTGGCAGCGAACAGCAGGACCCATGACCCCACCACGGTGACGAGCCGGGCCGCGGCGACGCTGCCACACGTGGAGACCGTCGTACTGCCCGGTGTCTCCCACCACGCGCTGCCGCAGGCAGCCTCGCCCGGCCTGGCCCGTCACCTCACCGATTTCCTGTCCGGTGGCTGAACCTCACCCCACCTTCTCGATCACCGCGCGGCGGATGAGGAACTTGCCCGGCTCCCGGACCTGTTCGAAGGCCGCGTTGTTCAGCAGCACACAGCTGCCGGAGACCGAGGTGACCTTCACCGTCGTGGACTTGTTGTTGTCCAGGTTGGTGACCTTCAGGGTCGTGCCCGCCGGGAACTGGTTGCTGGACGCGGCCGGGGCACCGCCCTCGCCGGAGAGCGTGACGGTGGAGCCCTTGCACACCTGCTGACCGGAGGCCGCGGCAGCGCCACCGCCGTTGTTCCCGGCGTTGCCGGCCTGCTGGTTGCCCTGCTGACCGGCGTTGCCCTGCTGGCCCGCGTTGCCCTGCTGGCCGGCATTGCCTTGCTGACCGGCGTTGCCCTGCTGACCGGCATTGCCCTGAGCCGCCTGGGAGCCCTGAGCCGACTCCCCAACGGTGCATCCGGCAGCCTTCTGCTGGACCTCGATCTGTTTGATGACCGCCTCGCGGTTGGCGATCCGGGCCGCCGACTGCGCGTCCGGCTTCGCCTTCTGGGCCGCGATGAACTTGTCGTTGTTGCCGTGGGCCGTGGCCAGCCCCTGGCATACGGTCGAGTCCCCGGCGGACAGCGTCTTGGCGTTCTGCGGGCTCTGTGCGGCGTTCGAGGTGGACGCCAGTGCGAAGGCCCCGCCGCCCGCCACCGCTGCGGCGCTGACGAGCAGCGCGATCTTCTTCTTCGTGCCGAGAGTTCTCCTGCGCGACATCCGCGCCTCCTGAAGAGGTAGGGGAGCGTACGCCGCTATGTACGAGATCCCGAACGAGGTTACTCAGCGGTTGCAGAAGTTTGCCGAAGTAACCTGCATCACAGGGGAGTTGAGCTTCGCTCAGCTCTTGTTCCGGGAGATCGCCTCTTGTACGGCCTCTTCGGTACGGGCGACCAGGGCGGTTCCGTCGTCGGCCGTGATGATCGGGCGCTGGATGAGCTTGGGGTGCTCGGCGAGGGCCGTGATCCACCGGTCCCGCGAGGTCTCGTCGCGCGCCCACTCCTTGAGCCCCAGCTCCTTGGCCGCGGCCTCCTGGGTGCGGGTGATGTCCCACGGTTCGAGCCCGAGCCGGTCGAGTACGGCCCTGATCTCGTCCTCGCCGGGCACGTCCTCCAGGTAACGGCGGACGGTGTAGTCGGCTCCCTCGGCGTCGAGAAGGCTGAGCGCGCTACGGCACTTCGAGCAGGCCGGATTGATCCAGATTTCCATGCGGCCCACGGTACGCGAACCCGGTTCCCCACCTGCGGAGCGAACGGTCCGCTCAGCCGAGGACGAGCGGAAGCCTCGCCGCGAGGTCGCCCAGCGCGGCCTTCTCCGCCTCGGTCGGCGCGCGGCGTCCGGTGCCGATCAGCAGCGCGTCCCGGTCGGAGAGCGAGGTGGGGAACGGGGTCCCGCCGATCTTCTCCAGCGACGCGCGTGCCGCCGCGAGGGACTCGGCGGGCGGCTCGGCGGCCGACGGCAGATGCGCGATCAGATCGAGGTGGTGCAGGGTCCACTCGAGCACGTACGCGGACAGGTAGTCGCCGACGGTCAGCACCTTGTCCTGGGTGCTGACGCGGGCGGCGGGATCGGCGAGTTCGGCGGCGCGGCCCGCGGCGGAGCCGACGTCGGCCAGGTGGAACTTGAGCCACCGCGGCTCGCCGTACGCGGCGGCCAGCCGCGGGATCAGCGCGTCGAGCGGGTCCTCGCCGGTCGGGAGCTCGGCGAGGAGGTCCCAGTAGGTGACCGCGTCCACGGTCGGTTCGCCGTCTGCGGGCGTGACCAACGTGATCAGGACGTCCTGGGCGTCGATGACCAGATGGCACACCAGGTCCCGCACGAGCCAGCCGGCACAGCCGGACGGTCGGTCGAAGTCCTCGTCCGGCGTCTCCGCGACCGCCGTGCGCAACGCCGTCCACGAGCGTGAGAAGAGGTCCACCGCGGCACGGTATCGCGGACCGCTCCGGCCATCGGTCTGTTCGAATTTCCACCGTCTCACGCGCACCTCCCGAACCTGCGGTGACGCGATCGCAATTTCCTTGCTGACCTGGACCTTTGACGGACCCTCTGGACTCCCTCATTGTCAGTGCCCGGCAGTAAACTGGAGGCAGTGTTCGAGGGAATCGCCGGAGCCTTCCGGCGCTGCCCTGACCCGCGACAGGAGGATGCCTGTGCCCGCTGCCGCCCTGAAGACCAAGCCGTTGCCGACCCAGTCCACCGCCAAGCGTTCCGTCGAGCTCGACTCGCCCTACGTGCCGATGCAGAAGCGTGCCCTGCCGGCCGGGCGGCCGCGCGAGTGGTACGTCACGCACAACCGGCGCCTGAAGGCCATGCGCCTGGCCATAGCCCTGCTCGACCTGGGGATCTACCTGCCCGACCAGGCGCGCAACGACACGATCCGCAGCACAGCGGAGACGATCGGCGTGCACCCGCCGTCGGACACGACGTGCCACATGGTGCGGGCGTTCATGCGGTACTCGCGCTGAGCCGTGGTGCCGGGTGCCCCGCGCGTCCGCGCGGGGCACCCGGCACCTCACGCCGACAACTCCCGCTCCAGGGGCGTCCGGAAGCGCGGAGTCACCTTCGTCGTCCCCACCCACGCCCGCAACCGCTCCGCCTCCGCCGCGACCGCCGCCTCGGCCTCCCGGCGGACGGCCGGGTCGGGGATGCGCCAGACGATCTCCCCGTCCGCCCGCTGGGCCCAGCCGCCCACCACCCTGCCGTCCCACCACACCGTCGGGCCCACGTTGCCGCTGCGGTCGAAGAGAAGGGGGCGCAGGTCCGGGGCGAGGTACCAGTCCCGCTGCTGCCAGGCCATGGCCGTCGGGTCCAGACCCGGGAGCAGGGCCGCCCAGGATTCCCCGGGGGCCGAGGACGGCTCCGTGTCGCCGTCGGCGACGTAACCCGTGCCCTCGTCCAGGGAGACCTCCTGTGCGCCGATCGCGGACAGGGCACGGCGGACCTCGGTGACCCGCCAGCCCGTCCACCACTTCAGGTCCGCCTCCGTAGCCGGGCCGCAGACCCACAGCCAGCGCTCCAGCAGGTCCGCCTGGGCCCGCGCCGGATCCAGTTCGGGATGCTCGGGCGCCGGCGCCCAGCGGAACTGACCGGACGTCCAGGAGCCGAGCGGGCGGCCGCGGACCACCTTGCCCTCGACGCCGAGCACACGCAGCAGGCGGGAGGAGACCGTGTGGACGCCCTCGTAGCTCTTCCCGGCCGCGTACACGAACTGCTCGCGCAGGCGCGGCTCGTCCGCCGTCAGCTCCGCCGCCGTCGCCTGGCCGCGCCGGGCCAGCGCGGCCAGCGCGGACGCCTCGACCTCGGCCAGCCAGTCCGCGTCCGGGGCGCCCGCCCTGGCCATGTCCTTGAGCAGTGAGGCCCGTTCGCGGGCGGCCACCGTCAGACCCGTCGACGCGTGGACGACGGCCGTCAGCCCGGTCGGGAACACGAACACCGTGTGCCGCATGCCGTGCATCCGGACCAGCGTGCGGTCCTCGTACAGCGCCCGCTCCGTCTCCGGCACCGCCTTCGCCGGGTCGGCGAGCCGCGCCGCCACTGTCAGGTACACCGTCGCCGGGTCCGTGCCGTGCAGCGCCACCAGCGATTCGGCGACCTCCTCGGGCCGCGCCGCCCGCGCCGGGCCCGCAAGACGGTGCCGCAGGGCGAGCCGGGCCCGCCGCTCCGCCACGCCGATGTGCCGCCGTCCGTCACCCATGCCGACCTCCCCGTCGCTCACCATGCCTTGCCCGCATCGTCGCCGACGCCACTGACAGTCGACTCCGTCACCCGATCGCCGTACCCGGCATGCGCACGCCCACCCCCACGCCCTTCACTGCGAACAGGAGGTGACGGGAAGGGCGAGGCCCCTGCAGAGAGAGGCTGCCGAATGAACATCCCCGAGGACCGTTTCCGGCGCGATACCCCCGAGGACCGGGCCCGGCGCGGCAAAGAGGCCCGAAAGCACGCCCCCCGTTCCGCGCACGCCCTCTGGCTCCCGTCTGCCGACCGGCGTGACCCCGTCGCCGTACTGGAGCGGCAGGGCCGGGACCGGCTGCCGGAGCTGCTGCCGATCCGGTACGGGCGGATGGCCGGCTCGCCGCTGGCCTTCCTGCGCGGCGCCGCCGCGGTGATGACCGCCGACCTCGCCGGCCAGCCGCACACCGGGCTCACCGTGCAGCTGTGCGGCGACGCCCACCTGCTCAACTTCGGGCTCTACGCCTCCCCGGAACGCAGCCTGCTCTTCGACCTCAACGACTTCGACGAGACCCACCCCGGGCCCTTCGAGTGGGACGTCAAACGACTCGCGGCCAGTGTGGCCGTGGCGGCCCGGGAGAACGGGCACACGAAGGCCGGCGAACGGGCCGCGGCCCGGGCGGCCGCCGCCGGGTACCGCACCGCGATACGCCGCATGGCCGGACTCGGCGAACTGGCCGTCTGGTACGAGCAGGTCGACGCCGAGAGCCTGCTGCCGCTCGTCCGCTCCGCCCGCCGCCGGCGCCGTCTGGAGTCCACCCTCACCCGGGCCCGCCGCCGTACCAGCCTCCAGGCGCTGGGCAGCCTGACCGAGGTGGTCGACGGGCGGCGCCGGATCATCCACGACCCGCCGCTCCTGGAACCCGCAGGCGCGCCGGACATGGCCTCCCTGCGCAAGATCTTCTGCGACTACCGCTCCACCCTCGCCGAGGAGCGCCGCCACCTCCTCGACCGCTACCGCTTCGTCGACGCCGCCCGCAAGGTCGTCGGCGTCGGCAGCGTCGGCATGCGCTGCTTCATCGTGCTGCTCGCCGGGCGCGACGCCGACGACCCGCTGTTCCTCCAGATCAAGGAGGCGCGGGCCTCGGTGCTCGAGGAGCATCTGCCGAGCGGGCCGTACGTCCATCCCGGGCACCGGGTGGTCGCCGGGCAGCGGCTGCTGCAGTCCGCCACCGACATCTTCCTCGGCTGGATGAGCGGGCCGCAGGGCCGCTCCTTCTACTGGCGCCAGCTGCGCGACATGAAGGGCTCCGCCGAGGTCGCCGGCCTGGACCCGGCCGGCCTGCTCGCCTACGCCCGCCTCTGCGGCACCACCATGGCCCGCGCCCACGCCCGCTCCGGCGACCGCATCGCCATCGCCGCCTACCTCGGCAGCGCCGACACGTTCGACCACGCCGTCGCCGACTTCGCCGTGTCCTACGCCGACCGGACCGCCGCCGACCACGCCACCCTCGGCGCGGCCATCGCGGCGGGGGTGGTGCCGGCCGAGCCGGGGGTGTGACCGGCCGCTCAGCCGTACCGCTCCAGCAGCCCGCGCACATACGCCTCCAGCCGCCCGCCCAGCACCTCCGGCGTCAGATCCGTGCGCCCCAGTTCACGCCACGGTCCGGCCAGCTTCCGCGCGTCGGGGGAGTAGGCCAGGGCGTCCAGCAGCCGCCAGTACAGGTGGTCGGGCCCGTCCGCGAGCCCGGCGCCGCCCCGCTCCTCGTACCGGTCCCGGAAGGCGAGACCGTACGCCGGGCCGTGCAGCAGGGCCAGGGCCGTCGAGCAGTGGGCGACGTCGAGGTCGGCGGGCCCCCACGAGGTCTCCACCCAGTCGACGACCCCGCTGATCCGCAGTCCGTCCCCGGCGCCCGTGAAGAGCACGTTCCCGGGGTGGTAGTCCCGGTGCAGGAAGCGCCCCTCGTACGGCGGCGGGTCGCGGCGGAGCACGTCCACCGCCCGCTCCCATGTCCGGCCTCCCGGGGTGCGGACCTGGTCGGGCGAGGTCCAGGCCTGGTACGGGCGCGGACGCTCCCGCGGTACGACCGTGTGGATCCGCACCAGCTGGGCGGCGAGCAGGTCCAGACGCCGGTCCAGGGACTCCGGGTCCTCCTCGTCCACCCGCACCAGACCCGGCACCCGGGTCATCAACAGCGAGGGGTGGTCGCAGTGTTCGCCGGTGGCGTCCACGGCGACAAGCGCCGGGGCCGGGATGCCCTCCTGCCCTGCCAGCAGGCCGAGAACACCCGCCTCCCGGGACAGCAGGCCCGGGGCGTGCCGCCGGAAGAAGGGCTTCACGAACGTGCGCAGCACCAGCTCCTCCCCGTCGTCGAGGGTGAGCCCGCGCAGCTGCGAGGACCAACCCCCGTGGAGCGGGCGGGAGCCGGCGACGGTACGGCCCTGCGGAAGCCGTTCGGCGACCCACCGCCGCGTCGCCGCCCAGCCCTGCTCCTCGAGCCCGCCCAGCAGGGCCGCGACGAACTCCCGCCGGTCCTCGGCGTGGTCGCGGAACCACAGCCCCAACCGGTGCTCGGCGTCCGGGAGTTCGAAGCGGGTGTACTGGGCACGCGCCGCCAGCGCGTCCTGGACGGCCTCCGTCACCTCCGGCGGGATCACCGCGTCCGTGCCCGGTACCGCGAGCACCGCCCGGCCCTCGTACGCCCGCAGGGCCGTGAGAGCGGGGGAGTTCCGCCAGCTGCCGGGCGCACGGATGATCTCGCTGAACCTGCCGGCGCCGTTCCCGAAGGGCACGTCATGAGCCTCCGGCGCGTACACGGCGGGCGCGCACAGGCCCACGGCGGCCACCCGCGGGCCGTAGTGCCGTACGAGGTCCGCGACCGTCTGCCCGCTCATGCTGAACCCCACCAGGACCAGCGGGTCGTCCGCCGGAGCGTGCGCGTCGAGCACCGCCACGGCCTGCTCGAACCGTCGGCTCAGGCTCAACTCCGCGAGTGCGCCCGTGCTTTCGCCGTGCCCCGAGAAGTCGAAGGCCAGGGCGCGGCAGCCGTGCGCGGCGGCCTCGGAGAGCAGCGGCAGCAGCCGCTCCTTGCTGCCGTTGCCCGCGCCGTGCAGAAGGACGACGGTGGCCCGTCCGGGACGGCCGCCGAGGAGGCCGCTGAGGCGTTCGCCGTCGTACTCGTGTGTGAAGGAGATCGGCTCGCTCATGACGCCCATTCACTCACGGAAATCGGGATGCACTCCGAGTGACCGCGTCCCTACGCTGAATTCACGCCGATCACACACTCACGCGAACGGAGGACCGTCATGGGCACCATCGTCCTGTCCGGGACCGCCGTCCTGGTGATCCTCGGATTCGGAAACCACACCTGGTGGCTCGCAGCCGTCGCCGTGCTCTTCCTGTACGTGCGGTACGGGCGGGGCGAAACCCCGCCCGCCGGGGGAGGACAGCCGGGCGCGCCCACCACTTACCAGGCCTACCGCGAGCGCCGGGACCGTCAGGCCAGGTGGGAGCGCCGCTACCGGCGCGAGCGGCCCTTCGAGGCCCGGCGTCAGGAACGCGAGAAGAGCAGGTGAGCAGCGGAGCCCCCGGTCACAGGCCGGGGGCTCCCCACACCGGGAACCAGCGGCTCAGGTCCTGCTCGATCCTGAGGTCGGTCGCCAGCACGGCCTTCACCTGCAACTCCAGCGCCCCGTCCCGCCGTTCGGCGGCGCCGGGCAGGGGCGCGAAGGGGTAGAACGTGCCGCGCTTGTAGAGGTAGACGAGGGCCAGGCGCCGTTCCCGCTCGTCCTGGAACGCGGCGAGGGAGCACAGCAGCTGCGGCCCGAAGCCGTTGACCTCCATCGAGCTGTTCACCGCGTGCAGGTCGTTGACCAGCTGGGGCAGCTGGTCGGGGGTCCGCCGGGAGACCAGCCAGGAGTAGCCGTAGCCGTCCTGGGTGAGTTCCACCGGAGGGCCTCCTCCACTCTCGGCTTCGCTCGAGCGGGGGGACCCCCACCGCTCCGCGTCCGCCTCGAGCAGCGCCTGGACCTCCCGGTGGGTCTGTTCGAAGGCCGCGCCCTCGACCGTGGCGAAGCACACCGCGCCGTCTCCGGTCGGTGTGAACCCGGCCGCGGCCTGGAGCGTCACGGCCGCCGACGGCAGCGCGAAGAGCTGGTCGAGGTCGGGCGCGACGGGCTTCGTGCGCCCGAGCAGGATGTCCAGCAGCCCCAAGGTTCAGCCCGCCTTCCGCAGCTGTCTCAAGTTTTCAGCCCGCCGTTCCGGGAGCGGCCGCCTCACCCAGCTCCGCGGAGATCCGCCCGAGCTGCTCCAGCCGCTGTTCCAGGGTCGGGTGGGTGGAGAAGAAGCGCTCGATGCCGGGCTCCTTGCCCGTCGCCGGGGTGAAGTAGAAGGCGTTGAAGGCCTGGGCCGTGCGCAGGTCCTCGGTCGGGATCCGGGCGATGTCCCCGGAGACCTTGGTGAGCGCCGACGCCAGCGCCGAGGGCCGGCCGGTCAGCAGCGCGGCCGCCCGGTCCGCCGCCAGTTCCCGGTACCGGGACAGGGCCCGGATCAGCAGGAAGCTGATCGCGTACACGGCCGCCGAGACCCCCATCACGGCCGCGAACACGACGGCGGTGTTCTGGTCCCTGCGGCCGCCGAAGAGCTGCGAGTAGAAGGCGAACCGGACGATCAGTCCCGCGATCACCCCGAGGAAGGACGCGATCGTGATCACGGCGACGTCCTTGTGCGCCACGTGCGACAGCTCGTGCGCGAGCACGCCCTCCAGCTCGGCGGGCTCCAGCCGCCGCAGCAGCCCCGTGGTCACACAGACCACGGCGTGGTCGGGATTGCGCCCGGTCGCGAACGCGTTCGGCATGTCCATGTTGGAGACGGCGACCACCGGCTTCGGCATGTCCGCGATCGCGCACAGCCGGTCGACCACCGCATGCAGCTCGGGATACTCCTCGCGCTCCACGACCTGCCCGTGCATGGCGTACATCGCGATCCGGTCGGAGAACCAGAACTGCGCCACGAACATCGCCCCGACCAGGACCACGACCAGCAGCCAGGACTTCAGCAACACGATCAACGCGGCGACGAAGGCCACGTACAGCAGCCCGAGCAGGAACATCGTGACCGTCATCCGCACGGTCAGACGCCGATCGCTCCGGAAGCGGCTCTGCATCTTGCATCACCCCGCAGTCAGGCACTCGTCCCGATGTCCAGTGTGCACCTGCGGAATCCCATAAGGAGGTCGCGAGCAGACCTAGGGGCAGCAAAGGCTTCCTGTGAGTCAGGAGGCCTCGGCCAGGGTGGGCGCGGGCCCGGCCGAGCAGCTCCGCGACCTCGGCGTCCGCGCCCCACGGCCGGGTCCGCCGCACGGCCGGTTCGGCCCGTGTGCGCAGCCGCTCGTCCGCGTCACCGAGCAGCGCCACGGCCGCCCGCAGCCGTACGACGCCTCCGTGCGCGTCCAGCAACCGGTACGCCGACACCCGTACCCAGCGCGGCCGCCCCGCCGCCGGCCGCTCCGCCAGCCACGACTCGGGCGGGCGGCAGTCCGGCCGACGGGAGAGGAGCGAGGGTGGCCTCGCCGACGACCCCGGGCGCCGGATCGTCCGGCAGCCGCCGTCTCCGCGGCAGGTCCGTCACGTCCAGCGTGCGCAGCCCGGCCACCGCCCTGGTCCGCACGCCGGGCACCGGGTGGTCCGGCAGCGGCCACAGCAGGGCGGCGTCCGCGCGGGTCCCGCACTCCGCGAGCCCGATCGCGGCGCCCGGCGGCAGCGCGGGGTCACCGGGGTCGGCGCACCGGTCCCGGTACCAGGGCGGCGGATCGGTCCCGTACTGCCGTACGGCATACCGGGCACAGGCCCGCACCAGCACGGACCGGTCCGTCAGGAACCCGATGGCCTGCTCGGGCCGCTCCAGACGCCGCAGCGCGGTCACCCCGGCGGACCGGGCCCGGCGACCCGCCCCGGCACCCAGCGCCCAGCGCCCGGTGCCGGATCCGGCCGTCCCGGTGGCACAGGGCGAGCGCGAGCTGCCCCTCGGTGAGCGGGCCGTCGGCGCGCAGGGCGGCCGTCGGCGAACGCCCGCCGGCCGTTTCCCCGGGCGGGGACGACGTACGGCGGGAAGTACCACTCGTCCGCCCGCACCTGCTCGTCCAGCCACAGCCAGGCGCTCGGGTCGCTCGTGTCGATCACGTCCCGCAGCACCGAGCCCTCGGCCGGCCGTTGCGCGGCCCGGGTCCCCTCCCGGATCCCCTGAACTCCCCGTGCCTCTAGTAGGGAGAACGCATCTGCGCGTACCCGAGCAGCACTATGACCGCGGCCACGCAGCCCAGCACCACGACCGTCGACACCCACGACGACCGCCGCGGCCCCACCGGGTCCGGGTCGGCGCGGAACGGCGCCGGGTCCGGCGGGTTCTCCTTCCAGCGGGCGGCGAGCATCCGGGCCCGTGCGGAGGGCTCCTTGTGCTCGGCAGAGTTCGCCCATCTGTGATCGAACTCGCGCTCCCAGTCGTTCTGTTCGGTCATCCCCGTTCAACCTCTCTCGTCGGACAGAACCAGGAGGATGATCCCCCGAGATTAGGAAGCATGGGAAGCGGCAAAGGTTGCCCGGGATGCTGGCTGGTCGCCGGGCGGCTAGCATTTTCGGTGAGAGCCGCACCGCAGGGTGTCCGACGTCGTCTGCCCTGCTACTTCCACTGTCGTGCGGCACCCCCTACCCGCGCCGGACTCTTCACTCCCTGGTCGCGGCCATCCGTCTCGTGCCCGGAAAGCCGCACGAGGGGTTGGAAGGAAGGTGGATCCATGAATGCACATCGTGCGAGGCGTCTCGCCGCAGCATCCGCCGTCGGCGTCCTGATGATCGGCGGAGCCGCGATCAGCACGGCAGGTACCGCGTCGGCAGCCACCCCGACCCAGGTGTCCACCAACCGTGGCTGCTTCAACAACGACTGGAGGGGCGGCTGCTTCGACCGCAACGGCTTCTTCGGCTTCAACAACGGCTTCGGCTTCAACAACGGGTTCAACACTCCCGTCGTGGTGGTCGTCGTGAGCTGACGGCCGTGGCCGGAAGGACACGGGTCGTAAACAACGGTCGAGGGCCGCCACCGGGGAACGCTCCCGGTGGCGGCCCTCACACGCTGTGGGCGGTGTCGACCACACGTCGAAGAAGTGGGTCACCCACCGTCTGCCCCGCCATGAGGCGCCCCCGGTAGGCCGTTGAACCGGTCGGCGAGGATCATCGCCACATCGTCCGCCAGGTCGCCGCCGGTGTGGCGGGTCAACCCCTGGTGCAGTTGCTCCAGGAATTCCGGTGGGCTGGGGCCGACGCCTATCCCCTCCATGGCCTCCGGCAGTGCGAAGAATTCGCCGTCGAGGTTGCGGGCCTCGATCACGCCGTCGGTGTACAACAACAGACGGTCACCGGGGATGAACGCATAGCTTTCAGGCTTCTCGGGGAGGCCGGCGATGAGGTCTTCGAGGCCAAGAGGCGGCGACGGCAAGCTCGGCATCAGCGGCGTAGCCCTGCCCTGGTGCAGCAGCAGCGGTGGTGGATGTCCGCGGTTGACCAGCTGCACCACGGGTTGGTCCGGCACCTGCGCGATGAGCGCCGTGGTGAACCCTTCCAGCAGAACCTCCTGACCATACGCACCCGGCACGGAGACTTCCCGTCGCAGCGCAGCCGCGCAGCGGTTCATGACCTCCGCCAGGTCCTCCTCATAGTGCACGGCTTCCCGGAACGCGCCCAGCGCCACCGCGACGGCTCGCACCGCGGACAGTCCCTTGCCGCGGACGTCCCCGACGATCATCCGGACGCCGAACCGCGTCTGCACGGCCTCGTACAGATCACCGCCCACCCGTGCCCCGGTCCCGGCCGCAAGGCACAGGCTGCCGGCCCGCAGTGGGCCCAGGCGCGCGGGCACGGGCCGCAGCACGACATCCTGGGCAGCCACGGCGATGCGGCGGATCTGGTCGAGCTCTCTCTGCCTGCGCTCCTGCATGGCGCGGCTGGTGATGAAGCCGGCCACGGAGACCAAGGCCAAGGCCAGGAAGTTGCTGTAGACCTGCAGGGTGCCCCATGCCCCGTTATAGGTCGCGGTGGTCACGCTGATCGCCAGTGCGAGGGCCGCCGCCGCGGTGGTGCCCTTGGGCCCCAACGTCACTGCCGCCAGCGCCGGGACCGCGGTGAGAAAGGGGCCGGTATAGATGAAGTGCGCAGGCGTGAGCTCGATGGCCAGCACGGCAAGTGCGATCAGATAGGGCACACACTGCATCAGCGTGAAGAGGACCCGGTGATGACCGCCTGCTCTTGGCACCGGGGGTGAGCGCAAGAGCGACTTCATGCACCAAGCCTGCCTCGCTGGAACCTACGGCTCCACCCGGCCAGCCGCCCCGGGCAGCCCGGAGACCGGCCCGGCCCATTTACAGCGGTCGCAGCCGTCAGTTCCCGCTCAGCCATTCGTTCGCGACGACGGCCACCTGGTCGTCACGACCGGCGACTTGCCGACCCGCCCGGGCCACACCCGGGGCAGCGGTGCCCGGGACCAGGTGTCCGGAAGAGCGAGGCCATCCCTTACAGTTCCGTTCACCCGCCGGACGCCTACCCGGGCGACAGGCCTCTTTTCCCTGAGGGAACTCATGCGCAGACTCGCCATCGGTGCCGCTTCGTCCGGCGCGCTGGCACTCATCGCCCTCACCGTTCCGGTCGCTCACGCGGACACGGTGGTGGGCGACACCGACGTTTCGAACGTGGTGGTGAACGGTGGCAAGGACGTCGCCGTCGGCACGACGAACAAGGTGACCTTCAAGGTCACGTTCACGGCCTCCGACCCGGCCGGCATAGCCTCCGGGCAGACGTACCTGTACCACGGCACCTGGAGCGACCCCGACGCTTTCTGGACCCAGGACTCACCAAGCGAGACCACGTGCACGTCGGGGACCAAGGTCACCTGCACGTCGACGTACACCGTCGTCCCCGAGTACGACCTGCACTACAACGCCTTCGCGGGCACCTGGCACTTCGGCGCGTACGCGAAGGCCAAGGACGGCGACTCGGCGAAGCGGACGAATCTCGGCACCTTCCACGTGCAGCGCTACTCCAAGCTCACGGTCAACGCCTCGCCCGAGCCGGTCGCCAAGGGTCGGACGATCACCGTCACGGGCAAGCTGACCAGGGCGAACTGGGAGGACCACCTGTATCACGGGTACACCGGACAGTCGGTCAAGCTGCAGTTCCGCAAGGCCGGCAGCAGCACGTACAGCACCGTCAAGACCCTGAACACGGACGGCAGCGGCAATGTGAGGACCACGGTCACCGCCTCCACCGACGGCTACTGGCGCTACTACTTCACGGGCACGAGCACCACACCCGCCGCCAAGGCCACGGGTGACTTCGTCGACGTGAAGTAACGAGGGGTCTCGCCCGCGGTCTCCAAGCAACGCAACAGGGCGCGCTGCCGTGAGACCTGGAGCGAAAAGCCGTCGGCCGGCTCTCCCGTGCTGGGAGAGCCGGCCGACGGCCACAGACGGCCCAGGGGAGCGGTTACCCGCTCTGACCTGGGGCGATATCACACGTCGAAGTACAGCTCGAACTCGTGCGGGTGCGGACGCAGCTGCAGCGGGGCGATCTCGTTGGTGCGCTTGAAGTCGATCCACGTCTCGATCAGGTCCGGCGTGAACACGTCGCCCTGGAGGAGGAACTCGTGGTCGGCCTCGAGCGAGTCGAGGACGGCCGGCAGCGAGGTCGGGACCTGGGCCACGTTCGCGTGCTCCTCGGGAGCCAGCTCGTAGAGGTCCTTGTCGATCGGCTCGGCGGGCTCGATCTTGTTCTTGATGCCGTCCAGGCCCGCGAGGAGCAGGGCGGAGAAGGCGAGGTACGGGTTGCCGGAGGAGTCGGGCGCGCGGAACTCGACGCGCTTGGCCTTCGGGTTGGAGCCCGTGATCGGGATACGCATCGCGGCGGAGCGGTTGCGCTGCGAGTACACCAGGTTGATCGGCGCCTCGAAGCCCGGGACCAGGCGGTGGTAGGAGTTGACCGTCGGGTTGGTGAAGGCCAGCAGCGACGGGGCGTGCTTGAGGATGCCGCCGATGTAGTAGCGGGCGGTGTCCGACAGGCCCGCGTAGCCGGCCTCGTCGTAGAACAGCGGGTCGCCGTTGCTCCACAGCGACTGGTGCACGTGCATGCCCGAGCCGTTGTCACCGAAGATCGGCTTCGGCATGAAGGTCGCGGTCTTGCCGTTGCGCCAGGCCACGTTCTTCACGATGTACTTGAAGAGCTGGAGGTCGTCGGCCGCGGCGAGCAGCGTGTTGAACTTGTAGTTGATCTCGGCCTGGCCGGCGGTGCCCACCTCGTGGTGCTGGCGCTCGACCTTCAGGCCCTGCTTGTCCAGCTCCAGGGAGATCTCGGCGCGCAGGTCGGCGAAGTGGTCGACCGGCGGGACCGGGAAGTAGCCACCCTTGTAGCGGACCTTGTAGCCACGGTTGTTCTCCAGGGCGCCGGTGTTCCAGGCACCCGCCTCGGAGTCGATGTGGTAGAAGGACTCGTTCGCGCCGGTCGCGAAGCGGACGGAGTCGAAGACGTAGAACTCGGCCTCGGGACCGAAGTACGCGGTGTCCGCGATACCGGTCGACGCGAGGTAGGCCTCGGCCTTCTTGGCCACGTTGCGCGGGTCACGGGAGTACTGCTCGCCCGTGATCGGGTCGTGGATGAAGAAGTTGATGTTGAGGGTCTTGTCGCGGCGGAACGGGTCCACACGGGCCGTGGAGAGGTCGGCGCGCAGGGCCATGTCGGACTCGTGGATGGCCTGGAAACCACGGATCGACGATCCGTCGAAGGCCAGCTCCTCGTCCGGGTCGAACGCCTCGACGGGCACCGTGAAGTGCTGCATGACGCCCGGCAGGTCGCAGAAGCGGACGTCGACGAACTTGACGTCCTCGTCCGCGATGAACTTCTTGGCCTCGTCGGCGTTCTGGAACATCCAGCTCCTCCTACTCCCGACCGTCCCGCCGGGGTGGTAGATCGTTCGTGCGGCCAGTGCGGTGGCACACGCTGCCTCCGACCCTAGGGACGGGTGATTTCTCGGGCGTGACCCGATTGTTTCGCAGAAGTTAACCGGCCACGGTTCCACCGTAGCGCTGACACACCCCTGTGCGCCCTGCCCGATTCCGGGCGCGTACCGTGGACGGGTGGACAACAGGCAAGCAATGGGATCGTGGCTTTCCGGGCCGCGCGCGGCCATGGAAGAAGCCGGCGCCGACTTCGGTTACCGGGGCGAGCAGCTCGGCCTCCCGGAGGACGGACCGAACTCGATCGCACGGCCCGGCAGGCGCCTCGGTGCCCTGGCCGTCGACTGGGGCCTCTGCGTGTTGATCGCATACGGCCTGATCACGCATGGCAACAGCCCCGCCACCAGCAACTGGGCCCTGCTCGTCTTCTTCGTGATGAGCGCCCTCACGGTGGGCACGATCGGCTTCACCCCGGGCAAGCGTCTCTTCGGCATCCGGGTCGTGGCCCTGCAGACCGGCACGGTCAACCCGCTGCGCGCCCTGCTGCGCACGGTCCTGCTGTGCCTGGCGATCCCCGCCCTGATCTGGGACCGGGACGGCCGCGGCCTGCACGACCGGATCGCGAAGACCGTGGAAGTCCGGAGCTGAACCTCGTACGACGAAGGGGGCGCCCGGACCTGTGGTCGGGGCGCCCCCTTTCTCGTACGAGAGAGGACTAGCGGGCCTTCGGCCCGCCCTTCGGCATCCGCATGCCCTTCGGCATCGGACCCTTCGGCAGCGGCATGTTGCTCATCAGGTCGCCCATGGCACGCAGCCGGTCGTTGGTGGCGGTCACCTGGGGGCCGGTCAGCACACGCGGGTACTTCAGCATGGTCGTGCGCAGCTTCTTCAGGCCGATCTGGCCCTCGCCGTTGCCGACGATCACGTCGTGCACCGGCACGTCCGCCACGATGCGGTTCATCTTCTTCTTCTCGGCGGCCAGCAGGCTCTTCACCCGGTTCGGGTTGCCCTCGGCGACCAGCACGATGCCGGCCTTGCCGACCGCGCGGTGCACCACGTCCTGGCTGCGGTTCATCGCCACCGCCGGAGTCGTCGTCCAGCCCCGGCCGATGTTGTCCAGGACGGCCGCGGCGGCACCGGGCTGTCCCTCCATCTGCCCGAACGCGGCACGCTCGGCGCGGCGGCCGAAAACGATCGCCGTCGCCAGGAAGGCCAGTAGCAGGCCCAGGATGCCGAGATAGACCGGGTACCCGACCAGGAAGCCGATCGCGAGGAAGACACCGAGAGTGCCGATACCGACGGCCGCCAGTACAAGACCGATCTTCTTGTCGGCCTTGCGGGTCATCTTGTAGGTAAGGGCGATCTGCTTCAGTCGCCCTGCGTTCGCGGCGTCCGCCGCGGTTTCCTTCCTCGCCATGCCACGAAGTCTACGTGCCCCCGGGAGTGCCCACGACGGCAGTGCCCGGCGGGGAGAGGTTTCAGGGGCGGGTGGCGGCCTGCTCGAGCACGCGCTGCGCCTCGACCCGGTCCTTGGCGCGGCGGCGGTCCTCCAGCACGGAGGTCCAGGCGTTGCGGCGGGCGGTGCGCTGGCCGCTGCTCATGAGCAGGGACTCGACGGCGCGGAGTGCGTCGGTGAAGGACGGAATGGCGGTGGCGCGGACGGGCGCGGCCTGCATGATCGAGGTCCCCCCTCGGTCGGGTGTACGTCGCGTGATATCAGAGTCACTGATTGGTGTTACCAGGGCGTGACCGACCGGTCAAACGCCAATGAAGCCTTGATACGGAGCGCCGAAACACCGACGCGGCCCTGACGGTCGCCCTCATCAGCGAGGACGGTCAGGACCGCGTCGACTCGGCCATTACTGGCCAGTAATAGCTTGTGCGTGAATTCACACAGCCTGGGTCGCGATGTAGCTGCCACCCTGCTGCGGAGCAGCTGATTGCCGCTGTTCGATCGCCATCTGGTACAGGCGCCCGGCGCGGTACGAGGACCGGACCAGCGGACCGGACATCACACCGGAGAAGCCGATCTGCTCGGCCTCCTCCTTCAGCTCCACGAACTCCTGCGGCTTCACCCAGCGCTCCACCGGGTGGTGGCGCACGGAGGGGCGCAGGTACTGGGTGATGGTGACCAGCTCGCAGCCCGCCTCGTGCAGCTGCCTGAGTGCCTCGCTGACCTCCTCGCGGGTCTCGCCCATGCCGAGGATCAGGTTGGACTTGGTGACCAGACCGAAGTCGCGGGCCTCGGTGATGACCTTCAGCGAGCGCTCGTAGCGGAAGCCGGGGCGGATCCGCTTGAAGATCCGCGGCACGGTCTCGACGTTGTGCGCGAAGACCTCGGGACGGGAGGAGAAGACCTCGGCGAGCTGCTCGGGGATCGCGTTGAAGTCGGGAGCCAGCAGCTCGACCTTGGTCCGGCCGGCCTCGCGCCCGGCGGTCTGCTGGTGGATCTGGCGCACGGTCTCGGCGTACAGCCAGGCGCCGCCGTCCTCCAGGTCGTCGCGGGCGACGCCGGTGATGGTGGCGTAGTTCAGGTCCATGGTGACCACGGACTCGCCGACCCGGCGCGGCTCGTCACGGTCGAGCGCCTCGGGCTTGCCGGTGTCGATCTGGCAGAAGTCGCAGCGCCGGGTGCACTGGTCGCCGCCGATGAGGAAGGTCGCCTCGCGGTCCTCCCAGCACTCGTAGATGTTCGGGCAGCCGGCTTCCTGGCAGACGGTGTGCAGACCCTCGCTCTTCACGAGCTTCTGCATCGCCGTGTACTCGGGGCCCATTTTCGCCCGGGTCTTGATCCACTCGGGCTTGCGCTCGATGGGGGTCTGGCTGTTACGGACCTCCAGGCGCAGCATCTTGCGTCCGTCGGGTGCGACTGCGGACACGACCGGCTCCCTGCGATTGCTTAGACGTAGTCTTCGATTCTTCGGCGTACACCAGGGTACGCCCGTGCTAACTGAGCCCTACGGGTGAGGCCAACCTCACAGCCATGGGGCGCATTCCCCGATCAGGCGGATGCCTTCTCGATCACCCTCGGCTTCAGCTCCGCGTTCTCCAGGATGTCCCTCAGGTGGCGCTCCACCACCGGCAGGACCTCCTCGATGGTGATGTCGCGGCCCAGTTCGTTGGCCAGGGAGGCCACCCCGGCGTCGCGGATGCCGCACGGGATGATCCGGTCGAACCAGCGGTTGTCCGGGTTCACGTTGAAGGAGAAGCCGTGCATCGTGACGCCCTTGGCGACGCGGATGCCGATCGCGGCGATCTTGCGGTCCTCGCGGCGCTGACCGGCGTTGGAGGGGGCGTACTCCGGGCCGTTCAGGCGGGGGTCGAACTCCTCGTCCTGGAGCCGCGGGTCGAAGTCGAGGGAGAGTCCGCCGAGGGCCGGCCGCTGCTCGACCGGGTCGCCGAGCACCCACACACCGCTGCGGCCCTCGACCCGGGTGGTCTCCACGCCGAACTCGGTGCAGGTGCGGATGAGCGCCTCCTCGAGGCGGCGCACATGGGCGACGACGTCCACCGGGCGGGGCAGCTTCTGGATCGGGTAGCCCACCAGCTGTCCGGGGCCGTGCCAGGTGATCTTGCCGCCGCGGTCCACGTCGATGACCGGGGTGCCGTCCAGCGGGCGCTCGCTGTCCTCGGTCCGGCGGCCCGCCGTGTACACCGGGGGGTGCTCCAGGAGCAGCACGGTGTCGGGGACCTCGTCGGCGAACCGGGCCGCGTGCACCCGGCGCTGCTCGTCCCACGCCTCCTGGTACTCGACGGCGTCCGCGCCGAACCCCATGTGGACGAACCGCAACTCACTCACGGCAAGCGCCTCCCTCAGCGGTGGGTGTGTCAGGCACGTAACGCGCCCACGCCACTGTACGTCCGTCCGGCGTACGTCAGCCCTGGGGGCAATCCTCACACGATCGGATGAATGCGCGGCGAAGTGTGTGATCGTCTACTCACTCTCCGCTACATTCGCGCCGTCCACGAGGCCATAAGGGCTGCTCACAGGCAATCCCGGCACTTCAGGCGCCGGAAGGCAGGAGACCGCACCGCAGATGACGGACCGACCCGCGCAGCGCACCCCCAACCGCCAGCTCGCCGCGCTCATCGCAGAGGCGGGATTCTCCAACGCGGGTCTGGCTCGTCGCGTCGACCAGCTCGGTCTGGAGCACGGGCTGGACCTCAGATACGACAAGACCTCGGTCACCCGCTGGCTGCGCGGGCAGCAGCCCCGGGGCACCACACCCGCCCTGATCGCCGAGGTGTTCACGCGCCGGCTCGGACGCCGGCTCACGGCCCAGGATCTCGGCCTGGACGCCTGTGCGCCGGTGTACGCCGGGCTCGAGTTCGCGGCCACCCCCGAGGAGGCCGTCGACATCGTCAGCGGGCTGTGGCGCAAGGACTCCGGCAGCCACGCCGAGCTGCGCAAGATCGCCTTCACTCCGGCGGGACTGGTCGTGCCCAGCCGGGACTGGCTGATCGGCAAGGCCGACGACAGGGTGGCCCGGGAGCCGGCACCCCGGGTGCCCACCCAGGGCCGCCCCGCCGCCCGGGACCGGCCGGAGGCCGTACCGGCTCCGCCCCGGCCCCGGGGACACGCCGCCCGCGCCCCCGGCCACAAGGTCAGCGGCGGTGACATCGCCGCGCTGCGCTCGGTCGGCGAGCTGTTCCGCACCCTCGACGACGCCTACGGCGGCGGCCACGCCCGGCAGGCCCTCGTGCGCTACCTGGAGCACGAGTGCGAGCCGATGCTGCGCGGCGCCTATGACGAGCAGACCGGCCGCCGCCTGTTCGCCGCGGCCGCCGACCTCACCCGGCTCGCCGGCTGGACCTCGTACGACATCGCCGCGCACGGACTCGCCCAGCGCTATTTCGTGCAGGCCCTGCGCCTCGCCCAGGCGGCCGGTGACCGGTCCTACGGCTCCTACGTGCTGGTCACCATGAGCCGCCAGGCCGTCTACCTCGGGCACGGCAGGGAGGCCGTACAGCTGGCGCGGGTGGCCCAGCAGGGGGTCGGCACCGGCGCACCGCCGGTCGTGCAGGCGTTGCTGCACGCCTCCGAGGCCCGCGCGCACGGGGTGCTCGGGGAGGTGCGGGCGTGCACCGGAGCGCTGGTGCGGGCCGAGCGCGCCCTGGAGGCGGCCCGGCCCGGGGACGAGGTGCCTTACTGGGCCCGGTTCTTCGACGAGGCGCAGCTCGCCGACGAGTTCGGGCACTGCCACCGCGACCTGCAGCAGTTCCGGGCCGCCGCCCAGCACGCGGAGCGCTCGCTCCAGCTGCGCGCTCCCTCCTACGCCCGCAGCCGGCTGTTCTGCCGGGTCGTTCTCGCCACCGCCCGGCTAGGCCTCGGCGAACTCGACCAGGCCTGCGCACTGGCCGCCGAGGCCGCCGGCCAAGCGGCGGAGATGCGCTCCGCACGCGCGATCGAGTACGTCAAGGACTTCGAACGCCGCCTGGAGCCGTACAGGGACGCGGCACCGGTGAGGGGGTACCGGGAGAGGATCGCCGCACTGGGCTGAGTGCCTAGGCCGCTCGTGGCAGCGCAGGTGCCGGATCCGCCCTGTGCATCGGTCCCGCCGCTCCCAGGTCCGCCAAAATCGCCGCCGCGGCCCGGTGGGCCGAGTGCAGGGCGCCCTGGACGGTGCTGGTGTCGCGGTGGTCGCCGCAGACGTACAGGCCGGCCAGCAGGCGTACCGGGCGGCGCAGGTCGTGCGGGGGGCGCATCGCCGGTACCGCCTGCGGGGTGTGGTGCACGGCGAGCGTCTCCCAGCGGCGCGTCGAGGTGCCGTAGAGCCGTGAGAGGTGGATGCGGACGGCGGTGTCGACGCCGTCGGGCGGGGTGCCCAGCACGGTCGACGAGATCAGCACCCGGCCGGCCGGGGCGCGGCTCGGGTCGACGTTGCTGAGCACCGCCGTGTGCGCGACCGGTCCGCCGCGGTCGGCGTCCAGCAGCAGCGACGTGCCCGTCGCGAGGACCGCGGCCGGCTCGTCCGTGGTGTGGTGAACGACCGTCACCGGATGGAAGTCCGGCACCCTGAGCCCCGGCAGCAGTTCGGCCGCGGCCCGCGCGTCGGTCGCCAGCAGCACCGCACGGCAGCGGATCTCACCGTGCTCGGCCGTGGTCACCGAGGTCGTGGACACGGAGGTGACCCGCACCCCGGTGCGCACGGTGCCGGGCGGCAGCGCGCCGGCCAGCTGCTCCGGCAGCACCTCCGCGCCGCCCTCCGGTACGCACAGCCGGCCGCTCGCGAAGGAGTGCAGTGCCAGGTCGGCGCACCGGCTGGACGTGGTCAGCTCCGGATCGCACAGCAGCGCGGCGAGCAGCGGACGCAGGAAGCCGTCGATGGTCCGGGCAGGCACCCCGCGGGCCGCGAGGGCCTGTGCGGCGGGCAGTTCGGGCCGGGACAGCAGGCGTTCGACGGGGGTGGCGGCGATCCGGCCCAGGGCGGTGCCGAGCCGGGCCTGGTCGACCGCGCGGCCCACCGGCGCACCGGCCCGGCCCGGTGCGGCCGCCGAGCCCCTGGGGGCGCTCGCCAGGGCGCGCACCACATGGAGTGCGCCCCTTGCGCTCCCGCCGGTCGCCGGTGCACCCGCGCGGTGGGTATGTCCGTCGCGGTGCAGCAGCACGCCCGGCGCGAAGCGGCGCAGGGTGAGTGAGCCGAGCCCCGGGGTGCGGCGGAGCTCGGGATAGGACGTGGACAGCAGCTGTCCGATGCGGTCGAGCCGGAAGCCGTCGACCTTCTCGGTCGACATGCGGCCGCCCACGTAAGGGGCGGCCTCCAGGACTACGGTCGTTACTCCTGCGCTGGTGAGCCGATGAGCCGCCGAGAGTCCGGCGATTCCGGCTCCCACGATGACGACGTCCACCTGGTACGCGGGCTCAAGCACGAGGCCCCTCCTGTGGTTGCGCGGCCGGTGGAGACGTCATGCCCCCAACAGGCTCCAGGGATACCCGAGTTCGGGTCGAGGTTAGGGCCGTGATCGGTCGAGAACAGTCGCGCATCAACAGGGCACGGTCGCACGGTGGTCGCATACGGTCACAAGAGGTCGCAGGAGATCTCAGAAGCTTCTTGACGTCATGTCAGGTCGTACGGGCGGCGCCGTCTCAGGCCGCGCGGATCGCGTCGTCGATCCCCGGGAACGCAAACGTGAACCCCGACTCCAGCAGCCGCTTCGGCACCACCCGCAGGCTGCCCAGCACCTCCCCGGCCATCTCGCCGAGCGCCGTCCGCAGCACCGACGCCGGGACGGCGAACAGCGTCGGCCGGTGCAGCACCCGCCCCATCGCCTCGGTGATCTCACGGTTCGTCAGCGGCTGGGGCGCGGTCAGGTTGAACGGCCCGGACAGCGTGTCCTGGTCGATGAGATACCGGATCGCGGCGACCTCGTCGTGCAGCGCGATGTAGGACCAGTACTGGCGCCCGTCGCCCATCCGCCCCCCGAGCCCGGCCTTGAACAGCGGGAACAGCCGCCCCCACGCCCCGCCGCCCCGCGCGACCACCAGCCCCGTGCGCACGAACACCGTCCGCACGCCCGCCTCCTGCACGGGCGCCGCCGCCTCCTCCCACTCCACGCACAGCGACGGCAGGAACCCGTCCCCGGGCGGCGCGTCCTCGTCGACGGTCCGGTCGCCCGTGTCGCCGTAGACGCCGATCGCGCTGCCGTTCACGAAGACCCGCGGCGGTGTGTCCAGCGAGGCCACCGCTTCCGCCAGCGCCGCCGTGCCGAGCACCCGGCTGTCCCGGACCAGCCGCTTGTACTCCGGTGTCCAGCGCCGGTCGCCGATTCCCGCCCCCGCGAGGTTGACCACCGCGTCGCAGCCGACCAGCCCGGCCGCGTCCACCTGCTGCCGCTCGGGGTCCCAGCGGACCTCGCTCCCGTCCCGGGGCGCACGGCGGACCAGGCGCACCACCTCGTGCCCGTCCGCGGTCAGGGACCGCACCAGGGCGCTGCCGATGAGGCCGGACGCACCGGCCACCGCGATTCGCGAAGGTTCCATGCGCCCCATCCTTCCCCGTCCCGCCTAAGGTGGCCGTCATGCCGGAGCCGTTCATACGCGTCGCCCTGCCCGCCGACGAGGCGGAGCTGGCCCTCCTCGACCGGGCCGCCTGGTCCCCGCTGCACGCCGTACTGCCCGCGCCGCAGCCGCCGTACCAGCCCTTCTTCGACGAGCGCCACCTGCCGCAGGACTACCTCGTCGCCGAAGCCGAGGGGCGCGTAGTCGGTTACCTCAGACTGGTCCACCCGAGTGCGCTGCCCTCACAGGCGCACATCCGCCAGATCCAGGGCCTGGTCGTCTCCGACGCCGCCCGCGGCAAGGGCATCGGCCGCGCGCTGCTCCGGGCCGCGATCGAGGAGGCGCGCAGGCGTGGCGCACGCCGCATCACCCTGCGCGTGCTCGGGCACAACGCCCCGGCCCGCAGGCTCTACGAGGCCGAGGGTTTCGCGGTCGAGGGAGTGCTGCCGGAGGAGTTCCTGATCGAGGGGAAGTACGTCGACGACGTGGTGATGGGCCGCTCCCTCTGAGTCCCCGGACCGGGCGCCTACGACGTGACCAGCTGCCCCGTGTCCACCGCCGCCGTCGCCGTGGCCGCGCGCCCCGCGTCGGACGCCACCTCGGCCGCCGTCAGCACGTATCCCGTCTCGGCGTCCGAGGTGGAGCGGGCGAAGACCACACCGAACACCCGCCCGTCCGCGGTCAGCAGCGGGCCGCCGGAGTTGCCCGGCCGGACCGTCGAGCGGATCGAGTAGATCTCCCGGGTGACGGTGTGGTTGTTGTAGATGTTCTGGCCGGTCGCGCGCACCCGGTTCGCCACCGTCGCCGCCTGCAGGTTCAGGTTCCCGTCCTGCGGATAGCCCGCGACCACCGCCGAGTCGCCGCGGGTGGCGCTCCGGTCGAAGGGCAGCACCGGGGCACGCAGTTCGGGCACGTACAGCACCGCCACGTCCCGGTCGGGGTCGAAGAGCACCACCCGGGCCTCGTACGACCGCCCGACCCCGCCCACCCGCACGCTCGGGTGGTCGATGCCCGCCACCACATGGGCGTTCGTCATCACGTGCCGCGGCGCGAACACGAAGCCGCTGCCCTCCCGGCCCTCGGTGCCGGAGGCGCCCTCGATCTTCACCGTGCTCCGCTTGGCGGCCTCGGTCGCGGCCGGCGTGACACTGTCGCCCGTGGGCCGGGGCACCTGGGCCGTCGACTCGTTCTCGAACGGGTTGAAGACCTGCGGGAAGCCCGCCTCGGTCAGTGCGGACGTCGCCCGCGAGAACCACACGGGAGTCGTCTCCGGCATCGTCTGCTGCACCGCGCCGAGCAACGCCGAGTTCCGTATGGCCGTCGTCAGGGTCTGCGACGAGGACGCGCCCAGCACGCTCGCCGCGACCCAGGCCACGATCAGCACCGCGACCGAGTTGGCCGCCGCACCCCCTATGCCGTCCGCCACCCGCAGCGGACCCCGGCCCTCCCGGTCCAGCTCCCGCCGCAGCCGCAGCGCCAGCCGGCCCGCCAGCTCGTGCCCCACCACTCCCGGCACCAGCACCGTCAGCACCGCCAGCACGGTCGCGGCCGCCGAGCCGCGCGCCACCAGGCCGGTCACCCACGGCAGCACCCACACACCGACGACCGCGCCGCCCACGAACCCCGCCAGGGACACACATCCGGCCACCAGCCCGCGCCGGTATCCGGACGCCGCGTAGACGAGGATCACCAGTGCGAGCACCAGGTCGAGCAGGTCCACGGAGCCGCCTTTCTCTCGGACCCCCTAATACGGCCGGGACGGGCCCGATGATCAGTCACGCACGCGCGTGAGCGGCCACCGGACGGCGCACCGGCCACGTGTGCGTATATCCCCAGAAACGTCCTCCACCAGGACGATGGTTCCACCGGGTGGCACAGCACACATCGCGAGCCCGGCGGACCGGCTCGACAGTGGGCTCATGCCTGTCTTCCGAAGATCGCGTGGGACGCGGAAGCGGCGGGCCGTGCGTGTGCCCAGTGCCGTACTGGTGGTGCTGGGCTGTCTGCCCGGCCTGACCGCGGTCCTCACGCTGGTCCTGTTCGCCCGCGAGGTCGAACGCCCTGTCGAGGTCCGGCTCGGCCGGCCCGCCGCGGACCGGCCGCAGCAGGCCCACCGCGCCCCCCGGCCGCGGATCGTGCTCCGCTCCGCCTGGCTGGACCGCACCGCGGCCACGCACAGTCAGCCGCCCCCGCGCTACGACGACAAGGTGGTGGCCGTCTTCGTCCACCACACCGACTCGCCCAACCACTACGACTGCGCCGAGGCGCCCCGCATCATCCGCGACCTGTACGCCGGCCAGACCGGCCCCCGCCGCTGGGACGACATCGGCTACAACTTCCTCGTCGACCGCTGCGGCACCATCTACGAGGGCCGTGCCGGAGGCGTCGACCGGCCCGTCACCGGCGCCCACACCCAGGGATTCAACCACCGCACCACCGGCATCGCCGCCCTCGGCACCTTCACGGCCGGCGTCGCCGTGCCGCAGGCCATGACCGACGCGATCGCCGCCCTCGCCGCCTGGAAGCTCGGCCTCGCCGACGTGGACCCGCGTTCCCGCATCCGCCTCGTCTCCAGCAACGGCCTCAGCCGCTACAAGGCCGGCAGCACCGCCACCCTGCCCGCCGTCACCGGCCACAACGACGGCTTCATGACCAGCTGCCCGGGCGCCGCCCTGACCGCCCGGCTCCCGGAGATCAGGCAGAGCGCGGCCCGCCTGCAGGGCCGTGTCCCCGTGGGACCCGTGCCCACAGCAACGCCACAGGCGGCTCACCGCACCCCCTGAGGTCGCCGCCCTACCGTCGAGGCACGCACTCAGCGGGAGATGCGCCGACCGGAGGCGGGGAGACGATGAGCGGTACGCGGCAGCAGGACGGGCGGGCCCGGCAGTCCGGGCCGGCGGCCTCCGTGTGGGCGCGGGCGGTGCGCCGCCCCTGGACCGTCGTCTGCGTGGTCGCGGCGGTCGTGGTCGGACCGGCCGCCGCGACGGCCTCGGCACTCGACCGGGCCAACGCGGCGCCGCCGTTGCACGCGCCCGGAGTCAGCTCTTGAAGCGCGCCGAAAGCCGGGGGTACAGCTCGGCGAGGGCCGCCTCGTTCTCGAGGTCGATCGGGGTGCCCTCCGGTTCGGCGGGCGCGGGCGCGATGCCGAGGTCCGGGGCTACGGTGCCGGTGAGCTGCTCGTACGCCTCGTCGGCCGCGTACCCCAGCTCCTCGCCGTCGCCGTCGATCTCCTCGTCGAAGTCCTCCAGCAGCTCGGCCAGCGAGTCCGGGGAGTGCAGGGCGCCCTCGAAGACCTCCCGGCCCTGGCCGATGAGCCAGCACCGGAAATAGTCGAACGCGTCGTCGCTGGCCCCGCCCAGCAGCACCCAGGAGGCGCCCCACAGGTCCCAGTGGTAGGCGCGGTTGTAGCGGGACTCGAAGTGACGGGCGAAGTCCAGGACCGTTTCCGGGTCCAGCTGGAGCAGCCGGTCCACGAGCAGGTCGGCCTGTTCCTCGGGGTCGCCCTCGGCGGCCTCGCGGGTGGTGTCGATCAACTCCCAGAACTCCGACTCTTCCATCACGGGTCCAGCATCGGGCCTGAGCCGGTGGGGCGCACGCGGAGTCGCGCGGAGTGCTGCGGATCGTTATGAGACGTCTCCACGCCCGTAGCGCGCGGCGAGCCGGGCCGCGTCCGCCGCGAACCGCTCCCGCAGGCTCCCCGGCGCCAGCACCTCGGCCTCCGGGCCCAGCGCCGTCAGCTGGGTGTGCGCGACCTCCTCCGACTCCACCGGCACGGTCACCGTCACCCACCCCTCGGCGTCCGGCTCGCCCGCGCCCGCGAGCGCCTCGCGCGCGGAGAGCGGATCGACGGCGTACTGCAGCCTGCGCACGCCGCCCGGGGACAGCCGTACGACGACCTCGGCGCGCAGGATCGACCGGGCGAACCGCTCGGCCTGCTCGGCCCAGTACCGGGGGAGGCCGAACTCCGGATCACGGCTGAAGCGCTCGGCACGGGCCTCGACGGCGTCGAACCGGTCGATCCGGTACGTCCGGAAGGCGCCGCCGTCGCCCACCCGCGCACACAGGTACCAGACACCCGCCTTCAGCACGAGCCCGTACGGCTCCAAGTCCCGCTCGACGACCGTGGCAGCTTCATCGGCGCTCCGCCTCCGGGGCGCCTCGGCCGGTGCCGAGGGGGCGCCCGGGCGCCGGTAGACGACCCCGATCCGCCGGTCGTCCCACACCGCCTCGGCGATCACGGGCAGCAGCGCGGGTGTCTCCGGCTCCCGGAACCAGGCGGGCGCATCCAGATGGAACCGCTGGGCCGCGCTGTCCGGGGCGTCCCGCAGGGAGGGCAGCAGGGCCGCGGAGACCTTCAGCCGGGCCGCGGAGGCCACGTCGTCCAGCCCCATCTCCCGCAGCGCCCCCGGCACCCCGCTCAGGAACAGGGCCTCGGCCTCGCCGCGCGCCAGCCCCGTCAGTCGCGTGCGATACCCGCCGATCAGCCGATACCCTCCGGCCCGCCCCCGGTCGGCGTACACGGGCACCCCGGCCTCCGACAGCGCCTGTGCGTCCCGCGTGACCGTCCGCTCCGACACCTCCAGTTCCCGGGCCAGCTCGGCGGCGGTCATGGAGGGCCGGGACTGGAGAAGGAGCACCATCTTGATGAGCCGGGCCGCACGCATGCGATTCATGATGCCGGGGGCCACTGACAAAGAAGGGGTACGGCAGCAGCCGTACCCCTTCCCAGGACTCAGGTGACTACAGCCCGTACTTCTCCCGGGCTTCCTTCACCGCGGTCGCCTGGACCTCGCCGCGCTTGGCGAGCTGGGCCAGGGCCGCGACGACGATCGACTCCGCGTCGACGCCGAAGTGGCGGCGGGCCGCCTCGCGGGTGTCGGACAGGCCGAAGCCGTCGGCGCCCAGCGAGGACCAGTCCTGCTCGACCCACTGCGCGATCTGGTCCGGGACCTGGCGCATGTAGTCGGAGACGGCCAGGACCGGGCCCTCGGCGCCCTGCAGCGCCTGGCGGACGTACGGCACACGCTCCTCGCCGCGCAGCAGGGCCGCGTCGGCCTCCATCGCGTCGCGGCGCAGCTCGGACCAGGAGGTCGCGGACCACACGTCGGCGGCCACGCCCCACTCCTCGGCGAGCAGCCGCTGAGCCTCCAGGGCCCAGTGGATCGCCGTGCCGGAGCCGAGCAGCTGGATGCGCGGGGCGTCGGCCGGGGCGGTCACGCCCGCGGACTCCGCCGTGTTGAAGCGGTACAGACCCTTGACGATGCCCTCGTCGATACCGAGCCCGGCCGGCTTGGCCGGCTGCGGCAGCGGCTCGTTGTAGACCGTCAGGTAGTAGAAGACGTTCTGGTCCTCGCCCGGCTTGGCCTCGCCGTACATCCGGCGCAGACCCTCACGGACGACGACCGCGATCTCGTACGCGAACGCCGGGTCGTAGCTGAGGGCGGCCGGGTTGGTGGCCGCGATCACCGGGGAGTGGCCGTCGGCGTGCTGGAGGCCCTCGCCCGTCAGGGTCGTACGGCCCGCCGTCGCGCCGACGAGGAAGCCGCGGCCGAGCTGGTCGCCGAGCTGCCACATCTGGTCGGCCGTGCGCTGCCAGCCGAACATCGAGTAGAAGATGTAGAACGGGATCATCGCTTCGCCGTGCGTGGCGTACGCGGTGGACGCGGCGATGAAGTCGGCCATCGAACCGGCCTCGGTGATCCCCTCGTTGAGGATCTGGCCGTTCTTGGCCTCCTTGTAGTACATCAGCTGGTCGCGGTCGACCGGCTCGTACGTCTGGCCCTTGGGCGAGTAGATACCCAGGGACGGGAAGAGGCTCTCCATACCGAAGGTGCGCGCCTCGTCGGGGACGATCGGCACCCAGCGCTTACCGGTCTCCTTGTCGCGGACCAGGTCCTTGACCAGGCGGACGAAGGCCATCGTGGTGGCCACGTTCTGGGAGCCGGAGCCCTTGTCGAAGGAGGCGAAGGCCTTCTCGGCGGGGGCGGGCAGCGGGGCCAGCGCGTGCGTGCGGCGGGCCGGGGCCGGGCCGCCGAGGGCCGCGCGGCGCTCCTGGAGGTAGCGGACCTCGGGGGAGTCGGCGCCCGGGTGGCCGTAGGGCACCACGCCGTCGGCGAAGTCGCTGTCCTTGATCGGCAGGTCGAGCAGGTCCCGCATCGTCTTGAACTCGTCCACCGTCAGCTTCTTCATCTGGTGGTTGGCGTTCTTCGACGCGAAGCCCTCGCCGAGGGTGTGGCCCTTGACCGTCTGGGCCAGGATCACGGTCGGCGCGCCCTTGTGCTCGACGGCGGCCTTGTACGCGGCGTAGACCTTGCGGGCCTCGTGACCACCGCGGGAGAGGTGGAAGCACTCGAGGATCTTGTCGTCGCTCAGCAGCTTCGCCATCTCGACGAGCGCCGGGTCCTTGCCGAAGAAGTCGGCGCGGATGTAGGCGGCGTCGCGGGTCTGGTACGTCTGGATCTGCGCGTCCGGTACCTCGCGCAGACGGCGTACCAGCGCGCCGGTGGTGTCGAGCTGGAACAGCTCGTCCCAGGCCGAGCCCCACAGCGTCTTGATGACGTTCCAGCCGGCGCCGCGGAACTGGGCCTCCAGCTCCTGCACGATCTTGAAGTTGGCGCGGACCGGGCCATCGAGACGCTGCAGGTTGCAGTTGATGACGAAGGTGAGGTTGTCCAGCTCCTCACGGGCGGCGAGCGCGAGGGCCGCCGTCGACTCCGGCTCGTCCATCTCGCCGTCACCGAGGAACGCCCACACGTGCGAGGCGGAGACGTCCTTGATGGCGCGGTTGGTGAGGTAGCGGTTGAAGCGCGCCTGGTAGATCGCCGACAGCGGGCCGAGGCCCATCGACACCGTCGGGAACTCCCACAGCCAGGGCAGGCGGCGCGGGTGCGGGTAGGAGGGCAGGCCGTTGCCGCCGGACTCCTGGCGGAAGTTGTCGAGGTGGCCCTCGTTCAGCCGGCCGTCCAGGAAGGCGCGGGCGTAGATGCCGGGGGAGGCGTGGCCCTGGATGTAGAGCTGGTCGCCGGACCCGTCGGCCTCCTTGCCCTGGAAGAAGTGGTTGAAGCCCGTCTCGTAGAGCCAGGCCGCGGAGGCGAAGGTGGCGATGTGGCCGCCGACGCCGTACTTCGAGCCCCGGGTCACCATGGCAGCCGCGTTCCAGCGGTTCCACGCGGTGATCCGGGCCTCCATCGCCTCGTCACCGGGAGTGCCCGGCTCGGCGGCGGTGGGGATGGTGTTGACGTAGTCGGTCTCGAGGAGCTTCGGCAGCGCGATGCCGCCCGCCTCGGCGCGCTCCAGCGTGCGACGCATCAGGTACGCGGCGCGGTGCGGCCCGGCCTCCCTGGCGACGGCGTCCAGGGAGGCCTGCCATTCGGCGGTCTCCTCGGGGTCGCGGTCGGGGAGCTGGTCGAGCGCGCTCGGCTGGATGGCGTTGGGGTCGGTCATGTCGCCGCCTTCCTCAGTCGAAGGGGGTTCCCTCATCGGTAAGGGTTCGGGGGTGCCCTTGGTCTTTGGCAGGACAGGGCAGGCGGACTTCGGTGGAAGTCCGTCGGCGACTGTAACTCCCTGATCGATGATCGATCAAAGGGGTGCGGGGCAAAACTTCTCGATTTCGAGAAAGTAGGCACCCGGTGCCTTTGAAATGGGCACCCGGTGCCGCATCTGACCGGGGTTTTCGCAGGTGAGCGACGGTATGCTCGGTTGAATCAAGCCCTCGGGGCGCAACCCAGGACGTGGGCCTTCACCAGCTCGGCGATGCGCGGATCCCGGCGCTTGAAGGCCTGCACCAGCTCCTCGTGCTCCTCCGCGTACGACTGCTGGACCGTGCCCAGCCAGCGGATCGACAGCGCCGTGAAGACCTCGATGCCCAGGCCCTCCCAGGTGTGCAGCAGCACCGAGTTGTCCGCCGCGCGGACCAGCTCGCGGTGGAAGCCGACCGTGTGGCGGACCTGGGCCGTGCCGTCGGCCTTGCGGTCGGCCTCGTACAGGGCCAGGACGTGCGGTTCCAGGGCCGAGCAGTCCTCCGCGAGACGTTCGGCCGCCAGCTCCGCCGCGATGGCCTCCAGGCCGGCTCGGACGGGGTAGCTCTCCTCCAGGTCGGCCGCGCTCAGGTTCCGTACGCGTACGCCCTTGTTCGGCGCGGACTCGATCAGCCGCAGGGACTCCAGCTCGCGCAGGGCCTCTCGGACCGGCGTCTGGCTGACCTCCAGCTCGGTGGCGATCCGCCGCTCCACGATGCGCTCGCCCGGCTGCCAGCGACCGCTGACGATTCCCTCCACGATGTGCTCGCGGATCTGTTCGCGCAGCGAGTGGATGACGGGGGCGGTCATGAGGGCTCCTTCGGGAAGGGCTGACGTTTAGACAATAAAGCCGTGCGGCGCTTCGAGGGGATGCATGCGGGTGCTTTCGTGCAGGTGAGACGAGGCGCACATGGGGCTTGCGGGGTCCGGGAGCTCGGTGCGGCCTGTCGTGCAGCCCGCCCCGCTGAAACGGCGAAGCCCCGCCCGGAAGGCTCCGGGCGGGGCTTCGTACTGCCTGATCAGGGAATCAGAGGCCGAGCTCGACCTCGAACTCGCCCGCCTCCAGGATCGCCTTGACCGCCGTCAGGTAACGGGCCGCGTCGGCGCCGTCGACCAGGCGGTGGTCGTAGGAGAGGGTCAGGTAGGTCATGTCGCGGACGCCGATGACCGTGCCCTCCTCGGTCTCGATGACGGCCGGACGCTTGACCGTGGCACCGATGCCGAGGATCGCGACCTGGTTCGGCGGCACGATGATCGTGTCGAACAGCGCGCCGCGCGAGCCGGTGTTGGAGATGGTGAAGGTCGCGCCGGACAGCTCGTCCGGGGTGATCTTGTTGGCGCGGACCTTGCCGGCCAGGTCGGCCGTGGCCTTGGAGATACCGGCGATGTTCAGGTCGCCCGCACCCTTGATGACCGGGGTCATCAGGCCCTTCTCCGAGTCCACCGCGATACCGATGTTCTCGGTGTCGAAGTAGGTGATCGTGCCCTCGGCCTCGTTGATCCGGGCGTTGATGACCGGGTGGGCCTTCAGCGCCTGGGCGGCGGCCTTGACGAAGAACGGCATCGGGGAGAGCTTGACGCCCTCACGGGCGGCGAAGGAGTCCTTCGCCTTGCCGCGCAGCTTCATCAGGCGGGTGACGTCGACCTCGACGACCGACGACAGCTGGGCCTGCTCGTGCAGCGCCTTGACCATGTTGTCGCCGATGACCTTGCGGATGCGGGTCATCTTGACGGTCTGGCCGCGCAGCGGGGAGACCTCGAGCGCCGGGGCCTTCTTGGCGGCCGGAGCGGCGGCAGCGGCCGGAGCCGGAGCAGCGGCGGCGGCCTTCGCGGCCTCGGCGGCGGCGATGACGTCCTGCTTGCGGATGCGGCCGCCGACGCCGGTGCCCTTGACGGTGGCCAGGTCGACGCCGTTCTCGGCGGCGAGCTTGCGCACCAGCGGGGTGACGTAGGCGCCCTCGTCGGTCGCCTGGGCGGCGGCCGGAGCGGCCGGAGCCGGGGTGACCGGAGCCGGAGCCACCGGCGCGGGGGCCGGGGCGGCGGCGACCGGGGCGGGCGCCGGGGCGGCCGGGGCCGGGGCCGGGGCGGCCGGAGCCACGGGGGCCGGGGCCGGGGCAGCGGGGGCCGGAGCCGGGGCAGCGGGGGCCGGGGCGGCGGCCGGAGCCGCACCCGCGGCGCCGATGACGGCGAGCTTGGCGCCGACCTCGGCGGTCTCGTCCTCGCCGACCACGATCTCGAGCAGCACGCCGGAGGCGGGCGCCGGGATCTCGGTGTCGACCTTGTCCGTGGAGACCTCGAGCAGCGGCTCGTCGGCCTCGACGGAGTCGCCGACCGACTTCAGCCAGCGGGTGACGGTGCCCTCGGTGACGGACTCACCGAGCGCGGGCAGGACCACGTCCGTGCCCTGGGCGCCACCGGCCGGGGCGGCAGCGGGGGCGGCCGGGGCCTCGGGGGCCGGAGCCGGAGCGGCGGGGGCCTCGGCGACGGGGGCCGGGGCCGGGGCCTCGGCGGCCGCGGGGGCCGGAGCGGCAACGGGCGCACCCGTGCCGTCGTCGATGACCGCCAGCTCGGCGCCGACCTCGACGGTCTCGTCCTCGGCGACCTTGATGGAGGCCAGCACGCCGGCGGCGGGCGAGGGGATCTCGGTGTCGACCTTGTCGGTCGACACCTCGAGCAGCGGCTCGTCGGCCTCGACGCGCTCGCCTTCGGCCTTCAGCCAGCGGGTGACAGTGCCCTCGGTGACGCTCTCACCGAGCGCCGGAAGGGTTACGGAAACCGCCATGGTTTCGGTTGCTCCTTACGAATTGCGGAAGTCTGTGTCGTCGCGCCCGTGACCGAAGGCTCAGTCGTGGGAGTGCAGCGGCTTGCCGGCCAGCGCCAGGTGTGCCTCGCCGAGCGCCTCGTTCTGCGTCGGGTGGGCGTGGATGAGCTGGGCGACCTCGGCCGGCAGCGCCTCCCAGTTGTAGATCAGCTGGGCCTCGCCGACCTGCTCGCCCATACGGTCGCCGACCATGTGGACGCCGACCACGGCACCGTCCTTCACCTGGACGAGCTTGATCTCGCCCGCGGTGTTGAGGATCTTGCTCTTGCCGTTGCCCGCGAGGTTGTACTTCAGAGCGACGACCTTGTCCGCGCCGTAGATCTCCTTGGCCTTGGCCTCGGTGATACCGACGGAGGCGACCTCCGGGTGGCAGTACGTCACCCGCGGGACACCGTCGTAGTCGATCGGTACGGCCTTCAGACCGGCCAGACGCTCCGCCACCAGGATGCCCTCGGCGAAGCCGACGTGCGCGAGCTGGAGCGTCGGGACGAGGTCACCGACGGCGGAGATGGTCGGAACGTTGGTCCGCATGTACTCGTCGACGAGGACGTAGCCGCGGTCCATGGCGACACCCTGCTCCTCGTAGCCGAGGCCCTGGGAGACCGGGCCACGGCCGACGGCGACGAGGAGGACCTCGGCCTCGAACTCCTTGCCGTCCGCGAGGGTGACCTTCACACCGTCCTGGGTGTACTCGGCCTTCTGGAAGAAGGTGCCCAGGTTGAACTTGATGCCGCGCTTGCGGAACGCGCGCTCAAGAAGCTTGGAGGAGTTCTCGTCCTCGACCGGGACGAGGTGCTTGAGGCCCTCGATGACCGTGACGTCCGAGCCGAAGGACTTCCACGCCGAGGCGAACTCGACGCCGATGACACCGCCGCCGAGGATGATCGCGGACTTGGGCACGCGGTCCAGGACGAGGGCGTGGTCGGACGAGATGATCCGGTTGCCGTCGATCGTCAGGCCCGGCAGCGACTTCGGCACGGAGCCGGTCGCCAGCAGGACGTGGCGGCCCTGGATGCGCCGGCCGTTCACGTCGACGGAGGTCGGGGAGGACAGGCGGCCCTCACCCTCGATGTAGGTCACCTTGCGGGAGGCGATCAGGCCCTGCAGACCCTTGTACAGGCCGGCGATGACACCGTCCTTGTACTTGTGGACGGCCGGGACGTCGATGCCCTCGAAGGTGGCCTTGACGCCGAACTGCTCGCTCTCGCGAGCCTGGTCGGCGATCTCGCCCGCGTGCAGCAGGGCCTTGGTGGGGATGCAACCCCGGTGCAGGCAGGTGCCGCCGACCTTGTCCTTCTCGATCAGGGCGACGTCCAGGCCCAGCTGCGCCCCGCGCAGGGCCGCGGCGTAACCACCGCTACCACCGCCGAGGATCACTAGGTCGAAAACGGTGCTGGCGTCGTTCGCCACGTCACGTCCTCCATGCATGTGCGCCGTAGGCCGGTCGACGATGACCGGCAGGCGGCTGGTGTCCGGCCGCTTGATGCTTCGGCCCTTCGGTGGGGGCCCTGTCCTGCCGGGCTCCATCTTTGCACTTGTTCGAGGCGGACGAGACGCCGGGCCGGGGTGTGACACATCGCACTGGTGGCGAGCAACAGGACAAAACGGCTCCGGAGTGAAGAACACCCCGGAGCCGTCATGGCAGAGGAATCAACCTCAGCCGAGGTCACCCGCCGCGGTGAGCTCCGCAAGCCGCACCAGCGTCCGCACCGCGCTGCCCGTACCGCCCTTCGGCGTGTAACCGAACGCACCGCCCTCGTTGAAGGCCGGCCCGGCGATGTCCAGGTGCGCCCAGGTGATCCCCTCGCCCACGAACTCACGCAGGAACAGACCGGCGACCAGCCCGCCGCCCATCCGCTCACCCATGTTCGCGATGTCGGCGACGGTGGAGTCCATCCCCTTGCGCAGGTGCTCCGGCAGCGGCATCGGCCACGCCGGCTCGCCCACCTCCTCCGCGGCCTCGTACACCGCCGTGCGGAAGGCGTCGTCGTTGGCCATGACACCGAACGTCCGGCTGCCCAGCGCCAGCATCATCGCGCCGGTCAGCGTGGCCACGTCCACGATCGCGTCCGGCTTCTCCAGCGAGGCCGCCCACAGCGCGTCGGCCAGGACCAGCCGGCCCTCGGCGTCGGTGTTGAGCACCTCGACGGTCTTGCCGCTGTACATGCGCAGCACGTCACCCGGACGCACGGCGGAGCCGGAGGGCATGTTCTCGGCCAGCGCCAGCCAGCCGGTGACGTTGACCTCCAGGCCGAGGCGGGCGGCGGCGACGACCGCGGCGAACACGGCGGCGGCACCGCTCATGTCGCACTTCATCGTCTCGTTGTGGCCGGCCGGCTTCAGCGAGATGCCGCCCGAGTCGTAGGTGATGCCCTTGCCGACGAAGGCCAGGTGCTTCTCCGCGTTCGGGTGCGTGTACGACAGCTTGACCAGGCGCGGCGTCGCGGCCGAACCGCCGCCGACGCCCAGGATGCCGCCGTAGCCGCCCTTGACCAGGGCCTTGTCGTCGAGCACCTGCACCTTGAGGCCGTGCTCCTTGGCCGCGGCCTGCGCCTCGGCGGCGAAGATCGCCGGGGTGAGGTCGTTCGGCGGCATGTTGATCAGGTCACGGGAGCGGTTCAGCTCCTCGGAGACCGCGACGGCCCGGGCCACGGCGCTCTTGTGGGCGGCGTCCCGCGGCTTGCCGCCGAGCAGCGCGGCCTCGGCCAGCGGCGCCTTGCCGTTCTTGGCCTTGGCGTCCTTGCCGGAGTCCTTGTACGTGTCGAAGGCGTAGGCGCCGAGCAGGACGCCCTCCCCGATCGCGCCGACGGCGCCCGCGTCGTCGATGGGCAGCGCGAACGCGGCCTTCTTGGACCCGGCGAGCGTACGGGCGGCCAGGCCGGCGGCCTTGCGCAGCGCCTCGGCGTCGTACCCGGCGTCCTTCTCGGGCTCCGCGCCCAGGCCCACCGCCACCACGAGCGGCGCCTTGAAGCCGGCCGGGGCGGGCAGTTTCGTCAGCTCGCCCTCGGCACCCGAGGCACCGAGGGTCTCCAGGACGCCGGCCAGCCTGCCGTCGTACGCGTTGTCCACGGCGTCGGCGCCGGGCGCGACGACGGGTCCCTTGGCGCCCTTGGCGACACCGATCACGATCGCGTCGGCCCGGAGGCCGGGCGCCGCGGCGGTGCTGAGAGTCAGAGCAGTCACGGTGGTGAAATCTCGCTTCCGATGTGAAGTTGCTGTGGCCGATGAGGGGTGGGTCGACCGGGCCCGAGAGCCGACCCTAGGTCCAGGCCTGGGGGCATGTGGCAACCGGGGCCTTCACCCTGTCGGCGAACACCCGTGACGAGACTACGCGCGTGCGACCGTTCGCTCATGCCTGCGGGTGTTCACCTGTGCGTGGCGTCGTGGCCACTTCTCACCCCCGGACGTCGGTGAGCTGAGCCACACTCATCGAGTTCCGGCGGGCCATCTGCCCGTCATTTCGCATGATTTCCACTGATCCTCCGCGAATTCACCACAGAGGGTCTTCTGGGGGGAAGGACCTGCCATGGCACACCGCGCGCAGCGCTGGAGAGCGCCGGCCGTCACCGCCACGGCCGCGGGCCTGATCGCACTGGGGCTCGCCGCCCCGCCCGCCTCCGCCGCCACCGACCCGCGCGTCGATCTGCGTGTCCTGGTCGTCGACGACGGCGGCAGCCCCGTCGGAGCGATCACCGCACAGCTCAGGAGCGAGGGCATCCCGTACACCACGGTCGACCTGGGCGACTCCCGCGTGGGCGCGACAAGCCACGACGAACCCGCAGCCGAAAAGCGACCATGGGTCCCCGATTCACCGACTCCCTGCCCCACGCGGTATTCGGCCTCTCCACCGGCGCCCTGGTCCTGTACGCAGCCCTGACCGACAACCCTGCCGAAGCCCAGCGCAGCGCCCTCGCTCTGACGCTCAGCATGGGCCCCGCCGAATATCTCCTGTACCGCTTCCGCAGCGGCAGCCTCGCCGCGCTGCGGGCCAGCGGCACCACGAGGGCGTTCCGCCGCGGTACGGCCCGCAACCTGGCCCGGTGCCTCACCGGTTATCTGGCCGCCCTGCTCGCCCTGGCCCTCGCCACCACCGCGCTGTGGCCCCACGCGCCCGCCCCGACCGGCGAGCGCGTGGCCGGGCTGCTCGCGCTCGGTGTGGTGCTGTGGACCGGGCTGCTGCTCCAGTCCTTCGGTGCCGTCCTCGGTTCGACGGCGGTCTGCGGCGCGGCCGCCCTCGCCCAGATCCTGGCGCTGCTCACCCGCACGGGCGACCCGAACACGGTCGCGCTCGCCGTGTACGGTGCCGCCGCCACCGTTCAAGTCGCCCTCGTCCGGGGCCTGCTGGGAAGGGCGACCGCCCACCGATGAGCACTCTCCTCGTCCCGTACTACGAGCACCCCGCCGTCCGCCCCGCCGCCTGGGCGGCGATCCTCGCGGCCGCGCCCCGTCTGTACGGCGTGGTCCTCAACCCGGCGAGCGGTCCCGGCGACCGCCCCGACGCGGCCTTCGCCGAGACCGCCGCCCGGCTGCGGACGGCGGGCGTGACCCTGCTCGGCTACAGCGACACCGGCTACGGCAGGCGGCCGTACGAGGACGTCGTACGGGATCTGCGCCGGCATCGCGAGTGGTACGGCACCCAGGGCGCGTTCCTCGACCAAGTGCCGTCCGGGATCGGCGAGTCAGGGCACTACGAGCGGCTGACCACGGCCGCCCGGACCCTCGGCTGTGTCACGCTCGCGTTGAACCACGGCACCCCGCCGCACCCGGCGTACGCGGCGCTCGCCGACCTCCTCGTCACCTTCGAGGGCCCCTGGGCGGCCTACCTGCGCACGCCCCCGCAGCCCCGGCACTACCCGTCGGGGGTGCGGGTCTGCCATCTGGTCCACGGCGTCCCGGCGGACGCGGACATGGCCGGGGCCGCCCGCGAGCGGGGCGCGGCCGTGCACTGCGCGGTCCCCGGCACGGGCGCTCACCCCTGGGGCACGCTGCCCCACGGCCTGGACGCCACCGGCTAGCGACCCAGGGACAGCACCACGAGCGCGGCCGTCGCCGCCGTCTCCGCGAGGGCGCCGAAGACGTCCCCGGTGACCCCGCCGAAGCGACGGGTGCAGCGGCGCAGCAGGCATTCGGCGGTGGCGAGGGACAGCAGGACCGCGGCCGCCGCGCGGAGGGCGCCGTACGGGCCCTGGGCCGTACCCCAGGCGGCCGAGACGATCGTGAAGGACGCCGTGACGGCCAGCGCGCCCGGTACCGGCACCACGCCGGCGACCGCCGCCCCGAGACCCTCCGGACGGGCCGCGGGCACCCCGGTGCGCGCGGCCAGGGTGAGCGCGAGCCGGGCCGCGACCGCAGCGGTCACCGCCGCGGCGGCGCCCCGTACCCAGGAGTCGGCGTAGAGCTGCGCCAACACGGCGACCTGGGCCAGCAGCACCAGGACGAGGGTCAGCACCCCGAACGGCCCGATGTCCGACTGCTTCATGATCCGCAGCGCGTCCTCCGCGGGCTTGCCGCTGCCGAGGCCGTCCGCGGTGTCCGCGAGCCCGTCCAGGTGCAGACCGCGGGTCAGCGCGGCCGGTACGGCGACGGAGGCGACGGCGGCGAGCAACGGGCCGGCACCCAGCAGGAGCAGCAGCAGCCCGAGCCCCGCCGCGCAGCAGCCGACGACCAGTCCGACGACCGGGGCGTTCAGCATGCCCCCGCGGGCGGCCTCCCGGTCCCACCGGTGCACCCGGACGGGCAGCACGGAGAGCGTGCCGAAGGCGAAGCGGAGGCCGTCGAGAGGGGAGGACTTGAGCACCGGCGCAGGTTACCGGGCTGTCGCCGGGCTCCCCACCGCGGCCGGGACTAAGGTGCGCACATGGGGCACTGGTGGGAGCGGAACATCCTGGAGCCGGGGAAGCTTCCGCTGCTGCTGGCCCTGACGGCCTTCGTCGTCACGTTCGTCGTCACGCGTGTGATCGTCCGGCTGATCCGGGCCGGAAAGGGCCCCTTCGGCAATGTCAGGGCGGGCGGACTGCACATCCACCACGTGGTCCCCGGGGTCGTCCTCACCGTCATCGGCGGCTTCGGCGCCGTCACCAGCGACCGGCACGGCGCGGGCGCGGCCGTCTCCGCGGTCGTCTTCGGCATGGGGGTGGGGCTCGTCCTGGACGAGTTCGCGCTGATCCTGCACCTCGACGACGTCTACTGGAGCGAGGAGGGCCGCAAGAGCGTCGAGGTCGTCGTGCTCACCGCCGCCCTCGTCGGCCTGCTGCTCGCCGGGTTCGCGCCGTTCGGCGTCAACGACCTGTCGGCCGAGGAACTCCAGGACCGGGGCACGGTCATCGCCAACATCGGCATGAACTTCCTCTTCTCCCTGATCGCCCTGAGCAAGGGCAAGGCCCGGATCGCGATCTTCGGCGTGATCGTGCCGCTGGTCGCGCTGGTCGGTGCCGTCCGCCTGGCCCGCCCCGCCTCGCCCTGGGCCCGCCGTTTCTACGGCCGCCGCCCCCGCGCCCGAGCCAGGGCGACCCTGCGCGCCTACCGCCACGACCGCCGCTGGGCCGGGCCCCGCCGCGCCCTTCAGGACTGGATCGGCGGTAAGCCCGACCCGCGCCCGGTCCGCCTGCCCGACCGCCACTGACCGGGCCCCGGCAGCCGCCCGTACCGGTGCCGCACCGCCGCCACCAGGCACAGCGTCCCCACACCCATCAGCGCGGCCAGGTGTTCCTTGCCCGCCAGGTTCTCCTTGAGCAGCACCTCGACCACCATCGACAGGGTCACCGCGCCCGCCGTCACATAGGCGCCGTACCGCCAGCTCACATAGACGGCGAGCCCCACCACGGCCGCCGACGGACCGGTGTCCACGACCTGCGCGTCCGTCCAGGGCAGACCGAACGGGGCATGCGCGCCGAGAGTGATGCCCAGGCGCGCGAACAGCGTCCCGGCGAGCGTGGCCACGTACGCGATGGCCAGCGTCCGCCACCAGCCCAGGCACACCTCGGCGACGCCGAACACGAACAGGATCTGCGCGAGCGCCCCCCACACGGGCAGGTCCAGCGCCGGGACGAAGAGCGACAGGGGAGTGCGCAGCAGCGCCAGCCCCAGCGGGTCCTCCGCCCGTACGGCACCCATGTTCTGCACGATCTGGTAGCCCCACGGCCGGTTCTGCACGAACTGCAGCAGCGCGGTCAGGCACACCACCCCCTGCGTCATGGGGATCGCCCGCCATCGGTGCTTGAGCAGGGGCTCGCGCACGGTGACGTACAGCAGCCCCCACTCGGCACGGGCCCAGCAGGCGAGCGTCCTCATCAAACGTTCCTCATCGGTGCGTGTCCAGGTGCCTGCGGTGCAGCCACTTCGGCAGCCCCGGCGCCTCCAGGAAGCCCTCCGCGCGCGCCGACGCGAGGCCGATGCGCGGCAGGTCCGCGCTCTTCTCGAAGAGCAGGAACCGCGGCTCCCAGATGGGCCGGTACTTGGCGTTGGCGCGGTACAGCGACTCGATCTGCCACCAGCGGGAGAAGAAGCTGAGCAGCGACCGCCACAACCTCAGCACCGGTCCGGCACCGAGGCGCGCCCCACGTTCGAAGACCGATCGGAACATGGCGAAGTTGAGTGAGACCTGGGTGATCTCGATCTCGTGGGCCCGGCGCAACAGTTCGATGACCATGAACTCCATCAGCCCGTTGTCGGAGTCCCGGTCCCGTCGCATCAGATCCAGGGACAGCCCGTGCGGCCCCCAGGGCACGAAGGAGAGCAGCGCGCGCAGCTTCCCGTCGGCGTCCGTGCACTCCAGCATCACGCACCGGCCGTCCTCGGGGTCCCCGAGCCGCCCCAGCGCCATGCTGAACCCGCGCTCGGTCGCCCCGTCCCGCCAGTCGTCGGCGCGCTCGAGGAGATACGCCATCTCGTCCGCAGGGATGTCCGCGTGCCGCCGGATGCGCACCCGGTACCCGGCACGCTTCACCCGGTTGTACGCCTGGCGCACGGTGCGCATCGCCCGTCCCTCCAGCGTGAACTCGGGCACCTCCACGAGCGCTTCGTCGCCGAGTTCCAGCGCGTCCAGGCCGTGCCGGGCGTAGACCGTCCCCGCTTCCTCACTCGCTCCCATCACCGCCGGGATCCACCCGTGCGCCCGCGCCTCCACCAGCCAGGGCACGATCGCCCCGGGCCACGCCTCCGGATCGCCCAGCGGGTCCCCGGAGGCCAGGCTCACCCCGCCGACGACGCGGTAGGCGACGGCCGCCTTGCCGGTCGGCGACCACACCACGCTCTTCTCCCGGCGCAGCGCGAAGTAGCCGAGCGAGTCCCGCTCGCCGTGCCGCTCCAGCAGCGTCCGCAGTCGCTTCTCGTCGTCCTCGGTGAGCGGGTCGACGGCACGCCGGGAACGGAAGGCGGCGTAGAACACGGCGAGGACGAGCAGCGTACTGAGCACGTTGATCGCCACGTTGGCCCAGTTGGGCGGGTCGATGCCGGGGAAGCGGGACTCCTCGGCGGCCACCGACACCAGCCGCAGGGTGCCGTAGTGCCAGCGCTCCAGGAACGTCGAACGGGCCGCGTCCGGCGCCGTGTTGGTGACCGTGATCAGCAGCCCGGCGAGCAGCGAGGCGGCCAGCCCGCCGCCGACGGCGACGGTCGCGGCGAGCCGTGGGTTGGACCGGTCACCCTTGGCGTAGAACTCCCGGCGCCCGACCAGCAGCGCGCCGACGAAGGCGGCCGTCAGCACCAGGGAGACCCAGTTCTGCGCGTACCGCCGGATCTCCGGGAACGCCATGGCGAACGCGAACAGGGCCAGGAACGAGCCGCTCAGCACCAGATTCAGGATCCACGCGGCCCGTTTGCGCCGACGCATGGTGATCGCCAGGAACGCGGTGAACACGCCCGAGGCGAAGCCGGCCGTCAGCAGGTACGGCGTGAAGTAGTTCTCCTGGTTGTGCCGGCGCACGTCCTGGCCCAGTGAGACCCAGACCGCGCTGAGGAAGTTGATGAAGGCGACGGCCCGCAGATACCAGACGGCGAAGGCGGCGCCCCGACGGGAGGCCCCGCTGGACCGCCGCTCCGGCTCGGCATGCTGCTCCACGGCAATTCGGGCATCTCCCATGGGGGAGGATCATATGGGGGCCGCCCCGACGAACCATTCTTTTCCGGCTGGGACTACTCCTTCTCCTCCGCAGCCTCCTTCTCGGGAAGCTCCGCGGCCAGTGCCGCCGCGGCCTGGACCAGCGGGAGCGACAGCAGCGCGCCCACGCCCTCGCCGACCTTCACGCCCTGCTCCAGCAGCGGTTCCAGTGCCATCCGGTCCAGCGCCTTCGCCTGGCCCGGTTCCCCACTGTCGTGCCCGGCCAGCCACCAGTCCGGCGCCCGGAACGCGACCCGCTGGGCGACCAGCGCGCACGCGGCGGCCACCAGACCGTCCAGGATCACCGGCAACTTCCGCGCCGCGCACTGCAGCAGGAACCCGGTCATCGCGGCCAGATCGGCCCCGCCCACGGTCGCGAGCAGCTGCAACTGGTCCCCGAGCACCGGCCGCGCCCGCCGCAGCGCGTCGCGGATCGCCGCACACTTGCGCATCCACGCCAGGTCGTCGATGGCGAGCCCGCCCCGCCCGGTCACCACGGACGCGTCGGTCCCGCACAGCGCCGCGACCAGCACCGCGGCCGCCGTGGTCCCGCCCACGCTCACATCGCCGAGCACCACCAGGTCCGTACCGGAGTCGGCCTCCTCGTCGGCGACCGCCACACCCGCCCGGAAGGCCGCCTCGGCCTCGTCCGGACCCAGCGCGTCCTCGATGTCGATACGACCGCTGCCGCGCCGCACCCGGTGCCGTACGACCTCCTCCGGGAAGTCCTCCGGCGGGCAGTCCAGAGCCATGTCCACGACCCGCACGGACACGTCGAGCCGGCGCGCGAGCACCGAGACCGGGGCGGCGCCCTCCAGCACCGCCCGCACCAGCTCCTGCGCACTGCCCGCTGGCCGCGCGGAGACGCCGAGTTCGGCGATGCCGTGGTCGCCCGCGAAGAGAATCACCCGCGGCCGTTCGACCGGCCGTACCGGTACGGCGCCCTGCGCGGCGGCCAGCCACTCGCCCAGCTCGTCCAGGCGCCCGAGCGACCCGGGCGGCACGATCTGGCGCTCCCGGCGGGCCTCGGCGTCACGGCGTACGCCCCCGTCCGGGCGCTCGATCAGATCGGTGAAGTCGTCCAGATTAAGGCTGCTCATTCGCCGAACAGTACCGCCCGTGAACGAACACCTCCGCGCCACACCGCCACCCCATGGTCACGACGTCTTTGCACCCGGGAGGGGTATCCCATACGTTCCGGTTTACAGCGGATTGTCGCCCAGGGAGCCGCCCATGCAGCCCGCGCCCGTCACCCCTCAGATCATCGAGCCGCGCGACCCCTTCCAGGAGCCGCGCCGCGAGGACTGCCCCTGGTGCGGCTCCCGTCGGCTGCGGACCCGGCTGCGCGCCCCCGACCCGCTGCGGCACCGGCCGGGCACGTTCGTCCTCGACGAGTGCGTCGACTGTGCGCACGTCTTCCAGAATCCCCGGCTCACGGCGGAGGGCTTCGCCTTCTACCACCGGGACTTCTACGAAAGGCAGCTGGAGGAGTTCGCCGAGCGCGTCCTCTCCGACCGTGCCGTCCGCCGCAGGCACCGCGCCGCCGCCTTCGCGCTGTCGGCGCTGCGTGAACCCGAGAGCTGGCTGGACGTGGGCACCGGGCACGCCCGCTTCCCGGAGGCGGCGAAGGAGTTCTTCCCCTACACCAGCTTCGACGGCCTGGACCCGACGGCCCGCGTGGAACAGGCCCTGATGGAGGGCCGGGTGGAGGAGGCCCACCGCGGCTGTCTGACCACCCCGGGGCTCGCGGCCCGCCTGCGCTCCCGCTACGACGTGGTCAGCATGTTCCACCACCTGGAACACTCCCCGGACCCCCGCGCCGAACTCCGTGCCGCGCTCACCGTGTTGCGCCCCGGCGGCCACCTCGTCGTCGAAGTCCCCGACCCACGCAGCGCGTTCGCCGGCCTCCTCGGCAAGTGGTGGCTCCCCTACGGCCAGCCCCGCCACCTCCACCTGCCACCCCTGCCCAACCTGCGGGCCGAACTGGAGTCCCAGGGCTGCACGATCCTCGTCACCGACCGCAGGGCACCCCACGTCCCCTACGACCTCTCAGCGGCCCTTTCGCTGACCCTGGCCCACCTCCACCCCCTCCTGAGAGCCATGGCCGCCCCGGTACTCGACGTGACCGCAGTCCTGGACCACGTTCTGGCCCCCCTGGCCCCCCACCTCCGCCTCTCCAACGCGTACCGAGTCGTGGCCCGCAGCGACGGTCGACCTGCCTAGCTGCGGGCAGTCGTGCCGCTGGGGCGGGCGGGCGCAGCGGCACCCCGCAAGCGGGAGCAGGCGAAACCCACCCCCGGCCGGCCGCAGGCAACCGCACGCTCACCCCCGCAGCACCACGGCCTGCCCGGCGACGACCAACAGCACCTGCTCGCACTCCGCCGCGAACGCCGAGTTCAGGCGCCCGAGTTCATCCCGGTACCGCCGCCCGGACGCGGTGGCCGGCACGATCCCCGACCCCACCTCGTTGGACACCGCCACCACGGTCCGCCGAGTGGCCCGCACCGCCTGCGTCAGCTCCCGCACCCGCTCGCGCAGCGCCTTCTCCCCGCCCCCGGCCCACTCCGCGTCGTCCCACGCCCCCACGGCGTCCATGACGTCCGTCAGCCACAGCGACAGACAGTCGATCAGTACCGGCGGCCCGTCCACGCCCAGCAGCGGCACCAGATCGGTCGTCTCCGTCGTACGCCACGACCCCGGCCGCCGCTCCCGGTGCACGGCCACCCGCTCCGCCCACTCGGTGTCCCCGCCCCGCGTCCCGCCCGTCGCCACGTACAGCACCTCCGGGAAGGACTCCAGCCGCCGCTCGGCCTCCACGGACTTGCCCGAGCGCGCCCCGCCCAGCACCAGCGTCCGGCGCGGCACGTCCGGCACGTCCTCGTACACCCCGACCATCAGCGTCGTACCGTCCGGCACCACCCGCGCCCCGGCCGCCGCGAGCCGCCGCCGCAACTCCGCGCCCTGCGGCACGTCGTGGTCGAGATGGACGGCGACGACGTCCGTGGTCGGCCCCACCGAACCGACCGCCCGCAGCCGGGCCAGTGCGTCCGGGCGTCCCACGACATCGGCGAGGACCATCTGGTACGTCTCCGCCGGCGCCCCCTCCAGCCCGGCCGGCGCCCCGCCCGGCGGCAGGTACAGCAGCCGCTGCCCGTCCGGCCCGGTCACCGCATACCCGGTGCCGCCCGCGTCCATCGCCACGGCCCGCACCCGATGCCCCGTCAGCAGCGCCAACTCCCGCCCGTCCGGCACCCGCCCGGGCTGCGGCAGCCCGGCCGGCACCTCTACCGCCGGACCGTCGTGCGGATGCGACAGCAGCACCTGCCGTACCCCGCCCAGCGAATGCCCCGCCCGTGCGGCCGCGAACGCCGCCCCGGGCGTCAGGTCGAGCAGCAGCGTCCCGTCCACGAGCAGCGCGGTGGCCGCCCGCGCGTCCGGCCCGAGCGCCGTCGCACAGACGGCACAGGGACAGTCGGGGCGGGGCAGTCCCGCGGGGGCACCGGTACCGAGCAGAGTCACTTCCACGGACCGATTTTCACCCGTCGCAGCAGGGGACGCTCATCTGCAGCACCCTAAGGGACGCGGGGCTGTATCAATGTGCGGCTCCGCCGCGTGGGCGCGCCCAGCCCCCACCGGCCTGCACTCTTCTGTACTGCGGGAGGTGATCTAACGGCCGACCCGGCGGAGCGAATACGCTTCCGGGGCAGGTGTTGGATCAAAGGGAGGCCCATATGACGGCATGGACGTGGCGGTTCGAGAAGGCCGACGGGACGGAGGTCCAGCCCGCGGTGCAGCCGGAGGAGTTCACCACGCAGGGGGACGCCGAGTCCTGGGTCGGAGAGCACTGGAAGGCGCTGAAGGAGGGCGGCGCGGACCAGGTGCGGCTGTTCGAGGAGAACACCGAGATCTACGGCCCGATGAGCCTGCACGCCGACGCGTCGTAACCCGATCGGGGGGTGAGGAGGGAACGCCCTCGTGAGCGGCCGCCCTCCTCACACCTCGCCCAGCGTCACCTCCACCGTCTTCTCGGCGCCGTCACGCTGGTACGTCACCGTCGTCTTCTGCCCCGGCCGCAGAGCCGCCAGCGCCTCGGACAGCTCCGTGGTGGTGGTGACCGGGGCGTCGCCCAGCTTGGTGATCACATCGCCGGGCCGCAGCCCCGCACGGTCGGCCGCGCCGCCGCTCCCGACGGCGACCACCGCGGCCCCGGCCGGCTGGTAGCTGTCGTTCAGGACCGTCCGCGCGGAGATGCCGAGCGCGGCCCGCCCCGAGTCGACGACCTTGCCGCTCCTGATGATCTGGTCGGCGATCGTCCGGACCATCGACGCCGGGATGGCGAACCCGATGCCGGGCGCCGCGCCGCCGCCGAGGTTCGGGTCGGTGGCGGCCAGCGTCGGGATGCCGATGATCTGTCCGTCGAGGTTGACCAGGGCGCCCCCGCTGTTGCCGGGGTTGATGTCGGCCGACGTCTGCACCATGTTCGCGATGGTTGCGCCCGTACCCCCGCCCGTGCTGCCCTCGCTGACGGTCCGTCCGGTCGCCGAGACGATGCCCTGGGTCACGCTGGACGACAGCCCGAGCGGCGAGCCCATGGCCAGCACGATGTGGCCGACCTGCACCTTCTCGGAGTTCCCGAACGTCGCCGCCCGCAGCCCGGCCGGCACCTTGTCGAGCTTGATCACCGCGAGGTCCTGGTCGGGGTAGGAGTACACCAGGCTCGCGGTGAGCGGTTCCTCGCTGTTGGCCGTGGTCACCTTGAAGGTCTTCTCGGTCCCGACCACGTGCGCGTTGGTGACGATGTGCCCCTGGTCGTCGTACACCACCCCGGAGCCCAGGTCCTGGCTCGCCTGGATCTGCACCACCGACGGCAGGACCTGCTTGATGACCTTCAGGTACTGGTTCTGCAGGTCGGTCACGGCCAGGGGGAGGGCCGCCCGGGCGGTCGTGCCGTCCTGCTTCGCCGACGAGTCCGCGGCCGTACAGCCGGCGGCCACGAGCGCGGCCGCGACGAGCAGGGGGACGACGGTGCCCCTCCGGAGGGCACGGGTACGGGAAGCGTCCATGCCCCGAGTGTCCCTTCGGGGTGAATGTCTCAGCTTGCCGTGTACGTCCGAACGGACTCGGTCCGTACTCCGCGCAGCCGCGGGCTCAGCCCCGTACCCCGCACAGATGCAGCAGCGCCGCGACCCCCCGGTACGGATCCGTCCGCCCGGCCCGCTCCTCGGCGGCCAGCAGCGTCTCCAGGTCGTCCGGGATCCGCGCGTCGTCCGCCGCCGTGTCGGTGAAGACCCGTACGCCGTACCAGGCGTGCAGCGGGGCGCCGATGCCGGCGAGGGTGGCGGTGAGCGCCGAGAGGCGGTCCGCCCGTACCTCCAGGCCGAGGCGGATGGGGGTCCCCCCGTTCGAGTCTGTTCGAGAATGGGGGAGGTAGGCGGTGGTGTCGAAGGCTGCCAGCGCGCCCGCCCAGTCCCCGGACAGGCCCGGCCGCACGGCGAGCGCGTCGCCGTTGCGCACCAGCAGGGACAGCAGCCCGCCCGGCGCGAGCATCCGGGCCAGACCCGCCAGCAGCGGGTCGGGCTCCTCGACGTACATCAGGACCCCGTGGCACAGCACCACGTCGAAGCTGCCCGGCAGGAAGTGCACGCCGGTGTCCCGGCCGTCCCCCTGCACCAGCCGGACCCGCTCGCGGATGCCGTCCGGCTCGCCGGCGAGCGCCTCGCGCGCGGCCGCGATCATCGTCGCGTCCTGCTCGACACCGGTCACCTGGTGGCCGAGCCGGGCCAGCCGCAGCGCCTGGGTGCCCTGGCCCATCCCCACGTCGAGCACCCGCAGCCGCTGCCCGACCGGGAACCGCCCGGCTATCTGCTCGTCGAGCTGCCGGGCCACCAGCTCCTGTCGTACGACATCACGCAGCCCGCCCAGCCTGTTCAGCCAGGCGTCGGCCGCGCCCCCGGTGAATGCCTCTGCGCTCAGGGCCGCTCTCCGCGCTTGACCTGTGGCTTCGGCAGCCGGAGCCGGCGCATCTGGAGCGAGCGCATCAGGGCGTAGGCGACGGCACCCCGGCGGTTCTGGTCGGGGAAGCGCTCGGCCAGCCGCTTCTTCAGCCGGAAGCCGCTGACGGCCGCGTCGAGCACGATCAGCACGATCACGATCAGCCACAGCAGCAGCGCGATGTTCTGGATCGCCGGCACCCGCACCACGCTGAGCACCAGGATGACCACGGCCAGCGGCAGGAAGAACTCCGCCACGTTGAACCGTGAGTCGACCCAGTCGCGCGCGAATCTGCGCACCGGGCCCTTGTCCCGGGCGGGCAGATAACGCTCGTCACCGCCGGCGAGCGCCTGGCGCTGCCGCTCGAGCGCCTGCCGGCGCTCCTCGCGCTGACGCTTGGAGGCGTCCTTGCGCGTCATCGGCGTGTTGGCGACGCTGCGGCGCTGGGACTGGGCCTCACTGCGCTTGGGCGTGGGCCTGCCCTTCGGGGCCTGCGGGTCACGGGTCTGCTTGGAGAAGTTCACCGGCGCCTTGTCGGCGGGGGCCTTCTCGTCCTTGGCACGGCTACGGAACACAAAACCCAAGGGTAAGGGCTTCCCCGGCATGGACCCCAGTCCAGCTGGGAACGATCCGGCAACACCGGACGTCTGTAGGGGGACAGAGGGGACGTTGCAGACGCTTCATCCGGCCGTCTCCGAAGGGTCCAGAGGAGCCCACCCGGAGGTCCACCTACTCCTCACGCCGGAGCGGTACCGTCCGCAGTCGTTCTTGGGGATGAGCGCATCACTCCCCGAACAGTGCGGTAATGGAGTCAGGGCCCGTACTGTGGGTTCTGTCGCAGGATCTGTGAGCTGGAGTCCGTCAGAAGGGGGCGCGCGAAGCCCATGAGCGGTGTCATGAAGCGTATGGGGATGATCTTCCGCGCGAAGGCGAACAAGGCCCTTGACCGGGCCGAGGACCCGCGCGAGACCCTCGATTACTCGTACCAGAAGCAGCTGGAGCTGCTGCAGAAGGTGCGCCGCGGTGTAGCCGACGTGGCGACCTCCCGCAAGCGCCTGGAACTCCAGCTCAACCAGTTGCAGCAGCAGTCCTCCAAGCTGGAGGACCAGGGCCGCAAGGCGCTCGCGCTCGGCCGTGAGGACCTGGCCCGGGAGGCGCTCTCCCGCCGTGCCGCCCTCCAGCAGCAGGTCACGGACCTCGAGACGCAGCACGCGACCCTCCAGGGCGAGGAGGAGAAGCTCACCCTGGCGGCCCAGCGCCTGCAGGCCAAGGTGGACGCCTTCCGTACGAAGAAGGAGACCATCAAGGCCACCTACACCGCCGCCCAGGCCCAGACCCGCATCGGCGAGGCCTTCACCGGCATCTCCGAGGAGATGGGCGACGTCGGCCTGGCCATCCAGCGCGCCGAGGACAAGACCGCCCAGCTCCAGGCCCGGGCCGGCGCCATCGACGAGCTGCTCGCCTCCGGTGCCCTGGACGACCCCACCGGCATGGCCAAGGACGACCTCCAGGCCGAGCTGGACCGGATCTCCGGTGGTACGGATGTAGAGCTGGAACTGCAGCGCATGAAGGCGGAGCTGGCCGGAGGCTCGCCGCAGCAGGCGATCGAGGGCGGCACCGGCCAGGGGCAGTCCCAGCAGCAGCCGCAGGACACCCCGCGCTTCGACAAGCAGTAGTCGGGCGCCGGGACCCCGAGCCGAGGAGGCCGACGTGATCGTACGGATCATGGGGGAGGGCCAGGTGAAGCTGGACGACGCCCACTTCACCGAGCTGAACAAGCTGGACGACGACCTGCTGGCCGAGATGGAGAGCGGCGACGACGAGGGCTTCCGCCGCACGCTCACCGCTCTCCTCGACGCCGTCCACCGGCTCGGCACCCCGCTGCCGGACGATTCCCTGGAACCCTCGGAGCTGATCCTGCCGTCCTCGGACGCGACGCTCGCGGAGGTCCGGGAACTGCTGAGCGACGACGGCCTGATCCCGGGCTGAGCCCGGCCCGGGTCAGCTCAGGGTGAACCAGGTGGTGCGGGACTTCTGCCACTCCGGGTGGCTGAGGTCCTTCGCCTCGGTGGCGTCGCCGTAGAGGTCGGCGGCGCCGTCGTCGGTGATCAGCTGCACCCGGGCGCCGGCGGCGTCCAGGTCGGGCACGGACACGACGGACTCCCAGGCCCCGGCGTCCGAGGTCGGCAGGTCCAGCACCTTCACCGGCTGGTGTCCGGCCACGCCGTCCCAGCGGTACAGGGCCTGCGGGTCGCTGTTGTCGTCGGCCGCCCAGGATCCGGCCAGGATCAGGAACTGACCCTGGGCGCCTCGGCGCAGGTCACGGATGGACAGCCCGCCGAGGTCCAGCTCGATCGGCGTGCCGAACGTGGCCTTCGTGCCGTGCACCACCTTGTCCATGTCGGTCACCGGCACGATCAGCGCCTTCCCGCCCGTCTGCGGCGGCACCAGCGGGGCGCGGAAGCCGACGTAGGCGGTGGTGGTGGAGCCCGGCGCGAACTCCAGGCCCTCCACGTTGAAGCCGTCCGCCTGCTTCGGGGTCTGCCCGTCGGCCGTCCCCGCGGCGAAGCCGTACCGGTCGCCGTTCGCCTCGTCCCAGGCCACCAGGTCGTCGCGCAGGCTGTGCCCGGCGCTGCCGAAGGTGACCGAGGTGGCGGCGCCCGAGCCGGAGACGGTGGTGGTGAAGACCGTGTTGCGGTCGGGCTTGTAGACACCGTCCTTGTTGTTGCCCAGCGAGCCGGTCCAGTAGATCGTGTCGCCGACGCGCGCCGCGCCCTCGATGTCGACCTCCTTGTCCGCGCCCAGCGCGTTGTCCAGGGCCCAGGTCTTCACCGGGGCCCCGGAGGCCGAGCCGTCGTACAGGCGCAGGGTGTTGTCCTCGTCGTTGCCGACCAGGATGTAGCCGCCCCCGACGTCCACAGCGGCGGAGGCGTCGGAGGCGCCGGTCGGATAGCGGGCGTCGGCCGCGTACCGGACGGCCGGCGAGGCCGCGTAGTGCAGCGTCGTCGTGGCCGTCCTGCCGCCGAGCCCCGTCACCTTCAGCGTGAGGTCGGCGTAGCCCTGGGCGTGCGCGGTGACGGCGACGGTCCGACCGCCTCCGGTGCCCGTGACGCGTACGTCGGAGGTGGCCGCGACCGTGGTGCGGGTACTCCTGGTGGCGGTGACCGTCAGCGCGGAGGCGTCCGCGCCGCTCTGCGCGACCGTCACGGCGACCGTCGGGTCGCCGGTGCTGCCGACGGCGCCCGACAGATAGGCCGACGACAGCTTGATCGTCGGTGTGCCGTAGGTGACGGCATGCGCGGGGCCCACCAGACCCGTGGCCGAGGCGAGGGCGAGGGCTGCGGCGGGCCACAGCACCCGACGGGACGGCGAGGAGGAAGGGCGCACCAGGGCTGCCTTTCGTCGACAGGACGCATCCGGCCGGGGTGGCGCGAATGCCGACGAGAAGGTTGAGCATGTACGGCCAACGCGGGGCGTCCGGTGGCCGTATGCCGCGCGAACAGCGCTCGACAGCTGACTGCGGGTGAGCTGTGCCTCGCTCTGTTCCGGCACCCCGCCCGGCCCCGTACTCTCACCGGGTGAGCACTCTGGAACGCGCCCGGTGCAGCCTGAAGGCGCACCCCCTCGCGCTGGACGCGGCGATCGCGGCGGGCGTGCTGATGTGCATGGTCGCCGGCTCCTTCGTGGACCCCCGCGGGGAGAACGGCGTCACCTGGGGCGTCCACAGTCCGGACCCGCTCAGCCTGCTCCTGATGACCCTCAGCGCCGCCGCACTCGTCTTCCGCCGCCGCGCGCCCAAGACGGTCCTCGCCGTCACCGGCACCCTCTCCCTGATCGAGTGCGTCACCGGCGACCCCCGCGCCCCGGTCGCCATGTCCGCCGTGGTCGCCCTCTACTCCGTCGCCTCGACCACCGACCGCACCACCACCTGGCGCGTCGGCCTGCTCACCATGACCGTGCTGACCGCCGCCGCCATGCTCGGCGGCCCTCTGCCCTGGTACGCGCAGGAGAACCTGGGCGTGCTCGCCTGGACCGGCATCGGCGCCACCGCCGGGGACGCGGTGCGCAGCCGCCGTGCGGTCGTCCAAGCCATGCGGGAGCGCGCCGAGCGGGCCGAGCGCACCCGCGAGGAGGAGGCCCGCCGCCGGGTCGCCGAGGAGCGACTGCGCATCGCCCGTGATCTGCACGACGTCGTCGCCCACCACATCGCGCTGGTCAACGTGCAGGCCGGAGTCGCCGCCCACGTCATGGACAGACGGCCCGACCAGGCCAAGGAGGCTCTCGCCCACGTCCGCGAGGCCAGCCGCTCGGCGCTGGGCGAACTGCGCGCCACCGTCGGCCTGCTCCGCCAGTCCGGCGACCCCGAGGCCCCCACCGAGCCCGCCCCCGGCCTCAGCCGCCTCGAGGACCTCGCCGGCACCTTCCGCAGCGCCGGACTCCCCGTCGAGGTGGCCCGTACCGACCACGGCACCGAGATCCCGGCCGCCGTCGACCTGGCCGCCTACCGGATCGTCCAGGAGGCCCTGACCAACGTGCAGAAGCACGCGGGCACCGACGCCAAGGCCGAGGTCAGCGTCGTACGCGTCGGACCGAACATCGAGGTCACCGTCCTGGACGACGGCTCGGGCGCGGCCGCCGAGCCCGGGGCCGGCGGCGGGCACGGGCTGCTCGGCATGCGCGAGCGGGTCACCGCCCTGCGCGGCACCCTCACCACCGGACCCCGCTACGGCGGCGGCTTCCGCGTCCATGCGATCCTGCCGGTCAAGACCCGTACGACGGCACCGGGAGGGCCCGCATGACGATCCGTGTCCTGCTCGCCGACGACCAGGCACTGCTGCGCAGCGCGTTCCGGGTGCTGGTCGACTCCGAGCCCGACATGGAGGTCGTCGGGGAGGCCTCCGACGGCGCCGAGGCGGTCCGGCTGGCCAAGGAGCACGGCGCCGACGTCGTCCTCATGGACATCCGGATGCCCGGCACCGACGGACTCGCCGCCACCCGCCTGATCAGTGCCGACCCGTCCCTCGCCCACGTCCGCGTGGTCATCCTGACCACCTTCGAGGTCGACGACTACGTGGTCCAGTCCCTGCGCGCCGGGGCCTCCGGCTTCCTCGGCAAGGGCAGCGAGCCCGAGGAGCTGCTGAACGCCATCCGGGTCGCAGCGGGCGGCGAGGCACTGCTGTCCCCGGCCGCCACCAAGGGCCTCATCGCCCGCTTCCTCGCCCAGGGCGACGACGAGGGCCGCGACCCCGCCCGCTCGGACCGCCTCGACGCGCTCACCGGCCGGGAGCGGGAGGTGCTCGTCCAGGTCGCCGGCGGCCACTCCAACGACGAGATCGCCGAACGCCTCGAAGTCAGCCCGCTGACGGTGAAAACGCACGTCAACCGGGCCATGGCCAAGCTGGGCGCCCGGGACCGGGCCCAGCTCGTCGTCATCGCGTACGAGTCGGGACTGGTACGTCCGAGGACGGACTGATCTCCACCCACGCGTACTGCGCGCGGAGTAGGGGCCGGATAAGGAACGGGACCTGGGGCCTACGGATTCGCCCTCGGGCATGGCTCAGGGTGTTGGGGTGGGCGCTCACATGTACGCCCCGCAGCAGCTTCTGCCGCTCACAGAAGAGAGACCCTGACCCATGTCCTGGCTGTCGAGATTCAGCCTCGCGCAACGGGCCCTGATCGGCCTGATGTCGCTCATCGCGCTCGTCTTCGGGCTGATCGCGATACCCCAGATCAAGCAGCAACTGCTGCCCACCATCGAACTTCCCATGGTGTCGGTCATCGCGCCGTACCAGGGCGCCGCACCGGACGTCGTCGAGAAGCAGGTCGTCGAGCCCATCGAGGACAACCTCCAGGGCGTCGACGGCATCACCGGTGTCACCTCCACCGCCGGCGAGGGCAACGCCGTGATCATGGCGTCCTTCGACTACGGCAACGACACCAAGCGGCTCGTCTCCGACGTCCAGCAGGCCGTCAACCGGGCCCGCGCCCAGCTGCCGGACGACGTCGACCCGCAGGTCGTCGCCGGCTCCACGGACGACATGCCGACCGTGGTGCTCGCCGTCACCTCCGGCAAGGACCAGCAGGCCCTCGCCGACCAGCTCGACAAGACGGTCGTACCGGCCCTGAAGGACATCGACGGCGTCGGCCGCGTCCAGGTCACCGGCGTCCGCGACCTCCAGGTCGCCGTCACCCCGAACAACGCCCGGCTCGCGCGGGCGGGGCTCACCTCCGCCGCGCTCGGCCAGGCCCTGCAGGCGGGCGGCGCGACCGTCCCGGCCGGCTCCTTCGACGAGGGCGGCGCCAACCGCACCGTCCAGGTCGGCGGCGGCTTCACCTCGCTGCAGCAGATCAAGGACCTGATGGTCACCGGCGAGGGCGTCCGGGAGCCCGTACGCCTCGGTGACGTGGCCACCGTGAAGCAGCAGCCGGCCCCGGCCGACTCCATCACCCGCACCGACGGCCGGCCCAGCCTCGCCGTCAACGTGACCATGGACCACGACGGCAGCGCGGTCTCCATCTCGAACGCGGTCGAGGACAAGCTGCCCGAGCTGCGCAAGGACCTCGGTTCGGGTGCCGAGCTCACGGTCGTCAGCGACCAGGGTCCGGCCGTGTCCAAGTCCATCAAGGGCCTGACCACGGAGGGCGCGCTCGGCCTGCTCTTCGCGGTCCTGGTCATCCTGGTCTTCCTGGCCTCGATCCGCTCCACGCTGGTCACGGCGGTGTCCATCCCGCTGTCGGTCGTCCTCGCCCTGATCGTGCTGTGGACCCGCGACCTGTCGCTCAACATGCTCACCCTGGGCGCGCTCACCATCGCCATCGGCCGGGTCGTCGACGACTCGATCGTGGTCCTGGAGAACATCAAGCGGCACCTCGGCTACGGCGAGGAGCGCAAGGAAGCGATCCTGGGCGCGGTGCGCGAGGTGGCCGGTGCGGTCACCTCCTCCACCCTCACCACGGTCGCCGTCTTCCTGCCGATCGGCCTGGTCGGCGGCATGGTGGGCGCCCTGTTCGGCTCGTTCAGCATCACGGTGACGGCGGCCCTGCTGGCGTCCCTCCTCGTCTCGCTGACGGTCGTACCCGTCCTGTCGTACTGGTTCCTGCGCGCTCCCAAGGGCACCCCCGAGGACGCCGACGAGGCTCGCCGCCGGGCCGAGGAGAAGGAGGCGAAGAGCCGCCTCCAGCGTCTCTACGTCCCCGTCCTGCGCTTCGCCACCCGCCGCCGCCTCTCCAGCGTGCTGATCGCGGTGGTCGTCCTGGTCCTCACGTTCGGCATGTCCGGACTGCTGAAGACGAACTTCTTCGACCAGGGCGACCAGGAAGTCCTCACCGTCAAGCAGGAGCTGAAGCCCGGCACCAGCCTCGCGGCCACGGACGCGCAGGCCAGGAAGGTCGAGAAGCTGCTCGCCTCCACCGACGGCGTCAAGGACTACCAGGTCACCGTCGGCTCCTCCGGCTTCATGGCGGCCTTCGGCGGCGGCACCGACACCAACCAGGCGTCGTACCAGGTCATGCTGAAGGACTCGGCGTCCCACGGCGACGTGCAGAAGCGCATCGAGGACGGGCTGAAGAAGCTCGACGGCGTCGGCACGACCACCGTGTCCGCCGGTGACGGCTTCGGCAACCAGGACCTCAAGGTCGTCGTGAAGGCGTCCGACGCGCAGGTGCTCAGCGAGGCCTCCGACCGGGTGCGCTCCACCGTGGCCGGCCTCGACCACGTCACCGACGTCACCAGCGACCTCTCGCAGAGCGTGCCGCGGATCTCGGTCAAGGCCAACTCCAGGGCGGCCGCGGCCGGGTTCGACGACCAGAAGCTGGGTGCCGCGGTCGCGCAGGCCGTGCGCGGTACGACGGCGGCGAAGGCGATCCTCGACGACACCGAGCGCGACGTCGTCGTGAAGTCGGCCAAGCCCGCCACCACCCTGGCCCAGCTGAAGGCGCTGCGCCTCGGCCCGGTGAAGCTCGGTGACATCGCGACCGTCAGGCTGGTCGACGGGCCCGTGTCCATGACCCGCATCGACGGCCAACGTGCCGCCACCATCACGGCCCGGCCGACCGGGGACAACACGGGCGCGGTCAGCACCCAGCTCCAGTCGAGGATCAAGGCCCTGAAGCTCCCGGCGGGCGCCGAGGCGGAGATCGGCGGGGTGTCCTCGGACCAGGACGACGCGTTCAAGAACCTGGGCCTGGCCATGCTGGCAGCCATCGCGATCGTCTTCATGCTGCTGGTGGCGACGTTCCGCTCGCTGGCCCAGCCGCTGATCCTGCTGGTCTCGATCCCGTTCGCGGCGACGGGCGCCATCGGCCTCCTCGTGGCCACCGGCACCCCGATGGGCGTCCCGGCGATGATCGGCATGCTGATGCTGATCGGCATCGTGGTGACCAACGCGATCGTGCTGATCGACCTGATCAACCAGTACCGCCGGCAGGGCCACGGCGTCGTCGAGGCCGTGATCGAGGGCGGCCGGCACCGGCTCCGTCCGATCCTCATGACGGCCCTGGCGACGATCTTCGCCCTGCTCCCGATGGCCCTGGGAGTCACCGGCGAGGGCGGCTTCATCGCCCAGCCGCTGGCGGTGGTCGTGATCGGCGGCCTGATCTCGTCCACGCTGCTCACCCTGCTCCTCGTCCCGACGCTCTACGCGATGCTGGAGCTCCGCAAGGAGCGGCGGGCCAAGAAGCGGGCAGCGAAGAAGGGCCTCTCCTCCCCGACGGAGTCCGCCTCCGAAGAGCCGGAGCCGGCGGGAGTCTGAACCCCGGCACCGGCGTCCCCTCCCTCACCGGGCTTTCCTATCCTGTGATCAGGAACTGCTCTTCGGGGGAGGGGGAACGGGGCGGTGGCGCTGCACGAGGGTGACCCCGGGTCGCTCGGCGGATACCGGATCGTCGACCGGCTCGGGGCCGGCGGCATGGGGGTGGTCTACCGGGCGAGGGCCCGGTCGGGCCGCGAGGTGGCCGTCAAGGTCGTCCACGCCCAGTACGCCGAGGACCCGGTCTTCCGGGCCCGCTTCCGGCAGGAGATCGCCGCCGTCCGCAAGGTGAGCGGCGCCTTCACCGCACCGGTCGTGGACGCCGACCCGGAGGCGCCCCGGCCCTGGATGGCCACCCAGTACGTCCCCGGCCGCTCGCTCTCCGCGGACATCCGCGCCGACGGCCCGCTGCGCGGCGCCGAGCTACGACGGCTCGTCCTCGGCCTGGTGGAGGCGCTGCGCGACATCCACCGGGCCGGGGTCGTGCACCGCGACCTCAAACCGGCCAACGTGCTGATGGCCGACGACGGCCCTCGGGTCATCGACTTCGGCATCTCGCGCGCGGCGGAGAACCAGGCGCTGACCGAGACCGGGCACATGATGGGCACCCCGCCGTTCATGTCTCCGGAGCAGCTCACGGATGCCCGGTCGGCGGGCCCCGCGTCCGACGTCTTCTCGCTCGCCGCGCTGGTCGTCTTCGCAGCGACCGGAAGCGGCCCCTTCGACGCCGACAACCCGTATCTGACGGCGTACCGGGTGATGAACGAGGATCCGGACCTGGCGGTCGTCACCGAGCCGCTGCGCACGATCCTGTCCCGCTGCCTGTCCAAGGACCCGACCGCCCGCCCCGCCCTGGACACCCTGTCCGCGGAGTTCGCGGCTGCCCTGCCCGAGCAGCCCGACGGCGAGTCCCGGACCGTTCCACAACGTCCTCGGAACCCGGAACCGACCCGCCCTCCGTCGGCCGCCCGACGCGTCCCCGCCGAGGCCGCGTTCGCACCCGAGGCCCCCACGCCCCGGGCACGCAGTCGTCGGCTGCCCTACGCCGCCGGGGTGGTGGGTGTGCTGGTCGCCGCGGTCATGGCCGTTCTGCTCGGGCCGCTCAAGGGCGGCGAGGGGAGCGGGGCGAGCCGCACACCGAACCCGGCGACCACCCGATGGGGCGCCCTCCCGGCGGGCTGGCGCCCCTGGCAGACGACGCTGGACGCGGTCGCCGCCCTCGGCGTCAAGCGTCCCTCGGCGCCGACGAACGGGTCCGACCCCGCCGAGCAGCCGTCCTGCATGCTGGACGGGGGCTCGGTCTACTGCGGGGGCAACGGGACCCTGCCGGTCCGCGTCGACGCCGTCACCGGCCGCATGCTCTGGCGCGCCGACACCCAGCCGCCGGGGCTCGACCGCGACAACTTCGACAGCAGGATCATCGGGGTGCACGAGGGCGTCGTGCTCGTGCACCAGAGCGTCCTGAACACAGCGGCCAACCTCACGGCGTCCTCCGTCGTCGCGTTCGGCGCCGACAGCGGACAGCGGTTGTGGTCCCGCCCGACAAGGGTGGGGAGCGCGTCCCCCACGCTCGTGGGTGGCCTGGTCCTCACGCCGGACGGCCTGACCGTGACCGCCCGTTCCCCGCGCGACGGCGCCGCGCGCTGGACGATGCCCCTGCCGGCCGGCGGATACCACTGCGACTTCCTCGGTGCGGGCGACGGCCTGTATGCGGACTGCACCGGCTACCACACCGCCTCCGGCGCCCAGCGCCGGCTGATCGCCGTCGATCCGGCGGACGGTTCCACGCGGCGGCTGGCGACCGCACCCTCGGTGGTCGCGGACTACGCCGGAACCCTGGACGGACGGCTGGTCTATGTGGGCAGGCGTATCGACGACCCGACGGCGAGCGACAACCCGTACGCCCGCGTCGAGGTGATCGACCCGCGCACCGGCACCCGCGAGACCCGCACCCTGTCCGAGGAACACCTGGGTCGGGCGGCGATGGTGCACGGAGTGCTCTGCTTCGCGGCCTCGGACGGCCGGATGAGCGCCGTCTCACCGGTGACCGGCAAGGGCGTGTGGCAGACCGCGACGACCCTTGAGCAGCCGGCCGCGCCGGTCGCGGACAAGCGGAGCAGCGTGTTCATGTACAGCGCGAGCGGCCGGGTCGCGGCCCTCGACGCCCGGACCGGGCACCTGCTGTGGGAGTCCCATCCCCGCGCGGGCAGGGTGCTGAGCGGCGACTACAGCTCGCCGGAGCTGTTCGTCAACGGCGGTTCCCTGGTGGTGACGACGCCCGACGGCACGCTCTTCACAGTGGATCCGGCCCACCCCGAACGGAAACCGGCGTCGACATGACGGACGCACGCCGACGCCGGACTCCGTCGGACGGCTACGGCAGCGCCAGCATCCGCTCCAGCGCCAGCTTGGCGAACGCCTCCGTCTCCTTGTCGACCTCGATGCGGTTGACCAGGCTGCCCTCGGCCAGGGACTCCAGGGCCCAGACAAGGTGGGGCAGGTCGATGCGGTTCATGGTCGAGCAGAAGCAGACCGTCTTGTCGAGGAAGACGATCTCCTTGCCCTCGGGAGCGAAACGGTTCGCCAGGCGGCGGACCAGGTTCAGCTCGGTGCCGATGGCCCACTTGGAGCCGGCGGGAGCGGCCTCCAGTGCCTTGATGATGTACTCCGTCGAGCCGACGTAGTCCGCCGCGGCCACGACCTCGTGCTTGCACTCGGGGTGGACCAGGACGTTCACGCCCGGGATGCGCTCGCGCACGTCGTTCACCGAGTCCAGGCTGAAGCGGCCGTGGACCGAGCAGTGGCCGCGCCACAGGATCATCTTCGCGGCCCGCAGCTCGTCGGCCGTCAGACCGCCGTTCGGCTTGTGCGGGTTGTAGACCACGCAGTCGTCCAGGGACATGCCCATGTCCCGCACCGCGGTGTTGCGGCCCAGGTGCTGGTCGGGCAGGAACAGGACCTTCTCACCCTGCTCGAAAGCCCAGTCCAGGGCACGCTTGGCGTTCGACGAGGTGCAGATGGTGCCGCCGTGCTTGCCGGTGAACGCCTTGATGTCGGCCGAGGAGTTCATGTACGAGACCGGCACGACCTGCTCGGCGATGCCTGCCTCGGTCAGCACGTCCCAGCACTCGGCGACCTGCTCGGCCGTGGCCATGTCGGCCATCGAGCAGCCGGCGGCCAGGTCCGGCAGGACGACCTTCTGGGCGTCGGACGTCAGGATGTCCGCAGACTCGGCCATGAAGTGCACACCGCAGAAGACGATGTACTCGGCCTCCGGGCGCGCGGCCGCGTCCCGGGCCAGCTTGAAGGAGTCGCCCGTGACATCGGCGAACTGGATGACCTCGTCGCGCTGGTAGTGGTGGCCGAGCACGAAGACCTTGTCGCCGAGCTTCTCCTTGGCCGCGCGGGCGCGCTCGACCAGGTCGGGGTCGGACGGCGAGGGCAGGTCGCCGGGACACTCGACGCCCCGCTCGCTCTTCGGGTCGGCCTCCCGGCCGAGAAGCAGGAGGGCGAGCGGGGACGGCTGTACGTCGAGCTCCGGGGTCTGGGCGGTGGTCACGTCACGCACCCTTTCTACTTTTCGTCCAACTGACACTATCTATCATAACTGGTTCACGTCACTTTGACGACGGCCATAGCGTCGATGTGACGTGAATCCCGCCCGGGTCCCTCGGCTCCCTCTTCGGGCTGCTGTCCGCCCTCTCGGGCATGTGCGAGCATGAGGTCGGAACGAAAAACGCGACCACGCGAACGCCCGGCCCGGAATGAATCCGCGGAAACGCCGGTTGCACTGGTCGGCAAGCAGTCTCCGTACAACCCGGGAGAGATGTAGATGTCCGTATCGGACGAGACCACCACCGTCACCGACGGCATCGTTCTGACCGACGCCGCAGCGTCCAAGGTCAAGGCCCTGCTCGACCAGGAAGGCCGTGACGACCTCGCCCTGCGCGTCGCCGTCCAGCCCGGCGGCTGCTCCGGCCTGCGCTACCAGCTCTTCTTCGACGAGCGCTCGCTCGACGGCGACGTGGAGAAGGACTTCGGCGGGGTCAAGGTCGTCACCGACCGCATGAGCGCTCCCTACCTGGGCGGCGCCACCATCGACTTCGTGGACACGATCGAGAAGCAGGGCTTCACGATCGACAACCCGAACGCGACGGGCTCCTGCGCCTGCGGCGACTCCTTCAGCTAAGCCGGCCACAGCCTGACGGCTGAGCCGGTCACAGCCCGACGACGAAGGCGGCGACCCCCTCCGAGGGGGTCGCCGCCTTCGTGTGTCCAGGGGCGTCAGCGGGCCTGCGGCCGCAGCGCGCCGGCCTTCGCCTTCGGGATCTGCGCCCCGTCCGGGCCGACCACCTTCCGGCCGTCCAGCGGCGCGTCCAGCCGTACGGTCTTCACGTAGAACCTGGCCATGGCGACACAGATCTTGTCCGGCCAGACCTTCTCGGTCACCGTCACCGTCACCCGGTCCGCGCTCTCCTTCGCCGACGCCCTGTAGTCGGCGCACACCCCGCCCGAGAAGCTCACGTTCAGCTCGCGGCCGTCGGCGGTGTAGCCGTCGACCTTCACGTCATGCGTCTTCGGCGCCGAGGACGGCGAGGACGGCTCCGGGGACGGCGCCGAGTCCGAAGGCGAGGTCAGGTACTTCGGGTCCACCGCCGGATACGTCACCGTGAAGGCGCCCCGCGCCGCCGTACCCCGGACCGCGAACAGCCAGGACGGCACCAGCGTCTGCCGCCCGGCGACCGAGTGCGCGGCCAGCCCGAACACCGCCTTCTCCACGGTGACCGTGGCCGCCCGGGGTGCCGTCGTGGACGTGCCGCACGGCTGCTCCAGCCGGTTCTTCAGCGGGACGGGACTCGCGCAGCCGCCGATGCCCATCCGGTGCCCGTGCTTCTGTGCGGAGTTCATCAGCGCCAGCGTCTTCTCCGCGCCGAGCACGGGGTACGTGTCTCCCTTGGCGGGCGCCACCAGCAGCCCGTGGCCGCCGACGACGTCCCCCTGCTTGTCGACGGTCAGACCGGTCGTCCAGCCGTACGTGGGCAGCCCGCCCACCACCGGATCGGCGTTGACCACCCGCTGGGCGCCCATGATCTGGCTCGCGTCGACCTTCGCGTCGTCCTGCCCGAGCGCCTTCAGTACCGGCGCCGCCGTCTTCTCGGCGACCGCCACGCTCACCGGCTCGCCCGCCGGAGCGCCCGGGTCCTGCGCGCAGACGGTGACCTTCTTGCAGTTGTCCGTGCCGGGCGCGTACCGGCTGAAGGTCCAGCTGCCCGGGGCGTCCTTGGTCACCTGGAGCGTCGGCCCGGAGCCGTCCTTGCCGCCGACCCGCCAGCTCGGCCCCTCGGCCACCGGTGTGCCGTCGATCCCGAGGGCCTTGGCCAGCCGGGCCACGTCGTCCTTGCCGACCTCGCCCTTCGGCGCGTACACCGGCGCCGAGCCGGGACCGTCGGCCAGCTTCGCCGCGGTCACGTACGTCGCCCCGTACGGATCCGGCTCACCCGGTGCGATGTCGCCCGTACCGCCCTGCGCCCAGCCGTCCAGGACGAGGGGCGGGGGAGTGCCGCCACCGCCGGACCCGCCGACGCCCGTACGGCCGTCCGAACCGTGGTTCACGGCGAGGATCGCGCCCCCGCCCCCGACCAGCAGGACGGCCGCGGCGACCGAGACGACGACCATGGAGGAGCGCCGCCGCCCGGACCGCTCACCGGTGTCGGCGTCACCGACCTCGCCGACCTCACGGATCTCGCCGACCTCGTCGCGCGGGGTTCCGGCGCTCTCGCCGCTCCCCGAGTCCTCGGAGACACCAGAGGCCTCAGAGGCGTCGGAAGACGCAGGGGCGTCAGAGGTCTCCGAGGCCTGGGGGTCCTTCGAGGCCCGGGGTTCCTTCGAGACCTGGGAGTCCTTCGAGGCGCCCGAGGTCCCGGGCTCCTCGGCAGTCTCGGCGTTCTCGGCCGCGTCGGAGACCGCGGAGACCTCGGGCTCCTCGGAATTCTCAGGTCGCTCGGTGTTCACCGCATCGCTCCTCGCTGGATCGTGTCCCACGCCCCCGGCACGGGGGACGGCGATGGGACGAGCGAGGGGAGCGTGCGGTTCCCGCAGTACGCCCGGGGCGTCAGTCGCCGTAGTCCGACATGGCGTCCAGCAGCCGGGCCGACTTCTTCGGCACGGTCACCCCGTGGATCAGCGACGGAGGCACCGGGCGGGAGTCGGCGTGCTCGGGAACCGTCCAGTGCGGGGCCATCCGGGCGCAGTCCCCGCGCAGCGAGGCGAGGTCGCCCTCGAGATCGGCCGGAGCGTAGGAGTGGACCTTGAGGTTCGTCATGACGGCACCGTAGGCATGCCGAGCCTCGCGAAGAAAGATCTACTATCGGGTAGTTTTGCCAGCTTCAGTGGCTGCCCATGAACGGGTAGCGTGAACTGTCAATCCAGCCTCCCGCAGGAGAATGCCTGTCGTGCGCATCGCAGTCACCGGCTCCATCGCCACCGACCACCTCATGACCTTCCCCGGCCGCTTCGCCGACCAGTTCGTCGCGGACCAGCTGCACACGGTCTCGCTCTCCTTCCTGGTCGACAACCTGGACGTCCGCCGGGGCGGCGTCGGCGCGAACATCGCCTTCGGCATGGGTCAGCTCGGGACCAAGCCCATCCTCGTCGGAGCCGCCGGCTTCGACTTCGACCAGTACCGCGCCTGGCTGGACCGCCATGGTGTGGACACCGACTCGGTCCGTATCTCCGAGACCCTGCACACCGCCCGCTTCGTGTGCACCACCGACGCCGACCACAACCAGATCGGCTCCTTCTACACCGGCGCGATGAGCGAGGCCCGCCTCATCGAGCTGCAGACGGTCGCCGAGCGCGTCGGCAGCCTCGACCTGGTCCTGATCGGCGCCGACGACCCGGAGGCGATGCTCCGCCACACGGAGGAGTGCCGCTCCCGGAACATCCCCTTCGCCGCCGACTTCTCCCAGCAGATCGCCCGTATGGAGGGCGAGGAGATCCGGATACTGCTGGACGGGGCGACCTACCTCTTCTCCAACGAGTACGAGAAGGGGCTCATCGAGTCCAAGACCGGCTGGACCGACGCCGAGATCCTGTCCAAGGTCGGCCACCGCGTCACCACCCTCGGCTCGCGGGGCGTGCGCATCGAGCGGGCCGGCCAGGACCCGATCGAGGTCGGCTGCGCGGAGGAGGAGCGCAAGGCCGACCCCACGGGTGTCGGCGACGCCTTCCGCGCCGGCTTCCTCTCCGGCCTGGCCTGGGGCGTCTCCCTGGAGCGCGCGGCGCAGGTCGGCTGCATGCTGGCGACTCTCGTCATCGAGACGGTGGGGACGCAGGAGTACCAGCTGCGGCGGGCGCACTTCATGGACCGGTTCACCAAGGCGTACGGGGACGAGGCCGCCGAGGAAGTCCGGGCTCACCTGGGCTGAGGGCGCCGTTCCTTCGGGTGCGGGCGCGAGGGGGCTGGTCGCTCCCCCACTCTCGGCTTCGCTCGAGCGGGGGGGGGGGGGGGGGGGCCCCCAACGCGGCGGGGGGGGGGGGGGAAACCCCCCCCCCCCCAGCGGG
>NZ_JBITSQ010000012.1:338287-341458 GCF_044541035.1 Streptomyces sp. NPDC085866
CTCGGGGGGGGGGGGGGGGGGGGGGGGGGGGCCCCCCCCCCCCCGGGGGCGCCCCCCGGGGGGGGGGGGGGGGGGGGGGGCACCCCCATCGCGGCGCGGGGCTGTCGACACAGCCCCGCGCCCCTTCGAGGGGGGCCCTGCCCCCCTCGACCCCCTCAGCTCACTCGGCGCACCACGTACGCCGTCCCCCGCTCCGCCGGCTCCTCGCCCACGTACTCCTGTCCCCGCATCTCGCACCACGCGGGAATGTCCAACCGGGCCGCCTCGTCATCCGACAGCACCCGCACGGTCCCGCCCACCGGCACATCCCCGATCACCTTGGCCAGCTCGATGACCGGGATCGGGCACCGCTTGCCGAGGGAGTCGACGACCAGTTCCTCCGCCCGGACCACGGCCACGGTCGCCGGAGCGGGCGCCCCCAGCTTCTCCCGCACCCCGGCCACGGCTCCCGGCAGCACCGCCAGGAACCGCTCCACGTCCTCCTCGGCCACCCCCGACGGCAGCGACACCCGCACGTTGCCCTCGCTCAGCACCCCCATCGCCTTCAGCACATGGCTGGGCGTCAGCGTGCTGCTCGTGCAGGACGAGCCGGACGAGACGGAGAAACCCTCCCGGTCCAACTCGTGCAGCAGGGCCTCTCCATCGACATAGAGACAGGAGAAGGTGACGATCCCCGGCAGCCGCCGTTCCGGATCGCCGACCACCTCGACGTCCGGCACCAGCTGCGGCACCCGCAGCCGGATCCGCTCCGTCAGCTCCCGCAGTCGTACCGCTTCCTGGGCCGCCTCCGCCCGTACCGCACGCAGGGAGGCCGCGGCCGCGACGATGGCAGGGAGGTTCTCGAACCCGGCGGCGCGACCCGACTCGCGCTCGTCCACGGGAGCTTGCGGCGCGAACCGCACCCCCTTCTTCACGACGAGCAGCCCCACGCCCGAGGGCCCGCCCCACTTGTGGGCGCTCGCCGCCAGCAGTGACCAGTCACCCTCGACCGGTCCCCACCCCAGCGACTGGGCGGCATCCACGAGCAGCGGCACTCCCGCCGCCCGGCACACCTCGGCCACCTCGGCCACCGGCTGCACCGTCCCGACCTCATGGTTGGCCGACTGCAGACAGGCCAGCGCGGTGTCCTGGCGGAGCGCGGCCGCGAAGCCCGACGCAGCGACGGCTCCCGCCCGATCGACGGCCACCGTGCTCACCGAGCCGCCCTCCGCCTCGAACGCCTCAGCCGAATGGAGTACCGAGGAGTGTTCGACGGCGGACACGATCAGGTGACGTCCCACCCGCCGCCGCCCGGCCAACGCCCCCGCGACACCGGTGTGTACGGCCCGTGTCCCGGACGGCGTGAACACCGCCTCGTCCGCCCGGCACCCCACCGCCTCGGCCGCCGCCTCCCGAGCCGCGTCGAGCAACATCCGCGCCCTGCGTCCCTCCCGGTACAACCGAGCAGGATCGGCCCACCCTTCGTCCAAAGAGGCCAACAGCGCCTGACGGGCAACGGGATGGAGGGGAGCAGCGGAGGCAGCGTCGAAGTAGGACACACGGCAACGGTAAATCTTCGGTGGAGCAGCCGACCTCAAGGGGCGCGGGCCGTGCCGATATGCGGCTCCGCCGCGATGGGGGTCCCCCCCGCTCGAGCGAGGCCGAGAGTAGGGGAGCGACCAGCCACAACGCGCCCCGCACCCGCCCACCAAACCGCGACAACCCGAGCTATTAGGCGCCCAATCCCACCCTTAAGGAGTGACCGGCGGCGCGTATGCCACCCTCCCCGCGAACCCTCGGAGAGCGTCGGCTAGGGTTTGGTCCGCATAAACATCCAAACCCCTGCCCGACGCAGGGCGGCGACCGACCAGCGAGAAGGCCGCAGCCGAACAGCGCGGGCGAGACTCTCGGGAAGGCGCTACGTGAGTCCCAACGGCTCCGACCGCTCGCCGCGGCGCCCGATGCGGCGGAAGCTGCTGCAGGCACTGACCGCGGGCCTGGTCCTGGCGACCGCAACCGGTTGCACATACAAGGACTTCCCCCGCCTTGGCATGCCCACCCCGGTCACGGAAGAGGCTCCGCGGATCCTCTCCCTGTGGCAGGGCTCCTGGGCGGCCGCGCTGGCCACCGGTGTGCTGGTGTGGGGCCTGATCCTGTGGAGTGCCATCTTCCACCGGCGCAGCCGCACCAAGGTCGAGGTACCTCCGCAGACCCGGTACAACATGCCGATCGAGGCCCTGTACACGGTGGTCCCGATCATCATCATCTCGGTGCTGTTCTACTTCACGGCCCGGGACGAGACGAAGCTCCTCAGCCTCGACAAGAAGCCCGACGTCACGGTCAACGTGGTCGGCTTCCAGTGGAGCTGGGGCTTCAACTACATCGCGGACGTTCCCGGTTCCCCCGGCAACGCCAAGACGTCCAAGGAACTGCTCGCGATTCCGGACCGGTTCCGCAAGGAGTTCCCGGCGAACGCCGGCGGTGTCTACGACGTCGGTACGCCGGGCACGAAGAACCCTCAGACCGGCAACCCCGGCCCGACCCTCTGGCTTCCCGAGGGCAAGACGGTCCGCTTCATCCTCACCTCGCGTGACGTCATCCACTCCTTCTGGGTGGTGCCGTTCCTGATGAAGCAGGACGTGATCCCGGGCCACACCAACGCCTTCCAGGTGGTTCCCAACCATCAGGGCACTTTCCTGGGCAAGTGCGCCGAGCTCTGCGGCGTCGACCACTCCCGGATGCTGTTCAACGTGAAGGTCGTCTCCCCCCAGCGCTACGAGCAGCACCTCAAGGACCTCGCCAAGAAGGGGCAGACCGGTTACATTCCCGCCGGCATCGCGCAGACGCCGCACGAGAAGAACCGGGAGACGAACAACCTGTGAGCATCCTCAACGAACCCCAGGGTGCCGCGGCAGCTGAGGACTCTTACGAGAACGAGCTGCCGGTCAGGCGCAAGCAGCCCGGCAACGTCGTGGTCAAGTGGCTCACCACCACCGACCACAAGACCATCGGAACGCTGTATCTGGTCACGTCCTTCGCGTTCTTCCTGATCGGCGGCGTGATGGCGCTGCTCATGCGCGCCGAGCTCGCCCGTCCGGGTCTGCAGATCATGTCGAACGAGCAGTTCAACCAGGCGTTCACGATGCACGGCACGATCATGCTGCTGATGTTCGCGACGCCGCTGTTCGCCGG
>NZ_JBITSQ010000013.1:0-278914 GCF_044541035.1 Streptomyces sp. NPDC085866
ACCGAGTCCCAGAAAGTGATCGGCTCCGTGAGCAGCAGGTCGAGCAGGAGCTGGGGGTCACGTTGCTGGGTGGCGTCCGCGATGTAGAGCCCACCGCCGCAGCCCAGGAGGCCGAAGATGTCGAAGACCGACAGGTCGAAACCGAGCGAGGTGACGCACAGAGCCACGTCGTCGGGACCGAAGCCGAAGGTGCGATAGCACCAGTTGAGCAGGTTGTGGACGGGGCGATGGGTGACCACGACGCCCTTGGGCTTTCCGGTGCTGCCGGAGGTGAAGACGACGTACGCGGTGTTGTCCGGCCCGGCGACCGGCTCCGGGTTGCCCGAGGCGACGGGCAACGGCGGCTCCTGCTCACCGGCCACCTCGACGAGTTCGACACCGGCCGGGAGAGCCAGGGGCTCGGTGTCCGCGGTGGACAACACGAGGTGGGCCCCAGTGTCGATGAGCATGCCGGCCACGCGCTCGGCCGGCAACGACGGTTCCAGGGGCAGGTAGGCCCCGCCCGCCTTGAGCACGCCGAACACGGCGGCGACCATGATCGGACCGCGCCGGATGCCGACACCGACCACGGTCTCCGGGCCGACGCCGCGCTCCTTGAGGTCCCAGGCGATCCGGTTCGCCCGCTCGTTCAGCTCTGCGTAGGTCATGGTTCCGCCGGCCCAGCGCAGTGCGATCGCGTCCGGCCGCAGGTCGGCCTGCTCCTCGAACAGCAGATGAAGCGGGCCGGGGCACGGGAAGTCGCGGGCCGTGTCGTTCCACTCGACGAGGATCTTGTGGCGTTCCTCGGCGTCGAGCGGGCGGCCCGCGGCCTCACCCGGTACGGCCTTGGCACCGTGCTCGCGCTCGGCGACGGCCGGCACGTCGACGGCGCCGACGGTGATCCCGGGGTCGGCGACCACCTGCTCCACCACGCGCACGAACCGCGCCGCGATCCGCTCCACCGTCGAGTGGTCGAAGAGGTCGGTGGCGTACTCGATCTCCCCCATCACCGAGCCGTCGGACTCGTCCGGCGCCAGGTTGAAGAACAGGTCGAACTTCGCGGTTCCGGTCGGGATGGGCTCCATCGACACCGTCAGACCGGGCATCTCCAGCTCCGGAGGCTGGTTGTTCTGCCACGCCAGCACCACCTGGAACAGCGGGTGGTGCGCGGCCGACCGTTCCGGCCGCAGCAGCTCCAGCAGTCTCTCGAACGGGACGTCCTGGTTCTCGTACGCCGCGAGCGCCTTCTGCCGTACCTGTTCCAGCACCCGCTCGAACGACGACTCCGCGGACAACCGGACCCGCAGCACCCACGAGTTGACGAAGAACCCCACCAGATCGTTGAGCGCCTCGTCGGTGCGGCCCGCGATCGGCGATCCGACCGTCAGGTCGTCGCCGCTGCCCATCCGGTGCAGCAACACGGTCAGCGCGGCCTGGAACACCATCGACACGGTCGCGCCGTTGGCGCGGGCCATCGCCTCGACCCGCGTCCGCGTCTCGGTCGACAGGCTGATCTCCACCGATCCGCCCCGGTGGCTCGCCACCTCGGGCCGGGGCCGGTCCAGCGGCAGCGGCAGCGGCTTCGACACCCCGGCGAGTTCCTCGCGCCAGTACGCCGCCTGGACCGACAGGAGGCTCGCCGGGTCTGCCGGCTCCCCCAGTTCCTCCCGCTGCCACAACGTGTAGTCCGCGTACTGCACCGGCAGTTCCGTCCATTCCGGCTCACGGCCGGCCACCCGCGCGCGGTACGCCACGGACACGTCCCGCGCCAGCGGTGCCAACGACGCGCCGTCACCGGCAATGTGATGGATCACCAGCACCAGCAGGAACTCGTCGTCGCCGCTCTGGACGAGGCTCCCCCGCAGCGGTACATCGGCCGACAGGTCGAACCAGCCGCTCGTGACCGAGGAGATCACACCGGGCACCCGGTCGGGAGACACCCGCCCCCAGTCCTTCCAGGGCAGCTCGACCTCGGCCGGGTCGAGGATGCGCTGGAACGGCTCGCCGTCCAGTTCGCCGAAGACCGTCCGAAGGACCTCGTGGCGGACCATCACGTCCTGGAACGCGGCGCGTAACGCGGCCGTGTCGAGCGCTCCGTGGAACCGCAGGAGCAGCGGAATGTTGTACGTCGAGGAAGGACCCTCGAAGCGGGTGATGAACCAGATGCGGCGCTGCGCGTACGACAGGGGAATCATTTCCTCGTTCACCTTTCGATCACTCTGCGCAACTGCAAACGCGGTGTTCAGATCAACGGGGCACTCATCGGACCCAATCGTTAGGCCGACTCGAGGGATTGGCCACCGAGGTGAAAGAAGTCGGTCAGAGACTGCACTGCGGAGCCGGGAGGCCTGACCAGAGCTCCACACCCGGTGACGGAGCGGCCGTGGCCCAGGGGAGTGAAATTCTCTGTCCCTCGGACGAAGCGCGCTGGCGCTGCATCACTTACCGCGCCCATTTCGCCGAGTGTGCTGTGCAGGACGATCCCCAGGAACCGGAGGCACAGGTGCGCTCACTACCTTCCCGCAGCCGTTGGGTCACCCGAAGCGCGCTGGCCATAGCGGCGGCGCTCGGCCTGCTGTCCGCGACCGCGGCGCACGGAGCGGAGAACCGGTCGGCCGCCCGGCCCAGGACTCCGGTCCAGGCGTACGGCAAGGTCCGCGTCTGCGGCACGCACCTGTGCTCCGCGTCCGGCAAGCCGGTCCAGCTGCGCGGCATGAGTTCGCACGGTACGCAGTGGTTCGCCCACTGCCTGACCGACCGCGCTCTGGACGTGCTGGCGCACGACTGGAAGGCGAGCGTCCTGCGTGTCGCGACGTACGCGCGCCAGGGCGGTTACGAGGCGGATCCGAAGAGGTTCACCGACCTGGTGAACCGGTTGATCGACCGGGCGAGCGCCCGTGGCATGTACGTCATCGTCGACTGGCACATGCTCAACCCGGGTGATCCGTACGCGGACCTCGAGAATGCGAAGAAGTTCTTCAAGGACATCGCGCAGCGGAACAAGAAGCGGCCCAATGTGATCTACGAGCTTGCCAACGAGCCCCATAGTGTGGGCTGGCCGACCATCAAGAGCTACGCGGAAAAGCTCATTCCCGTGATCCGCTCCCAGGACCCCGCCAGCGTGATCCTCGTTCCGACGCCCGGCTGGGCCACGTTCAGCGCGTCCGAGGGTTCCGACGAGCGATCGGTCGTCAATGACCCCGTGGCCGCGAAGAACATCATGTACACCTTTCACTTCTACGCGCGAGTAGCGGCGGAGGGGTACATGGAAATCCTGCACCGCGCCTCGTCCAAGGTCCCGGTTTTCGTCACCGAGTGGGGTATCGCGTCGTGGACGGGATACGGCAGCGACCACGTCATGGCGCAGAAGTGGGTCGACCAGATGGCGAAGGACAAGATCGGTTGGACGAACTGGAGCCTCTCCGACAACGATCGGGAACACTCGGTCTTCAAGCAGGGCACCTGTAAAGCCGGTACCTTCTCCCGCGCCGGCTCCCTCACGCCGAACGGTGCCTGGATCCGGGAACGGATCAGAGGCTGAGGCCGCCGTACCCGACCGGATGACGACGAGAGGTCCTCGGAGCCCGGATCCGGGCTCCGAGGACCTCTTCGTGCCACCCGCTCCCCCGAGACTCTCGTTTCACACTCCCCTGACACTTTTCGCGGGCTCCATCAGCTTCCTCGGCGCGATGACGGGCACACGCGCCTCGGTGGTGGTCCGCGGCGGGACGAGGACGCGGCCGACGATCAGGGCGTAGAACAGGCCGGAGGCCAGCACCATGCAGAAGTCCAGGGGGTACAGGGTGACGGTTCGCCAGATGGCGGCGCACAGCCACACCACAGCCGTGCCGCCGTTCCAGACCCAGACACCGATCCAGAAACGCCGGTTCGTGGACCGGCCCGCGGCCGCCGAGCCGGTGGGCCGCCAGGACTGGCGCCTGCCGCGCACGATGTCCCAGATGGCGAACAGGTGCGCCCAGCCGTACAACAGGCGCACGGCCCAGGCTTCGAGCCGGTAGCGACACCGGTGCCAGCACGGGAAGAGCAGCACCGTGTAGACGACGCTGGGCAGGACCAGCAGCGCGTTCTCGGCCTTGAGCTTCTCGGGCATGGCCACGAGCAGGACGATCGGGATCAACGGCGCCACGAAGGTGAACAGTGCCGTGTGGAGGTAGTAGAAGAAGCCGGAGACATAGCAGAGCCGGGTGGTGAGTCGGAGCTTCGTGTCCCAGAACTTCCTGCTTCCCAGCAGGCTCATGGAGCCGGCACACCAACGGTACTGCTGGTGGTAGAACGCGCTCACGTTGTCCGGGCAGTTGCCGGTGGCCAGGGGGATCGGCACATAGCGCAGGCCCCAGCCGAGGCGACGCAGGTCGAAGCCCGTGTGCACGTCCTCCGAGTGCTCGATCAGCGTGGTACCGCCGTTGGCCTCGAGGGCCTTGCGCCGGTACACGGCGCAGCTCCCCACGCAGATGGCGCCGCCATGCCGCTGACGGGACACCTGGACCACCCGGTAGAACAGCTCCTGGACGGAACCCGCACCGCGCTCGATCCACGTCTGCCGGCCGAGTACGCGGAAGTACTGCGGTGACTGGACGATGCCGACCTCCGGGTCGTGCTCCATGTAGGGCAGCAGTTCCTCCAGAAGGTCCGCCCGGGGGGCGAAGTCGGCGTCGAGGATGAGGATGTACTCCTCGTGGGAGATGCCCAGCCCGTAGTGCAGGTTGCCGGCCTTCTTGAACCAGCCCCGGTTGGGCCGGCTCCCGTAGACGAAGCCGAACCTCTCGGCCAGGGCGGCGAGTTCCGGGTTCGCGGAGTCGTCGAGTACGTACGCGGTGGCCTTGCCGGGGTAGCGGTCGGCGAGCCGGCGCACGTGTGTCCAGGTGTTCTCCAGGACCTCTGTGGGCTCGCCGCACACGGGCAGGAAGACCGCGACCGTGGGGTGCGTCTTCGGTCGCCAGTCCTGGACAAGTCGGCGGTGGGCCTTCAGATCGAAGTCGGCGGTGAAGGCGTTCACCCGCATCGAGGTGACGTAGTACAGGACGGTGAAGCCCAGGCACGGCAGCAGGACGATCAGCCAGAGCGAGGCGTGGAGCAGTCTGAACTGGCTGTAGACGAGACAGCTCATGCTGATGAGCGAGGCGGTCGTGAGCACCCAGAGGTGACGCCTGACGTAGGAGTACTTCTCCTTGTCGTCCGGGGGCTCCGGGAGTACGTGGTTGCCGGTCTGCCCGGACCGAGGAGCTGTCTGCCGGGCGACCGTCGGTGGGATCTGTGTCGCGATGATCTCAGGTGAATTGAGACTCATGCGATTGTCCTTGAAGTCTTGGTCACGTCCTTGCTGTAGCCAGCCCGGGCACGAGGATCGCGTTCGGATGGGCCGATTGCTGCACGAGTCGCTCGAAGGAAGGATGCGGTGCAGCCGCGCACCCGCCAAAGGGGCGCAGGGGCTGCCCGCCCCTTCGACCCGGACTGCTTCTCAACAGGCCTTTTGCGTTCCCTGGCAGCAGTCGAGGGGTCAGGCTGTGACCTCCGGCGCCGTCTCGACGGCCGCACATCCGCGGGCCGGGACAGCACCGATCGGGCTACCGAAGGGCGGTCGGCCACCGGCTTGCGCTGCGAAGCATGCCGAATGCTGCTACGCGGTGGACGCTCGGTCTCTCCCACCGCACGGCTCAGCGCTCGTGCACCGCATCTGCGTCGAACACGGTGAGGTCCACCTCGACCTGGTGAGGTCGTGCGGGTCGAGGTCCGGCGGCGGGCGGTCCAGGACGCAGAGGCCGACGACCTTGCCCGGCTCGACGGTGTCCTTCCGGTCGTCGGCGAAATCCTGCCAGGCCGCGTCGACCGGGGAGGCGCGTAGCGCTTCGGCCAGGGGCACGCACTGCTCGGGGCCGCTCGGCCGGCCGCCGGCCTTCGGCAACCTGAGCGCGTACGCCGAACTCGCCACGGCCGGCGACCTGCAGGCCCGCGTCAGCGTGCTGCTGCCCGCGCCGATGGGCGGCTGCGCGAGAGCCTGGCCGAGTCGTTGATGCCGGGCAGCACGGTCCGGCCGCGCAGGTCGACGACCTGGGCGCCGGGGCCGGCGAGGGCGCGCATCACCGCGTCGCCGCCGACCACCGTGAAGTCATGGTCGGCGGTGATGACCTGACCACCGGTCAGGATCAGGCCGGGAGCTCCGCCACGTGTCCCAGCGGTCGTGGCCCTCATCGTCTTCAACGCCCTCATCGCCCCATCGTGACGCGGAGCAGCTCGAAGTCCTCGACGGCCAGCGGAACCAGGCCGAAGCGCAGCCCGTACCCCCAGTTCGGCCGCTGGGTCAGGACCAGGTCGGCGGCGACGGTGCGCAGGTCGGCGGCGTGCACGTCCTCGAAGTCCACAGCCCGACGCCATGGCCGCACAGTCCCTCTGGCACCCATGTTCATGACCTCGTCGGCGAGATAGGGCTCGTCGTCGGCGATGACTCCCAGTGCCGTGAAGGCGCGCAGCCCGGCCGTGTCGCCCATGCGCTCGGTGGGCGAGTAGAAGACGAAACCGTCGCCCCGGCGCATCCGGGCGAGATTGCGGCGATCGCCGTGGTTGAGCTGGATCCAGCCGTGCCTGCTCGCACGCCGGGCGTGCTCGGCGGACACCACGCCGAGCCAGGCCCGCTCCGGCGAGCCGGGCGCCTTGCGCGTGGGGTCTTCGATTCCGGTGGGAAAGAGGGTCGGGTGGCTGTTCATGGGCCCTCCTGGAGCCGTGGGACTGCCGTTCGGAGGAGCCCAGTCTCAGGGCAATACCTGACATGTAGCGTCATGTATTAGGGGCGGCGTCGGTGGCGTCATGTATTGCGCGTCCGCCGGCGAGCGCGCGGCCGGCGAGTACGACGGTTTCGTCGGTCACAGCGCTTGCAGCGCTGCTCGGGCGGCGTGGTGGCCGCACATCCCGTGCGCCCCGGGGCCCGGCGGGGTCGCCGCTGAGCAGAGGTAGTGACCGGGGAGCCCGGTGGCGTACGGATCGAGGCCGAGGCGGGGGCCGAAGACGAGTTGGGGGATGTTCTTCGCGCCGGTGAGGATGTCGCCGCCGACGTAGTTCGGGTTGTGGGCGGGGAACGCGGAGGTGGGGCGGGTGCTCATGCCGATCACGCGGTCCCGGAACCCGGGGGCGAACCGCTCGATCTGGCCAATGATCGCCTCGGTGGCGTCGCCGTCGTAGCCGTGCGGCACATGCGCGTAGCTCCAGACCGGGTGCACGTCGCCGACGGAGCGCTGCGGGTCGGCCAGGTACTGCTGGCCCACCAGGACGAACGGCCGCTCGGGCATCCGTCCGGCAGTGATCTCCCGTTCCGTGAAGGCCACTTCGGAGAACGGGCCGCCGACGTGCACCGTGCCCGCCCGGCGCGCCGGCAGCGCGGACCAGGGCACACCGCCCTCGACCGCGAAGTCCACCTTGAAGGCGCCCGGGCCGTGCCGGAACCGCCGGTAGGCGCGGGCGACGCGCGGCGGCAGCCGGTCGCCGAGGATGTCGGCCACCGCCCCGGGGGCGAGATCGAACATGGTCACGTCGGCGGACGGAAGGTCCGTGTCCGACCGGACCCGCACCCCGGTCTCGATCTTGCCGCCGAGATCGGCGAGCAGGGCCGCGAGGGCGTCGGTGATGGCGCGGGAGCCGCCCGCCGCGACCGCCCAGCCGTGCCGGTGTCCGGCGGTCAGGATGCCGAGGCCGATGCTGGAACTCATCGGGTGGTGCAGTGGCTGGAAGGCGTGGGCCGCCACTCCGCCGAACAGTGCCCGGGCCTCCTCCGTGGCGAACGTGCGTGCCAGTGCCGCGGCGGGGAGCAGGGCCGGGAGCCCGAACCGGGCGAGCCGGACCGGGTGGCGCGGCACCCGGAGCAGCGGACCCATGACGTCCTCCGCCAGGATGTCGAACGCGGCGGCGGGTCCGTCGAACAACCGCCGCCACCGCGCCCCGTCCCGGCCCAGCGCGGCCGCGGTGTCGCTGACGGAGCTGTACAGGACGCCGACCGATCCGCCGTCGAGCGGATGCGCGCAGTCGACGTCCGGCAGCCGCCACTGCAGGCCGTACCGGCCCAGGTCCAGCTCGCGCAGGAACGGCGACCCGACCGCCATGGGATGCACCGCGGAGCAGTGGTCGTGCAGCAGTCCGGGCAGGATGGCCTCGCCGCTGCGGGTGCCTCCGCCGATCTCGTCGGCGGCCTCCAGGACGGTGACCCGCAGCCCGTGCCGGGCCAGGGTGACGGCGGCGGCCAGCCCGTTCGGCCCGGCCCCCACCACGATCGCCTCACTCATGAGCCGCCGCCGGTGCGGCAGTCGCCGACGCGCAGTGCCGGCGTACGGGGCCGGCCGGCTCGTCCTCGGCCGGCCGGGGCCGGCGGGCCACCATGTCGGCGCCGGTCGCACAGCCCTCCTCGAGCGGCCCTGTGGCCGCGTCCACACGACGGCAGGGCCGGCACTTCCGCCGCATCGGCTGGGACTCGAGAACGATCACACGCAGCTCGCCCGGTTCGTAGTGGCAGCGCTCCTGGACCGCGCGCAGCAGCTGCTCTCGTGCAGATGGCCGCCGCCGAAGTTCCGTCCGAGGACGGCGCCGGCCACGGTCTCCCCGTCGCGGACATCGTAGGCGTCCGCGCCGTCGAGGACACGGGGCAGCAGACCGTCGAGGGTGCGACACCGCCGAACCCGTGCTGCACAAGGCGTCGGCCCGGAGGCCGCGCGGAGCCGGTGCGCACGCGTCGGTCAGGCGCCGACGTAGGCCGCGAGGTGTTCGCCGGTGAGGGTGGAGCGGGCTGCCACGAGGTCGGCGGGGGTGCCCTCGAAGACGATCCGCCCGCCGTCGTGACCGGCACCGGGGCCGAGGTCGATGATCCAGTCGGCGTGCGCCATGACCGCCTGGTGGTGCTCGATCACGATGACCGACTTACCGGAGTCGACCAGTCGGTCCAGCAGGCCGAGCAACTGCTCGACGTCGGCGAGGTGGAGGCCGGTGGTCGGCTCGTCGAGGACGTAGACACCGCCCTTCTCGGCCATGTGGGTGGCCAGCTTGAGCCGCTGCCGCTCGCCGCCGGAGAGGGTCGTCAGCGGCTGGCCGAGGGTGAGGTAGCCGAGGCCGACGTCGGCGAGCCGGTCGAGGATGCGGTGCGCCGCCGGCGTACGGGCCTCACCGGCCGCGAAGAACTCGCCGGCCTCGGTCACCGACATCGCCAGCACCTCGCTGATGTCCCGGTCGCCGAGGCGGTATTCGAGCACCGATGCGTCGAACCGCCTGCCCTCGCACTCCTCGCAGGTGGTGGCGATGCCGGCCATGATCGCCAGGTCGGTGTAGATGACGCCGGCGCCGTTGCAGGTGGGGCAGGCGCCCTCGGAGTTGGCGCTGAACAGGGCCGGCTTCACGCCGTTGGCCTTGGCGAACGCCTTGCGGATCGGGTCGAGCAGTCCGGTGTACGTCGCCGGGTTGCTGCGCCGTGAGCCGCGGATCGCGCCCTGGTCGACCGACACGACACCCTCGGCGGCGGGGATCGACCCGTGCACGAGCGAGCTCTTGCCGGAGCCGGCGACGCCGGTGATCACCGTCAGCACCCCGAGCGGAACGTCGACGTCTACGTCCTGCAGGTTGTTCGCCCGCGCGCCGCGGATCTGCAGCATGCCGGTGGGCCTGCGCACCGTGTCCTTGACGGCGGCCCGGTCGTCGAAGTGGCGGCCGGTGACGGTGCCGCCGGCCCGCAGCCCCTCGACGGTGCCCTCGAAGCAGACGGTGCCGCCCGCCGTGCCGGCGCCGGGGCCGAGGTCGACGACGTGGTCGGCGATCGCGATCACCTCGGGCTTGTGCTCCACGACGAGCACGGTGTTGCCCTTGTCCCGCAGGCTCAGCAGCAGGTCGTTCATCCGCTGGATGTCATGGGGGTGCAGGCCCGTCGTGGGCTCGTCGAAGACGTAGGTGACATCGGTGAGCGAGGAGCCGAGGTGGCGGATCATCCTGACACGCTGGGCCTCGCCGCCCGACAGCGTCCCCGACGGCCGGTCCAGGGAGAGGTAGCCGAGGCCGATCCCGACGAACGAGTCGAGGGTCTCCCCCAGCGCCGTCAGCAGCGGCTTGACCGACGGTTCGTCGAGACCGCGGACCCATGCGGCCAGGTCGCTGATCTGCATCGTGCAGGCGTCGGCGATGCTGATCCCCTCGATCTTCGAGGACCGGGCCCCCTCGCTGAGCCGGGTGCCGTCGCAGTCGGGGCAGGTGGTGAACGTCATCGCCCGCTCGACGAAGGCGCGGACGTGCGGCTGCAGCGCGTCGATGTCCTTGGCCAGCATCGACTTCTGGATCTTGGGGATCAGACCCTCGTACGTCAGGTTGATGCCCTCGACCTTGATCTTGGTGGGCTCCTTGTGCAGGAGGTCGTGCAGTTCCTTCTTGGTGAACCTGCGGATCGGCTTGTCCGGATCGAAGAAGCCGCAGCCCTTGAAGATGCGGCCGTACCAGCCGTCCATGCTGTAGCCGGGGATCGTCAGCGCACCCTCGCTGAGCGACTTGCTGTCGTCGTACAGCTGGGTCAGGTCGATGTCCGTGACCGTGCCCCGGCCCTCGCAGCGCGGGCACATGCCGCCGGTGATGCTGAAGCTGCGCCGCTCCTTGACGGTCTTGCCGCCGCGCTCGACCGTGACCGCGCCCGCGCCGCTGATCGAGGGGATGTTGAAGGAGAACGCCCGGGACGAACCGATGTGCGGTTGCCCGAGCCGGCTGAAGAGGATGCGCAGCATCGCGTTGGCGTCGGTGGCGGTGCCGACCGTGGAACGGGGGTCGGAGCCCATCCGCCGCTGGTCGACGATGATCGCGGTCGTCAGCCCTTCCAGCACGTCGACGTCGGGACGCGCCAGCGTGGGCATGAAGCCCTGCACGAAGGTGCTGTAGGTCTCGTTGATCAGCCGCTGCGACTCAGCGGCGATCGTGTCGAACACCAGGGAGCTCTTGCCCGAGCCGGAGACACCGGTGAAGACGGTCAGCCGGCGCTTGGGGATCTCGACGGTGACGTCCTTGAGGTTGTTCTCACGTGCGCCGTGCACGCGGATCAGTTCGTGGCTGTCGGCAGCGTGCGGCGCAGGCGACTGCGTGTCCGTCCTCTTGGTCATGCTTCTCGTCACTCCATCCCTCGGGCGGGCCCGCCTTCACGGTCTCCACCGGTGCCGCCTGGCCGGATCCGACCGGCTTCGAGGGTAACGTCCGATTTTCCTACGTCGGACGACACCCGTGGCGGCCACGGTAGCCGCGGCTCCGCGAGGGGCGCTTCTCCATTCCTGACCGGTCCGGTGACGGCCGCGAGGCGGGCCTCGGCGAGGGATCAGGCCGCGAACGCGTCGACGCCCGTCAGCTCCGCCGACAGTGCCCACAGGCGGGCCGCCTGCTCCGGGTCCGTCGCCCAGGCCTTCACGCCCAGGCGCTCGCCCTCGGGGGCGGGCTCGGCGATGTCGCAGTCCTCGAGGTAGACCCCGCCGAGGCCCTCCAGCTGGGGCGAGGTCGCCGCCCACACCTGGGTGGCCGCACCCTGCTGCGGGGACTTGAAGCCCTCGGGGTTGAGTGCGTTGCCCTGCTCGTCGATCCAGCCCCGCTCCACCATCTCCTCCTTGGGCAGGTGCCGCTGGAGCGGGGTGAGGATGCCGCCGGGGTGGAGCGCGAAGGCACGCACCCCTTTCTCCCTGCCGAGCCTGTCGAGGTGGACGGCGAACAGGACGTTCGCGGTCTTGGCCTGGCCGTAGGCCTCCCACTTGTCGTAGCCCTGCTGCCAGTGGACGTCGTCCCAGCGGATGCCGGAGAAGTGGTGGCCGCGGGAGGAGACGGAGACCACGCGGGCGCCGCCGGGTTCGATCGCCGGCCAGAGGCGGTTGACCAGGGCGTAGTGACCGAGGTGGTTGGTGGCGAACTGCGCCTCCCAGCCGGGTCCGACCCGGGTCTCCGGGCAGGCCATGATCCCGGCGTTGTTGATCATGAAGTCGATGGTGCGTCCGGAGGCGAGGAACCGCTCGGCGAAGGCCCGCACGCTCTCCAGGTCACCCAGATCGAGCTGGTCCACCTCGACCCTGTCCAGACCCGCGAGCGCCTCCCGCGCACTGTCCGGACGCCGCGCCGGCACGACGACCTCGGCTCCCGCCCTGGTCAGCGCGCGGGTGGTCTCCAGCCCAAGCCCCGAGTAGCCACCGGTGACGATCGCGAGCTTTCCGCCGAGGTCGATGCCGTCGAGAACGTCGTCGGCCGTACTGTCGGCCCCGAAACCCGAACCGATCTTGTGCTGTGCAGTGATCATGTCTGAAACGCTACGAATTAGAGCACACTCGAAGTCAAGCCGAACCAGACCGATCAGCGGATCGCCACGACCACATAGCTGTCGCCGTACTGCCAGACAGGCCCCGCATGACCGAAGCCCGCCTGCCGCGACGCCCACGCCCACGCCCGTGGCGGCCGGCCGCCTCAGCAGGGCGCTGGACCGGTTGGCCTTGTGGGCGAAGAAGACCTGGCCGGAGAGGTGGTGCCGGCGGTACACCGATCGGAGCTGCTCCAGATTCGCGGCCGTCCGGTCGGGAACGACCGCGTGCGGCGGCGACCCGAGCGCGTCCACGAGGGTGTGCAGCAGCTCGCCGGACTCCGCCGGCGAGCGCAGCCGCGGTTCCAGCCGCGGACGGAGAAACAGGGGGCCTCTTCACCCATCCGATCGGTTTACGCCCCGTACCTCCTCTAGTGGGAGCAAGTCGGCAGGTTTTCGCCGGAGCCCGGTCCTGGGAGCCCCCCACGGGCGGGGGCCGCCCCGGGCCGCCGGTAGACGTACGGCGGTGGCTCCACCCTGCCGCCGTCGGCCAGCTCGCGGACGAGGTGGTGGTCCGGCGACAGGGCGCACGCCGGGTCGGTGCGGGCAGCGTCGCCGGTGAGCGCGAACGCCTGGCAGCGGCAGCCGCCGAAGTCCTCCCCCTGGCGGGGACAGCCGCTGCAGGGGCCCGTCATCCACTCGGTGCCGCGGTAGCGGTTGAAGGCCGGGGACTGCTCCCAGATCCAGGCGAGCGCGTGGTCACGGACGTTGGGCGGCTGCAGGTCGGGCAGGGAGGCGGCCGCCGGGCAGGGCAGGACGGTTCCGTCGGGTGCGACGGTGAGCGAGACCGCTCCCCAGCCGCCCATGCAGGGCTTGGCGACGCCGTCGAAGTAGTCGGGCACGACCCAGACCAGGTCGACGCGGCCGGCGAGCCGCTCCCGCCAGTGTTCGACGGACTCCCGGGCGCGGGCGAGCTGGTCGCGGGTGGGCAGCAGCGCGGTGCGGTTGAGCAGACCCCAGCCGTAGAACTGCGTGTTGGCGAGCTCGATGCGGTCGACGCCCCAGTCCACGCCCAGCTCGACGAGGGCATCGAGGGCGTCGAGGTTGTCGCGGTGCAGGACGAGGTTGAGACCGAGCGGGAGCCCGGCCCGGCGGACGAGGGCCGCGGCCTGTTCCTTCGCGGCGAAGGAGGACCGGCGGCCGGCGATCCGGTCGTTGGCCCGCGGGTCGGCATGCTGGACGGAGAGCTGGACACTGCGCAGCCCGGCCGTGGTGAGCGCGGCCAGCCGGGCCTCGTCCAGGCCGGTGCCGCTCGTCACCAACTGGGTGTAGACACCGGCGGACTCAGCGGCGGCGACGATCTGCTCCAGGTCGGGGCGCAGCAGGGGCTCGCCTCCGGACAGGTGCGTGTGTACGACGCCCAGCCCGGCGGCCTGACGGAGCACGTCCGCCCACTCCCCGCCGCTCAGCTCGCTCGAACGGCGGGCGAGTTCCAGCGGGTTGGAGCAGTACGGGCAGTGCAGCGGGCAGGCGTGGGTGAGTTCGGCGAGCAGAGCCCAGGGGCGTGCGGGGTTCGTGGGACCGGTCACTTGAGCCAGCCCTCCTGTCGCAGACGGTCGAGGAAGGAGGGGACGGTGCCGGCCACCGGGGCGCCGGGGAACCGCTCGGCCAGCTCGTCGACGATCCCGGGCACCGTGCGGGTGCCGTCGCACAGGCCGACGACCATGCCGGCGTGTCCCTCCAGGACGACCACGCGTTCCGGCAGGACCAGCAGGTCCGCGCCGCGCACGGTGTCGTGGCGCAGCATCAGAGAAGGGGCGAGGGCGGGGCACCAGGTGTTCTCGGACTCCGGGATCACTTCGGCTCCCGTCGGTCGTCCTGCCCGTGCCGGTCGATCTGGTCGAGGCCGCCCGCCGGCTCGTCGTGCCCGGCGTTCTCGGGCCGCCCCGCGTGCTGCACGGCGTCGAGCAGGGACCACAGCACGTCGCACTTGAAGGAGAGCGCGGCCAGCGCCTTCTCCTGGTCCGTGCGGGTGCGGGCCCACTGGAGTACGAGGTCGAGCGCCTCGGTACTGTCGCGCCGGCCCTGGTCGACGCGCGTGCGGAAGTAGCCGAGTCCTTCCGACGCGATCCAGGGATAGTGGCGCTCGAACGCCTCGATGCGCCGGCGCATGAGGTCGGGGGCGGTCAGCTCGGTGAGCGAGGCGGCGACGGCCTCCAGGGTCGAGCGGAGGCGGCAGAAGTTGACGTAGCCGTCCACCGCCAGCCGTACGCCGGGCAGCACGGCCTCGCCCGACAGCAGGGTCCGGCGGTCCAGGCCGGCCGCCTCGCCGAGCCGCAGCCAGCGCTCGATACCGCCCTCGCCCTCGCTGCGCCCGTCATGGTCCTCGATCCGCCTCAGCCACATGCGCCGCAGCCGCGACGAGTCCAGCTTGGCGGTGATCAGGGCGTCCTTGACGGGGATGTGGCGCTGGTAGTGGAAGCGGTTGGCAATCCAGGAGCGCACCTCGGCCTGGGTCAGGTCGCCTTGGTGCATGCGGATGTTGAAGGGGTGGCGGTCGTGGTAGCGCGCCTCACCCACCTCGCGGAGGCGGGCCTCGAACTCGGCGGGGCTCCAGGGTTCCGTCAGCGGGGCAAGTGTCGTGGTCACAGCTCGATCACCATTCCGTCGTCGGCCACCTCGATGCCCAGCCGGGCGAGCTGCTTGTGCTGCGGCGCGGCGGGGTCGACGAGGGGGTTCGTGTTGTTGAGGTGCGTGTAGAGACAGCGGGCGGACAGCGTGGCGAGGATGCCGGCGGTGCCGTCCGGTCCGTCGACGGGCAGGTGGCCCATGCCCGTCGCGGTGCGGGCGGAGATGCCGGTACGGCGGGGCTCCTCGTCGTCCCAGAAGGTGCCGTCGACGATGACGCAGTCGGCCTCGGCGGCGGCGCGGTGCAGCGCGTCGGACCAGGTCGCCACGGCGGGGGCGTAGAGGGCGGACCTGCCGGTGGCCGGGTCGTACAGGCGCAGTGCGACGACCCAGGCGTCGTGCCCGGGGGCGTCGGCGGCGTATCTGGGGCGCTTGTCCGAGACGGGTACGGCGCTGATCCGTACGCCGGATGCGGGCGGGCCCGCGGCGTCGGCGCGCAGCGGCTGCGCGCCCCGGGGCTCCAGTTCCCGCCAGGCCAGGGTGGTGTAGGGGGCGAGCACCTCGCCGAGGTGCAGACGGTCCTCGAGTGCCCGGCGGACCGGGGCGGTTGCGAGGAGCTCCAGTCCGTCCGCCTCGCGCAACCGCCAGATGCCCAGCGTGTGATCGAGTTCGGCGTCGGTGAGGACCACTCCGGCGATCGGTGTCTGCCGGGGTCCGGGCCCGGGGTGCAGGACCGGGTGGGCCTCGATCTGGTCTCCGATGTCGGGCGTGGCGTTGACGAGGTACCAGCGGCCCTCGTCGGCCCGGACGGCCAGCGAGGCGTGCCTGCGGCGCCGCACACAGTGGGCGCGTGCCCCGGAGCACCCGGGGCACGCGCAGTTCCACTGGGGGATGCCGCCGCCGGCGGCGGTGCCGAGTACCTGCAGCAGCATGCCGGCGGTTAGCGGACGTTGAGCGAGTAGGCGGTGACCTCGAGCGCGGTGTCGACGATCGTGTACCCGGGGGCCTGCCACTCGGTCCGGCCGGCTTCCTCGGCGGTGGTCCCGGTCGGCTGTTCGATGTGCTCGATGGCTTCGTTCATGGTGCGTGCCTTCCTTTCGGCAGAGGTGAGTTCGCCCCCTTGTTCAGGAGGGGGTCGTCACTTGATGGTCACTTTGAGGAGGAGGTCCTTCGCGGTGCCGCGGTCACTCGTGCCCAGCCAGAGCTGGTCGGCGCCGGGTACCTTGGCCAGGGCCCGCAACCGGCCGTAGGCGCCGTTGTAGTAGGCCGTCGCCGGCTTGACGCCTTCGCCGGTGGGGTCAATCGGGAGCCGCCACAGCCTCTGGCCGCTGAGCGTCGTGACGTAGATGACGTTCTTGACGATCGCGATCTGGGCGGGCACGCCACCCTGGTTCGGCTTCCAGACCATCTTGGGGTTCTTCATCCCCGCGACGGAGCAGTTGCCCTCGCACTTGGGCCAGCCGTAGTTTCCGCCCGGCTTGACGAGGTTGAGTTCGTCCCAGGCGTCCTGGCCGATCTCGGTCTCCCACAAGCGGCCTTTGCCGTCCCAGGCCAGGCCCTGCGGGTTGCGGTGGCCGTAGCTGTAGACGCGGGTTCCGAACGGGTTTCCGGGAGCGGCGGCACCGGTCTTGGTGATCCGCAGGATCTTTCCGTTGAGCGAGTTCCTGTCCTGGGCCAGCTTCGACTGCTGCGCGTCGCCGGTGGTGACGTAGAGGTAGCCGTCCGGACCGAAAGCGATCTTTCCGCCGTTGTGCTGCGTGTCCCTGACGATTCCGCTGAGAACAGGGGTGTAGCCGCTCAGCGAAGTCCCGTTGAAGTTCATCCGGACCACGCGGTTGTCGACGGACGTGGTCTCCATGAAGAACACGGCCTTGTCCGTGGTCCCGTTCCAGGTGGGTGACACGGCGACACCCAGCAGGCCGCCCTTGTCCTGGGTCGCCTGGCTCCACACCGCGTTCGGGACCGTGCCGACCTTCTTCTTGGACCCGTTCAGGGCGACCTTCCAGACCACGCCGGTGTCGCGTTCGGTCACCAGCGCGGCCCCCCCGCCCCGCAGGAACGAGATCCCCCAGGGGGTCGTCAACCTGTCCGAGAGCGTACTGATGCCGGACGGTGCGCCCTCACGGTGCGCGCCGGATCCGCTGTCCTGCGCACGAGGGACGGACGGCGGTCCCGCGGCGGTCGCGGTCGACTGGCCCACGCCGACGGCCACCACGGCGGCGACAGCGGTGATCGCGGCCAGGCCCGGGCGGACCCGATGCAGCGCCGAATGCGCCAAGCGTGACATCCACATGCCTTTCCTGTCGTGGGGCGCGACCAGGTGATTGCCCACGGAAAACGGCGCGCCCGACTGCGATACACGGGGTGGTGCTCATTACTGCGCCGCAGCGTGGTGAACCCGGTGAAATGGGCGGGACCGAAGCGTGGCAATGACTCCTTTCTGGAGTATTAGGCGCCCATGGATTCTCTGGCCACCCGGATCCCCCCATCCTGCTGAAGGGCCGTAAAGTCCCTCCCACGAGTGACCCGCCGTCATGGCAGGTGGCGGGGCGGCGCGGCCGCCGCGGGACGGATCTACCGTTTGGCCGCGCATCCCGTCCGGTCGCTGTCGGACGGGGTCGGCGAGTCCGGGGGCGGAGGAGTGGTCGCGGGGCTCGGCTCGGGCGTCGCGGTGGGCGTCGGTCTCGGGGACGAAGCCGGAGAAGGGGCCGGGGTCGGGCCGATGCACGGAGGCACGGTGGTGGGGGATCCCGGCCGGGGCGAGTCGCCGGCGTCGGGCTTGTCGACGCAGTCGACGAAGCGCACGAAGCGGGGCCGTTCGGTGCCGTCGGCCGGGACCGCGAAGTCACCGGCCGCGTGGCTGCGGAGCAGGCACATGTCGTAGCGGGCGAGCGGCGGGAGAGTGTCCTGCGCGGCGGTGGTCCGATACTCGTGGCGGCCCACCAACTGGCAGGAGTCGTAACGGATCAGTGGTCCCCGCGGACCCACCGCGTAGCGGTGCGGGCGGACTTCGGCGGAGAAGTCCCGGTAGGCGAAGGCGGTGTCGTCGCAGTCGCTGAAGTGGACCGTTCCGCCGTTCCACACGCAGTCGATGACCAGCACGTCGGGATTGCGCACCTCGAAGCGGATGTCCTCGGCGTGGAACCGCTGCACCGAGTCATGGTGCACGTTGACGGGAAAGCGGAAGAACGTGCTGGTGGTGCCGTAGTCCGGGGTACTCTCCGGGCGTTTGCCGGTGATGATGTACGAGCCGCCCCGGCAGGTGATCGAGCCGCCGTAGGGGAACTCCAGGAAGTTGCCCCAGTCGTATTCGACCTTCATGTCGGTGAACCAGTAGTTGAGGAACTGGTCCTGGTCGTTCGGATGGTCTTTCGCGCGCCCCGAGAGCCCCGAATACAGAAAAGCCCGGCGATAGCTGCCGCCGACCCGGCACGCCTCCCACCGCATCTCCGAGTTGGTGTCCGTGCCGTCCAGGGCGAGCCCGTACTCCCATTCCCCCATCCATTCGCACTCGGAGAACCGGTAGTCCTGCGCCTGTCCGGTCGAGTACGACCTGAAGAAGGAGGCGCCGGGCGTGTCCGAGCGGAACTGCATGCGTTCGAAGGAGAGATTCGACCAGACGTCCTCGTTGCGGCAGAGATAGGAGCCCGGGCCGGTGTCCGGGCGGAAGACGAGGGTCGTCATGCGCTTGCCCGCTCCGGCGAAGCGCAGGCCGCTCGCGGGCCGCGGCGGAGCGACGCCGTCCAGCAACGCGTTCGGACGGGTGATGAGGAAGTCACCGGCGGGGATCTCGATCACCACGCGGCCGACACCCTGGGAGACGTGCGCGGCGGCGAAGGAGTAGGCGGCCTCGAACGCCGCGCTGTCGTCGGTCCGCCCGTCGCCCACCGCGCCGAGGTCGGCCACGTTGACCACGGTTTCCGCCCTGGTTCTCCCTCCCGAACCGGCGGCGGACGCACTGTGGGTGGACAGAGCCGTCGCGGCCAGCACCGACGCTCCGCCACGCAGGAGATGCCGACGGCTCACACGGGACACTCCGCCGCCCGATTCTGTCATAATTGCCTCCTTCCAGTGATTTTCTCGACAAGGTGGGAAATGACCGAGTTCGCCGAAGTGCTCAGGCAGTTGTCGTCGGCACAGAAGCCCGCGAAGGGGGCGTCGGTCTACAGCCTGTTCGTCAACCGTCCCGCCGGCCGGTTACTGGCCGCGGTGGCCTACCGAGTCGGGGCGACGCCCAATCAGCTCACCGTGCTCGGCTCCCTGTTCACGTTTCCGGCCCTGGCCACCGTGGCCCTGCTGCCGCCCGGCCGGGTGATGTCGGTCTGCGTCGGAGCGGCCATGACCCTGGGGTTCGCCCTGGACGCGGCGGACGGTCAACTCGCGCGCGGTCAGCGCTCGGGGAGTCCGTCCGGCGAGTGGCTGGACCATGTGCTGGACTGCGTCAAGCTCGTCAGCCTGCACCTCGTGGTGCTGGTGTCGTTCTACCGGTTCTTCGCGCTGCCCAGCCCGGTCCTCCTGCTGGCGCCGATGATCTTCCAGCTCGCTTCCGTGGTGATCTTCTTCGCCGGGGTTCTGACGGAGAAGCTCAAGCGGCGGACGACGGCCGATGCGCCGACGGGGTCGAGCCCGGCGCTGTGGTCCGTTCTGCTTCTGCCGGTCGACTACGGCGTGACCTGTCTCAGCTTCCTATTCCTGGGGAGTCAGCACATCTTCCTTTCGCTGTACTGCACCCTGCTGCTGGCCCATGTCCTGTTCATGGCCGCCTTCCTGGTCAAATGGTTTCGCGAGCTGCGCTGAGGGGATCTCCGGCGACCCCTGCAGGGAGAGCAGTTCCAGGGCACCGCGCAGCAGGGTGCTGGAGATGTGCATGGTGTAGGGGAAGTAGAGGACTTCGACGCCCACCTGCGCGAAGTGCCGCTCGAGCGCCTGCCACTTGGGCGTTCCCCGCCAGTCGTCGCCCTTGAAGACGACGTGGAAGCCGATCTGCTTCCATCGCTCCACCTTGTCGTCCTCCCACTCGACGACGGCCTCGTCGACGTGGCGCAGGCTGCGGACGATGTCCAGGCGTTCGGCGAGCGGGATGACCGGCGGCCTGCCCTTCATGCGCCCGGCCAGGTCGTCTGAGGTGACGCCCACGACGAGGCGGTCGCAGTGGCGACGCGCCTCGCGCAGGATGTTGAGGTGCCCGATGTGGAACAGGTCCCAGACGCCGGGCGCGTATCCGATGCGTGTCACGTCCACGGGTCACCCGCTCCCTTGTCGGTGACCTTCGCGGGCACGGCCACGTTCAGGGAGGGGGACTTCCGCGAGGTGTTCATCCCGTCCGTCACCTCGATCCGGTACCGGTGACGCGTACCGGCTGGCACGGAGTCGGTGTATCTCAGCCACGGGCGGTGCCAGTAGGTCGACGACGACGTCTGCCGGGAGACGAGTCGCCCGTCCCGGTAGAGGCGGTAGGTCAGCGCCGCGGTGGTCCGGTCCCAGGATGTCTGCCAGCGGAGGGTGACCTTTCCAGGGCTCGCGGCGGAGACCGAGAGGGCGGGAACTACCGGCGCGACGGTGCCGGGGCCGGACCCGAAGCGGGTGAGGCTCTGCTGGGGCCGGTCGTTGACCCGGGTGAACTCGCCTCCCACCCATAGGATTCCGCGCGCGACGGCCAGGGCTCGGGGCCCCACCCCCTCCACCCCCTTCCCCACGCCTTCGTCGGTGTCGGGGAACCAGTGCAGGATCCTGCGGTTCTCCGGCGACTGGGCCAGCAGGTGTTGCCGGTCCTGCCGCTCGGGGAAGCCGCCGGGCGTATAGGTGCAGTCGTGCGCGTGCGAGGCGCTGTAGAGCACTCCCTCGTAGGGCAGGACAGCCTGGGTCGCGCCCAGGCATGTGTCCTTCCACACCATGGCGTCGTTGCTGATCCGCCCCGCGATGCGGCCGTCGAAGACGCCTTCGCCGCTGCCTTCGGCGGCCACGTAGAAGCGGGTGCCGTCGTACGCGATCGACTTCACCACCGAGTCGGGCGGCAGCCAGGACGGATAGGTGTGCGTCAGCTCGCCGGTGGTGGGGTTCAGAGCGGCCAACGAGTGGGCCGACCGGCCGTCGACCCGCTCGAACTCGCCTCCGACGTAGAGCTTTTCGTGTGCGGGTACGACCGACAGGGCGCGCACCGGAGCATCGATGTCCGCCTCGAACGGCAGCAGGGTGCCCTTGGGGGTGAAGGCGGCGACGTGGTTCCTGGTCCGGCCGTCGACCCGCTCGAAGTCACCGCCGAGATACACCGTTCGGTTCGTGGTGTCGATCGCCCGTACGGTCGAGGACACCGCCGGCCGGAAGTCCTTGCGCAGGGTGCAGCCCGCCGTGTTCAGGGCCACGGCGCTCGCCACACCGGTGGACCCGACGTGACTGAAGGAGCCGCCCACGTACAGCACCCGGCCGTCGGGCGAGGCCTTGAGAGCACGTACGGTGCCCTCGCCGCCGGTGAACGACGGCGCGCACGGCAGCAGCTCGCCGGTCACGGCGTCGAACGCGGCGAAGTTGCGGCGCGAGACCTCCTTGGTGCCGGGTGCGGCGCCCGGCGGCCGCACCGAGGTGAAGGTTCCCCCGACGTATACGACACCGCGCGCGGAGGCCAGTGACCAGACGATGCCGTCCGTCTGCCAGGTGGCCAGCGGATCGGCGCTGAACGACGGCTTGGGCGCCGTGTCGGCGGCCATGGCGAAGGAGGCGTTGAGCAGGGCGGCGGAGCAGCAGACAGTGGCGGCGACAGCCTTCGTGGCCACCTTCGTCGGGAGCTTTCTCAGGCGCAAGGGACACCCCGGATAGCAGTGCTGTGGGCGGCACGCGGGGAATGAGGCAGGACTTCGCGAGCCCCCGACCGTGCGATCCCGCCTGGGCTCATGCGGCGCGACGGCGCAGCACTCCGACTAGCTCGCTCACTCCCAGCGACCTTCGATACCACCACAAAGTAGTACCGAATACACACAATCCAAAGGTCATCCCGACGGCGAGTCCTGACGGGGTGTCACCACCCAGCATGCGGGCGGCCGCCAGCACAACCGAGACGACCAGGGCGACACCGGCTGCGGCGGTGTAGCCGCGGTCGACGGTCGTGAAGCCGAGACGCAGGCGGATGAGCAGGGCCGCCGAGAGGTTCTCCACGATGATGGCCGCACCCCAGGACACGGCGGCTCCGAGGACACCCCACACCGGCACGGCGAGGACGCCGACCGCCAGTTGCACCGAGAACGCCAGGGCGGTGACGGCCAGATGCCAGGAACTCTTGCCCGCCATGAGGAGCACGGTCTGGGCGTTGCCGACCGCGACGTTGATCAACGAGGCCACGCACAGCACGACCAGGGCAGGCGCCCCGCTGACGAACTCCGGGCCGAAGACCGAGAGGACGGTCCGGGGGAAGCCGGCGACGAGGACGAACAGCGGCCAGGAGAAGAGCACGATCCAGCAGGTCGAGACGTGGTGCAGGTGGCGCGCCTCGCAGACCTGGTCGACGGAGAGCAGTCGGCTGATCTCGGGTGCCACGGCGAGCCGGACGGCGAGTTGGAGAAGGGTGCCCGCGGTGACGACGCGGCCGATGGCGGTGTAGACGCCGGCCTCCGTGCTGGTGGCGAGGGCGGACAGCAGGATGACACCGACCCAGACCGCGCTGATGTCGAAGATCGAGGAGACCGCGCGGGGTGCCGAGAAGCTCCAGAAGGCGTGCCAGGGTGCGGCCCCGCACCCCGCCGGGCGCGCCGTACCGTGTACGGCGCGGCATCGGCGCAGGGCCAGCCAGGCGGCCACGGTGCCGGCCAGTGCGGGCAGCAGCCAGGCCGCGGCCAGGGACAGGATCCCGGGCGCGTAGTACGCCACCGGGACGGCGATCAGCACGCGCAGTACGGGTTTGCCGACCTGCTCCACGCCGACGAACGGCACGACCGTGCCGTGGCCCTGCGTGGCGCCCAGCAGGACCAGTCCGATGGTGGCGGCGGGCAGGAACACCGCGAAGAGCCGGACCAGGGTGACCGCGTCGGCCGGCTGCAGGTGAGGCAGGAACGTGGTGGCCACGGCGGGGAACAGCAGCAGGGGCAGGGCGGCCGCGGTGCTGGCCACGGCCGCCGGCACGACGGCCACACGCAGCAGAGCGCCCACCGAGCGGCCGCCGTTGACGGCGAGGTCGCGCGAGACGAAGCGGACCAGCGCGGTGTCGGCGCCCAACTTGCAGGTGTTGCTGAGGATGGTGAACAGGGCCACGCCCGTGAAGACCGCTCCCGCCCCACGCGCGCCGGCGGCGCGGGTGATCAGGCCGACGAGGAGAAAGGCGAAGACGGCGTTGGCCACGGAACCCGCCACGCCCCACCAGCCGCCCCGAGCGGCGGCGGCCACCCCGCTCGGGGCTGTGGCCCCGGCAGGGGTGGGAGCGGTCGTTCCGGGGGCGGTCACCCGCGGGAAACCGTGAGCGTGTCGTCCTTCGTGGAAAGTTCCACGATCGGGATGGCGGGCTCCACCACGGCACGGCGCCCGGGGCGACGGCGCAGGGCGCCGCGAAGGCGTCCGTGCGGACGGCCGGCGTCGAGCACGGCGCCGAGGAGGTTCCCGCCCGAGCAGCCGATCAGTTCGTACACCCGCTTGAGCTCGTCCCGCCGAGTCGTGTCGAGGCCGGTGACCAGGAGGACGCCGTCGACCCGCTGGGCGACCGCGAGCGCGTCGGCGTGCTCCAGGAGCGGCCGGGTGACGACGACCGCGGTACCGGAATCGGCACCGGGCAGTACCCGGTGGACCGCGACGGACCCGCCCGCCTGGACCTGCGAGCCGGTGGCCCCGCTGGAGCGGCAGACGAACCGCCCGGCGGTTCCGGCGTCGACGACGAGGCTCCCCTCGGGCAGGGCCTCCTCCTCGGTCGTGCGGGCGTCGTCCGGTACGAGCGGCAGTCGGGTCGCGAGGCCGGGCGTGTCGGGGTCGGCGTCCACCAGCAGCACCTCGTCGCCGCACTCGGCGAGGGCCGCGGCCAGGTTCACGGCGACTTCCCCGGTGGCGGCACCGCGTCGGGGTGCCACGACGAGCAGGCGGCCGGCGCCGGACGGGAGCCCGGTCCGGCGCAGTCGGTAGGCCAGGGCGCGGTAGGCCTCCGTGCGGTCACCGCCGGTGCGGCCGACCGTCAGCAGGGCCTCGTCCCTACGGCGCTCGGCGGGCAGCATGCCGAGGACCGGAGCCCGCAGCGCGGCCCGGACGTCGTCGGCCGAGCGGACCCGGGAGTCGAGGGCGGAGCGCAGCCAGGCCAGCAGGACGCCGAGGGCGAGACCGCTCGCCAGTCCGAGCACGAGCAGGATCGACAGGCCGGGCCCCGAGGGCTTGGTGGGGGCCTCGCCGCTGCGGACGATGTCTCCCCCGGTGGTGTCACGGGAGTTGATGTCGGAGACCCGCTTGTGCAGGGTGGCGATCTCGCTCTGTGCGGCGGAGTCCGTGGACTCGCCGTCCTCGGTCTTCTGCTTGGCCGCCTGCTTGGTCACCGCGACGATCTGCTGCTCCACTCCCCGGGTGGCCCGCTGTACGGCGGCGTCGTTACGGCCCTTGCGGTCGGCCAGGTAGGCATCGGCGAAGGCGTTGGCGCCGCGCGCCGCACGCCTGGGGCTGTTGGCCGTGAACTCGAAGCGGAGCACCTGGGACTTGGCCGGGTTGGTGACCCGCAGCCGGTCCTGGAGCGCGCCCGCATGGCTCACGGGCTGTCCCAGGGCGTGCGCCGCGCGGATGGCGACCGCGGCGCTGGCGGCGATCTGCTGCTCGGTGCTCATGCTGACCTGGTTGTCCGCGGCCACGGCGACCGTGCCGAAGGGGTCGGTGGTGGAGCGGACGAGGACTTCGCTGGTGGAGGTGTAGGTGTGGGCGCGGGCCAGCGCCAGGGCCGCTCCGCCGATCAGTCCCAGGACGATCCCCAATGCGATCACGGCGCGGTGGCGCAGGAGTCGGCGCAGTTGGTCGCGTAGCTGGTCCGGCTCGTCGTACCGGTCGTCGAAGGGGAAGGGGCCGGTCACGAGTGCCCTCCTGTTCCGGGGATCGATGCGTGAAGGGTGGGTGCGGTCGACATCGCCGCTGAGCGGAATCGGCATGCCCGGGCCGTGGGGGTGGTGATGAGCAGCGGAATGGTCATCAGCAGCATCAGCGGGCCCACGATGCCGAGCAGGCTGCCGCGCAGGAAGACCATCTGGTAGAAGGCGAAGGCCGGGACCAGCAGTGCCGCGAGGGTCCCCGGCCGGTCGCGGAGGCGGTGCCGTGCGTCGTCCATCCGGCGGCCGGCCGCGCCGAGCACGAAGAACACGATGGCCACCGCGGGCGGGCCGGCCCACAGATAGCTCTCGATCCACAACGGCGCGGAGAGATTGAGGAAGTCGTAGCCCGCGTACCGGGCCAGGGTGATTCCGGTGTCCTCGGGTTTGTCCGGCCACATCGAGCGCGGGACCAGGAACAGCGGGGGGCCCAGCGCGCTCTGGGGCGAGAACCCCTTTTCCCGCGCGTAGTCGATGCCGGTCTGCACCTGCTGGAAGGCGTCGTAGTCGCCGTTGGTGGTGAACTGCTCGGCGAGGGAGACGACGGCGATCTGTTCCCGGTCGCTGTAGCGGAAGTAGTCGCTGTAGGGGAAGACGAGCAGCACGGCCGTCATGAGGGTGGCCGCGACGGCGCGGAAGGCACGGGGCCGGCCCAGGCGGGGCACGGTGAACAGCAGGGTCAGCAGCACCGTACCGGCCCAGAACCTCGGTTTGCTGACAGGGTTGTTGACGACGACGTTCAGGGCCAGGAGCAGCGGCAGCAGCAGCCGGCGGACACCGCGCAGCAGCCGGTCGCCGCCGGGCAGCCGGGGTACGTGCAGCAGACCCAGCAGGGCCCAGAACGCGGGTACCGACAGTGCCCAGTTACGCAGGGCCATCACGAAGGCGTCCTGCGCGTTGTCCATGGCGCCGGCTTCGCGCAGGGCCTGACGGCTCGTGAAGTAGGCCGCAAGGCCGCCTGGTTGCGCAGGGATCAGCAGCACCGCGAGGACGAGGGCGAGGGCACAGAGCGCGATGAGGCGCCAGGGCGCGAGGCGGCGGGAGAGCAGCCGTTCCACCGCTCCGGGTGAGGTGACATCCGGACGGGCCGCGCGCGAGCGCTCCCGGCGGGCGGCGAAGGCCGTTCCCGCGGTGTGGGCGAGGAGCCCGAGTTCGATGACGGCCACGGCCGCGAGGGCGGTGCCTTCACCGGCCCGGTAGGCCCACGGGTACGTGTCGGTGGCGAGCATGGCCAGGGGCGCCAGGCCGAGCCAGATGTAGGCGAAGACCCAGAAGCCGAGGGCGACGAGGCGCACCGTGGTCGCGGTGAGCACGCGGGTGAGCGTCACACCGGTGTGCATCACGACGACGGCCTGCAGGGCGAGAGCCGCCGACAGATGCGAGCCGTACGACTGGAGGATCAGACTCGGCAGCAGGACGATCAGCGCCACGGTCCAGAGCGAGACCGCAGCCACGCCGCGGACGCCGGCGTCCCGCGTCCCGACCTCTGCGCCACTCGGACATTTCAACTGAACCTTCATCAACAGCTTTATAGCTCCCATTTCTTTCGATTCCGCACAGGCGCGCGCGAATCCGCAGTTCCACAAAGCCCTGCGCGAGCCCAGTCATCGAGTGACGAGGGCATTCGGGGCGGCGTGCCATTTACCCCAAATCGTGACAAATGTGTATTGCTTATCGCAGCAGATTCCCGGACAGAGGAGTTGCCGATGAGCAAGCAGGTGGACGTCGTCGTTGCCGGTGGCGGGGGATTCATCGGCGGCCATCTAGTGGGCGCCCTGCTGCACCAGGGGCTGACCGTCCGTTCCATCGACATCAAGCCCCGGCAGGAGTGGTACCAGGTCCACGACGGCGCGGAGAACGTGATCAGCGACCTGTCGCTCCTGGAGAACGCGCACGCGGGCGTCCGGGGCGCGCGGCAGGTGTACATGCTCGCCGCGGACATGGGCGGCATGGGCTTCATCGAGAACAACAAGGCCGCCTGCATGATGTCGGTCCTGACCAGCACGCACATGCTGAAGGCCGCGCACGAGCACGGCGTGGAACGGTACTTCTACTCGTCCTCCGCCTGCGTCTACGCCGCCGGCAAGCAGACCGACCCGAACGTCACCGCGCTGCGGGAGGAGGACGCCTATCCGGCGCAGCCGGAGGACGGCTACGGCTGGGAGAAGCTCTTCTCCGAGCGCATGTGCCGCCACTTCACGGAGGACTACGGGTTCATCTCGCGCGTCGCCCGCTACCACAACGTGTACGGCCCGCACGGCACATGGGACGGCGGCCGCGAGAAGGCCCCGGCCGCGGTCTGCCGGAAGATCGCCGAGGCGGTCCTCTCCGGGGAGCACCACATCGAGATCTGGGGCGACGGTCTGCAGACACGTTCCTTCATGTACATCGACGACTGCCTGCACGGCACCCAGATGATCATGAACGGGGGCAGTGACGTACCGGTCAACCTCGGCTCCTCGGAGCTGGTGACCATCAACCAACTCGTCGACATCGTCGAGGAGATCGCGGGCATCCGCTGCGAGCGCAGCTACCGTCTCGACGCTCCGCAGGGCGTGCGCGGCCGCAATTCCGACAACACCTTGATCCGCGAGATCCACGGCTGGGAACCGTCGATCTCCCTGGCCGACGGTCTGGAGAAGACCTACGCCTGGGTCTACGACCAGGTCAAGCGCTCCCAGCAGTGAGCCCCGACCACGTGCGAGGGCACGAAGAGCCGATGAGGATCCTCGTCCACGACTACAGCGGCCACCCGTTCCAGGCCCAGCTGAGCCGGGAGTTGGCGCGCCGTGGCCATGATGTCGTCCACTCGACGTGTACGGCCTACGTCTCCGGCAAGGGCAACCTGGCCGGCGGCTCCCCCGGCCTCCGCTTCGTCACCATCGGGGACACCACCCGACTGAGGAAGGAGGCCTACTTCCACCGGCTGCACCAGGAGACCCGGCTGGGCCTCGAACTTGCCCGGCAGGTACGGCGCGAGAAGCCCGACGTGGTGCTGCTGTCCAACCTGCCGATCCCGGTGCTGGTCGTGACCGCGGCCGTCCTGGGAAGGCTGCGCATCCCCTGGGTGCTGTGGCATCAGGATGTGACCGCGGTCGCGTTGAAGAGCTTCGCCGCAGCGCAGGTCGCGAAGTCGATGGGCCTCGCCGCCAAGGTCTTCGGAGCGAGCGAGAAGTGGTCGGCTCGCCAGGCCTCTGCCGTCGTCGTGATCGCCGACTCCTTCGTACGGGTCCACGAACGGTGGGGCACCGCCGACAAGGTCACCGTCATCCCCAACTGGGCGCCGTTGGACGAGATCGTCCCGGTGGCACGGACCAACGCCTGGTCGACGGAGCACCGTCTCGACGACGTGCGGACGGTGCTGTACTCCGGCACGCTGGGCCTGAAACACAACCCGGTGCTGCTGGTGCAGCTGGCCGAGCGGCTGCGGGACGGGGGTGATCCGGTACGGCTCGTCGTCGTCAACGACGGCCCTGCCGTACCCCTCCTCAGGAAGGCCGCCGCGGCCCGCGGGGTCGAACTGACCCTGCTGCCCTTCCAGCCCTACGAGCGACTGCCCGAGGTGCTGGGCACGGGCGACGTCCTCGTGGTCCTCCTGGGTCCGGACGCGGGGCAGTTCTCGGTCCCGTCCAAGACCCTGTCGTATCTCTGTGCCGGGCGACCCGTGCTCGGCCTGATGCCCGCCGACAACCTCGCCGCGCAACTGCTCCATCAGGCCGGGTCGGCGGTCCTGCCGCCGGAGGAGTCCGCGCTGGACGGTGCGGCCTCCTGGGTCCGGAGGGTCCTGGCCGACCCGGCCCGCGCCGAACGGCTGGGCAAGGAGAGCCGGGCCCTGGCCGAGCGCGAGTTCGCCCTGGAGGACTGCGCCTCCCGCTTCGAGGACATCCTCCGGAGGGTGAGCGCCGCCTCGGCCCGCTGAGCCGGCCGTGTGAGTACACGTGCCGAATGCCACGGACCGCGCCGCTGTCCATCCGCGGCGCGGTCCGTGGCGGCGATCGGAGGGCCCGCAATCGGACGGCCGACGATCAGACGGACCGTAACCAGACGGCCGGCGATCAGACGGCCGACGGTCAGATGGCCGACGATCAGACGATCCGCGATCACACGGACCGTCACCGGACGGCCGGCGATCACACGGCCGACGGTCAGATGGCCGACGATCACACGGACCGTCACCAGACGGCCGACGATCACACGGTCCGCGATCAGACGGCCGACGATCACACGGCCGACGATCAGACGGCCGACGATCAGACGGACCGCGATCAGACGGCCGACGATCAGACAGCCGGCCTCGAAGCGGCCGGCTCCGCCTCGCGACGAGTGTGGTCGGCCCGATCCGAACCGCCTTCGCTCCCGCGGTAGTTCTCCTCCAGCCGGTCCACCACGGCGCCGATGGAGTACACGTCCTCGACCACGCGCCGGCCGGCCGCCGCCAGTTCGGCACAGAGCTCCGGGTCGCCGAGCAGCCGGCGGACCGCGTCCGCCATGGCCTCGGGGCTGCCGTCGGTGACGACCGCGGCACCCCGGCGGGCCAGCTCGTCGGCGATGCCGCAGGTGTCGGTGAGGACGACGGGCGTGCCGACGGCCATCGCCTCGATGACGGTCATGCCGAACGGCTCGTTCACGCTGGCCAGCACATGGACGGCCGCCGTCCGGTAGGCCTCGCGGGCGTCGGCGGGATCGAGCGCCCCGCCGTAGCGGACCACGTCCGTCAGCCCGTCGGCGATGAGCCGACGGACGGCGGGCAGCGATCCGTCGTCCGGGCCGTACAGCGTGAACCGGGCCTCGGGCAGCTCCTCGTGGACCAGCGCGGCCATCTCCACGAAGGCCTCCGGGCGCTTGCGCGGATGCAGCCGGGCCAGGAACAGCACATGAGGGTCGCGCCGCCGGGGACCCGGTTCGGGCGGGCCCGGCCGGATGCCGTTGGGCAGGATCCGCAGCGGCGGCCCGTCCGGCCCGAGCACCTCCGCCACCAGCCGGCGCTCCTGCTCGGTCAGGACGAAACAGGTGCGCGTCCGACGCAGCAGCGGAAGGTACAGCCGGTCGAACAGCCGGACGGGGAGCGCGGTGCGCGGCTCGACCATGCCGTGGGTCTGCGCCACGCACGGGATGCGGCGCAGGGCGGCGACGGCGAGCGCGGCCAGGGAGACCAGATCGCGCCCCGCGTGTACGTGCACGACGTCGGCGTCGCCCATGGCCCGCCACAGGTCGCGTACGAGCAGGGGATGCAGCAGGCCGATGAAGCCCTGCCCCGGCAGCAGCGTACGGGCCGGACGGGAGCGGAGCCGGACGGGGCCGATGCGGTCCGGTCCCCGGCCGCTGCCCCGCCACAGCGAGATCAGCGTGACGTCGTGTCCGCGTGCGACCAGCTCCTCCGCCTGGGCGAGGGCCACGCTCGGCGGACCGCCGAAGGCACCGTCGTCGCTGACGAGCGTGACCACGTGGAGCAGTCTCATGCGCAGACCCCGTTCGTCGTCAGGACCGCGCCGGCCGCGAGGTCCCGGTGGGCCACGACACCCGCGCCCACCACGCCGCCCCGGCCGACGGTGACACCACGCAGGACCACGGCACGGGCCGCGACCCAGCTGCCCGGCTCCAGCCGGATCGGGCCGTTGTCGAACTCGAAGGTGGCGGAACGGCGGCGATGGCTGCCCGTGCACAGCAGTGCGCTCTGGGAGACGCAGCAGTCGCTGCCGATCGTGACCGGTTCCAGGTTGAGGATCCAGGCGCCCTCGCCGATCCACACGTCGTCGCCGATCTCCAGCTTCCACGGCCAGTGCACCCGCACTCCGTGCCGGATCAGCACCCGCTCTCCGACCCGGGCCCCGAAGGCGCGCAGCAGCACGGGCCGCCAGCGGGCCGGGAACCACCACTTGACGAAGAACAGATGGAGGGCGGCGAACCATGCGGCCTGGACGAGCAGAGGCCGCCCCTTGTCGTATCCGGCACCGGTGAAGCCGCGCAGGGATCGCGCGACGACGGTCTGCGCCATGAGCAGTGTCCCTTCCCGAGGACTCAGGCCATGGTCGCGATCTTTCCTGCCGCGGGAGCCGCGTCATCCGCGATCACGGCGTGTTGGCGGCAGGCCTGCCCGGATGGCGGATCAGTAGGCGCCCTGGCCGTTCAGCACGGCGCGTACGGTGCGGGCCAGCACGTTCATGTCCACGGCAAGGGACCAGTTGTCGACGTAGCGCAGGTCGAGGGCGACCGTCTCGTGCCAGGACAGGTCCGACCGTCCGCTCACCTGCCACAGCCCCGTCAGACCCGGCTTGACGCTGAGCCGGCGCATCTCGACCGGGTTGTACTTGACGACTTCCTCGGGCACCGGAGGGCGCGGGCCGACCAGAGACATGTGGCCGAGGAGGACGTTGAACAGCTGGGGCAGCTCGTCCAGGGAGTAGCGGCGCAGGACGCGTCCCAGGGGCGTGATCCGGGGGTCACGGCGCATCTTGAACATGTGGCCGTCGTTCTCGTTCGCCGCCTCCAGCTCGCTCTTGAGCCGGTCCGCGTCGGCCACCATCGTGCGGAACTTCCACATGGGGAACGGCGTGTTGTTCCGGCCCACCCGCGTCTGGCGGTAGAAGGCCGGTCCGGGTGAGCCGAGCCGGACGGCCAGGACCAGCAGGAGCAGCAGCGGCGCGAGCACGACGATCAGCAGCAGGGCGCCCACGCGGTCCACGACGGACTTGAGCAGCGTCGGAGTGCCCCGGCGCAGCGGCGGCACGATGTGCAGCATGGTGAGTCCGGCCGCGGAGGTGATCCGGACCCGTCGGCGGGTGACGTCGACGATGCCGGGGAGCACGGCGAGCGCACATCCCCGGTCGTGCAGCGCCCAGGACAGCCGGCGCAGCCGCTCGCCCGACATGTGCGGGCCCGGCACCACGAAGACCAGGTCGGCCGAGAGCCTGTCGGCCGCCCCGAGCACCACCTCGGCGTCCTGCTCCGGGGTCTCGGGCGCCGCGCAGGGCAGCCGCAGGTCCACGGGGACGCCGGAGAGCACCTCGTCCTCCCCGACCGGACAGGTCCCGACGATCACGTATTCGTGGTCGGTGCGCTGGGCGAGCTGTTCGACCACCGCGTCGACCGTCGGGCCCTCGCCGATCACCAGGACGTGGCGCAGTGCGCGGCCCCTGCGGCGGGCGGCCCGCAGATGACGGTGAATCACCTTCTGGCAGGCCGCGGTGAGGACGAGTGCGGGGATCAGTGCCGTGAAGGCCCCGGCAGGCACGCTGCCCAGTCCGCACAGCACACGCAGCGTCGCCAGGGCGCCGACCAGCACCAGCCAGTCCCTGACGACGGTCCGCAGGCAGCCCCCGTCACCCCAGGCAGCGAGCGTGTAGCGCTTGCCGGCCACTCTGATCAGCGGCCACAGCACGGCGGCTACGGCCGCCAGCCGCAGCGGGTGGGGCTCGCGGACCTCCACGATCGCGGCCGCGACGGGCAGCGCCGCGCCGGCCAGATCCACGCAGACCGACAAGGGCCCGTACCAGCGCGCCTGGGTGCCCTCCGGTTGGACGGGCCGACGCGGCATGGGAATCGGCACCTGTCGGGATGCCGCGATTCTGAACGGCCGCATGCCTCTCCTTCGAGGGCCCGATCTCGGACAACGGGCGCGGTCGCATGGTCCGATCGGAGGGGATGACCACACCTTGATGTGATCTTTATACCAAGTGATAGGTGCTCATGTCGGAATTAGCGGATTTAGCGCATAAATGATCTCTTAGTGACATAGTGCCGCCATGGACTTCACGACTGTCGGCATCCGGCGCGGCATCCGTACCCGCCGTGCGGCCCTCGCCCTGGCCGGTGCCGTCGGCTTCGCGGGTGCCGCCGTCCTCGTCGTCCTGCCCGACGGGGAGCACCGCGCGCCGTACCGCGCCGGACACCCCGCCCCGGGCGCCTCCCCCGGCTCCCCCGGAGAGGTCCCGTCCCCCGGTGCCCGCGGTCTCGGCGACCCGCTCGCGCCGCTCGACGGCAACGGCGGCTACACGGTCCGCCGCTACACCCTCGACTTCGACTGGCGCGCGCCCCGCACGCCCTTCGCCGCGACCACCACCGTCCGCGCCACCGCCACCCAGGCCCTGTCCCGCTTCGACCTCGACTTCGCGGGCAACACGCTGCACGCGGTCACCGTCGACGGCGCACCGGCGAAGGCCGTGCGCGACGGCGACGAGCTGGTCGTCACCCCGGCGAAGCCGATCGCCCGCGGCGGTGCGTTCACCGTCCGGGTCGCCTACACCGCCGACCCGACGCAGCGGCGCCACCGTGACGACGCGATCCAGGACTACGGCTGGGTCCCCACGGCCGACGGCACCCTGCTGTCGCTCCAGCCCGACGGCGCCAGGATGGTCTTCCCGGCCGACGACCACCCCAGCGTGCGGGCACCGTTCACCTTCCGGATCACCACCCCGCTGGGGCTGACCGCGGTGGCCAACGGCCGGCTCGTCGGGCACGTACGGCAACCCGACGGACGGATCCGGTGGACCTACGACTCCGAGGAACCGGTCGCGGCCCAGCTGGTCCAGATGGCCGTCGGGAGGTTCTCCGTCGTGGACGGCGAGGGGCCGCGCGGGCTGCCCGTCCGGGACGTGGTCCCCGAGGACCTGGTCGCGGACACCGAGGCGTACCGCGCTCTCACCCCCGGACATCTGGCCTGGCTCGAACAGCGGCTCGGCCCCTATCCCTTCCGCCGCTACGGCGTGCTGGTCGGGGACACCGACCTGGCGGTGGCCCTGGAGACCCAGTCGCTGTCCGTCGTGCCGAGCGCCGATCTGTCGGGGGATCAGGTCGGCGCCGAGCGCAACCTCGTGCACGAGCTCGCCCACCACTGGACCGGCGACAGCGTCGCGATCCGGCGGTGGTCCGACCTGTGGCTGAGCGAGGGACACGCCCGTTTCTACGAGCTGCTCTACTCCGACACCCACGGCGGCATCGACCTGGAGGGCATGATGCGCGTCGCCTACGAACAGCACGACCAGTGGCGGCACGACGACGGCGCACCCGCCGAGCCGACCGCGTCCACCCTGTTCCGGCAGATGCGCTACGACGGCTCGGCGCTGGTGCTCTACGCGCTGCGGGAGAAGGTGGGCGAGGACACCTTCGACCGGATCGAACGCTCCTGGGTGACGACGTACCGGGGCCGGGCCGCCGGCACCGCGGACTTCGTCAGGCTCGCGTCCCGCGTGGCCGGCGAGGATCTGACGCTCTTTCTGACGCCTTGGCTGTACGGGCCGCACACCCCGCCCATGCCGGGACACCCCGACTGGCAGGTGGACCCGGTCGAGGACTGAGCCCGCCACCGGGCGGGCAGGGTGCCGCCGACCGGGTGGCCTGTGCCCGACGGCTGGTCCACGCCGGTGACGCTCGGCGCGACGCGGCGCGCGAGGCACGGAAACGTACAAGGGGTGACGCGAAGGGCAACCCCCTTTGCCCTGAAGGGCAGTCCGCTGTGCCCTGGTCGCATCTGTCCCTGGCCACCCCGCTGAACCTCGTCGGAGGCACCTTCATGAAAAAACGCGTCGCCCCCCGCGTCTCCAGTGCCGTACGCGGGCACCGGCGGATCATCTGCGTGACCGCTTCGGCGGCGCTCCTGGTGCCGTTGCTGATCGACCGCTCGGGGGATGTCACTCCGTCCGACCAACGTCTGCAGGACGAGTACAAGGCCGCCGCGAACGAGTACCACGTCCCCCGCAGCGTGCTCATGGGCGTGTCCTACCTGCAGTCGAGGTGGGACTCACACCAGGGCGCGCCGAGCGTCGTCGGCGGTTACGGTCCGATGCACCTGGTGGACGCGCCCCAGCCCCAGCAGACGCCGCAGCCCAAGAAGGGACAGGCGCGCGCGGGGTCGGCGGGGCCGTCCGTCCCGGGCATGCCGAACCGAGCGGCGGACCTGCGACGGGCCGCACGTCTGACCGGGCTTCCGGCCGAAGAGCTGCGGACGGACGACGCGGCCAACGTGCGCGGCGGCGCGGCCCTCCTCGCGGCGACCCAGCGACAGCTCGGCAAGCCGCTCAGCCTCAATCCGGCGGACTGGTGGGAGACCGTGGCCGCCTTCCCGGGCGCCGCCGACCGGGCCTCGGCGGAGACCTATGCCGATGACGTCTTCGACGTGATCCGCCGGGGCGCGCACCGCATCACCGACGAGGGGCAGCGCGTCACCCTCGTGGCGAGCCCCCGTGTCCGCCCGCACCGCCCCGCCACCACGGGCGCGCCGCACCCCAAGGAGGTCGACTGCCCGCCGGAGCTGTCCTGCTCCTGGCTCAGCGCGCCGTACGTCGAGATCGACGACGACGAGTACGGCAACCATCAGCTGGCCGACCGGCCCAAGGACCAGCGGATCGACTACATCGTCATCCACGACACCGAGGCGCCGCTGGCGTCGATGCTGCAGACGATCCAGGATCCGGAGGAGGCGTCGTGGCACTACTCCATCCGCTCCCGGGACGGCCACATCACCCAGCACGTCAAGATCAAGGACGCGGCCTGGCACTCCGGCAGCCAGTTCGTGAACGCCCGCTCGATCGGGGTCGAGCACGAGGGATTCCTGCGGCATCCCGACGCCTGGTACACGGAGACGATGTACCGGTCCTCGGCCCGGCTGGTGAAGTACCTGGCGAAGAAGTACGGAGTTCCGCTCGACCGGCAGCACATCTTCGGCCATGACAACGTGCCGGCCCCGACCGCGGACTCGATCCCGGACATGCATGACGACCCGGGCCCCTTCTGGGACTGGCGGCACTACTTCGACCTGCTGGGCGCGCCGCTGAAGGCGACGGCCGGGTCGGACAGCGATGTCGTGATGATCCTGCCGGACTACCCCACCTACAGTCCGCGGTTCACCGGCTGCACCAAGAGCGGTGTGAAGTGTGCGCCGCACGGCTCGAGCGCGGTCCGCCTGCACACCGATCCGGACGACAACGCTCCGCTGATCCAGGATCCGGGCCGACACCCCGACGGCCAGGACTCCACCGTGGACGTCAACGACCTGGGGTCGCGGGTCTCCACGGGCCAGACCTTCGCGGTGGCCGACCGTAGCGGCGACTGGACGGCGATCTGGTTCCAGGGGCACAAGGCCTGGTTCAGGAACCCGAAGGACCACCCGACGGCGGTCGGTGCGAGCGGCCGGATGGTGACCCCGAAGGAAGGCCTGAAGGAGATCGAGGCGTTCGGCCGCGCCCTGCCGGAGGAGGACGCCTATCCGGAGGGGACGGACGAACAGCCCGAGGAGTCACCGCTCCCGTACACCATCCGCGCGGGCCAGCGGTACGTGACGCAGTCCCGCGTCCTCGGTTCCTACCTGGAGAAACCTTCCTCCGACGACTCCCCGTCCCCGGTGGTGCAGGGCCAGGAGGAGTACTACGAGATCCAGCTCGGCCACCGGCTCGCCTATGTCCGGGCGAGTGACGTCGACGTGATCAAGTCGGCGGCCGTGGCGGCGGGCCCGCCCGGACATGCGGCGCCCGTTCCCCAGCGCTGACCCGAAGGGTGCCCGGGCCGTCGGCTACAGGTCGGCGGCCCGGTGCGTGGGCCGGCCCGCCAGCACCGTCAGGACGACCGGCAGGTCGGCCAGCTCGGTGTCGGGGACCTCCAGCGGGTTCTCGGCCAGCACCGTCAGGTCGGCACGCCGGCCGACCGCGAGCCGGCCGGCGAGATGCTCCTCCCCGGCGGCCCAGGCCGCGTTGACGGTGCTGCCCTGCAGCGCCTGCAGCGCGGTGAGGGCCTGGTCGGGCCCGTGCGGAGGCAGGGAGAGGTCGGCGGGGCGGCGGTGCCGGGCGCCGGCCATGACCTGCAGCGGCGGGTACGGCGCGATGGGCCAGTCGGACCGAGGACGACCCGGGCTCCGGCCGCCCACAGATGGCGGCAGCGGAACGCGCGCCCGGCGCGCTCCTCGCCGAGCCGGCGCGACCAGTTGTCCGTGTGGTCGGCCCGGGTGAACTCGCAGCAGTGGGTGGGCTGCATGGATGCGGCCACGCCGAGCCGTGCAAACGCCGTACGGTGTCGTCGGGCACCGTCTCGATGTGCTCGACCCGGTGCCGCACCGGGGCCGGGCTCTCCGCATGGGCCTTCTCGACCGAGTCGAGCACGTGCCGCACCGCCGCGTCGCCGATCGCGTGGGTGGCGGTGGACACACCGGCCCGGTGGAGGGCCGCGATCACCTGGGTGTAGCGCTGCGGGTCGGGCCAGTGGGCGTGGGCCGACCCGCCGTGGCAGTCGGGGACCTCGAGCCGGGCGGTGCTGTTGTCCACGGTGCCGTCCATGAACAGCTTCACGGCCGGCGACCTGCCACAGCGCGCCCCCTGTGCCCTGCAACCGGACGAGTTCGACGACGGCGTCGTCGTCGGCCTCCGGCCGGCACCAGGGGGCGACCCGCAGCCACAGGGACAGTGCACCCTCGGCCTCCAGAGCGGCGTGGACGGACAGGCTCTCCCCGTTGGCGTCCATGGCGTGGCCACCGGTGAGGCCCGCCGCCGCCATGGCGCCCAGGACCTCCGCGGTGCGGGCCCGTACCTCGGCCTCCGTGGGCCGCGGCGCGACGGCCTTGCGTTCTGGCTGCTCACCGGCCTGCTCGCGGTCTCCGGCCCGGCCGCGGGCGCGCCCAGCGAGGTCGTCACCCGCGCGATGTACGGCATCCGCGGGAACCGTGGCTGTCTACGCCACCGACATCCTGCTGCGCCGCAACCGCTACGACGGCCTCGCCCTCGCCGACGAGACCCCCGGCAGCCCCTTCTGGTACACCGGCGGGGTAAACCGGTCCGGCGCGCCGGCCCTCGCGGCGGGCGTCGCCGCCTCCGCCGCGTGCGTCGACACCGTGCACCGGGCCGGTGGCGGCCGCCCTGGGCGGCATCGATCTCGCCCTGCCCGTGGGCCTGTTCGTGGCTTCCGGGGTGTACGCGGTGTCGATGCGTGCCGTCCGCGGGCAGGCGTGAGCAGTCGGGCGGCGGTGCCTCAGACCTCGCCGAGGAAACCCGGATCGGCCGGGCCCAGCTGCCGGGCGAAGTCCGCCGCCACACCCAGGACTTCGCGCATCGCCACGGCTCGCCGGGTCGTGACCGCGAGGTCGTCGTGGGCCTCCTTGGACCACAGGAACGGGTAGACGGTGATGCCCTGCGAGAGGTCCAGGGCGGCGGCCTCCTCGCGCCAGCCCGGCCGGCGGAGCCCGTCGTAGAACGTCTCCAGGCGGCCGGACAGCAGCCACCACACCCAGGTGGAGTGGCCCATGTCCAGGGCCTCCCACTCCAGGGTGTCGGGAGCGAAGTACGTCATCTGCCCGGGACCGCCGGGGCGGCCCGCTCCGGCCGGGTCGTGGCCGTTGAGTGCGAACACCCCGCCGAGCACGTCGTGCCCGACGACCAGACCCGAGGCGGGGTGCCAGACGGGATCGAACTCCTCCGGGAAGCCGTTGACCCGCCCCAGACTGGGCAGACCGCCGGTCGCCGCCGAGCCGCCGCCGTACACCCGCAGCCACCCGTCGTCCAGGACGAGCCCGCCGCAGTTCAGCGCGAGCGCGCCGAGCGTGGAGCGCGCGGTGACCTGCATCTGCAGCAGGCACCGGCGGCCTTCGCCGGGGTCGCCCGGCAGCACACGGACCGGCACGGCACTGGCCGCGAGCAGCTCCTGGAGTTCCGGCCAGGCCGGATCGTCCACCTGGGCCAGTTCGTCGATCTCGCGCATCCGAGGATCATGGCACGCGCGCCGCGCCGGGCCCCGGCCGCCCCCGGTCAGCCCCGCGCACTGTTTCTCCGGCGCTTCCGGTTCGGCCGGTGCGGGCGCTGGAGAGTGTCCAACTCGCCTACGGCCGCCCGGATGTGCGGCGGGTCCTGCGGATCCTTCGTACCGGCGCACCACCACGACGGCCGGCCGGCCACCTTGCGTACGTGCATCCCCAGGTCGTGCACGGAGCAGACCGGCCACGCCTGCCACAGGAGCTCCGAGACAGTCTCCTGGGCGGCCTCGGCAACGGCCTCCAGGGCGTCGGCGGCGGTGTCCGGGTCGGCCCAGAGGGGGTTCCCGTGCGACTCGCCGTTGGCGAGGGCGACGTAGACCTGGTCCGGTTCGCCCTCCTCCCAGGGCACCACGAAGAGGCACAGGGGCCGTTGCTCCGGCAGGGTCACCGCCAGGTCGCGGTTGACCGCTGCCAGGGCCTCGTCCCAGAGGGGGTGTTCGCCGACCGGCACGGGGCGCGGTTCGGGCCGGTCGAAGGGCGAGTGGTAGCGCATGAGAGCATCCTCTCCCAGGCACCCTCCCACCCGTCATCTCCTTGTCTCTAGGATGCCCTTGCTGCAGGTCGAGGCTCGGGAGTGTGCGTGAACGTCTCCCCCGCGACGGGCGCGGCCGCTGTCGACGCCCTGATCGATGACGTCGTCCGCTCGGTCGGCCGGCTCGCGCAGACGATGGACGGCCTGACCGACGCCGAGTACCGGGCGCCCTCCGGACTCGCCCCGTGGACCCGGGGTCAGGTGCTCGCGCACATCGCGGGCGGCGCGGACGCCTACGTGTGGCTGCTGCGGCTGGCGCGTACGGGCTCTGCGCCGGGGCCCCGGCAGGATGCGGCAGCCCTGGCCGAGACGGCCGAACGGACCGCCGCCCTGCCCGCCGACGCGCTGGCCGACCGGACGCGGCGGGCCCTGGACCTGGTCGTGGCGGAGGCCCGGGAGATGCCCGTGGCCAAGTGGGACACCCTGGTGGCGGCGCTCGCGGGCTGGCGGCACCCCGCCTGGTACACCCTGCTGCGGTGTCAGCGGGAAGTGGAGCACCACCATGTCGACCTCGGCCTGGGGTACGGCACCGCCGACTGACCGACGTCGTACGTGTCCTGGGCGCTCGACGAGACCCTCGCCGCTCTGCAGACCCAGGGACCTCCCCTCTCCCGCGTCGAGGCGGTCGACCTGGGCCGCCGCTGGCCCCTGTCTCCCGAGGGCCCCTCGGTCGCCGGGCCCGGGCACCTCCTGCTCGGGTGGCTCAGCGGGCGGACTCCGGCCACCGGCCTGGTCTGCGACGGTCCGGCCGAGACCCTGCCCCCTCCCCCGAGGTGGCCGCAGCCTCCGACGCCCGGGTGGGGCCGCACCGACGACCTCCTCGGCCACGGCTGACCCACGGTCCCGTCCAAGGACGCCTGCTGGACGCACGGCTGACGAGCCGTGAGACTGGGGCACCTCCGACGCCCCGGCTCTCCAGGACGGTGACCATGGAAGTGGAAGTTCCCCGCGTCGAACTCACCCCGCAGGCCGCCGAGATGGTGCGCAGGCTGCGGGCCGAGCACGGTCCGCTGATGTTCCACCAGTCCGGCGGCTGCTGCGACGGCAGCGCGCCCATGTGCTACCCGGACGGCGAGTTCCGGACCGGCGGCTCCGACGTGCTGCTGGCGGAACTGGCGGTGGAGGGCGTCGAGGAGCCCGTGACCTTCTGGATGTCGAGGAGCCAGTACGAGGTGTGGAGCCACACCCGGCTGATCGTCGACGTGGTACCCGGACGGGGGAGCGGATTCTCGCTGGAGGCACCCGAGGGGGTGCGTTTTCTCACCCGTTCTCGCGTAGTCGACGCCTAGCTCCCCCGCGCGCCATCGCCTTCTGCTGCACTTCCCTTGAGTTCTGGGACAGTTGACGAGACATCAGGGGGCGCGGTGGCGCACGATCGGCGGCAGACGACGGCAGGCAGATCGGTTCTCACGGTTCTCACGGCGTTCGGCGTACTGGCCGGCGCGGCCCTGGCGGGGGCGGCACCGGCCGGTGCCGTACCGCTGGGCAGGCGGGTCGCACCGGGTGTCACCTACCGGCAGTTCGACATCGAGGAGACGGCGGGCAAGGCACACGCCCACCTGCTCACCATCGATCTGAACAATCCTCATGTCCGACTGGACCTGTTGCACCCCGGGTCGGTGGCGGCCCGCGCGACCGTCTCGAAGCTGGCCGACTCGGCCGGCGCGGTCGCCGGGGTCAACGGCGACTTCTTCAACATCAGCGAGACCCAGCACCCGGGCGTGGAGGCGACGGGCGCGACCGTGGGACCGGCGATCGCGGGCGGGCAGGTGCTCAAGGCGGCGGTCCCGAAGGGCCAGCGGTTCGGGCCCGCGCTGCCGCCCGGGACGACCACGACGGACGTCCTCGGCGTGGGCACCGACGGACGGGCCCGGCTGGATCGCCTCACCCTCAGCGGCTCTGTCGGCACGCCGGACGGGCAGTTCCCGCTCAAGGGCCTCAACCAGTACGCGCTGCCGCAGAACTCCGTCGGCGCCTTCACCTCACGGTGGGGCAGCGTCTCCCGGGAGCGTGCCACCTGTGGCACGGACACCGACCGGGCCGGGGCGTGCAGCGAGGACACCTACGAGGTGAAGGTGCGCGACGGTGAGGTGGTCTCCGCCTCCGACGCCCCGGGCAGCGGCTCGATCCCCGCGGACACCACGGTCCTGGTGGGCCGCGAGGAGGGCGCGCAGCAGCTGCGCAAGCTGTCGGTGGGCGACGAGGTGACCGTCACGCACGACCTGGTGGCGGCCACGGCCAAGGTCCCGTACAGGTTCGCGATCGGCGGCTACCCGGTTCTGCGTGACGGCAGGCCGCTGTCCGGTCTGGACGACGGCACCTCCGCCGTGCGCACCGTCGTGGGCTTGGCGGACGACGGGCACAGGATGCTGCTGCTCGCGCTGGACGGGGCCGCGGCCTACCGGACGGGCATGACCATCGCCGAAGAGGCCGACCTCATGCACGAGCTGGGCGCGTCCGACGCGTTCAACCTCGACGGCGGCGGCTCGACCGAGATGGTCACCCGGGACACGGGCGCGAGCAGCGTGACGGTCCGCAGCCACCCGAGCGGCGGCGCCGAGCGCCCGGTCCCGAACGGCATCGGGGTCTTCTCGTCCTGACCGCGACGGCGCCCAGGGCCTGTCGTCACATCCCCGTCGCCGCGGGGCGGGCAGGTATGTGACGACAGACCCTAGGGCCGCAGGCTGCTCACCAGGTCGGCGGTCGCGGTGAGCCCACTGTGGATCGTGGGCGCCATGCTGGTGCTGGCCAGGTAGAAGCCGAGCAGCATGCAGACCAGGCCGTGCGAGATCTTCAGGGCGCCGTTGCGCATGAAGATCACGACGATGATCAGGAGCAGCAGCACCACAGAGATGGAAACGGCCATCGGGAACCTCCTCCGCCACGCCCCATGAGCGGCGTTCGGCCGCAAGTGTGGCGTAGCGGGGGGTTCGTCCGGGCGGCTGACATGTCCTCCGATCGTGTGGTCTTACCCGGACGGGTGTGCGTCCAGGAAGGCCTCCAGGCCGGCGAGGTCGTCGGTGTTCAGCAAGTCGACGCCGCCGGCGAGCAGTTCCGTCCACAGGGCGTCCCGGGCCGCACCCGCCGTGTCCGGGGTCGCCCAGAACCTGATCTGCTGCCCGCGCGCATGGGCGGCACCGGTGATGCCGCGCAGCTTCTGCCGCTCGGCGTCCGAAAACGGGCCGTCGCCCAACCAGGTGAAGTTCAGCGTCCAGTTGTCGCTGATCAGCGGGATGAAGGAGGCGGGGACCGCGCTGCCGAGGTCGGTGAGCCGGCCGTCGTAGAAGGCGCGGCGCTCGGTCTGTGCCTCCATGGGGATACGGGCCGCGCGGTCGCCGGAGATGACGGCGGTGACCGGACCGGGCTGGACGCGGCCGTGCACGTAGCGGGTGAACAGCTGCGGATAGCGCCGAAGATGGCGGTCGAGTTCGGCGTACGTCGAGGAGCCCTCGGTCTTGATGTCGATGAGCAGCTGCAGCGGCTGCCGCCAACCCCGGTACACGGAGCCGTGGCCGGCCTTGGCGCGAGCGGCGAGCGGGTCGAGGTAGAGGGACTCGAGGGTGCGGGTCGGGTCCAGCTCGGAGCTGTCGTGACCGATGAGCAGCTGGTCGCCGACGAGGAAGATGTCGGCCTCGACACTGCCGAAGCGGTGGTCGAGGGCGTCGAACAGGGGCCGCGGGTGCTCGTAGTCGTTGTGGGCGTGCGCGTGCCACAGCGGGCGCGGGCCGCGGTGGCCGCCGCCCGCCCGGGCCTGGCCGGCGGGCAGGGCGACCGCGCCCGCGAGGGCTGCGCCGAGGGTGGTGAGGGCTCTGCGGCGGGTGGTGAGGGCCATGCGCTGCCTCCCTTGAGGGGCCGGACGGGACCGGAGAGAGTATGCGTGCGCTCTCCACCCGAATAGCCCTGTCCTGCCGGGAGTTGGCCGGACTGCTGCCCTCTGTTCACTTGGTGACGGGTGCGCGCACGAAGAAGCCCGCCCCAGGTGGGGCGGGCTTCACACGCCGTGCGTCAGGGCGCCCGCAGGTCGACCAGTTCGGCCAGGGCCTCCCGGTGGGCACCCGCGGTGCCGTAGGCGATCGAGTCGGCCTTGGCTCGCTTCAGGTACAGGTGGATCGGGTGCTCCCAGGTCATGCCGATGCCGGCGTGGAGCTGCAGCGCCTCCTCGGCGGCGTGGACGGCGACGGGCGCCGCGTACGCCTGGGCGACGGCGACCGTGAGGTCGGTGTCCTCGCCGGAGGCGAGCGCGTCGGCGGCGGCGCGGGCGGCGGCCCGGAGGTTGACGACCTCCAGCCACAGCTGGGCGAGCCGGTGCTTGATCGCCTGGAAGCCGCCGAGCGGCCGGTTGAACTGCTTGCGCTCCTTCAGGTACTGGACCGTCTCGGTCAACGCCCAGTCGGCGACGCCGAGTTGCTCGGAGGCGAGCAGTCCGGCGGCGCTGCGCAGGGCCCGTCGTACGGCGGGTTCCGCGTCGCCGATCCGGCGGGCGGGCGCGCCGTCGAGGGTGACGGTGGCGAGCGGGCGGGTCAGGTCCAGGGAGGGCTGCGGGGTGACGGTCACCGCGTCGGCGGCGACCGCGTACAGCCCGCCGTCGTCGGCCGGGACGAGCAGGACGTCCGCGGCGGCCGCGTCCGCGATGCCCGTCAGCTCCCCGTGCAGAGTGCCGTTCTCCAGCCGTACGGCCTTGAAGGCGGCGCCCGGGGCCGAGTGCAGCCCGACCGCGAGGGCGCCGATGGTGCGCCCGGAGGCCAGGCGGCCCAGCAGCTCCTCGTCCCCGCAGGCCAGCAGGGCCTCGGTGGCCACGACCGCGCTGGTGAGGTACGGGACGGGCGCCACCGCCCGGCCCAGCTCCTCCAGGACGACGGCGACTTCACGGTGGGTGGCGCCCTGACCGCCCTGCGCCTCGGGCACGAGCAGCCCGGCGAGCCCCATGCCGTCGGCGAGGGACTTCCACAGGGCGAGGTCGTGCGGGGTGTCCGACTCGGTGCGGGCGATCACTCCGGCCGCGTCGCAGTGGTCCGTGAGCAGGTCGCGGACCGCGGCCCGCAGCGCCTCTTCCTCCTCGGAGTAGAGCAGATCGGGCTGTGCGCTCATCGGGCCAGGTCCTTCCATGCGACGTCCTTGTCGGTGCGCGGCTCGGCGGGCAGGCCCAGGACGCGCTCGGCGACGATGTTCAGCAGGACCTCGCTGGTCCCGCCCTCGATGCTGTTGCCCTTGGAGCGCAGGTAGCGGTAGCCGGCGTCGCGGCCGACGAAGTCCACCAGTTCGGGGCGCCTCATCGTCCAGTCGTCGTAGAGGAGCCCCTCCTCACCCCGGAGTTCGACCTCCAGGCCGCTGATCTCCTGGTTGAGGCGGGCGAAGGCGAGCTTCATGCCGGCGCCCTCGGGGCCGGGCTGGCCCGCGACGAGCTGCTGGCGCAGCCGCTCGGCGGTGAACCGGGCGACCTCTGAGTCGACCCAGAGCTTCAGCAGCCTCTGGTGGAGGTCGTGGGTGCGCAGTTCGGGGCGTTCCCGCCAGGTCCGGGAGACCGGGCCGATCATGCCGCCCTCACGGGGCAGTCGCATGCCGCCGATGGCGACGCGTTCGTTGTTGAGCGTGGTCTGGGCGACCCGCCAGCCGTCGCCGACCTCGCCGAGGCGGCGGGAGTCGGGGATACGGACGTCGGTGAGGAAGACCTCGTTGAACTCCGCCTCACCCGTGATCTGCCGCAGCGGACGGACGTCGACGCCGGGGTCGGTCATGTCGCAGATGAAGTACGTGATGCCGGCGTGCTTGGGCACGTTCGGGTCGGTGCGGGCGATGAGGATGGCCCAGCGGGAGTTGTGCGCGCCGGACGTCCACACCTTCTGCCCGTTGACCACCCACTCGTCGCCCTCCCGCACGGCCCGGGTGCCGAGCGCGGCGAGGTCGGAGCCGGCGCCGGGCTCGCTGAACAGCTGGCACCACACCTCCTCGCCGATCCACAGCGGTCGCAGATAGCGCTGCTTCTGCTCCTCGGTGCCGTACTTGAGGATCGTCGGGGCGGCCATGCCGAGCCCGATGCCGTTGCGGCGCGAGTCGTTGTCGGGAGCGCCGGCCGCCTCCAGCTCGGCGTCCACGACGACCTGCAGGGAGCGAGGGACACCGAGTCCGCCGAGGCCCGCGGGGTAGTGCACCCAGGCCAGCCCCGCGTCGAAGCGGGCCTTGAGGAAGTCGAGGCGGTCGGTGGCGGCGGGCGGATGCGCGGCCAGCAACTCCCGTGTGCGGCGGCGCAGTTCTTCGGCGTCGGTCATGCGGCGGCTCCCTTGTCCAGGACCACGGCCACCCGGCCGGTGGTCACCCCGTCGGCGACCCGCTGCACGGCCGCGGCGGCGTCGGCGAGCGGTACCCGCTCGCTCACCAGCGGCTTGATCGCGCCCCGTGCGGCCAGCTCGGTGAGCTGCTCGTGGCAGTGCAGGACCAGCTTCGGGTTCTTGGTGTTGTACAGGCCCCAGTGGAGGCCGAGGATCGAGTAGTTCTTCACCAGGGCGTGGTTGAGCGCGGGGCTCGGGATGGTGCCGCTGGCGAAGCCGACCACGACGATCCGGCCCTCGAAGGCGACGACCTTGGCCGACTGGGCGTAGGCCGCTCCGCCGACGGGGTCGTAGATCACGTCGGCGCCCCGGCCACCGGTGGCCTCCTTCACGGCGGCGACCACGTCCTCGGTGCGGCGGTCGACGACCACGTCACAGCCCAGCTCACGGGCGACGGCGGCCTTGTCGGCGCCGCCGACCACGCCGATCACGGTGGCCCCGGCCGCCTTGCCGAGCTGCACGGCCGCGCTGCCGACCCCGCCGGCGGCGGCGTGCACTAGGAGGGTCTCCCCCGCTTCCAGGTGGGCGCGGCGGTGCAGGCCGAACCAGCCCGTCTGGTATCCGATGTGCAGCGCGGCGGCCTCGGCGTCGTCCAGGGACTCGGGCGCGGGCAGCAGGGCACGGGCGTCGGCGAGCGCGTACTCGGCGAAGCCGCCGTACGGCAGCGCGGGGTTGGCGATCACCCGGCGGCCGTCCTCGGTCTCGGCGCAGATCTCCACACCGGGCGTGAAGGGCATCGGCGGCCGTACCTGGTACTGCCCCCGGCACATCAGGGCGTCCGGGAAGTTGATGTTGGCGGCGCGCACGCGCAGCAGCACCTGCCCGTCGCCGGGCGTGGGCCGCTCCACCTCCGCCAGGCGCATCACCTCGCTCGGCTCGCCGTTCTCGTGCACTTGCCATGCCTGCATGCGGGGCCTCCACGGGACTGCTTCGTCTGACCGGGTCCGACCGCATACTAAGCGGTCGCTTGCCGTTCGGGAAACAGTCGGGTCCGTCACTTACGAGTCGGCCGCGCCCGTACGTGCATCCGCTCCCCCTGCGGCCCGAACAGGCTGAGGAATTCCACCGGCCCTTCCCCCGTCGACCCGAACCAGTGCGGCACCCGCGTGTCGAACTCCGCCGCCTCCCCCGCCGACAGCACCACGTCGTGTTCGCCGAGCACCAGCCGGAGCCTGCCCGAGAGCACGTACAGCCACTCGTAGCCCTCGTGGGTGCGCGGCTCCGGCTCCTGCCTGCGCCGGGGTTCGCGGACCTTGAAGGCCTGGAGGCCGCCGGGCTGGCGGGTCAGCGGCCAGAAGGTGCGGCCGTGGCGTTCGAGGGGCTTCGCCCGCACCCGGGGGTCGCCGACCGGCGGGGCGCCGACCAGCTCGTCCAGCGGTACCTGGTGGGCCTGGGCGATGGGCAGCAGCAGCTCCAGGCTGGGTTTGCGCAGGCCGGACTCCAGCCGGGACAGGGTGCTGACGGAGATGCCGGTCGCCTCGGACAGCGCCGCCAGGGTCACCTCCCGCTCCTTGCGGATCCGCCGCAGCCTCGGTCCCACGCCCGCCAGCACGCCGTCGGTGCTCTCGGTGTTCTCGGTGCTCATGCCCGTATTGCAGATTCGGCAAAGAAGTTTGTCAACGCGGCAGCATGTGGACGACCGTCGGGCGCGGAGGTGGTCACCATGACCGAGACATATGAAGTGGTGGTGGTCGGGGGCGGCGCGGCCGGCCTGTCCGCCGCGCTGGTGCTGGGCCGGGCCCGGCGGCGCACCCTGGTGGTCGACGCGGGCGAGCCGCGCAACGCGCCGTCCGCGCACCTGCAGGGCTATCTGTCCCGGGACGGCATGTCGCCCGCCGAGTTCCTGGCCGTAGGGCGCGAGGAGATCGCGCGGTACGGCGTGGAACTGGTCCGGGACCGGGTCGTGGACGCGACCAGGGACGAGGACTTCACCGTGGTGCTCGCGAGCGGCCGGACCGTACTGGCGCGGCAGCTGGTCGTCGCCACCGGCCTGAAGGACGAGCTGCCGCCGGTCCCGGGGATCGCCGAGCGGTTCGGCCGGGACGTGATCCACTGCCCCTACTGCCACGGCTGGGAGGCCCGCGACCGGGCGACCGGCGTGCTCGCGAGCAGCCCGATGAGCGTGCACCAGGCGCTGATGGTGACGCAGTGGTCGAAGGACGTGCGGTTCTTCCTGCACGAGGTGCGGGAGACGGAGCTGACGGACGAGGACCGGCGCAGGCTGGCCGCCGCCGGGGTCACCGTCGTAGCCGGTGCGGTCGCGGAGGTGCTCGCCGGGGAGGACCGGCTCACCGGCGTCCGGCTCACGGACGGCACGGTCCACGACCGCGAGGTGCTGTACGTGGCGCCACGTGCCGTTCCGCAGAACGACCTGCTCGTACGGCTGGGCGCGGAGCTGCGCGAGACGCCGTTCGGCAGCTTCCCGGTGATCGACGAGCGCGGCCTGACGACCGTGCCGGGCCTGTGGGCGGCGGGCAACGTCGGCGGCTTCGCCGAGCAGGTGGTGAACGCGGCGAGCCGTGGCTACCGGGCCGGGGCGGCGATCAACGGCGAGCTGCTCTTCGCCGACCTCGACGCGGCCGTACGGGTGTAGACCCGGCACCCGCGGTGCAACCATGACTGCATGCTGCTGTCCCGGATAGCCGAGGTGTCCCGGGAGGTCGCCGCGACGGCCGCCCGGTCCCGTAAGACCGCGCTGCTCGCGGAGCTGTTCCGGGATGCGGAGGCGGACGACGTGCCGATCGTCATCCCCTACCTGGCCGGACGGCTCCCCCAGGGGCGGCTCGGTGTCGGCTGGAAGGTGTTGAGCCGCCCGGTCCCGCCGGCCGCCGAGCCCTCGCTGACCGTGCGGGAGGCCGACGCCCGGCTCAGCGAGCTGGGCAAGGTGTCCGGGGCCGGATCCCAGACGGAGCGGGCCCGGATCGTCGGCGAGCTGATGGGCGCGGCCACCGAGGCGGAGCAGCACTTCCTGCGCGGCCTGCTCACCGGCGAGGTCCGGCAGGGCGCGCTGGACGCGGTCGCCGTGGAGGGTCTGGCCCGGGCGACCGGCGCGGATCCGGCGGACGTCCGGCGGGCGGTGATGCTCGCCGGATCCCTGCAGACGGTGGCGCAGGCCCTGCTCGCACAGGGGCCCGGGGCGCTGGACCGGTTCCGGCTCACGGTCGGCCGCCCGGTGCTGCCGATGCTGGCGCAGAGCGCCTCCTCGGTGGCCGAGGCGGTCCAGAAGCTGGGCTCGTGCGCGGTGGAGGAGAAGCTGGACGGCATCCGGGTCCAGGTCCACCGGGAGGGCAGCGCGGTACGGATCCACACCCGGACGCTCGACGACATCACCGACCGGCTGCCCGAAGTGACCCGAGCGGCCCTGGGGTTGGCGAGCGACCGGTTCATCCTCGACGGCGAGGTGATCTCCTTCGGCGCGGACGGCCGGCCCCGCTCCTTCCAGGAGACCGCCGGCCGGGTGGGCTCCCGGACCGACGTGGCGAAGGCCGCCGCTCAGGTGCCCGTCTGCCCCGTCTTCTTCGACGTGCTGCTGGTCGGCGGGCAGGACGTGCTCGACCTCCCGTTCTCGGAACGGCACGCACTTCTGGCCGAGCTGGTGCCCGCGCCGCTGCGGGTCCGCCGGACCGTGGCGTCGGGACCGCAGCACGTTCCCGAGGCGGAACGCTTCCTCGCCGACTCCCTCGCCCGCGGCCACGAGGGTGTCGTGGTCAAGGCGCTGGACGCCCCCTACAGCGCGGGCCGGCGCGGTGCGTCCTGGCTGAAGGTCAAGCCCGTGCACACGCTCGACCTGGTCGTCCTGGCCGCCGAGTGGGGCCACGGCCGCCGCACCGGCAAGCTCTCCAACCTCCACCTCGGCGCCCGCAACCCGGACGGCACCTTCGCGATGCTCGGCAAGACCTTCAAGGGCATGACCGACGCGATGCTCGCCTGGCAGACCGAGCGGCTGCGGGAGCTGGCCGTCGGGGACGACGGCTGGGTGGTCACCGTACGCCCGGAACTCGTCGTGGAGATCGCCTACGACGGCCTGCAGCGCTCCTCCCGCTACCCGGCCGGCGTCACCCTGCGCTTCGCCCGCGTGGTCCGCTACCGCGAGGACAAGAGGGCCGAGCAGGCCGATACGGTGGAGGCCCTGCTGGCGGCTCACCCGGAGGTCAAGCCGTGACGGTGCGGACGACGAAGCGCAGCGCGGGCCTGCTGCTGTTCCGGCACACCGACGACGGGCTGGAGGTGTTGCTCGGCCATATGGGCGGTCCCTTCTTCGCGAAGAACGACGCGGGAGCGTGGACCGTGCCCAAGGGCGAGTACGAACCCGACGAGCCCGCCTGGGAGGCGGCCCGGCGCGAGTTCCGGGAGGAGCTGGGGCTGGCGCCGCCCGACGGGCAGGCCGTACCGCTGGGCGAGGTCGCGCAGGCCAACGGCAAGATCGTGACCGTGTGGGCGATCGAGGCCGACCTGGACCCGGGGGCGATCGACCCCGGCACCTTCACCATGGAGTGGCCGCCGAGGTCCGGGCGGACGCAGGAGTTCCCGGAGCTGGACCGGGTGGCGTGGTTCGGTCTGGACCGGGCCCGGGCGCTGATCATCACGGCTCAGGCCGCGTTTCTCGACCGCCTGGCGGAGCACTCGGACCGACCGTGAGCCGTAGGGGCTGGAGCGCCCCGGAGGGCGGACAATCAATACAGCTCCCTACGCGTTGCGGTCGGCACCGCCGCGCGCGAAGGTCGAAGCAAGCCCGCTCCCAGGGAGGTCAGCCATGCCCATCGCGACGGTGAACCCGGCGAACGGCGAGACGCTCAAGACGTACGAGCCCATGGGTGAGGAGGAGCTGGAACGCCGGCTCCAGCTCGCCGAGGCGACGTTCCGCACGTACCGGACGACCACGTTCGCCGAACGCGCCCGACTGCTGAACAAGGCCGCCGACCTGCTGGACGAGGACCAGCAGGAGATCGGCCGGGTCATGACCACCGAGATGGGCAAGCCGGTCAAGCAGGCCCGCGCGGAGGCCGCGAAGTGCGCCAAGGCGATGCGCTGGTACGCCGAACGCGCCGAGGGACTGCTCACCGACGAGGAACCGGCCGAGGCGGACGTGCGGGACTCCGGCGCCTCGCGGGTCCGGGTCCGCTACCGGCCGCTCGGGCCCGTCCTCGCGGTGATGCCGTGGAACTTCCCCCTGTGGCAGGTGATCCGCTTCGCCGCGCCCGCGCTGATGGCGGGCAACGTGGGCCTGCTCAAGCACGCCTCGAACGTCCCTCAGACGGCCTTGTACCTGGAGGACCTGTTCCACCGGGCGGGCTTCAAGGAGGGCTGCTTCCAGACGCTGCTGGTCGGCGCGGGAGCGGTCGACGGCATCCTGCGCGACGAGCGGGTGAAGGCCGCGACGCTCACCGGCAGCGAGCCGGCCGGGCGGGCCGTCGCGGCCACCTCCGGCGAGATGATCAAGAAGACGGTGCTGGAGCTGGGCGGCAGCGACCCGTTCGTCGTCATGCCCTCCGCCGACCTCGACCGGGCGGCCCAGGTCGCCGTGACCGCGCGGGTGCAGAACAACGGTCAGTCCTGCATCGCGGCCAAGCGGTTCATCGTGCACACCGACGCGTACGACGCCTTCGCCGAGAAGTTCGTCGCGGGCATGAAGGCACTCAAGATCGGTGACCCGCTGGAGGAGGACACCGAGGTCGGGCCGCTCTCCAGCGAGCAGGGGCGGGCCGACCTGGAGGAGCTGGTCGACGACGCGAAGCGCAGCGGCGCCCAGGTGCTGTGCGGCGGGGAACGCCCCAACTGGCCGGGCTGGTACTACCCGCCGACCGTCCTGGCGGGCATCACCCGGGAGATGCGCATCCACCGTGAGGAGGCGTTCGGGCCGGTCGCCACGCTGTACCGGGCCGGCGACCTGGACGAGGCGATCCTGATCGCGAACGACTCCTTCTTCGGGCTGAGTTCGAACGTGTGGACGCGTGACGAGAACGAGGTGGAGCGGTTCGCGCGGGATCTGGAGGCGGGTGGCGTGTACGTCAACGGGATGACCGCCTCCCATCCGGCGTTCCCGTTCGGCGGTGTGAAGCGGTCCGGGTACGGGCGTGAGCTGTCCGGGCACGGAATCCGGGAGTTCTGCAACATCACCACGGTTTGGCAGGGTGCGTGAGGACTGCGCGGCTACCATCCCGTTTGTGAACCGCGAAGTGACTCTGCCTCTGATCGTCGACGACCGCGGTGCCCTGCAGGTGGCTGCGGCCGACGTGAGTAAGTTGTTGCGGACCGTGGGCGGGCGGTGGCTGCATCTTGTCGAGGCCGGGGATCAGGGGCTCGACGAGGATACGGTCGCCGCCTTGACCATTGAGCTGGCGAAGCTTGCGGATCGTATCGACGTGGCTTGTATCGCGCACAGCAGCGGGGCGCCGTAGCTAGGGCGTTTGCCTCAGCGAGTTCCAGAACATCGCCTCGTAGGACTGGAGCAGGCTTCCGTAGGTGTGGGCCAGGCCGGTGTTCAGGTGGCCGGAGTCCAGTGCCGCCTCCACCGCCGCCGTCGCCTGTGCGTCCAGGCCGGGGGACGGTTCCGCGAAGAGGTCGAAGAAGGCGCAGGCCTCGTCGGAGAAGCCGTAGTGGTGGCGCAGGCCTTCGGCGATGCGGGCGCAATAGCCGCCCCACGCCGAGAAGTTGGCGGTGAGCGCCAGGATCGCGTCGGCCGGTGAGGCATTGAGGGCGAGCCAGGAGACGTAGGCGGGGTAGGCCTGGCAGCCGGGGCGGGGAGCGTACGTGTGCCTTTGCTCCTCGGTCACGCCGGATGCCGCCGCGAACGCGGTCAGATGCTCCCCCGCCAACGCCTCGCCCTCGGCGAGCGAGGTGAAGAAGGCGGCCGCGGTGCGGGTGTCGGCCGCGCGCTCGGCCAGGTGTACGAAGGCGCGGTGGTCCGCGGCGATCACCCACCGCTGTTCCAGGGCCAGAGCTGCGAGGGTCTCGCGGCTCGCCTCACCCACGGCGATCAGCGGGACGAGGGGGTTGGTCCGCGGGTCCGGGGCGAGTTGGGCGGTCGTGGTGGCCAGTAGTTCTGGGGCTTTGGGCGCCATCGGGTCCTCCGAGGGGTCGTACGGGCTTCAGGTCCGATCCCTACCCCTTGTCCCCGATTCGGAGTAGTCCGACGAGAGATCGTCGCCCCCTCGGGTGAACCTGGGTGGACCACCTTCTGACCGGCGGGCGCGGGTCCGCCGGACGGCGAAAGCAGGGACGGCTCATGGCGACTTTGTGCAGACCCTCGGTGTCCGTACCCGAACACGTGATCACGATGGAGGAGACGCTGGAGCTGGCACGTACGCACCACGCGGACCACCCCCAGCTCCCGCTGGCCCTCCGGCTGATCGAGAACACGGGCGTCCGCACCCGGCACATCGTGCAGCCCATCGAGGAGACCCTGAAACACCCCGGGTTCGAGGAACGCAACAAGCTCTACGAGGCCGAGGCGAAGGCCCGTGTCCCCGCGGTGATCCAGCGCGCGCTCGACGAAGCGGAGGTCCTGACCTCCGACATCGATGTCATCATCTACGTGTCGTGCACGGGCTTCATGATGCCCTCGCTGACCGCGTGGCTGATCAACGAGATGGACTTCCCGTCCAACACCCGCCAGCTCCCCATAGCCCAGTTGGGCTGTGCAGCCGGTGGCGCGGCCATCAACCGGGCCCACGACTTCTGCTCGGCCTACCCGGAGGGCAACGCGCTCATCGTGGCCTGCGAGTTCTGCTCGCTGTGCTACCAGCCCACCGACCTCGGCGTCGGCTCGCTGCTGTCCAACGGCCTGTTCGGCGACGGCATCGCCGCGGCCGTGGTGCGCGGTCGGGGCGGCACGGGCGTCCATCTGGAGCGCAACGGCTCGTACCTGATCCCCAAGACCGAGGACTGGATCGCGTACGACGTCCGCGCCACCGGCTTCCACTTCCTGCTGGACAAGCGGGTGCCGACCACCATGGAGCCGCTCGCCCCGGCGCTCCAGGACCTCGCGGGCACGCACGGCTGGGACGCCGCCGACCTGGACTTCTACATCATCCACGCGGGCGGTCCCCGAATACTCGACGACCTCAGCAAGTTCCTGCAGGTCGAGCCGCACGCGTTCCGGTTCAGCCGAGCCACGCTCACCGAGTACGGCAACATCGCCAGCGCCGTCGTCCTGGACGCGCTGCGCCGGCTGTTCGACGAGGGAGGTGCCGAGCACCGGGCGCGTGGGCTGCTCGCCGGGTTCGGTCCCGGCATCACCGCTGAGATGACCGTGGGCCGCTGGGTCCAGGACAGCGGGATGACACGATGAGCGAAGAGACCCTCACCGAGACCCTGCCCCCGATCCGGCACTGGCCGGCGGTCGATCTGACCGGGACGGACTTCGACCCGGTGCTGACCGACCTGATGCGCGAGGGCCCGGTCACTCGCATCCAGCTGGCCAACGGCGAGGGCTGGGCGTGGCTGGTCACCCGGTACGACGACGTGCGCATGGTGACCAACGACCCCCGCTTCAGCCGCGCGGCGGTCATGGGCAGGCAGGTGACCCGGCTCGCCCCGCACTACATCCCGGACCAGGGCGCGGTCGGCGTCCTGGACCCGCCGGAGCACACGCTGCTGCGCCGCTCGGTCGCCGCCGCGTTCACCGCGAAGGGTGTGGAGCGGATCCGCGAGCAGGCGCGCGGCATGCTGGACGAGTTGGTCGACGAACTCCTCCAGGACGGCCCGCCCGCCGACCTGACGGCGACGATCCTCGTCCCCTTCCCGATCGCGGTGATCTGCGAGCTGATGGGCGTCCCGGCGGGCGACCGGCGCGACATGCACATCTGGACCCAGATGATCCTGTCCTCCTCGCACGGGAAGGAGGCCAGCGAGAAGGCCAAGCGCGAGATGAGCGCCTACTTCTCCGACCTCATCGGGCTGCGCGAGGGCAGCACGGCCGAGGACGTCACCTCGCTGCTCGGTGCCGCCGTGGGCCGGGGCGAGATCACCCTGGAGGAGGCCGTCGGCCTCACCGTCCTCCTCCAGATCGGAGGCGAGGCGGTCACCAACAACAGCGGGCAGATGTTCTACCTGCTGCTGACCCGCCCCGAGCTGTTCGAACGGCTGCGCTCCGATCCGGGGATCCGCCCGAGGGCGATCGACGAACTGCTGCGCTTCATCCCTCACCGCAACGCCGTCGGCCTCTCCCGGATCGCCCTGGAGGACGTGGCGATCAGGGGCGTACGCATCCGCGCGGGCGACGCGGTCTACGTCTCCTACCTGGCCGCCAACCGCGACCCGGACGTCTTCACCGATCCGGAGGCCATCGACTTCTCCCGCAGCCCCAACCCGCACCTGGCGTTCGGCTTCGGCCCGCACTACTGCCCCGGCGGCATGCTGGCGCGGCTGGAGTCGGAGCTCCTGGTGGACGCGCTGCTGGACCGGGTGCCGGGCCTGAGGCTCGCCGTACCGCCCGGACAGGTGCCTTTCAGGAAGGGCGCGTTGATCCGCGGGCCCGAGGCCCTGCCCGTGACGTGGTGAGCGGCCGATGACGACGACCGAAGGGCTGGCGGTACCCGATGGTCCCGCGGCCCGAGGAGTGCAGGCCCAGGCGGACGTGCCGGTCCAGGAGGCGACGCAGGTCGAGGGCCTGCTCGTGCCTCCGGGCCACGGCCGCGTCGTCGCGACGTCCGCCCAGCGCGTGACGTTCAAGGTCACCGGCACTCATTCGCGGACGGCCTCCACCTTCGAGGTGGAGGTCCCGCCGGGCTTCGACGTCGGTGCCCATGTGCACACGCGCAGCGAGGAGTTGTTCTACGTCCTCGACGGCGAACTGGACGTGCTCGCCTTCGAGCCGCGTGTCCGCACCCCCGACAACTGGCAGAAGTGGGAGTCGAGTTCGGGCAGCCGCGTGGTACGCGCAACCCCGGGCACGGTGATCGTCGTACCCCCCGGCTGCCCACACGCCTTCGCCAACCCGACGGACACGCCGGCGAAGATGTTCTTCCAGGCGTCCCCGCCCCCCGATCACGAGCGCTACTTCGAGGAGCTGCTGGAGATCCTGGGGAACGGAGGGCCGCCGGACCACGAGGCGATCGAGGAACTCCGGAGGCGGTACGACATCGAGCAACTCACGCCCCTGAGACACAGGTGAGCGTCCCCACCCGAAGGGGCGCGGGGAACTGCGCGACCCGTCACGGACGGACCTGCGGACCGGGTCGCGCAGAACCCCCGCGACGCTACCGGATCGGCATCCCCGACAAGGTCCGCGCGATCACCAGCCGCTGAATCTCGCTCGTGCCCTCGAAGATCGTGTAGATCGCGCTGTCCCGGTGCATCCGCTCCACCGGGTACTCCCTGGTGTACCCGTTGCCGCCCAGAATCTGGATCGCCTGCGCGGTCACCTTCTTCGCGGTCTCACTGGCGAACAGTTTCGACATCGACCCCTCGGCCGCGGTGAACGGCTTGCCGTTGACCGCCATCCAGGAGGCACGCCACACGAGCAGCCGCGCGGCGTCGATCTGCGTGCGCATGTCCGCGAGCTGGAAGGCGACACCCTGGTTGTCGATGATCGGCCGCCCGAACTGCTCACGGGTCGTCGCGTAGTCGAGAGCCACCTCGTACGCGGCCCGCGCGGTGCCCACCGCCATCGCCCCGACGGCCGGGCGGGACGCCTCGAACGTGGCCATCGCCGCGTTCTTCAACCGCTCACCGCCGGAGGCCTTCGCCCGCTCCCGGGCCCGGGCGAGCCGCTCGTCCAGCTTCTCCTTGCCGCCGAGCAGGCAGGAGCCGGGAACACGGACGTTCTCCAGGACGACCTCGGCGGTGTGCGAGGCGCGGATGCCGTGCTTCTTGAACTTCTGCCCCTGGGACAGCCCCGGCGTACCCGGCGGGACGATGAAGGAGGCGTGGCCCTTGGAGCCCAGCTCCGGGTCGACGACCGCGACGACGACGTGGACGTTGGCGATGCCGCCGTTGGTCGCCCAGGTCTTCGTGCCGTTGATCACCCACTCGTCCTTGGCCTCGTCGTACACGGCACGCGTGCGCATGGAGGCGACGTCGGAGCCGGCGTCGGGCTCGGAGGAGCAGAAGGCGGCGACCTTGACGTCGTTCGCGTCGCCGTACATCTGGGGGATCCAGGTACCGATCTGCTCCTCGGTTCCGTTGGCGAGAACGCCCACGGCGGCAAGGCCGGTGCCCACAATGGAGAGGGCGATGCCCGCGTCGCCCCAGAACAGCTCCTCCATGGCCATCGGAATACCGAGGCCGGTGGGGTCGAAGTACTGCTGCGCGTAGAAGTCGAGGGAGTAGATGCCGACCTTCGCGGCCTCCTGGATGACCGGCCAGGGAGTCTCCTCACGCTCGTCCCATTCGGCGGCCGCGGGGCGGATGACGTCGGCGGCGAAACCGTGCAGCCAGTCCCGGACCTCCTTCTGTTCGTCGTTGAGCTCCATGGTGAACTCGGCCATGTCCCCTCCAGCGGCGGCGCATACGGTGTTACTAGCGGTAACCCGAGTGTGTTACCGGCGGGTAGGAAAAGTCAACTCCCGATGACGCGTCGGCATCCCGTTCGATGTCAGGGGCGTGGACAGTGCTAGTTTGCGCAGGCGTCACCGAATCAGCACGGGTGGGGAGAGCACATGGACACCACGCAGCGGACCGATCAGCAACGGTCCGCCGACCGCCGACGGCGCGAGCTGCTGGAGGCGGCGGACCGAGTCGTTCTGCGTGACGGTCCGCAGGCCTCGATGAACGCCATCGCCGCGGAGGCCGGAATCACCAAGCCGATCCTCTACCGCCACTTCGGCGACAAGGGCGGACTCTACGCGGCCTTGGCCAAGCGGCACACGGACGCCCTGCTCGACTCGCTGCGGGCGGCACTCGACGCCCCGGCCGAGCGGCGGGAACGCGTCGAGTCCACGCTGGACACCTACCTCGCGGCGATCGAGGCACGACCTCAGGTGTATCGGTTCCTCATGCATCCGGCGGAGGGAAGCCAGGGGGGCGAACCGGGCTTCGACGTCGGCAAGCATTCGGCTCCACTGCTTCGACGGATGGGTGAGGAGCTGGCTCAGGTCATCGAGGAGCGGCTGGATCTCGGACCCGGGAGTCAGCAGCTCGCCCGGGTCTGGGGGCATGGGATCGTCGGGATGATGCATGCGGCCGGGGACTGGTGGCTCGGGGAGCGGCCGTGCTCCCGGGCCGAGTTGGTGAGGTCTCTCGCCGATCTGCTGTGGGGGCGCCTCGCGGCGGCCGGTGACAAGATGGGCGGCCCGGGGTTCTGACCACCGCCTCGCGCCTGCGGGTGCGTCGGGGCCTGTCGCGCAGTTCCCCGCGCCCCTTCAGGCGGGAGCACCGTCCCGGTGCCACGAAGATCGCGAGATTTGTCTCATCAGTCTGCGGCGGCGCCAACCCTTGAGGTGGTCGGCGTACACCGTGCCCTCCAAGTGGTCCGACTCGTGCTGCAGGCACCTGGCGAAGAAACCCGTGCCGTGCACGGTGATCGGCTCACCCGTCATCGTGAAGCCCTCGACGACCGCGTGGTCGTAGCGTTCCGTGCCCGCTTCCAGGCCCGGCAGGGACAGACAGCCCTCCGGGCCGCGGATCACCACGCCGTCCGCCTCCACCAGGCGCGGGTTCACGACATATCCGAGATGTCGGACGTCATCGTCGTCGGGGCAGTCGTAGACGAACACCCGCAGCGGCACGCCGATCTGGTTCGCGGCCAGGCCCACCCCCTGGGCCGCGTACATGGTCGCGAACAAGTCCTCCACGAGCTCGGCCAGTTCGGGGCCGAAGTCCGTGACGTCCCGGCAGGGCGCGTGCAGAACGGGGTCGTGGAGCAGGGAAAGAGGCCGGACGCGCCCGTGGGCGCCCGGGATCGAGCCGTGTCGCATGGCGGCAAGGGTACGGTTCGTTCAGTTCATGCCCGCAGCCAGGCATGGGCCGGGATTCGGGTGTGCGAATGGATCTCGATAGGCTGAGGCCCACACCACGTAGCCGGATGGCCCCAGGCGCGGCGCGTACGCAAGGAGGATCGAGAACTGATGGCAGGCAACTCGGACCCGCTCACGCCGCGGGCCAAGCTGGCCGTGACCGCGGGCAAGGCGGTCGCGGCGGCGTCCCGCGCCGCGGGACGCGGCAGCGGATCGGTGATCGGTGGCCGGGTCGCACTCAAACTCGACCCCGACCTCCTCGCCCGGCTCGCCCAGAACCTGGACGTCGTCCTGGTCTCGGCGACCAACGGCAAGACCACGACGACGCGGCTGATCGCGGAGGCCCTGCGGGCCGCGGGCGAGGTCGTCTCGAACGCGCTCGGCGCGAACATGCCGGCCGGCATCACCTCGGCGCTGGCCGGGGGCTCGGACGCCAAGTTCGCCGTCATCGAGGTCGACGAGAAGTACCTGGCCGGCGTCGCCCGGGACACCGACCCGAAGTGCATCGCGCTGCTCAACCTCTCGCGCGACCAGCTGGACCGCGCGGCCGAGACCCGGATGCTCGCCGAGAACTGGCGCGAGGGCCTCGCCGGGACCAAGGCCGTCGTCGTCGCCAACTGCGACGACCCGCTGGTGGTCTGGGCCGCCTCCTCGTCCCCGAATGTGATCTGGGTCGCAGCCGGGCAGATGTGGAAGGACGACGCCTGGTCCTGCCCGTCCTGCGGTGGCGTGATGCAGCGCCCCGGCGACGACTGGTACTGCGGCGAGTGCGGCTTCCGCCGGCCGACGCCCACCTGGGCGCTTTCCGGGGACCATGTGCTGGATCCGCACGGGTCCGCCTGGCCGATCCACCTGCAGCTGCCGGGTCGCGCCAACAAGGCGAACGCGGCCAGCTCCGCGGCCGTCGCCGCCGTCTTCGGGGTGCCGCCGCAGGTCGCCCTGGAGCGCATGTACCAGGTGCAGGCCGTCGCGGGACGCTACGACGTCGTCCAGTTCGAGGGCCGCGACCTGCGGCTGCTGCTGGCGAAGAACCCGGCCGGCTGGCTGGAGACGTTCTCCCTGATCGACCCGCCGCCGACCCCGGTGATCCTGTCCGTGAACGCCCGCGGCGCCGACGGCACCGACACCTCCTGGCTGTGGGACGTCGACTACACGCGGCTGACCGGCCACCCGATCTTCGTCATCGGCGACCGGAAGCTGGACCTCGCCGTCCGCCTGGAGGTCGCCAACCAGCACTTCCAGGTCTGCGAGAACCTCGACCAGGCCGTGCAGATGTGCCCGCCGGGCCGGATCGAGGTCATCGCGAACTACACCGCGTTCCAGGACCTGCGCCGCCGCGTCGGCAACTGATCTTCGAAGGGCGATCACCTCATGAGCGACAACCAACTGCGGCTGGTGTGGATCTACCCCGACCTGCTGAGCACCTACGGCGACCAGGGCAACGCCCTCGTCGTGGAGCGGCGGGCCCGGCAGCGCGGCCTGGACGTGGCCCGGCTGGACGTACGCAGCGACCAGCCGATCCCGACCTCCGGTGACATCTACCTGATCGGCGGCGGCGAGGACCGGCCGCAGCGGCTTGCGGCCGAGCGGCTGCGCCGCGACGGTCATCTGCACCGCGCGGTGGAGAACGGCGCGATCGTCTTCTCCGTGTGCGCCGGCTACCAGATCCTCGGCCACGAGTTCATCAACGACCTCGGCCAGCGCGAGCCGGGCCTCGGCCTGCTGGACGTGGTCTCGGTGCGCGGCGAGGGCGAGCGGTGCGTCGGCGACGTCCTCGGGGACATCGACCCGCAGCTCGGCCTCCCCGAGCTGACCGGATTCGAGAACCACCAGGGCGTCACCCACCTCGGGGCCACGGCCCGCCCCTTCGCCCGGGTGAAGATCGGCAAGGGCAACGGCACCGGGGACGGCACCGAGGGCGCGTACAACGGGACGGTCTTCGGTACGTACATGCACGGCCCCGTGCTGGCCCGTAACCCGCTGATCGCCGACCTGCTGCTGAAGCTGGCGCTCGACGTCAACGCGCTGCCGCCGATCGACGACCGGTGGTACGACGCGCTCCGCAACGAGCGCATCGCGGCTGCGCAGCAGCCTGCGTGAACACAGCTGCGCAGCAGCCTGCGTAAGCGTCGTTTCAGCGCCGTCTCAGCGGTTTCCGGCAGGCTCTCAGCGGGCCCGCTTGACAGGCCGTCCGCTCACATGTGCGGGCGCGTCCAGCAGGCGGACGCCCGCTACGGAGCCACCCCCTCCCGCCGGTAGGGTGGCCGGGAATCCGCCGGACGACGTGGTCCGGTTTTCCGGCCCACGTTGAGAAGGTATTTCGGGCTATGCGCATTGGTGTCCTCACGTCCGGCGGCGACTGCCCCGGCCTGAACGCCGTCATTCGGTCCGTCGTGCACCGTGCCGTCGCCGACCACGGCGACGAGGTCATCGGTTTCCGGGACGGCTGGAAAGGCCTCCTGGAATGCGACTACATGAAGCTCGACCTCGACGCCGTGGGCGGCATCCTGGCCCGCGGCGGCACCATCCTCGGCTCGTCCCGGGTCCAGCCCTCGCATCTGCGGGACGGCGTGGAGCGGGCCAAGGGCCATGTCGAGGAACTGGGCCTCGACGCGATCATCCCGATCGGCGGCGAGGGCACGCTGAAGGCGGCCCGGCTGATGTCGGACAACGGCCTGCCCGTCGTCGGCGTCCCGAAGACCATCGACAACGACATCGCCGTCACGGACGTCACCTTCGGCTTCGACACGGCGGTCGGTGTCGCCACCGAGGCCCTGGACCGGCTGAAGACCACCGCCGAGTCCCACCAGCGCGTGCTGGTGGTTGAGGTCATGGGCCGGCACACCGGCTGGATCGCGCTGCACTCCGGTATGGCGGCCGGCGCCCACGCCATCGTCGTGCCGGAACGCCCCTTCGACATCGAGGAGTTGGCCGCGCGCGTCGGCGAGCGGTTCGAGGCGGGCAAGCGGTTCGCGATCGTGGTCGCCGCGGAGGGCGCCAAGCCGCTGCCCGGCTCCATGGAGTTCGACGAGGGCGGCAAGGACATCTACGGCCACGAGCGCTTCGCGGGGATCGCCCGGCAGCTCTCGATCGAGCTGGAGCAGCGGCTCGGCAAGGAGGCGCGGCCGGTGATCCTGGGGCATGTGCAGCGGGGCGGAACGCCCACCGCGTACGACCGGGTGCTGGCCACGCGGTTCGGCTGGCACGCGGTGGAGGCCGTGCACCGCGGGGAGTTCGGCATGATGACCGCGCTGCGCGGCACCGACATCGTCATGGTGTCGCTCGCCGAGGCCGTGGAGACGCTGAAGACGGTTCCCACCGAGCGGTACGACGAGGCGGAGTGCGTCCTGTAGTTCAGCCGAGGACAACCCGCCCCCGGTCACAGCCGTGACCGGGGGCGGTTCTACTCTTGGGGGCGGACAGACGCGTACAACCCCCACGAATCAGGAGCCGCCGGATGGATCACAGCGGGCACGGCATGATGATGGACCTGCCGCCGTTCACGCTGGGGCGGGGTCTCCAGTGGTCGGCGGATCCCTTCTTCCTCGTCGCCTGTCTGGCCGGGCTGGCCCTGTACGGCTGGGGCGTCGTGCGGCTGCGGCGGCGTGGGGACGCGTGGCCCGTGGCCCGGACCGTGTCGTACGTGGTCGGTGTGCTGACCATCGCGCTGGTGATGTGCACCGAGCTGAACGACTACGGCATGGTCATGTTTAGCGTGCACATGGTGCAGCACATGGTGATCAGCATGCTGTCGCCGATCCTGATCCTGCTGGGCGCGCCGGTCACGCTGGCGCTGCGCGCGCTGCCGGTGGCCGGCAAGGGCCGCAAGGGGCCGCGTGAGCTCCTGCTGGCGCTGCTGCACAGCCGGTACATGCGGATCATCACCCACCCGGCCTTCACGATCCCGATGTTCATCGCGAGCCTGTACGCGCTGTACTTCACCCCGCTGTTCGACTTCCTGATGGGGTCGAGGGCCGGGCACATCGGGATGATGGTGCACTTCCTCGCCGTGGGTGTGGTCTTCTTCTGGCCGATCATCGGCGTGGACCCGGGGCCCCGCCGGCCGGGTCACCTGATGCGGATGCTGGAGCTGTTCGCGGGCATGCCGTTCCACGCCTTCTTCGGCATCGCGCTGATGATGGCGTCGGAGCCGATGGTCGAGACGTTCAAGCACCCGTCCGCCTCGCTCGGCATCGACGCGCTCTCCGACCAGAACGCGGCCGGCGGCATCGCCTGGGCGTTCAGTGAGATCCCGTCCGTGCTGGTGCTGATCGCGCTGCTGTTCCAGTGGTACGGCTCCGAGCAGCGGCAGGCCAGGCGCAAGGACCGGGCCGCCGACCGGGACGGCGACAAGGAGCTGGAGGCGTACAACGCCTATCTGGCCTCGCTCAACGCGCGCGAGAGCTGAGTCCGCGGTAGCGAGAGCCGACGCCGCGGTATGCCGTTCGGGCGGTGTTCGGGGCACCATGGTCGAGGACGGACCATGAGGAGGGTGTCGCGATGCCCGGTTCCACGAACGGTTCCACCAAGGCGATGGGGGCGATGACCGTCGGCGGGCTCGTCGTCGTGACGGCCTACACGGTCGCGCTCGGCGGCAACGGCTGGCTGTGGTTCGGATGGGTGGTGCTCATGCTGCTGACGCTCGCCATGGCCGTCACCCAGTCGTAGGACGCTCGACGCGGGCGTGGCTGATTACAGTGCCCGCATGAACAGCAGGACTGCCTCCTTCGACGACCTCGACCGGAAGATCATCACCGCACTGATGGCGAACGCCAGGACCAGCTTCGCCGAGATCGGCGCGGCGATCGGGCTGTCGTCCACCGCGGTCAAACGGCGCGTGGACCGACTGCGGGAGACCGGTGTGGTCACCGGGTTCACGGCGACCGTGAAGCCCTCCGCGCTCGGCTGGCGCACGGAGGCGTACGTCGAGGTGTACTGCGAGGGCGCGGCCCCGCCACGGCGCCTGGCGGAGGTGGTGCGCAACCACCCGGAGATCACGGCGGCCATGACGGTGACCGGCGGCGCGGACGCGCTGCTGCACGTGCGGGCGCGGGACGTGGAGCACTTCGAGGAGGTGCTGGAACGGATCCGTGCCGAACCGTTCATCCGGAAGACGATCAGTGTGATGGTGCTGTCCCACCTCCTCCCGGAAAGCCCGGAAGCGGGCGCGACCCACGCCGCACCCGAGTGATCGCGACGTAAACCCCGAAGCGCGCAGTTCTCGTGCGTTCTCCCTGGTGAGAACGCAGCGATGCTGCGCATGCACGCAGCTTTCGTTTCTTGTCGTCCGCCTCCGTCCCTTCCTACCGTTGTGTCAACCCTCAGTGACGCACAGGAAAGCGGAGGAAACCCTCTGTGCCCGAAAGCCGTGTGCCGCGCCCTCGGCGCTTCCTTGTCTGCGAACCCAGACATTTCGCCGTGCAGTACGCGATCAATCCCTGGATGCATCCCGACACGCCCGTCGACGTGGATCTGGCCCAGGAGCAGTGGCAGGCGCTGATCCGCACCTACCGCTCCCACGGCCACACCGTCGAGGCGGTCGACCCGGTCCCGGGCCTGCCCGACATGGTGTTCGCCGCCAACGCGGCGTTCGTGGTCGGCGGCCGGGTCTTCGGCTCCCTGTTCCACGCGCAGGAGCGGCGCCCCGAGTCGGTCCACTACGACACATGGTTCAAGTCGGCCGGCTACGACGTCTACCGGCCCGAGGCGGTGACCGAGGGCGAGGGTGACCTGGTGTGGACGGGCCGGTACGTGCTGGCCGGCACCGGGTTCCGCACCACCCGTGAGGCCCACCGCGAGGCGCAGGAGTTCCTGGGCCACCCGGTGATCGGCCTGACCCTGGTGGACCCGTACTTCTACCACCTGGACACGGCGCTGTTCGTCCTCGACGGCGGCCACGATGAAAACATCGTCTACTACCCGGAGGCCTTCTCGCCGGGTAGTCGGGAGGTGCTCAAGCGTCTGTACCCGGACGCGGTGCTCGCCACCCGCGACGACGCGATGGCGTTCGGCCTGAACTCCGTGTCCGACGGCCGGCACGTCTTCATCGCCCCCAAGGCCGAGGCGCTGGCCGAGCGCCTCACCGATCACGGTTACGTCCCCGTCCCCGTCGACCTGTCGGAGTTCCACAAGGCCGGCGGCGGCATCAAGTGCTGCACCCAGGAGATCCGCTGATGACCGCACCCGCGCACGAGCGCACGTCCGACGACCTGATCAAGGCGGAGGAGCCGGTCCTCGCGCACAACTACCACCCCCTGCCCGTGGTCGTCGCCCGGGCCGAGGGCACCTGGGTGGAGGACGTCGAGGGCCGCCGCTACCTCGACATGCTGGCCGGCTACTCGGCCCTCAACTTCGGCCACCGGCACCCGGCACTGATCGAGGCCGCGCACCGCCAGCTCGACCGGCTGACCCTCACCTCCCGCGCCTTCCACAACGACCGGCTCGCCGAGTTCGCCGAGCGGCTCGCGGAGCTGACCGGTCTGGACATGGTGCTGCCGATGAACACCGGCGCGGAGGCGGTGGAGAGCGGCATCAAGGTGGCCCGCAAGTGGGCGTACGACGTGAAGGGCGTCCCCGCCGACCAGGCCACGATCGTCGTCGCGGCGGAGAACTTCCACGGCCGTACGACGACGATCGTCAGCTTCTCCACGGACGAGACGGCCCGCGCCGGCTTCGGCCCCTTCACGCCCGGCTTCCGGATCGTGCCGTACAACGACCTGGCCGCGCTGGAGGAGGCGGTCGACGAGACGACGGCGGCGGTGCTGCTCGAGCCCATCCAGGGCGAGGCGGGGGTCGTCATCCCGGACGACGGCTACCTGGCCGGCGTGCGTGAGCTGACGCGCCGCAAGGGCTGCCTGTTCATCGCGGACGAGATCCAGTCCGGCCTCGGCCGCACCGGCCGTACCCTCGCCGTCGAGCACGAGGACGTCGTTCCGGACGTGCTGCTCCTCGGCAAGGCGCTGGGCGGCGGCATCGTGCCGGTGTCGGCGGTGGTGGCCCGGCGCGAGGTACTGGGTGTGCTGCACCCGGGCGAGCACGGCTCCACGTTCGGCGGCAACCCGCTGGCGGCGGCCGTCGGCACGGCGGTGGTCGAGCTGCTGGAGTCCGGCGAGTTCCAGCGCCGGGCGGCCGACCTGGGGCAGATCCTGCACAGCGGCCTCGCCGAGCTGGTCGGCCGGGGCGTGACCGGCTTCCGCGCGCGCGGGCTGTGGGCGGGCGTGGACGTGGACCCGGCCATCGGCACCGGCCGTGAGATCAGCGAGCGCCTCATGCGGGAGGGTGTCCTGGTCAAGGACACGCACGGCTCCACGATCCGGCTGGCGCCTCCGCTGACCATCACGGCCGAGGAGCTGCGCTCGGCGCTGGGCTCGCTGGAGAAGGTGCTCGGCGCGGCCGGCCGATGACGGGGGCGGGGGGCCGGCCGCGTACCGCCGGCCCCCCGCCCACTCGGTCAGCCCCGGTTCCTGCTCCCGCCCTTGCCGAGGAGCTGCTTCATCTCCTCGATCTCCGCGTTCTGGGCGCCGACGATGTCGTCGGCCATGCCCTTGGCGGGGCTGTACCGGCCCTTGCCCTTCTCCGTGGTGGCCATCTCGACGGCGCCCTTGTGGTGCTCGACCATCAGGGACAGGAACTTCGTGTCGAAGTCCTTGCCGGTGGCCTTCTCGAGGGCGGCCATGTCGTCGTCGCTCATCATCCCGGACATGCCGGCGTGACCGGAGTGGTCCATGCCGGCCATCGGCACCTGCTCGCCCCAGGCCTTCAGCCAGCCGGTCATGGTGCGGATCTCCGGATCCTGCGCCTTCTCGATGCGGGCGGCGAGGTCCTTCACCCGGGCCGAGGAGGCCCGGCCGTCGGCGAGCCGTGCCATCTCCAGGGCCTGCTGGTGGTGCGGGATCATGCCCTGCGCGAAGGCGACGTCCTGGGCGTTGTGGGCCGTGGCGGTGGCGGAAGCGCTCGTGCTCGCCGAGGCGCCGTGGCCCGCGTGGTCGCCGCCGTCACCGCCACAGGCGGCGAGGACGACGGAGGCGACGCCGGTCACCGCGACGAGGGCGGCACGGCGCGTCAGGGTACGGGTGGTCATACGGGAACTCCTGCTGTTCGAAAGATGTCTTCGGGCGAGCGTGGGAGGACGACCGCGGCACATGCGGTCGTCGCGGCCTCTAGATCCGCAGGAGTTGGAGTTCCGCCAGGGAGAGTGGTGCACGGGCCCCGTCCGGCGCCGTGACCGCGCACGAGCGCAGGTCGGTCGTCGGTGCGGGGGCGGTCACGGGGTCGGGTGCGAGCGCGGGCAGCTGCGGACCGCCGTTCACGGCACCGGACGCGCAGGTGGGATCGGCGTGGTGCATCCGATGGCCGCCGCAGTGCCCGTCGTCCTCGGGACAGCCGCCCTGGGTGACGACCGCGGCATTCGTGTGCGCGGCTCGGGCATGCTCCCCGTGCCCCGTGCCGCCGCCGGGAGCGAGGGCGTGCATGCCCAGCAGCCCGGCCAGCACCGCCAGCACGAACAGCGCACGCAGCCGCCGCAGGGGCGGTTGTCGGGTGTGCTGTCCGGTGCTGTGCATCGGGGACATCGTACGGGTCGCGGTCGGTGAACGAGCCGGGGGTCCCGCCCTGCGAGCGCGCGGGCATGGTCCGTCAGGTCCCGGACGGCGCAGAGCCCTTGACGCGGGTTCAGCCAATCGATATGTACATGCCATCCCCTTGGTATGGACCAATTCTGTGCAGCCTCGAGCGTCGACCCGGCGCCCAACCCCCACCAGTGGAGGCAGCGATGCGAAGACCATCGGCACTCGTCGCCCTGTTCCTCGGCGCACTGCTCCTGCTCCTCACCCCACCACCCGCACTCGCCGCGGGCTCGGCCACGGCGTCCTTCGCCAAGACCTCGACCTGGGACGGCGGTTACCAGGGCGCCTACACCATCACCAACGGCGGCAGTACGACCGTGTCCGCCTGGACCGTCGAGTTCGACCTGCCCTCCGGCACCACGGTCGGCTCGTACTGGGACGCGCTGCTCACCCAGAGCGGCAGTCACTACACCTTCAAGAACCGTGAGTACAACGGTTCGTTGGCGCCGGGGGCGAGCACCACCTTCGGGTGGGTGTCGAGCGGCACCGGCACACCGGCCGGCTGCCGGCTCAACGGCGCGCCCTGCACGGGTGGTTCGGGCAGCGGCGACACGACCCCGCCCGGCGTGCCCGGCGGGGTGACCGTGGGCTCCCCGTCCAGCTCGTCGCTGACCGTGGGATGGACGGCCGCCACGGACGACTCCGGATCCGTCGCGGGCTACGACATCTCACGCGACGGCGGCACACCCGTCACGGTGACCGGAACCTCGTACACCGCCACCGGGCTGCAGGCGAACACGAGTTACTCGTTCCGCGTGCGGGCCCGGGACGCCGCGGGCAACGTCTCCGCCTACAGCGCGGCGGTCAGCGCTACGACCACCTCCGGGGGCACCCAGCCGGGTGGCGGCGTGCACACCGCTCCGTACATCGACATGGGTGCGTGGCCCACCCCGAGCATGCCCGACATGGCCTCCGCGAGCGGGCTCAAGAGCTACACGATGGCGTTCGTCACCGCCTCCGGTTGCAAGGCCATGTGGTTCAACGCCTATGACCCGCGCAACGGCTGGGCCAAGGACCAGATCGACGCGATCCGGGCGAACGGCGGTGACGTGAAGGTCTCCTTCGGCGGCGCGTCCGGCATCGAACTGGCCCAGGCCTGCGACTCGGTGGACTCCCTCTACACCGAGTACAACGCGGTCGTGAACGCGTACGACCTGACCTATGTCGACTTCGACATCGAGGGTGCGGCCGTCGCCGACCCGGCCTCGATCAGCCGCCGTTCCCAGGCCCTGGCCCGTCTCCAGCAGGCCCACCCCGGGCTGCGGATCTCCCTCACGCTCCCCGTGCTCCCGGAGGGCCTGACCTCGGACGGCCTGAACGTGGTCAAGGCGGCGCGGGACGCCGGGGTGGACCTCGACCTCGTGAACATCATGGCCATGGACTACTACCGGAGCGTCGACTACGGCGACGCCGCCCTCCAGGCCGCGCAGGCCACCTTCACCCAGCTGCGGTCGCTCTACCCGAGCAGGTCCGACGCCCAGCTCTGGGCGATGATCGGCGTGACTCCGATGCTCGGCCAGAACGACGACGGCCACATCTACGACCAGAGCGACGCCCGCCAGCTGGTCTCCTTCGCGCAGGGCAAGCACCTCGGGGAGCTGGCCTTCTGGGAGGCGACCCGGGACCGCAACGCCTGCACCGGGGCCCTGTACCAGTGCACGAACGTCCCGCAGTCCCCCTACGAGTTCGCGAAGATCTTCGCGGCGTACACGGGCTGACGTGCCCTCGGTACCGCCTACGGCCGCTCGCCCGCGCCATGACCCGGTGGACCGGGCGAGCCGGCCGGACCGGGGTGGGGCCGCGCGTGGCCGTACCAGTCGTGCACCACGGCACTGCCGACCAGCAGGTCCTGGACGGAGGCCCGGCGGCTGCTGGCCGGGATCCACAGCACTCCGAGTGGGAAGAGGAGGTACAGGACGGCCCGCAGCGCGGCGGGCACGAGGGTGAGGCGGGCGCCGGACCGGCCGGTCACCCGCAGGCCCATTATCTGGTCACCGACGGTGCGTCCGACCGTGCACCAGCTGCCCGCGAGATAGACGGCCGCGAGCGCGGAGCCGAATCCCGTGGCGCCCCAAAGGCCGAGCTGCGGCGCCGAGAACGGGGGCCCCACCAGCAGATACCGCAGCGCCGCGGAACCGAACTGAAGGACCGCGACCGCGCCGAGCACGACGAGGACGTCCACGACGGCGGCCACGGTACGCGTGACGATCCCGGCCGGCAGTCCCTGGACGGCCGCCGGACCGGGCGCACGGGCCATCGAGGTCACGGCGCCTCCGGTCCCTCGCCTCCCCCTCCGGGCCGCGGCTCACCGGCCGATGGCCTCGGAGGGGATCCGGCGCGATGCAGCAGCCGGTCGGTGATCCGGTCCACGAACCGGTCGGCACGGGCGTTCTGCTCACGGAACGCGTCCAGCGTCTCCGCCGTCATGCTGCCCCCGGTGTCCCGGACGATCCGCCCGACGTCCAGCTCCTCCAGCACCTGCTCGGTGTACGTCGCCAAATCCACCCGGGCGAGCACCGCGTCGAGGTCGATGCGCCGGGCCACCCGGTCGACGTCCAGCCGCTCCGCCACCGCGTCCACGTCGATCCGGTCGACGGCGGCGTCGAGATCGATCCGGGACAGCAGGGCGTCGACGTCGACACGGGCCAGCACGGCGTCCAGGTCCACGCGGGCGAGGACCGCGTCGAGGTCGACCCGGGCCAGCAGGGCGTCGAGGTCGACGCGCCGGGCCACGCGGTCCACGTCGAGGCGGTCGGCCACGGCGTCGAGGTCCAGCTCGTCCACGACGGCCGCTGTCACCGCCCGGACGAGCGCCCGCGCCAGGTCCCCCGCCTGGTTCCGCGACCGCTCCCGTTCCGCCGCTCCCCGCGCGCTCCAGTAGGCGATGCGGCCCTCAGCCGCACCCCGCACGGCCGACGGCACGAGCAGCCGGGTCGCGGCGCGGGCCCAGCGCCCGGCCCGGTCGGCCGTGCCCACGACCCTGGACAGCGAGCGCCGCTCCACCTCCAGCGCGAATCCGAGCAGGGCGTCGCCCAGGGGCGCCGGCGCACCCACCGGACGCGGAGCTCCGGGACCAGCCGCGGACACGGCCTGCGACGCCAGATCGGCCAGCCCCAGGACCAGCCGCGTCACCCCGTGGGGCACGGGCCCCACGAGGCCGTCGTCGCCGCTCCGACCCGTCGGCGCGGAGGCGGGCGAGTCGCCCGCGGACCTGCTCATGCCGGTATCGGACCATCCCGGGCCGCGGCCCGCCCTCACCCACCAGGGGTGACCTGCCCCGACCGGCCGGACGGCACGTTCACGCCACCCGGATCACGGTCACCGACGTCCGGACAGCCTCACCCGCGTCGGGTGAGCAAGAGGCGCCGGGCGGCCGCCTACGGTGATAGAGCCCAGACGGCAGACCCCGGAAGGCGGACCCCCATGCCCACCACATCAGACGCCCCCGTCCTCGACACGCTGGCCGCCATGACGATCGACTCGATAGAACGCTGCGGCATGGACGAGCGCACCCTCATCCTGACCCGCATCGCCGCGCTCGTGGCCATGGACGCACCGGCGCTCTCCTACCTCGCCCACGTCGACCCGGCGGTCAAGGCCCAACTGACCGTGGAGCAGCTGCAGGACGTCCTCGTGGCGATCGCCCCCGTCGTCGGCACGGCGCGCGTGATGTCGGCCGCGACCCACATCGCCCAGGCCTTCGGGGTGGCCATCGGCCTGGCCGAGGCAGAGGCCCAGTCCATCGCCGAGGCCGGGGCCCGAAGCCGGGAGAGCTCCTGAACCAGGCGACAACGGCTCGTCCCTGACGAGCCGTTGTCTCCAGCATGCCGGATCCACTCGTGCGGCATGCTCCTGGTCCCTCACGCACTCCGGCAAGAGTCTCACGCGATGTCGGGCATCCCGGATGCCCAGTCGTCCAGAACCCTGGAGGGGTCCAGCGCGACGGGCAGCTCGGTCAGGCCGCGGAACGCGGGGAAGGGCACGGTCAGCCACTTGGCCTCGTCGGCCGGAATGGCCAGGGAGAGCATGGGGAAGCGGCGGAAGAGCGAGGCCAGGGCGATCTGCATCTCCATCCTGGCCAGCGGTGCGCCGAGGCAGTAGTGCGGGCCCGTACCGAATCCCAGGTGGTTGCTCTGCACGCCCGACCGGGCGATGTCGAAGGCGTCGGGGCTCTCGAACGCGGCGGCGTCCCGGTTGGCCGAGGTGACCGCGATCTGCACCAGCGAGCCCTTGGGAATGAGCGTCCCCGCGATGGTGATGTCCTCGAGCGCGTGGCGGAAGGTCGCGTTCTCGACCGAGCCCTCGAAGCGGATGATCTCCTCGATGGCGTTCGGCAGGAGTTCGGGCGAGTCGATCACCTGCTTGAGCTGCTCGGGATGCGTGAGCAGGGTGTAGACGGCATTGCCGATGAGGTAGGCGGTCGTCTTGTGGCCGGCGAACAGCAGCACCCACAGCGTGGACAGCAACTCGCCGTCCGTCAGCGACTCCTGCTCGTCGCTCGTCTGGATGAGCACGCTCAGCAGGTCGTCCTCGGGGGCCTTCCGCTTACGGGCGATCAGGACCTCGAAGTACTCCCGGAGCGCGGTCTCCGCCTCGGCCAGCCGGTCCTTGTCCTTCTTGCTGAAACCGGTCCGCGCCACGACGCTGCACCACTGCTGGACCTCCTGCCTCTCCTCCTCGGGGACGCCGATCAGCTCGCAGATCACCTGAAGGGGCAGCGGGAAGGCGAAGGCCGACAGCAGATCGACGGACTGCAGGGTGGAGCACTTGTCGAGCAGCGCGTCGGTGATCTCCTGGATCCGCGGGCGCAGGGCCTCGATACGGCGAGGGACGAAGGCACGGCTGACGATCCGGCGCAGCCGCGTGTGCTTCGGCGGGTCGGCGAACAGCATGTTGTCGTCCAGGGCGATGGAGGAGTCGCCGAAGATGGAACGGTAGGCATCGATGGCCGCGTACATGTCCTTGCTGATCCGCGGGTCGGCCAGGGCTGCCTTCGCGTCCTCGAACCGCGTGATGAGGTACGAGTCCACACCGTGCGGCGGGGTGAGACGGCACACGGGCGCGTTCTCACGCAGATGCTGATAGAGAGGGTGCGGGTTGGACCGGTATTCGGGGCAGCCGCGGGATGCCGCGTCCACTGCCCGGGCTGTCTCGTCCGCGGTCTCCTGCTCTTGCATCTGAGTCATCGACGGCCCTTCTTCTCTTCCCGCAGTGGCACGAGTCGGCTGAATGCTGGAACGCAGGAATGCATTGACGCCACCCGTAACGGGAAAACGCGATTCACCCTGACGCTGACCGACCTCTTCGGCACGGTGCGGTCGCGGAGACGACGAATGCGCCGTCCGAGGGAAGGACCGATTGCCGACCCTGGGGCCGTATGACAGGTTCGAACCCAGGGCCGCCATGAGTTCGAATTGCTGCCCGAACTACCGCTGGGTCACTGGAGGAGGACGGGCCGTGGACAGGCGCGACGAAGAATTGGTGCCGGTATTGATCGTGGGCGGTTCGCTTGTCGGACTGTCCGCGTCGGTGTTTCTGGGAAGACTGGGCGTCAGCCATATGGTCGCCGAACGCCGGGCCGCCACTTCCGAACACCCCCGGGGCCGGGGGAACAACATGCGGACCATGGAGTTGTTCCGCACCGCCGGCGTGGAACCGGACATCAGAAAGGCCGCGGCCAACCTGTCCGGCAATCACGGCATCATGCAGACGGACAAACTGTCGGGTGGTCAGAGCAGATGGCTCTCGGCCCGGCTCACCGGCGGGAAGCCCCCCGAGAAGGACGTGTGCTCCACCCTGCGGTGCGCGTGCAGCCAGAACGACCTGGAGCCGGTCCTGCTGGACCACGCCCGTCGACTGGGCGGGGACGTGCGCTTCGGTACGGAGCTGGTCTCCTTCACCGAGGACCGGGACGGCGTGACGTGCGAACTGCGCGAACGGGAGAGCGGTCGGACGTACACGATGCGCACGGCCTACCTCCTGGCGGCCGACGGGCCGCGCAGCCCCGTGCGCGAGCGCCTGGGCATCGGACAGAGCGGAGGGGGCGACCTGTTCCACAACGTCAGCGTCACCTTCCGCAGCAAGCTCCTGCGCGAAGTGGTGGGCGATCAGCGGTTCCTCGTCTGCTACCTGAACGGGACCGAGGGCGACGGGGTCCTGCTGCCCGTCGACAACGAGGAGAAGTGGGTCTTCCACATCCCGTGGTTCCCCGAGCGCGGCCAGACGCTCGAGCACTTCACCGACACGCGCATCGCGGACCACGTCAGGGCCGCTGCCGGCGTACGGGACCTGGACGTCGAGGTCACCGGGCGCGCCCCGTGGCACGCGGCGGACCGGGTCGCCGACCGCTACCGGCAGGGACGCGTCTTCCTCATCGGTGACTCGGCCCACGAGATGCCCCCCACCGGCGCGTTCGGATCCAACACAGGCATCCAGGACGCTCACAACCTGGCCTGGAAGATCACCGCGGTGCTGCACGGCTGGGCGGGAGAGGGCCTGCTGGACACCTACGAGAACGAACGGCGCCCGGTCGCCCTGGCCACGATCGCCCGGGCCATCGAGCAAGCGGCACGCGAGGAGCACCCCGGCTACGCCGCCGCACAGGGACCGGGCCAGAGCACGGACCTGATGACCGTGTCCCTCGGCTACCGCTACCTCTCCACGGCCGTGTCCGGCGCGGACACCGAAGCGCCGACCATCCCGGAGACACTCCGCCTGCAGGCGGACCCCGGTACCCGGGCCCCGCACATGACCGTCGTGCACAACGGGGACACCAAGTCGACCGTCGATCTGTACGAGCGGAGTTTCGTCCTGCTCTCCGGTCTTTCGGACGGGCCGTGGCCGTCGGCCGCCCAGGCCGCAGCGGCCAAGCTCGGCGTCCCCCTGGTGTCCTACCGCATCGGCGCCGGGCCGGACTTCGACCTCGACACCACGGCCGCCCACGGCACCGATGGCGGTGGCGCGGACTGGGCCGCCGTCCACGGCGTCACCCCTCAGGGCGCGGTGCTCGTCCGCCCCGACGGAATCGTCGCCTGGCGCTCCGCAGGCCTGCCCGCGGACCCCGCACCCGAGCTGACGCACGTCCTCGAAGGCCTCCTCAGCCGCTGATCCCGCTCTTCGACGCCCCCGGACCCTTCCACCGTAGGGAGCCCCTTCCATGCCGACCGACCTGCAAGCTCCGGGCGACATAGGCCACCGCACCGCACTGAGCGACGACGACGCCCGACACGAACGAATAGACGTCCACCACCACTACACCGCCCCCGAATGGGTGCGGTGGGCCGAGAAGAACGGGATTGCGGACCGTGACAGCCTGCCGCCGTGGACCCGGTGGGACGAAACCGCCGCCCTGGACCTGATGGATCGGACCGGCACGCACACCAGTGTCCTCACCGTCGCCATGCTGGGACGCTTCAAGGAGGCTGCGGCACGCAAGGAGAGCACGCGTGTCGCCCTCGACGCCGCCGGCGCCCTGGCCACCAGGCACTCCGGCCGCTTCGCCTTCTTCACGCCCGTCTTCCTCGACGACGCCGAACTCTCCCGCTGGTCCGTCTCCCACGGAATGGACCAGCTCGGGGCCGTAGGCGTCAGCGCGCGCACCAGCACGGGCAACACGTACCTGGGCGACCCCGCACTCGACCCGATCATGGCGGAACTGGACGAACGCGCCGCCGTGATCAGCACGCACCCCATGCAGGTGAACACCTCCGGCGCCCCCCAGGGCGTACCGCCGTTCGTGTGCGACTTCCTCATGGACACCACCCGCGCCGCCCTGAGTCTGATCATGAACGGCACTCTGGACCGCTTCCCGCGGCTCACCTTCATCCTCCCGCACGGCGGCGGGTACCTCCCCTACATCGCGAGCCGGGTCGAGGTCTTCGGCCGCCAGCTCGTCCCCGCCGTCGACCCCGGCCGCGTCCGCGACTACCTGCACCGCTTCTACTACGACACGGCCGCGCCCATGTCCCCGTCGGCCACGCCCACTCTGCTGGCCGCCGCGGGTTCCTCCCGGATCCTCTACGGAAGCGACTGGCCACCCACCCCCACACGGGTGGTCACCGAAGTGACCACCCCCGCTCTGGACGGGGATCCCGCCCTCGGCGAGCGGGAACGCGGCCGCATCAACCGCGGGAACGCCCTGCGTCTGCTGCCCGCACTCGCTCCTGCCTGAGCCCGCCCGGGACCGTCACGCGGGCCACCTTCACCAGCCGGTGCAACGGCAGTGTCCCTTCGCAGCGCTCGCGGGGAGCGACGCGAAGGGACACTGCTCGGTTCAAGGAGCCCGCACGGCCGACGGGCCGGCTCAGCTCAGCACAGTCCGGCCGGGACCGAGACCCGGCAGAAGTTGCCGCGGAAGAGGTTGCTGCCCTTCGAGGCGTTCTGATTGACCAGGTCGGCCGGGGCGTTGCCGATGAACCAGTTCTCGTCGACGCGGTTCTTGTCGTTGCCCACGCCGACCATGCTCTTGAACAGCACGACCCCGCCCGACAGCGGCGACCGGCCGCTGTTGCCCGCGACCATGTTGTGCGTCAGCAGAACGCTCTCCGCACCGGACAGTACGATCCCGGAGCCCTGCACGAACGGCAGCCGGGCCGTCTTGGCGCAGTACTTGTTGTTGCGCAGCACATAGTTCTCGCTGACGGTGAGCGCGCCGGCCCGGGGCTTGTTCTCGTCTCCGATCACGATCATCCCGGTGCAGTTCCCGGTCAGGTAGTTCCGCTGGACCTTGAGGTTTCGCAGGCGCAGGACCGTCAGGCCGTTCCGGTTGCCCTCCAGGGTGTTGCCCTGCACGACCAGGCCCCGGCTGTCCGTGGCCCCCTTCTCCGACATCGTCGTGTTGGCGAGGTACAGGCCGGCGTCACCGTTGTTGCGGGCGACGTTGTTCTTGAACACACCGCGCGTGGAGTGCTCCTGCGAGATGCCCCACTTGCCGTTCTTCTCGGCTCTCACCCGCTGCACGGTCAGGCGGTCGGTGGCCAAGGACCACAGACCCACGCTGGAGAAGCCCGTCACCTTCAGGTCGGAGACGGTCACGTCCGTGACGGGCTTGTTCCTGAGCCCGACCACACAGATGCCCTTGCCGCCCTCAACACAGCCGACCGCTGCCTTGGGGCTGGGGACGGCCTTCTTCACGGGAGGCACGATCACCGTGCGCGGACCGACGCCGCGGAGGGTCAGTCCGGAGGTTTTGACCGTGACACTCTCGTGGTAGGTGCCGGCCTGCACCAAGACCGTGTCACCGGCGTGGGCGGCGTCCACCGCCTTCTGGATCGACTCACCCGGGCGCACCGTCATGGTCCGCGCGGCCGGGAGGGAGACCGCCGAGGCCGGGAAAGCAGCCGGGCCCGCACCGAGAAGTACGGCGACGAACGCGGCGTACCGAACATGGTTCCGTTTCATGTCCGGAACGTAGGACCGAATCGGCGGATGCCCGCGCGACACTCGCTCGCATACCTCCCAACGGGCGTAAAGGTTCACATCACCGGACGCGTACGGACGACGTCGGAGTAGCTGCGGTGGCAACCCCATCGGGCCATACCTAGGCTCGCTAGCGGAAACGAGCCCGCGGGAAGGAAAGAGAATGCCGCAAGTCGACGAAGAAGAGATCCGCGTTGGTGCGATCGATACGGTGACTCAGCCTCGAACACTCACGAGTGTTCTGCGTTCCGCGGTGAAGCAGACCAACCTGCTCCCGGTTTTCCTGGTCCTCACGGCCATGATGGTGGCACTGTGGCTCATGGGAATGCCCTTCCTGCAGGCCTTGACCATTTCGACCGCGCTGAAGATTTCGATGGTTCTTTTCGCAGCGCGTCGGCTGCCTTGCGCCTCGAAGGGCTGACGCACGGCGTTCATCTCTGTTCTGGTGGCTGAGGACCGCCCGGCCTCAGGCCCCGCGGCCCGCCTTCTCGCCGGCCCCGCTCTCCCCCACGCCCCGCCGTAGCGTCGCCGCGAGGTCGTCGCGGCCCGGATGCGCCCGGCGCTCCCGCAGATCGGCCACGGCCAGGACCAGGGCGACGAGGATGATGGCCATGGCGGTGAGCAGCCCGAGCTGAAGGGCCGTCGTGGCACGGCCGTGGTTGGAGAGGTGCGCGAAATACACGGCGCCGACCACGGCGATACCCACGGCCGAGCCGATGCGCTGGCCGGTCTGCATCACCCCGCCGGCCGCACCGGCCCGTCGTACCGGCACGAGCACAAGGGTGAGGGTCGTGTTGGGCGAGACCGTGAGACCGGACCCGATCCCGCCGATGACCAGCGGCAGCGCCATGGCCCAGCCCACGCCTTCGCCGGGCACCAGCTGAACGGCCGACACGACGCCGAGCAGCCCGAGAGCCACCGCACTCAGGCCGATGACGACCAGGCTGCGGCCGTAACGCGTCACCAGCCGTCCCCCGAAGGCCGCGCCGACCGCCGAGGCGACCGCGAACGGCAGGATCGTCACACCGGCGGCAAGGGCGCTGTATCCGACGGAGTTCTGCAGGAACAGGGACAGGACGAAGAAGATGGTGGTGAGCCCCCCGAAGAACGTGAGGCTGATCAGGGTGCCGAGCGTGAAGGAGCGCAGGGAGAAGAGCCCGAGGTCGACCAGCGGCGCCTTGCCCCGACTGCCCTGGATCCTTTCCCACATCCAGAAAGCCCCCAGCAGCAGTGCGCCCACCGGGAGCAGTACCCACTTCGCCCGCCCCTGCCACTGCTGTTCCTGGACCAGGGGAAGCAGCACCGCGAGCACGCCCGTGCCGAGCAGCAGTACGCCCATCGGATCGAACTTCTCCCGTTTGTCGCTCGGCACCGGGAGGCGGGGCAGCAGCCGGTGCCCCGCGATGAGGGCGGCCACCCCGATGGGCACATTGACGAAGAACACCCAGCGCCAGCCGTCGTCCGTGCCGAACGCCTGGATCAGCAGTCCGCCCGCGAGCGGGCCCACCGCGGTGGACACGGCGACGACGCTGCCGTGGAAACCGAAAGCCCGAGCCCGCTCGGCGCCCTGGAACATCTGCTGGATCAACCCCGAGGTCTGCGGTGCCACCACACCGGCGGCCGCACCCTGGACCAGCCGGAACACCACCAACCAGGTGGGGCCGGCAGCGAGACCGCATCCCACCGACGCGGCCGTGAACACGCCGAGGCCGAACAACAGCGCCTGGCGGCGCCCACGCAGGTCACCCAGTCGTCCCGCCGGCGCCAGCGCGAGCCCGAACGCGAGGGCGTACCCGGACACCACCCAGGACTGGGTGGCTTCGGAGGCACCGAGCCCGCGCTCCATGGAAGGCAGAGCCACGTTCACGATCGAGACGTCGAGCAGCGAGATGAAGCCCGCGGTCAGACAGACCCCGAGCGCTTTCCACCGCCGGTCGTCGAGAGCGGGCCGGGCCGTTTCTGTGGTCATGTGATCACGCTATGCAGGCGGGGCCGGTCGCACCAGCGGAGAGTGGGAGTCGCGATACCGCTCCCAGACCCTGGACCACACCTGACTATCTGTCAGTGGGCTCGGTAAAGTGTCAGCATGAGACCGGCTGAACGCAGCTGCAGATAACCACGGACGCGCATGAGCAAAGTGAGGGACGAACCGTGTTCTACTACCTGCTCAAGTACGTCCTGCTGGGCCCCCTGCTGAGACTGGTCTTCCGCCCCCGGATCGAGGGGCTGGAGAACGTGCCGGCGTCGGGGCCGGCGATCGTCGCGGGAAACCATCTGTCCTTCTCCGACCACTTCCTGATGCCGGCGATACTGAAGCGGCGCATCACCTTCCTCGCCAAGGCGGAGTACTTCACCGGGCCCGGCATCAAGGGCCGCCTCACCGCGTTCTTCTTCCGCAGCGCCGGTCAGATCCCGGTGGACCGCTCCGGCAAGGACGCGGGACAGGCCGCGATCCGCGAGGGACTCGGAGTGCTGAGCAAGGGCGAGCTGCTGGGCATCTACCCGGAGGGCACCCGCTCGCACGACGGCCGGCTGTACAAGGGCAAGGTCGGGGTCGCGGTCATGGCGCTGAAGGCGGGGGTGCCGGTGGTGCCCTGTGCGATGATCGGCACCTTCGAGGCGCAGCCGCCCGGCAAGGTCATTCCGAACATCCACCCCGTGGTCATCCGTTTCGGCAAGCCGCTCGACTTCTCCCGCTACGCCGGTATGGAGCACGAGAAGGCCATCCTGCGGGCCGTGACCGACGAGATCATGTACGCCATCCTCTCGTTGTCCGAGCAGGAGTACGTCGACCAGTACGCGGCCGTCGTCAAGGCGGAGCAGACGGCCGAGAAGAAGGAGCGCAAGTTCCCGCGGGCGCCGCTCGGCTGATCTGCCGTCGGCAGAACGACTCCGCCACCAGCGTGCCGCGTGCCTAGGCTCGCCCCATGAAACGGGCTGTGGTGATCGGGGCGAGCGGACAGATCGGCCGTCCGGCGGTGGCGGCACTGGAACGGGACGGCTGGGACGTGACGGCCGCCTCGCGGGGCGGTGGCCGGGACGAGTCGTGGGGCACGGGGGTGCGGGCGGTCCGGCTGGACCGTTCCGACGACGGGGCGCTCGCGGCGGTAGTGGGCGACGGCTGCGATCTGGTGGTCGACATGGTCGCGTACGACGCCGGGCACGCACGGCAGCTGACCGACCTCGCGGGCCGGATCGGCTCAGCGGTCGTGATCTCCAGCGTGTCCGTGTACGAGGACGGCAAGGGGCGGGGCTTCGACACCCTGGACGAGCCCGACGGCTTCCCGGCGTACCCGGTGCCGATCGCGGAGACGCAGCCGACCGTGGCGCCGGGCGAGGCGACCTACAGCACCCGCAAGGCGGCCCTGGAGCGTGAACTGCTCGCGAAGAGCGCGGAGTTGCCGACGACCGTGCTGCGGGCGGGCGCGGTGCACGGGCCGTTCAGTCCGCTCCCCCGTGAGCTGTACTTCGTGAAGCGGCACCTGGACGGGCGGGGCAGGCGGGTGCTCGCGTACGGCGGGGAGAGCCGGTTCCATCCGGCGAGCGCCCGGAACATCGCCGAACTGGTCCGGCTGGCCGCGGCCCGCCCCGGGTCCCGGGTGCTCAACGCCGTTGATCCGCAGGCGCCGACGGTGGCCGGGATCGGGGCGGCGATCGACGCGGTCATGGGCGCGGAGCCGGAGACCACGCTCGTGGCCGGTCCGCCGCCCGCCGGATCCGTGGGCGGCACTCCCTGGTCGGTGCCGTTGCCGGTCGTCCTCGACATGTCCGCCGCCGAGCGGGAGTTGGGCTACCGTCCGGTGGTGTCGTACGAGGAGAGCCTGCCGGAGACGGTGGAGTGGCTGCGCAAACGGCTCGCCGAGGGAGACTGGCGGGAGTGTTTTCCGCTGCTGGCCCGGGCCTATCCCGACCTCTTCGACTACGCGACCGAGGACGCCTGGCCGGCGGGGACATGACGAAGGGGCGGCCGGAGAGCCCGGCCGCCCCTCGTCGCCGTACCGGAGGGGTTACGGCTTGGGCGTCGCGTGCGGCGCGCAGGTCACGTCGGCGGTGTCCAGCTTGCCGTCGATCAGGTAGCTGTCGACCCGCTCGTTGATGCAGGGGTTGACCAGGCTGGTCACACCGTGGGAGCCCGCGCCCTCCTCGGTGATCAGGCGGGAGCCCTTGAAGCGCTTGTGCAGTTCGACGGCGCCCGGGTACGGGGTCGCCGCGTCACGCGTGGACTGCACGATCATCACCGGCGGCAGGCCACGGTGCGTCTTGACGTCCACCGGGGTCAGCTGCTTGGTCGGCCAGGTGGCGCAGGGCAGGTTCATCCAGGCGTTGGCCCAGGTCATGAACGGGTAGTCCTTGTTGAGCCGGGTGTTGTCCCGGTCCCACTTGCGCCAGCTGGTGGGCCACTTGGCGTCGGCGCACTCGACGGCGGTGTAGACGGCGTTGCCGTTCTCGGCGCTGATGTTGCCGGCCGTGTCCGACAGGTCGGGGGCGGCCGCGTCGACGAGCGCCTGGGTGTCACCGGCGACGTACTTGCTGAACACCGAGGCGACCGGCACCCACGAGGAGTCGTAGTACGGGGCGCTCTGGAAGAAGGAGATCAGCTCGGCCGGGCCGACGACTCCGCCGATGGGGTTCTTCTTGGCGGTGGCGCGCAGCTCGAGCCACTTGGCCTGGACGGCGGCGCGGGTGGTGCCGAGGTGGAAGGCGGCGTCGTTCGCGGCGACCCAGTCCTCCCAGTCCTTCCAGCGGCCCTCGAAGGCGATGTCCTGGTTCAGGTTGGCCTCGTACCAGATGTTCTCGCGCGACGGGTCGACCACGCTGTCCACGACCATGCGGCGCAGGTGGCCCGGGAAGAGGGTGCCGTACACGGCGCCGAGGTAGGTGCCGTAGGAGACGCCGAGGTAGTTGAGCTTCTTCTCGCCCAGCGCGGCGCGGATGACGTCCAGGTCGCGGGCGGTGTTCGGCGTGGTCATGTGGGGCAGCATGGCGCCGCTGCGCTCGGCGCAGCCCTGCGCGTACTCGCGGGCCAGCTTGCGCTGCGCAGTCTTGTCGGCCTCGGTGTCCGGGACCGGGTCGGCCTTGGGCGCCTTGACGAACTCCTGCGGGTCGACGCAGGAGATGGGCGCCGAGTGGCCGACGCCGCGCGGGTCGAAGCCCACGAAGTCATAGGCCTTCGCGACGTTCGCCCAGATGGCGTTCTTGGTGACGACCCGGCGCGGGAAGCGCAGACCGGAGCCGCCGGGACCGCCCGGGTTGTAGACGAGGGCACCCTGGCGCTCCTCGGCGGTCCCCGTGTTGCCGATGCGGTCGACGGCGAGCTTGATCTGCTTGCCGTACGGCTTGGCGTAGTCGAGCGGCACGGAGACCCAGCCGCACTGGATGGGCTTCTCCAGGCCCCAGTCGGCAGGGCAGTCCTGCCAGTCGATGCCGGCCTTGGCGGCGCGGGCGGCGGCGATCTGGGCGCCCCTGGCCTCGCGGTCCTGTCCGTGGCGGCTGTCGGCGCTGGCCGCGGGAGCCGACACCGCGCCGGCCATCAGGGTCGCGGTGACGAGTGCTCCGGCCGAACCGAACGCCAGCAGGCGGCTCTTCGGTCTGTTCTCCCTCAAGTGGGCCCCTCCCCCAACAGAGTTATAAGAGTGGTCAGGCGGGGATCCTCTCCGCTGTGAGCCGTCTGAGAACAGGGGTCGCAGACGTTTCTTTACCAATCCGATAAACGGACGATCACGTCCCGCTGAGCGGAACGTGCGCCATTTCAGGCCAGCAGGGCCAGCGCCTCGTCCAGCAGCCGCCGCAGCCCGAGAGCGTCGGGGGCCACGGCGCTGACGAGTACGGCGGGTCCCGCCAGCGGTACCAGCGCGGCGGACTCCCCCAGCATCCGCGCCGCAACCGGCTGTGCGGCGAACTCGGGTCTTACGACGACCAGTTGACCCACCGAGCGGTGTCCGGCAAGCACGGCGGGCCCGTCCCAGCCGCCCGGCGCGCCGGGCCCGCAGGACAGCTCCTGGTCCAGCACGGTCCGGCCCGCGACACGCACCGTGAGCCGGCTGTTGAGCCGCCCCGGTGCCTCTGCGACCCGGCCGAGCACCTGCTCCTCGCGCAGCACGAGCCGTGCCCCGGCGGCGAGTTCGGCCCGCGTGGTGACGTACAGGTCGCTGCCGCCGGCCGAGATCAGCTGCTCGGGCAGCCAGCGCAGTTCGCCGTCGTCGGCCACGTCCAGCCGCACGTCGTAGCGGGCCTCGCCCTTGCCCTGACCCGGGAGCGCGATGGTGGCGGCGGCCGAGCCGACGTACAGCCGGGCGCCCTCCTCCACTCGCGCCTCCAGCGAGAAGCGGTCCCCGCCGAGCGGGCCGCTCATCGCGCCGACGACCATCACCCGCGCCTCGCCGCCGCTCGCCCGGGTGCGGCGCAGCGCCAGCGGGCCCTCGCCGTCCAGCACGGGCAGCGCCGTACCGCCGCGTCCGTCGGCGCGGGCGACGATCCGGGCGTTCGCCCGGACGCCGCTCGCCGTCATGCCGCCCACGCGGCGAGCCGCTCCCGGACCCACGCGGCCACGTCCGCGACGCCGGCCTGCTCGCGCAACGACTGGAAGACGACCGGAAGTTCGGCCCGCTGCGCCTTGGCGTCGGCGGCCATCCGGGCCAGGTCGGAGCCGACGTACGGCGCAAGGTCGGTCTTGTTGACGACGAGCAGGTCGGCGGTGGTGACGCCGGGCCCGCCCTTGCGCGGGATGTCGTCACCGCCCGCCACGTCGATCACGAAGATCTGCGCGTCCACGAGCCCCTTGGAGAAGGTGGCGGTGAGGTTGTCCCCGCCGGACTCGACGAGGATCAGGTCCAGCGGCCCGACCTCGTCCTCCAGATCCTCCACGGCCTCGAGGTTGGCGGAGATGTCGTCGCGGATCGCGGTGTGCGGGCAGGCCCCGGTCTCCACGGCCGTGATCCGCTCGGGCGGCAGCACGGCCTCCCGGAGCAGGAACTCGGCGTCCTCGCGGGTGTAGATGTCATTGGTGACGACGGCCAGGGACAGCTGGTCGCGCAGCGCCCGGCACAGCGCGGCGACGGTCGCGGTCTTCCCGGAGCCGACGGGTCCGCCGAGCCCGATGCGCAGCGCGCGGCGGGAGCCGTCGGGGCGACGCGCGTCCGCGCTGATGGCGGCGGGGCCGTGGTGGGTGTGGTCGAGGTGCATAAGGCGGCTCCATTTCAGCCAAGTCCGGCAACAATCAGCCCGTCCGGCGTTCGAGGACGAGGCCGTTCAGGCCGATGAGGGGTCCAGGGGGCGGGGCCCCTGGCGGGGTCGAAGGGACGGAGCCCCTGGGGGATGGGACGGGTAGGGGCGGCGGGGCGCTGCATCCATCAGTGGCTCCGCCGCGGGCTCTACGACGCGAACAGCCGTACCGGCCAGGCCGCGTGCCACTCTGCGCCGATCTCCAGCAAGGGCCCCGACGCCGCGGGCAAGGCATCGACACCCTCGTCGACCACCCTGCGCGCCGCCTCCACCGCCGAATCCGCGACGCGATCCAGCTCCGGAGCCAACCGGGCCAGAACTCCCGTCGCGTCGAACGGGTCGAGGCTCAGCAGACGGACCGTGGCCGTCGCCGGCCCGCTCACAGCCTCGTACGCCGCGCAGTACGCGGCGTCCATGGGGCCGAGGCCGGCCGCTCTCGCCGCGACTCCGAGCACGACCGGCTGATGGGCCCCCTTGGGGAACTCACCTGCCAGCGCGTCGAGTTCGGCCGACGGCCAGCTCGCGCGCGCGGCTCGCATCAGCTGCCTGCCGAGCCTGCGCGCGGCGGCCCGCAGCGCCGGCGAGGGGGTGCGGGCGTCCGCGGCCGCGTCCAGCTCCCGGGGCTCGACACCCAGGACGGCGGCGGCCGCCAGGGCGCCTGCGACCAGGCCTGCGGTGTGCAGCCGCCCTCGGCAGAAGTCCTCCAGGCTCGCCGCGGAGGTGATCCGTCCCGCCTTGACGGCGGCCTCCGCCCCACCGGAGTGCGCGTGCCCTCCGGCGGGGAAGCGGCCGTCGGCCAGGACGAGCAGTGCTGCCCTGGACATCAGAAGAGGAAGTAGCGCTGGGCCATGGGCAGTTCGACGGCCGGAGCCGCCTCGACCAGCTCGCCGTCGATGTGCACGGCGAAGCTGTCGGGGTCGATCCGCACCTTGGGACGTGCGTCGTTCTCCCGCATGTCCGCCTTGGTCACCCCGCGCGTCGAGTCGATGGCGACGAAGCGCTTGCCCAGCTGCAGCCGCCCCGGCAGGCCGTCCTCGATGGCCGCCGGGGCCACGAAGTTGAACGAGTTGGCGGCCGGCGCCCGTCCGATCGCCCCGTACATCGGCCGGGGCAGGATCGGCTGCGGCGTCGGGATGGAGGCGTTGGCGTCACCCATCTGTGCGTACGCGATCTGGCCGCCCTTGATGACGAGGTGCGGCTTGACCCCGAAGAACGCGGGCTCCCACAGCACCAGGTCGGCGAGCTTGCCGGTCTCGACGGAGCCGATCTCGCGGGCCAGGCCCTGGGCGAGCGCCGGGTTGATCGTGTACTTGGCGACGTAGCGGCGTACCCGCCGGTTGTCCGCCCGCCCGTCGCCGGGCAGCGCGCCCCGCCGCCGCTTCATGACGTGCGCGGTCTGCCAGGTGCGCAGGACGACCTCGCCGACCCGGCCCATGGCCTGGGAGTCGGAGGAGATGATCGAAATCGCGCCGAGGTCGTGGAGTATGTCCTCCGCGCCGATGGTGGACGGCCGGATCCGGGACTCGGCGAAGGCCAGGTCCTCCGGGACCGCCGGGTTCAGGTGGTGGCACACCATCAGCATGTCGAGGTGTTCCTCGGCGGTGTTGACGGTGAACGGCCGGGTCGGGTTGGTCGAGCTGGGCAGCACGTGCGGCTCGGAGACCACGGTCATGATGTCCGGCGCGTGCCCGCCGCCGGCGCCCTCGGTGTGGTAGGCGTGGATGCCCCGGCCGGCGATCGCGGCGAGGGTGTCGCCGACGAAACCGGCCTCGTTGAGGGTGTCGGTGTGGATGGCGACCTGGATGCCGGTGCGCTCGGCGACGGTCAGGGCCGCGTCGATGACGGCCGGGGTGGACCCCCAGTCCTCGTGCAGCTTGAGGCCCAGGGCGCCGCCGCGGATCTGGGAGAGCATCGCCTCGTGCGAGACGGTGTTGCCCTTGCCGAGGAAGCCGATGTTGAGCGGGTACTGCTCCATCGCCTCCAGCATCCGGGCCAGGTGCCAGGGGCCGGGCGTCACGGTGGTCGCCTTGGAACCCTCGGCCGGTCCGGTGCCGCCGCCGACCAGGGTGGTGATGCCGGAGGCGAGGGCCTCGTCGACGATCTGCGGGCAGATGAAGTGGACGTGCGCGTCGATGGCGCCGGCCGTGAGGATCCGTCCGTTGCCGGCGATGACCTCGGTCTCGGGACCGATCACCAGGTCGGGGTGCACACCGTCCATGGTGTCGGGGTTGCCCGCCTTGCCGATGCCGGTGATCCGGCCGTCGCGGATGCCGACGTCGGCCTTGACGATCCCCCAGTGGTCGACGATGACGACACCGGTGATGACGGTGTCGGGGGTGCCTTCCGCGCGCGTGGCACGCGACTGGCCCATGGACTCGCGGATGACCTTGCCACCGCCGAAGACCGCCTCGTCGCCGGCGAGCCCGGGACCGCCGCAACGGTCCTCCTCGATCTCGATCAGCAGGTCGGTGTCGGCGAGCCGGATGCGGTCGCCGGTGGTGGGGCCGAACAGGTCGGCGTAGGCGGCGCGGGAGATCTCAGGCATCGAGGGCGCCTCCGGTCTCGCCGCGCAGTCCGGGCACGATCCGGGCGCCGGTGAGGGGCACGAGTTCGACGGCGACGGGGATGCCGGGCTCGAAGCGTACGGCGGTGCCGGCGGCGACGTTCAGCCGCTTGCCGTGGGCGGCGGTCCGGTCGAACTCCAGGCCGGGGTTGGCCTCGGCGAAGTGGTAGTGGGAGCCGACCTGGACGGGCCGGTCGGCGGCGTTGAGCACGGTCAGCCGGGTGACCTCGCGGCCCTCGTTGCAAACGACGGGGCCGTCCGCGAAAAGCACCTCTCCGGGAATCATCGCGGCCCCCTCAGACGATCGGCTCGTGGACGGTGACGAGCTTGGTGCCGTCCGGGAAGGTGGCCTCGACCTGCACGTCGTGGATCATCTCGGGGACGCCGTCCATGACGTCTTCCCTGGTGAGGAGCTTGCGGCCGGAGGACATCAGCTCGGCGACGGTACGGCCGTCACGCGCGCCCTCGAGGATGTGCGACGTGATGAGGGCGACCGTTTCCGGGTGGTTGAGCCTGAGCCCACGGGCCCTGCGCTTCTCGGCCACGTCGGCCGCCACATGGATCAGCAGCCTCTCTTGCTCGTGCGGGGTCAGTTGCACGTCCCACCTCACAGTCCTTGCTCCGGACCGTGCGGGGTCCGGTTGCCGCAGCCACCATGACGGGATAGGTGTAACACACAGACAAATTCGCCCGAACATGATCAACGCGGGCAGAAAAACCCCTGGTGGCGTGGATCGGCAGGCTAGTTCGCCGGAGTTTCAGCGACGTTAACCAGACCTTGATCAACACATGACTGCACGATGAGCCCGCACATACCCGGCTACGAGATGCCGGGCCCCCGATGCTCGGCCGCGATCCCGAAGCGCTGCCGCTCCCGGGCCGCGGACTCGACCTCACGGACGCGGGACACCGAGGTGACCACCGACTGGTCCTCGGCCGGCGCGTCGAGGGCGTCGAGCCGCTCCAGGTCCGCGGCCGAGACCAGCGCGACCAACGGCTTGCCGTGCCGCGTCACGACGACGCGCTCACCGCCGTACACCACCCGGTTGATCAGGTCGGCGAGCTCAGCCCTGGCTTGCGTCACCGGAATCTCGTAGGCCATGCCCCCATTCTAACGTCACGTACGTCCTGTACATTTTTTACAGAAGCGAGGCCACCGCAGGCCCTGTCGCGAGGAAGGGGTATGCCCATGACCCGACCGTCCGCCCGTCACGTCCTGCCCGAGTTCACCGAGCGCACGAGCACGGGCCACCGCACGCTCGATCCGTACTCGAAGCTGTTCGAGAACCGCGTCGTCCTCCTCGGGACGCCGCTCGACGACACGGCGGCGACCGATGTGATCACGCAGTTCATGCACCTCGAACACGCGGCCCCGGACCGGGACATCACGCTGTACCTCAACTGCCCGGGCGGCTCGTTCAGCGCGATGACGGCGGTCTACGACACGATGCGCTACGTCACCTGCGACGTGGAGACGTACTGCCTGGGCCAGGCCGCCTCGGCCGCAGCGATACTGCTCGCGGCCGGGACTACGGGAAAGCGGTTCGCACTGCCGAACGCGCGCATGGTGCTCGAACAGCCCGCGCTGCCCGAACCGGCCCAGGGACAGCCGAGCGACCTCGTCATCCAGGCCGAGGAGTTGGTCCGGACGCGCACGCTCATGGAGGAGATGCTGGTCCTGCACACCGGACGCACCCCGGAACAGGTCCACCAGGACCTGGAGCGGGAGCTGGTGCTGGACGCGCCGGGCGCACTGGCGTACGGCCTGGTGGACGGCGTCGTCCCGAGCCGCAGGGACACCCCCGGCGCACAGCACGCGCGGTGAGCCGGCCGATGCTGCCACCGGAGCTTCCACCGCTGCCCGCCCTGACCCGCGCCGAGGGCGAGTTGATCGACCGTTACCTGGAGGCGGTCGACCTGCTGGGCCGGATCAACCCGGCGCAGTCCGGGGACACCTACCGCGGGCTGCGCGCGGCGCAGGCCCTGGTGCGCAAGGCGTCCGAGCTGCGCGACGCGCTCGCCCTCATGCATCAGCGCGGCGAGACGGAGCTGCATGGGGACACGCTGGCACGGGCCTTGAGGGTGCTCGACGGCGAGCGCCGCACCGCTCGCGTCGTGCTCCCGCCGGACTGCGTGGGCTGATCCGGACGCCCGTCCGGCCCGACGGGACCCTCGTGTCGACGGACCCGTCGGAGCCGGACTCGAAACGGCCCGAACGATGTACCCCCGGCCGGCGTATCTTCGGAACTTTTTCCGGGTCTCCCGGCTTGCGCAGTACGCCGGTTCAAGGTCGGCGAGAAAGCGCTTCGTCCCAGGTCCGGGGCTACGCGCGGGATTTGACGATGCCTCGAACGTAGCAGCGTCCACCCGAACGGGTGAGTGGTGAGTAACGCCACAAATCCCCGATTCCATTGGGATTTTCCGACTCCTGTGAGTGAAGATCCCTGTCTGACGACAAGCCCCCGCCACCGCGGCGGGGCGATCCGGGCGGACGCCGAGTCCTGCCGCCGCCCTGGATGACCGGTCGACAGGAGTGGATCGGCAGGAGTGGAGGACCCAGGCAAGACGGGTCGCCGGAACGGACGTTCGTCGCACAGACGGGCGCCCGCACCGAGCAGCCCTTGGGGTGAAGCCGCGACAACGCGGCCGGGCAACTTCGCCAGCCCGAATCCGACAGGTCATCCTTCACAGGCGGCTGACGAAGGGTTGCGCATGACTGCGCTCAATCGTGTCCCGTCGCTCATGGCCCGGGCCGGTACGGCCTCGGCTCTCACGCTCGCCGCCGTGGGCGGCTCGATCGTGGTCCCGGGCCTCGCCACCGACGCCTCGGCCGCCAGCACGGCGGCGAAGGCACTCCAGGTCGCGGCCTCCAAGAAGGGTGCCCCGTACGCATGGGGGGCCACCGGGCCGCGTCGCTTCGACTGCTCGGGGCTGACCCTCTACTCGTTCAAGAAGGCGGGCAAGAAGCTGCCGCGCACGGCCGCCCAGCAGTACAACAAGACGCACCACATCTCGGCCAGTAACCGCAAGGCCGGCGACCTGGTGTTCTTCCACTCGGGTTCCAGCGTCTACCACGTCGGCATCTACGCCGGGAAGGGCAAGATCTGGCACGCGCCGAAGACCGGGGCCGTGGTGCGGCTGGAGAAGATCTGGAGCAGGAGCGTCTGGTACGGCCGGGTCAGCTGACCCGGGCTCAGGGCAGGAGCGGCTCCAGGAGCAGGGCCGCTCCGAGCACCGTGAGCGCCGCCCCGGTGCCCGTCTGCAGTATGCGGGCGGCCCGGGGCCGGCGCAGCCACCTGCCGAGGCGGTCCACCAGCAGGGCCACCGCCTGGAACCAGGCCAGCGCCAGCGTGCAGACGATCAGCGCGAGCAGCAGCGTCCTGGGCAGCGCGGAGTCGCCGGACGGCACGAACTGGGGCAGCAGGCTGAGGAAGGTCAGCGAGGCCTTCGGGTTGAGGACGTTGGTGACGAAGCCCTGCCGCAGCGGGTGCGCGGCCGACGGTGCCGCCTCGACGGAGGCGACGGCGGGCCGCCGCAGCGACCACAGCGTCCGCACGCCGAGCTGCATCACATAGGCGCCGCCCAGCAGCTGCAGCGCGCGGAAGAGCGCGGGTACGGCGACCAGCACGGCCGCGACTCCGGCCACCGCCAGCGTGGTGTGCACCAGGAGGCCGCCCGCGATGCCGAGCCCGCAGACCGCGCCGGCGCGGCGGGAGACCAGGGCGTTGCGTACGACCACCGTGAAGTCGGCGCCCGGCATGGCGACGAGGCCGGCGGCGATTCCGGTGAAGGCGATGAGCTGTGCGTCCATACGGCCAGCGTGCACGGATGGAGCCTTCAGCAGGTATTTCGAATGAGCAGGGTCAGCCTTAAGCACTGCTTTAGGCTGGTCCCATGTACGACCCCACGCGGCTGGCCGCGCTGGTTGCCGTGGCGGAGGCGGGCTCCATCACACGGGCCGCCGACCGGCTCGGCTACACGCCGCCCGCGCTCTCCCAGCAGCTGGCCAAGCTGGAGCGGGAGGCGGGCACGGCGCTGCTCGTGCGGCATCACCGCGGGGCCCGGCTGACCGAGGCGGGCGAGGTGCTGGTGGCGCGGGCCCGGAGGGTGCTGGACGAGCTGGAGAAGGCCCGGCACGAACTGGCCCGGCTGACCGGCCTGTCGGGCGGGGTGCTGCGGCTCGGCACCTTCCCGACCGCGGGCGTCCATCTGCTGCCGCCGGCACTGAGCGCGTTCCGCCGGGCACACCCGGACGTCGAGCTGTCGGTCGCCGACTACGACCCGCCGGCCGGGGTCGCTGCGGTGGCGGCCGGTGAGGTGGATCTGGCGCTGACCCACGCCTACCACCCGGGCGACGCCCCTCCGGCGCCTGCCTCGGTCGGCCTGGAGCCGGTCCTGGTGGAGGAGCTGGTGCTGGTGACAGCGCCGGGTCATGCGCTGAGCAGCGCCTCGTCGCGGCTGCCGCTGGAGCAGCTGGCCGGACAGCCGCTGATCAGCATGGCCCCGCACCATCCGGCCCGGCGGGAGGTGGAGGCCCTGCTCGCCGAGGCGGGCGCCACTCCTGCGCTGCTGGTGCCGACCCCCGGGTACGCCGTGGTGTGCGCGCTGGTCAGCGCGGGGCTCGGGGTGGCCGTCGTACCGGAGATGGTGGCGCGGACCGCGGTGACTCCGGTCGGGGTGCGGCCGCTGGAGGCGGGACGGCTGCGCCGTACGATCTCGGTCGCCTTCCGGCCCGACGAGGTCGCTCCGGCGGCGGAGGCGTTCCGGGCCCTGCTGCACGGGGCGTTCGGCCGCGCACGGCAGACGCCGGTGCGTGAGTGGCCGTCCGGGTGAACCGTCGCCCGGCCGAGTGGGGTTGGCCGCCTGCTCGTCGAAGCGGTTCAGCAGGGGCGGACGGGGACCGGCTAGAGCTCCGGCTGTCCTGCCGTGACCGGCTCGGCCGGGATGGTCCAGGGGAGTTCGATGCAGACCGTCTTGCCGCCCTCGCGGGTGGGGCGGACTCGGACCTTGCCGCCGCACTCGGCGGTGAGCCAGCGGATGATGACCATGCCGCGCCCGTTGTCCTGCTGGACGGCGGCGGGCAGTCTCTTCGGAAAGCGCGGATGACTGTCCGTGACGCCGATGCGCAGATGTTCGTCACGGTCCAGCGCGATGTCGACCGTGAAGGTGGGTGACTGTCCGAAGGTGTGCTGTACGGCATTGGTGGCCAGCTCGGAGACGATGAGCCGCACGGTGTCGGCCGCTTCGGTGTCCGACGGCAGGCCCCACTCCTCGAGGGTTCCCACCACGTAGGAGCGGGCCGCGGAGACCGAGGCGGGATCGCTCGGCAGAGTGACGGATGCTTCCAGATGGTCTGCCATGGCGACGTCGTCCCTTTCCCACGGGACCGCAGTCCGACGAGGAGCGGATGGTTCGAGTACGGTCCCGGAATGGTGCTTGTTCGCCAGACTGCCATCACCGGGCCGGTCAGGGGAGCGATCCACCAGGATATGCATATATCTGTCGCTCAAAGCGGTGAACTCTGCGACGCGAGACCGTATTTGGGCGGCTCGGAAGGAGTAAGGAGTGACCCATGCAGAACGGTCCCGCGGTGCGGCGTCGCAAACTGGGCGCCGAACTGCGTGCACTGCGCACCGGGGCGGGACTCACCAGCGGTGAGGCGGCCCGTCTCGTGGGTTGGCACCAGTCGAAGGTGAGCCGCATCGAAACCGGCGCCAGCGGGGTGAAACCGGCCGACGTGCGGTTACTCCTCGACGCCTACGGGGAACGGGACGGCCAACTGCGTGAGCTGCTGCTGATGTTGGCGGGGTCGGAGGAGGCGGGCGGCCGCAGCCGCTGGTGGCACGCCTACCGCGGCATCCTACCGCCCACCTACCGCGATTTCATCAGCCTGGAGTCACAGGCGACCGGGATGCGCACCCTGGAGACCACGGTGGTTCCCGGCCTTCTGCAGACGCCCGAATACGCTCACGCGGTCACCCGGGCGGCCCTGGACGGGGTGGACGAGGAGCGGCTGGACGCACTGGTGGAGGTGCGGCTGGCCAGGCAGGACGTGCTGCGCTCCGATCCACCGCTGGAGCTGAGCGCCGTACTGGACGAGGCGGTACTCAGGCGCGAGATCGGCGGGCCGGAGGTCATGGCGCGGCAGCTGGCCCGGCTGGTCGAGTGCGCCCGCCTGCCCCAAGTGCGCCTCCAGGTGCTCCCGTTCGCCGCCGGTGCGCATGTCGGCCTCACGGGTCCTTTCGTTATTTTCTCATTTCAGAGCACTTCTGATCTGGATGTGGTTGTTCTCGACCAGTTGACGAGTAGCCTCTACCTGGAACGGAAAGAAGACCTCAGGGCTTACCTGGAGGCCTTCAACAACCTCCAGATCCACGCCCTTTCACCCGAGGACTCGTTGGATTACATCGCCGGGATAGGCGACGGCGCGTAAGGAGGCACCATGTCAGCACTGCCTCAGAACGTCCCTGCCAGTACCGATCTGCACGACGTGCGCTGGCTGCGCAGCAGCTACAGCACGGGAGCCAACAACTGCGTGGAGACGGCCCGGCCGCGCTCCGGCCACTGGGCCGGGCTGCTCGCCGTGCGCGACTCCAAGAAGCCGGCCGGACCCGCGCTGCTCTTCTCCCCCGGGAGCTGGGCGGGCTTCGTGACCGCGCTCCGATGATCCCGTTCCCACTCGACCCGACCGACTCCTACTGATCAGATCCGATCACTTTCGTGCGATGCCCGGCCGTGTCACGCCGACTCATGGTCGCGTCTCGCCGATCACACGTACAGCGCGTTCGATCTCGGCCCCGGAGAGGTCCGCGCGGGCGGTCAGCCTCAGCCGTGAGATGCCGTCGGGCACGGAAGGAGGACGGAAGCAGCCCACGGCCAGGCCTGCCGTACGGCAGTCGGCCGCCCAGCGCACGGCCTGCTCCGGGGACGGAGCCCGCACCGAGACCACCGCGGCGTCCGGACGCACCGCTTCCAGACCCGCGGCGGTCAGGCGTGCGTGCAGTTCGGCGGCGACCGCACGGGCCCGGTCCGCCCGCGCCGGTTCGCGCCGCAGCAGCCGCAGCGCCGCCAACGCCGCCCCCGCGGCCGCGGGGGCCAGACCCGTGTCGAAGATGAACGTCCGGGCCGCGTTGACCAGATGGTCGATCACCCGGGCCGGACCCAGCACCACCCCGCCCTGGCTGCCCAGCGACTTGGACAGCGTGGCCGTGACGACCACGTCCGCCGCGCCCGCGAGACCGGCCGCGTGCGGGGCGCCCCGGCCACCGTCGCCCAGCACACCGAGACCGTGGGCGTCGTCCACGACCAGCCCCGCGCCGTGCTCCCGGCACGCCTCGGCCAGCGCCGCCAGCGGGGCCGCGTCCCCGTCGACGGAGAACACGGTGTCGGAGACGACGATCGCCTCTCCCCCGTGCGTGCCCAGCGCCTTGTCCACGGCCTCCGGGTCGGCGTGCCCGACCACCTGCGTGGTGCCCCGGGCGAGCCGGCAGCCGTCGATGAGCGAGGCGTGGTTGCCCGCGTCGGACAGGATCAGGGAGCCGTGCGGGCCGAGCGCGGTGACCGCGGCCAGGTTCGCGGCATAACCGGATGAAAACACGAGAGCCGCCTCGAACCCGCAGAAGTCGGCCAGTTCGCGCTCCAGCTCGGTGTGCAGCTCGGTGGTGCCGGTGACCAGCCGGGAGCCGGTGGAGCCGCCGCCCCAGGTCCGGGCGGCCCGGGCCGCCCCTTCGACGACCTCGGGGTGGTGGGCGAGGCCCAGATAGTCGTTGCTCGCCAGGTCCAGCAGCGGCGAGTCGGCGGGGCGCGGGCGCAGGGTCCGTACGAGTCCGGCGCGGCGGCGCGCCTCGGCCTGCTCGTCGATCCAGCCGAACGCCATGGGTCCTCCGGGGCTTTTGTAGGTAGCGGACAGACCCTAGCGGCACGGCCGACCACCCAGGGTGTGGCAATACCCACACGGTGATCCGCCTTCGTTGTGCAAACTCTCCTTGGCCCGAAGCGGTCCCGTAGGACAGGATCGGGCCTCATGGACCTGCTGAACACGCTGGTGGACAAGGGGCTGCGGCGCGAGCTGCCGACCCGTGAGGAAGCACTCGCCGTGCTCGCCACCTCCGACGACGACCTGCTCGATGTGGTGGCCGCGGCCGGCAAGGTGCGCCGGCACTGGTTCGGCCGGCGCGTGAAACTCAACTACCTGGTCAACCTGAAGTCCGGGCTGTGCCCGGAGGACTGCTCCTACTGCTCCCAGCGACTCGGCTCCAAGGCCGACATCCTCAAGTACACCTGGCTCAAGCCCGACCAGGCCACCCAGGCCGCCGCGGCGGGCCTGGCCGGAGGCGCCAAGCGCGTCTGCCTGGTGGCCAGCGGCCGCGGCCCGACGGACCGGGACGTGGACCGGGTCTCCGAGACCATCAAGGCCATCAAGGGCCAGAACGAGGACGTCGAGGTGTGCGCCTGCCTCGGCCTGCTCTCCGACGGCCAGGCCGAACGACTGCGCGAGGCGGGCGCGGACGCCTACAACCACAACCTGAACACCTCCGAGGCCACGTACGGGGACATCACCACCACCCACACGTACGCCGACCGGGTGGACACGGTGCAGAAGGCGCACGCCGCCGGACTGTCCGCCTGCTCGGGTCTCATCGCCGGTATGGGCGAGACCGACGAGGACCTGGTGGACGTGGTCCTGTCGCTGCGCGAGCTGGACCCCGACTCCGTTCCGGTGAACTTCCTCATCCCGATGGAGGGCACCCCGCTCTCCGCGGAGTGGAACCTCACCCCGCAGCGCTGCCTGCGCATCCTCGCGATGGTCCGCTTCGTCTGCCCCGACGTCGAGGTGCGCATCGCGGGCGGCCGCGAGGTCCACCTGCGCACGATGCAGCCGCTCGCGCTGAACCTGGCCAACTCCATCTTCCTCGGCGACTACCTGACCAGCGAGGGTCAGGCCGGCAGGGCCGACCTGGAGATGATCGCGGACGCCGGGTTCGAGGTGGAGGGCGCCGGCGAGGTGACGCTGCCGGAGCACCGGGCGACGGTCGCCGGGGGCGGCTGCGGGTCGCACGCCGACGCGGGCTGCGGGTCGCACGGCGAGGCCGGGTGCGGATCCGTCTGCGGTTCGCACGAAGGAGCGGACGTGTGCGGTACGGCGTCCGTGCCGGCCACGAACGAGCCGCGCACCGACCTGGTCGCCGTCCGCCGCCGGGGTGCCGGAACGGACCTCGCGCCCAATGCCTGACCCGTCCGGCCTGAGCGTGGCCGAGCTGCTGGAGCTGGACCGCCGGCACGTATGGCATCCGTACGGTCCGATGCCCGGGCGTGTCGATCCGCTCGTCGTGGAGTCGGCGAGCGGGGTCCGGCTGCGGCGGGCGGACGGCACGGGCGAGCTCGTCGACGGCATGTCCTCGTGGTGGTCGGCGATCCACGGCTACAACCACCCGGTCCTCAACGAGGCGGTGCGCGAGCAGCTGGGGCGGATGAGCCATGTGATGTTCGGCGGGCTCACGCACGAGCCCGCGGTACGGCTGGCGAAGCTCCTTGTCGACATGTCACCGGACGGCCTGGAGCATGTGTTCCTGGCCGACTCCGGGTCGGTGTCGGTCGAGGTCGCCGTGAAGATGTGCCTGCAGTACTGGCGCTCGCTCGGCCGCCCCGGCAAGCAGCGGCTGCTGACCTGGCGGGGCGGCTACCACGGCGACACCTGGCAGCCGATGTCGGTGTGCGACCCCGAGGGCGGGATGCACGAGCTGTGGACCGGCGTGCTCCAGCGCCAGGTGTTCGTGGGCCCGCCTCCGGCCGAGTACGAGGAGTCGTACGCGCAGGAGTTGCGCACGGCGATCGAGCGGCACGCCGACGAGCTGGCCGCGGTGATCGTGGAGCCGGTGGTGCAGGGTGCGGGTGGGATGCGGTTCCACTCCCCCGCGTATCTGCGGGTGCTGCGCGAGGCGTGCGACGCGCACGACGTGCTGCTGGTGTTCGACGAGATCGCCACCGGGTTCGGCCGCACGGGTGCGCTGTTCGCGGCGGAGCACGCGGGTGTCACCCCGGATGTGATGTGCGTGGGCAAGGCGCTGACCGGCGGCTATCTGACGATGGCGGCGACGCTGTGCACCGCCCGGGTCGCGGACGGCATCTCGCAGGGTGAGGTGCCGGTGCTCGCCCACGGGCCGACCTTCATGGGCAATCCGCTGGCGGCGGCCGTGGCCTGTGCCTCCATCGAGCTGCTGCTCGGGCAGGACTGGCGGTCTGCGGTCGGGCGGATCGAGGCGGGCCTGCGCGCGGGTCTCGCTCCGGCCGCCGACCTGCCCGGCGTCAAGGACGTCCGCGTCCTCGGCGCCATCGGGGTGGTCCAGCTGGACCACGAGGTGGACATGGCCGCGGCCACCCGGGCCGCGGTGCGGGAGGGCGTGTGGCTGCGCCCGTTCCGCGACCTGATCTACACGATGCCGCCGTACGTCACGGACGACGCGGACGTGGCACGGATCGCGCGCGGTGTGTGCGCCGCGGCGCGGGAGGGATGAGATGCCGGTACTGGTGATCACGGGCACGGGTACGGAGGTCGGCAAGACGGTCACGACCGCGGCCGTCGCCGCCGCGGCGCTCGCGACCGGGCAGTCGGTGGCCGTGCTGAAGGCCGCGCAGACGGGAGTACGGCCGGACGAGCGCGGCGACGCGGACGAGGTCACCCGGCTCGCCGGGCCCGTCACGGCCGCCGAACTCGCGCGGTACCCCGAGCCGTTGGCTCCGGGTACCGCGGCCCGGCGCGCCGGGATGGCCCCGGTGCATCCGTACGAGGTGGCCGAGGCCGCGGCCAAGCTCGCCACCGAGCACGATCTGGTGCTGGTCGAGGGGGCGGGCGGGCTGCTCGTACGGTTCGACGCGGCGGGCGGGACGCTGGCGGACGCCGCCCGGCTGCTGAACGCGCCGGTGCTGGTCGTGGCCTCCGCCGGGCTCGGCACACTGAACACCACGGAACTGACGGCCCGTGAACTGAGCTCGCGCGAGCTGGAGCTGGCCGGCGTGGTGATCGGCAGCTGGCCCGACGCCCCCGACCTCGCCTGCCGTTGCAACGTCATGGACCTGCCCGAGGTGGCCGCCGCCCCGCTGCTCGGCGCACTGCCCGCAGGGGCTGGGGCACTCCCGCCCGCCGACTTCCGCACGGCGGCACCGCGGTGGCTGGCCCCGCGCCTGTACGGGACGTGGGACGCGGAGGCGTTCCGGATCCGGGAGGCGCCCTAGGCGTGTCCGGTGGATCGGGCCGGAGTCGCGAGGCCCGGGACGCTCGAAACCGCTCGAGCGGGGCGCCCCGACGGCCACGCCCAGTCGTACGGATGAGACGCCGTCGGCTGGAGCAGGCCCGATCCGCCGGACAGCTCCTAGTCGATACCCGTGGAGCCGTCGAGGAGGCGTACCAGTTCGATCCGTGAGCGGATGCCCAGGCGGGCGAAGACTCCGCGCAGGTGGTGGTCGATGGTGCGGGGACTGAGGGCGAGCCGGTCGGCGATCTCGCGGTTGGTGGCGCCCTCCGCGGCCATGCGGGCCACGGTCAGCTGCTGGGCGGTGAGCAGGGCGGCCGGGTCGGTCGCAGCGGGTGCGGACGCCGGGGTGCCGAGGGCGCGGAGTTCGGCCCGGGCCTGGGCCGCGCAGTGCGGTGCGCCGAAGGAGTCGAAGGCCTCCAGGGCGCTGTGCAGCCGGTCGCGGGCCTCGGCGCGGCGGCGCAGTCTGCGCAGGGCGCTCGCGCACAGCAGCTCGGTGCGGGCGCGTTCGAGGTCGCGGGTGCCCCGGGCGTGCAGGTCGAGGGCGGTCCGGTAGTGCTCCACCGCCTCGGTGCCGGGTACGAGCAGGGCCCGGCAGCGGGCGCTGAGGGCGAGGTCGTCGGGGCTGCCCACGGCCCTGGCCCAGCGGTCGTAGTCGGCATGGGCGGCACGGGCCACCCGGGTGTCGCCGGTGCGGACGGCGGCCTCCACGTAGTGCGGGGTGGCCAGGTGCCGGATGGCGCGGTGGCCGTGCCCTGGGCCGGATCCGGCGAGGGCGCGCAGCCTGGCCGCCGCTGCGGGGAAACGGCCGGTGGTGAGGTCGAGGAAGGCCAGCGCCCATTGGGCGAGCGCGGCGGGCAGGCCGAGACCACGGGCGAGGGCGTGCGAACGTGCGGCCGCCGCATGCGCACGGCAGCCTTCCTCCTCCCCGGTGACCGCCGCGAACATGGCGAGGGCGGCTCGCAGATGACAGGCCCCGTTGTCCTGCCCGGTGGCGTACGCCTGCCGCAGGCCCTCCCGCGCGGCCGCCTCGGCGGCACGGGTACGTCCGGTCCAGAAGTCGGCGTACACACGGAACTCCAGGGCCTGGGCCTCGATCACGGGTGTGCCTCCGGCCCGGGCCGCGGCGGCGGCACGCAAAGTGGCGGTCGCGGCACGGGGGTGATCACCGAGCATGAGGGCGGCGATTCCGGCGTGGAGGAGGAGGGCGGGGGTGCTTCCGACGGCAGGCTCGGCGTCGAGCCCACTGCGCCCCGCCGTTTCCCGGAGCAGGGCGCCGGCGGTCTCGTAGTCGCCCTCGGCCGCTGCCGTGAGGCCGGGCAGGATGCCGGGAGCTGGGAGGGCCAGGCGGTGGGCGAGGGTGCTGGCTTCGTTGAGCCGTCTCAAGTCGCCCGTGTAGACGGCGGCTTCGGCTGCCAGGGTCAGTGACTCGGCGGATTCGGCGGGGCGTTTGCCGGCGGCTGCCGCCGCGAGCAGGGTGTCGAAGGCTTCCGCCGCGTTGCCCGCCCGCAGGGCGAGGACGCCGTCGAGGGCGGGGGTGTCGGTGCGGGAGGCGAGGTGGTGGGCCCGGTCGGGCCGGCCCGCGTGCCAGGCGTCGGTGGCCGCGCCGGCCAGGAGGCGGGCCTGTTCGCGCGGGTCGGGGCAGAGAGCGGCGGCGCGTTCGGCGAGGGCCCCGGCCAGGGCCGGCTGACCGGTCACGCGGGCGCGGTCCGCGGAGGTCCGCAGTTCGGCCGCGAGCCGTCTGCTGGGGCCCAGCGCGCCCGCCGCCCGGTGCCAGGACCGCCGGACGCTCTCGCTGCCGCCGCCGAGCACCCGGGCGAGCAGCCGGTGGGCCTCGCGCCGATCGGCCGGGGAGGCGGCCTCGTAGGCGGCGATCCTCGTCCAGGCGTCGCGGAACACGACGCCTCCGGCCGTGCCCTGGGCAACCCCCGCCGCCTCGGCGGCTTCCGTCGGGCGGGTGTCCAGGCGGGCCGCCGCCACCGCGCGCAGATAGGCGTGGGCGGCCACCGGATGCTGGTCGGCGGCGGCGAGGAGGAGCAGGCGCCTGGTGTCGTCCGGCAGGGCGCGGATCTCCCGGCGCAGCGTGCGCAGCAACTGTGGTGCCAGGAGGGCGGGTTCGACGGGCAGTGGGTCCAGGCCGGCCCGCTGACGTGGGGTCAGGCGCGGTACGGCCTCGGCGGCGGCGCGCGGATCGTCGTACACGAGGCGCAGGAGCCGGGCGTGGACGGCCTCGGAGAGCGGCGGTGGCGAAGTGCGGTGCTGGGGCGGGGGGTTGACCGGAGTCGCCACACGATCGACGTTACTGGCGGGTTAGTTGATTAGTAAAGACTGGCGACTTCACCGATGCGGCGCGCGTAGACCCGTCCCGACACTCCTGGCATCCCCACCCGTTTCAGGAGGCATCATGCAGCGCCACAAGCGTCGCATCGCCACAGCACTGTCGGCGACGACCGCATCGCTCCTTCTGGCACTCCCCCTCACCGCCGCCCCCGCGCACGCGGCGAGCCACGATCCGATCGTGTTCGTGCACGGCATCAGCAGCTCGGCGAGCAGCTGGGACGACTGGGTCGCGGACTTCGAGGCCGACGGCTACAGCTCCTCGGAGCTGTTCGCCTGGTCGTACGACTGGGCGCAGTCCAACGCCACCACCGCCCAGCAGTTGGCCACCGAGGTCAAGAGCGTGCTGGCGCAGACCGGCGCCTCGAAGGTCGACATCGTCGTCCACTCCATGGGCGCGCTGGGCGGCCGCTACTACCTGAAGAACCTCGGCGGGACGTCGTACGTCGACCACTTCGTGTCGGTGGCCGGGGTGAACCACGGCACCTCCGTCGCCTCCCTGTGCGGGTGGCTTTACACCTCGTGCAAGGAGATGCAGACCGGCAGCGCGTTCCTGACCGCGCTGAACTCCGGTGACGAGACGCCGGGCAGCGTGGCGTACGCCGCCTACTGGTCGGACTGCGACGAGGCGATCAACCCCGACACCTCGGCGGAGCTGAGCGGGGCGACCAACGTCGACGTCGGCTGTGTCTCGCACACCGACATGAACAACGACCACGGCGTCTACGAACAGGTGCACGACTTCCTCTCGTGAGCCGTGACGCGTTCGGCGGGGGTGCGACGGGGGCGTACGGGGGACAATCTCCGTAGGCCCGTCGTCCGGGAGGTTGCCATGCGGCTGTCGTCGGCCGGTTCCGGCAAGGTGGCGCAGAGTCCCGTCCACCACCCGCTGTTCGCCCGTTACTACGCCCGGTTCAGTGTGGCCGCGGAGTCCCGGCTCGGGATGGCCGGGGTGCGCGAGCGGCTGCTCGCGGGGCTGTCCGGGCGGGTGATCGAGATCGGCGCGGGCAACGGGCTGAACTTCGCGCACTACCCGGCGGCGGTCGCGGAGGTCGTGGCCATCGAACCGGAGCCGCTGCTGAGACAGTTGGCGCTGCAGTCCGCGCGGCACGCCCAGGTGCCGGTCGACGTGGTGCCCGGGGCGGCGGAGGCGCTGCCCGTCAAGAGCGAGGCCTTCGACGCGGTCGTGCTGTCGCTGGTGCTGTGCAGCGTGCGGGACGTGCCCCGGGCGCTGGCCGAGGCACGGCGGGTGCTCAGGCCCGGCGGCGAGGTGCGGTTCTTCGAGCACGGCCGGGGCGGCGGCCGGATGATGACGCTGACCCAGCGCACCCTGGACCGCGGGCTGTGGCCGGCGCTGAACGGCGGCTGCCACCTGTCCCGGGAGCCGGTGGCCGCGCTGCGCGAGGCCGGGTTCGAACTCGGACCGCTGCGGCGGATGCTGGTGCCGGAGAAGGGTCCGAAGCTGCCCGCCTCGTACTGCGTGCTGGGGACCGCCTGGCGGCCCGACGAGCCGGACCGGCGCCGGTGAGCCGGACCGGCTCCGATCACAGGCTCCAGCGGCGCAGTTCCCGGGCGATGTCGTCGATGCTCGCCTCGCCGTTCTTGACCAGGCGTGCGAGGTCACGGACCTGCTCGGGTGTGGTGACGACCTTCAGGCCGCCGGCCACCAGATAGGCGTAGGCGACGGCCGAGGCGAACAGCGCGTTGGAGCGCTCCAGCGCGGGCACGTGGATGAGCAGCTGGAGCAGGGCCGCGGCGCGGGCGTACGGGGTGTCGTAGACGGGCACGCCGAATATCTCGGCCCGGTGCCGGGCGACGGCGGCGACCAGCGCGCCCCAGTCGGTGACCTGCGGATCCCCGGGCGTCCTCTGTTCGGCGAGCATGAGCAGCCAGGCGAGGTCGATGCTGAGATCGTCCAAGGGATCAGCTGCGACCCGCGCCGGAGCCGGTACCGCGCGTCTCGGTGAACTCCTCGGCGAACACGGACTCGTACTGCTTCATGAAGTCGGCCGCGGCGTCCACGAAGGCGCGGCCGGCCTCTCCGGCATCCTGCCTGACCAGCTCTTCGATGTAGCGGTTGACGCTCATGCCGCGGGCCAGGGCGCGCTCGCGGGCCGCGCGGGCGGTGACCTCGTCCACGCGCACGTTCAGCTGGGTCTTCGCCATGCTTCGACGCTAGCGCCGAGGTGCTAGCAACGGCAAGAGGCGCCGGACGGAAGGTGCCCCTTACACGGGCTCCGAGTCCTCGGCCCCAGGGGGGATTCCGGCTGTGCGACGGGTCACACTAGGCTCGGCCCCGACCAGGAGTCGGGACGTCCAGGCGACCGGGAGGCGGTCTTGTCCACACCTGCTGCGGAGTACGCGCCGGGCCGGGCACCGGACGGCGGGATCGCCGCCCGCGCCCGCGGGCTGACCAAGGCGTACGGCTCGGGCGAGACGGCCGTGCTCGCCCTGGACTCGGTCGACGTGGACATCGCACGCGGCCGGTTCACCGCCGTGATGGGCCCCTCGGGTTCGGGGAAGTCCACGCTGATGCACTGCCTGGCCGGACTGGACGACGCGTCGGCCGGTCAGGTCTGGATCGGCGACACGGAGATCACCGGCCTGAAGGACCGCGAGCTGACCCGGCTGCGCCGGGACCGGATCGGGTTCATGTTCCAGTCGTTCAACCTCATCCCGACACTGAACGCGGCCGAGAACATCACGCTGCCCATGAACATCGCGGGCCGGAAACCGGACGAGAAGTGGCTGGACCAGGTCATCGACGCCCTCGGGCTGCGCGGACGGCTGACCCATCGCCCGGCGCAGCTCTCGGGCGGTCAGCAGCAACGGGTCGCCTGCGCACGGGCGCTGGCCTCCCGGCCCGAGCTGATCTTCGCCGACGAGCCGACCGGCAACCTGGACTCGCGGGCGGGGCTGGAGGTGCTCGGCTTCCTGCGCAGCGCCGTGGACGACCTGGGGCAGACCGTCGTGATGGTCACCCACGACCCGGGCGCCGCCGCCCACTCCGACCTCGTGCTCTTCCTCGCCGACGGACGGATCGTGGACCGGATGGAGCGGCCGACCGCGGATGCCGTACTGGAGCGGATGAAGGCGTTCGACGTGGTGCGCGGACGGCTCGGCGACGACAGCACCGCCCTGGAGGACTGACCCGGTGCTCAAGGCGACGTTGAGGAGCTTCCTCGCACACAAGGGCCGGCTGGCGCTGTCCGCGCTGGCGGTCGTCCTGTCCGTGGCGTTCGTCGCGGGCAGCCTGATCTTCTCCGACACCGTCACCCGGACCTTCGACCGGCTGTTCGCCTCGACCTCCGCCGATGTGACGGTCGAGCCGAAGCAGGACCTGAAGTCCCCGGTGCCCAGCGGCGCGGTGCAGACCGTGCCCGCGGCCCTGAAGGAGCAGGTGGCGAAGGTCGACGGGGTGGCGGCGGCGCACGCGGACGTGTCGGTGCAGAACGTGGTGGTGGTCGACAGCGACAACAAGTCGGTCGGCCCGACCACCGGTGCCCCGACGATCGCCACCTCCTGGTACGTCACCCACCGCAGCCCGGTGAAGCTGACCTCCGGTCATGCGCCGAACGGTGCGGGCGAGGCGCTGCTGGACGCGGACACCGCCGACAAGAAGCACGTACGGATCGGCGACACGCTGACCGTCCAGGCGCAGCCGGGCACCTTCCGGGTCCGGGTCGTCGGCATCGCCACGTTCACCACCACCAACCCGGGCGCGGCCCTGGTCTTCCTGGACCCCGCGGTGGCCGCCCGCGAACTGCTCGGCTCCGCCGACCGGGCCACCAGCATCTCGGTGGACGCGGCCAAGGGCGTGAGCGACCCGGAGCTCAAGCGCCGTGTCGGCGAGGCCGTCGGCACCGGCACCTACGACCTGAAGACCGCCGACGAGCAGGCCAAGTCGGCCGCGGCCGACCTCGGCGGATTCCTGGACGTCATCAAGTACGTGATGCTGGGATTCGCCGGCATCGCCGTGCTCGTGGGCATCTTCCTGATCGTCAACACCTTCTCCATGCTGATCGCCCAGCGCACCCGTGAACTGGGCCTGCTGCGGGCCCTGGGCGCCGACCGGCGGCAAGTGCGGCGATCGGTGCTCACCGAGGCGGTGCTGCTCGGTGTGGTCGGCTCCACGCTGGGGCTCGCGGCCGGGATCGGCCTGGCGTTCGGGCTGATCCGGCTGATGAGCGCGTTCGGGATGAACCTGAAGGCCACGGAGATGGTGATCGGCTGGGCAACGCCTGTCGCGGCGTACGTCGTCGGCGTCGGCGTCACCTTCGTCGCCGCGTATCTGCCCGCGCGGCGCGCCGCGGCCGTCTCGCCGATGGCGGCCCTCGCGGACGCAGAAGTCGCCGGCGTGGGCAAACCGCTGAAGGTGCGGGCGATCGTCGGATCCGTGGTCGGGGCGGCCGGCGCGGCCGCGCTGGCCGGGTGCGCGACGGCCACGAAGACCGCCTCGGCGGCCTCCCTGCTGGGCCTCGGCGTGGTGCTGACGCTGATCGCGACCGTCATCGCGGGACCGCTGCTGGTACGCCCGGTGATCCGGGTCCTGGGCGGGGCCTTCCCCGCGCTGTTCGGCTCGGTCGGCCGGATGAGCCAGCGCAACGCCCTGCGCAATCCGCGCCGTACCGGCGCCACCGCGGCCGCGCTGATGGTGGGCCTCGCGCTGGTCGGCGGGATGTCGGTGGCGAGCGCCTCCATGTCCGCGTCGTTCGACCGGCAGATCGACAAGACGCTGGGCGCCGACTTCACCGTCCAGAACACCAACTTCCTGCCGTTCACCAAGGAGATCACCGACAAGGTCCGCGGCACCGAGGGCGTACGGCTCGTCGTACGGCAGCGGTTCGCACCGGTGGCCGTACGCCTGCCCGACGGCAAACGGGTGGAGACGACCGCCGCCGGTTACGACGCCCAGGTGGACGAGGTCGCGCATGTCACCTACGCGGCCGGGAACAGCGCGGCGGCCCTCGCGGACGGCGGCCTCGGCATGGACGTCACCTTCGCCAGGAACCACCACGTGCGGCTGGGCAGCACGCTTCCCGTCGAGTTCCCCGGCGGCCGCACCACCGAGATGACGGTGGGCGCCCTCACCGACCAGGGCGGCAGCGGTGGATTCGGCATGCAGGGCGGGCTGTTCTTCGGCATCGCCACCGTGCAGAAGTACGTGCCCGGCGGCCAGGACGCCGCGCTCTACGTCGCCAAGGCCGCCGGCACCGGCGCGGACCAGCTGCGCTCCCGGCTGGAGCGGACGCTGAAGCCCTACCCGCAGGTCCAGGTGCGCGACCAGGCCGACTACAAGAAACTCGTCCACGACCAGATCGCCGTGCTGCTCTACCTCGTGTACGCGCTGCTCGGACTGGCGATCGTCATCGCCGTGCTCGGCGTGGTCAACACCCTCGCCCTGTCGGTGGTGGAGCGCACCCGGGAGATCGGGCTGCTGCGCGCGATCGGTCTCGGCCGGCGGCAGCTCAGGCGGATGATCCGGCTGGAGTCGGTGGTGATCGCCGTGTTCGGCGCGGTCCTCGGGCTGGGGCTCGGGCTGGTGTGGGGCGTGTGCACGCAGCAGGTGCTGGCCCTGCAGGGCATGAGCGCGCTCGCGATCCCCTGGGGCACGATCGTCGGGGTGGTGATCGGCTCGGCCGTGGTGGGCATCGTGGCGGCCCTGCTGCCCGCGCTGCGGGCGTCCCGGATGAACGTGCTGGCGGCGATCGCACACGAGTGACGGCATCTTCGTTCCGCGAGGCGCCTGCTCCTGCGTGACAGGGCCTGCTGCTGAGCGACGGAGCCTGCCCCCGAGCGTGTCGCGGGACGTGGTGGAATCACCGGGAAAGACTCAAGTCACCTGCCGTTGAGGAGAGTTCATGCCGCGTGCGTTCCGTTTCGGGGTCAGCCTGCTCACGCCGTCGCCCGCCGCCGAGTGGCGGTCCAGGTGCCGCCGCGCCGAGGAGCTGGGGTACGACGTGATCCTGGTCCCCGACCACCTCGGGATGGTCGCGCCGTTCCCCGCGCTGGTCGCGGCCGCCGAGGCGACCGTGCGACCCCGGCTCGGCACGTTCGTGCTGAACGCGGGTCTCTGGAATCCCACCCTGCTGGCCCGCGAGGTCGCGACCACGGACGCGCTGACCGGCGGCCGGCTCGAACTCGGCCTGGGGACCGGCTACGTCCAGTCCGAGCACGAGGCGGCCGGGCTGCCGTACGGCTCCCCGCGCGAGCGGGTGGACCACCTGCGGCGCACGGTCGAGGAGCTGGACCGGCTGCTCGGTGCCGCGGATCTCGGAGGGACCCCCGTGCCCCGCCCGGCCGGGAGCCGGGTGCCGCTGCTGCTCGGCGGCAACGGCGAGCGGGTGCTGCGGCTGGCCGCGGAGCACGCGGACGTCGTCGGCTTCACCGGGGCACGGCTGGTGCCGGGCACCACGACGGGGAAGCTGCAGCCCGTCGACGCGGAGGCGGTGGACGAGCGGGTGGCTCGCTACCGGGAACTGGCGGCGGGCCGGGCGGAACCAGCCGAGCTGAACCTGTTGCTCCAGCTGGTGGCCGTCACCGACGACCCGGAGCCCGTGCTCAAGCCGCTGCTGGAGCGGCAGCCCGGGCTGACCCTGGACCGCGCGCTGGCGCTGCCCGTCGTGCTGGCCGGCCCGCTGGAGGAGGTCGTGGCGCGGGTGCGGGCGCAGCGGGAGCGGTTCGGGTTCTCGTACCTGACCGTCCTGGAGCCGTACATGGAGGCGTTCGCTCCGGTGATCGCCCGGCTGCGGGAGGAGTCCGCATGATGGAATTCCCCGGGCGGGCGCAGCCCGGTGTGCTGGGCTGCGCCCATGATCGAATTGCGCACACGTTCCGCCCGGCCCGCCGACCTGGACGCAGTCCTCACCTTCTGGAAGGCGGCCGCCGAGGGCACCAGCATCAGCGACGACCGCGAGGGGGTGGAGCGGCTGCTCGCCCGCGATCCCGAGTCGCTGATCCTCGCGGTGGAGGTCCCCCCGCTCGGGCGAAGCCGAGAGCGGGGGAGGGAGGGCGAGCTGGTCGGCACGGTGATCGCGGGCTTCGACGGCTGGCGCTGCCATCTGTACCGGCTCGCGGTGCATCCGGAGCGGCGGCGCCAGGGCATCGGCTCGGCGCTGCTGGCCGCCGCGGAGGAGCGTTTCGTACAGCTCGGCGGGCGGCGCGGGGACGCGATGGTGCTGGTCCGCAACGAGACCGCGCACCACGCCTGGCGGGCGGCCGGGTACGCGCCGCAGGAGCAGTGGCGGCGCTGGACGAAGCCGCTCGCCGACTAGATGACTTTGCCCATCCTTTACTATTGGGGGAGTACTCGGCCCTCGATGAAAGGTTGTGAGCGTCCGCCGATGGGCGATCCTCCCGGTCCGCGACACCGCGCGTTCCGCCCCGCCCTGCCCGATCATGGGACTGGGGTGACCCGATGACCGAAGTGCTGCTCCTTCTGGTGGCGATCCTGCTCTCGCTCGCCTGCGGCGCCTTCGTGGCCGCCGAGTTCTCGCTGACCACGGTCGAGCGAGGCGAGCTGGAGCGGGCCGTCGAGCGCGGCGAGCGCGGCGCGGCCGGCGCCCTGAAAGCCGTACGGAACCTGACCTTCCAACTCTCCGGCGCGCAGCTCGGCATCACGGTCACCAACCTGGTGGTCGGCATGCTCGCCGAACCGTCGATCGCCAAGCTGCTCGCCGGGCCGTTCGAGGCGATGGGGGTCTCGTCCACGACGGCGAGTACGGCCGCACTGCTGCTGGGCACGGCCCTGTCGACGGTGTTCCTGATGGTCGTCGGCGAGCTGGTGCCGAAGAACTGGGCGATCTCCTCGCCGCTGGCCGTGGCCAAGCGGGTGGGCAACCCGCAGCGCTGGTTCAGCGCCGCCTTCCGCCCCTTCATCACGCACCTCAACAACACGGCCAACCGTGCGGTGCGCCGGATCGGTATCGAGCCCGCCGAGGAGCTGGCCTCCGCGCGCGGACCCCAGGAGCTGGCGGCCCTCGCCCGGCACTCCGCCAAGGCGGGCGCGCTGGAGGCGGACACCGCCGAACTGTTCGTCCGGACGCTGAACCTGGCCGACCTCACCGCGGAGAACGTGATGACCCCGCGCGTCCAGGTCGTCGCCCTCGACACCCTTGCGACCTGCGAGGACGTCGCGAACGCGACCCGGGCGACGGGCCTGTCCCGGTTCCCGGTCTACCGCGGCAGTCTCGACTCGGTCGTCGGTGTCGCCCACATCAAGGACGTCCTGGCCCTGCCCGCCGAGGAGCGGCACCGCCGCTCGGTCACCCAGGTGGTGCGCGAGCCCCTGCTGGTGCCCGAGTCCCTCACCGTCGACCGGCTGCTGGACCGGCTCTCCGGCAAGCGCACCATGGCCGTCGTCATCGACGAGTACGGCGGCACGGCCGGCGTGGCGACGCTGGAGGACATCGTCGAGGAGGTCGTCGGCGAGGTACGGGACGAACACGACCCGCACGAGACGCCCGACCTCGCTCCCGCCGGCGCCGACGAGAAGGGCCGGGCCCTGTACTCCGCGGACGGCGCCGCCCGCACCGACCAGCTCGCACGCGTGGGCCTGCGCGTCCCCGAGGGGCCGTACGAGACCCTGGCCGGTCTGGTCGCCACCGAGCTGGGCCGCATACCCGAGGTCGGGGACAGCGTCGAGGTGGCCGGCTGGCGGCTGGACGTGGTGGACGCCTCGGGGCGCCGGTCGGCCCGCGTGCTGCTGCACGCGCCGCTGGACGACGCCAAGGACACCGAGCGGAGCGACGGGAAGACGGAGGGGGCGCGATGACCGCCGTACAGCTGCTGATCGGTCTGACGACGCTGGTCGTCAACGCCTTCTTCGTGGGTGCCGAGTTCGCGCTGATCTCCGTGCGCCGCTCCCAGATCGAACCGCTCGCCCAGGAGGGCGACCGGCGCGCGAAGAGCGTGCTGTGGGGTCTGGAGCACGTCTCCGCGCTGCTGGCCGCCGCCCAGCTGGGCATCACGCTGTGCACGCTGGTCCTGGGCGTGGTCGCCGAGCCGGCCATCGCGCATTTGCTGGAGCCGGTGTTCCACGCGGTCGGTGTGTCCAAGAGCGCGGGCCACGCCGTGTCCTTCGTGATCGCGCTGACCCTGGCCACGTATCTGCACATGCTGCTGGGCGAGATGGTGCCCAAGAACATCGCGCTGGCCGAGCCCGTGCGCAGCGCGCTGCTGCTCGGCCCGCCCCTGGTCGCACTGTCCCGGGCGCTGCGCCCGGTGATCTTCGCGATCAACGCCTTCGCCAACGGACTGCTGAAGCTGCTCAGGGTGGAGGCCAAGGGCGAGGTCGCGGCGACCTTCACGGACACCCAACTCGCCGAGATCGTCAAGGACGCCAGCGCGGCGGGGCTGATCGACGACCGGGCGCAGGAGCGGCTGCACGACGCCCTGGAGCTGGGCAGACGCCCGGTGCGGGACGTGGTCGTGCCCCTGGAGCGGGTGGTGTACGCGCGCGTGGGTGTCACGGCGGAGCAGCTGGAGCGACTGTCGGCCGATTCGGGCTTCTCCCGGTTCCCCGTGGTCGACGAGGGCCGCCGGATCGTCGGGTATCTGCACGTCAAGGACGCGCTGGACGCCCTGCCTCGGGACACCCCGTTCCGGCTGCGCGACATGCGGCCCATCGCACGGGTGCGCGAGAGCACCCCGCTGGACGACGTCCTCACCGCGATGCGGGGAAGCCGTACGCACGTCGCCGGCGTGCTCGGCGACGACGGGCGGCTGGCCGGCCTGGTGACCATGGAGGACGTGCTGCGGGAGCTGTTCGCGCAGCCCGCGTGAGGGGCGGCGTACCGGATCGCCCGGGGTGACCGACCGCTGGGTATGGAGCCGGGATACCATCGCTGTCGCCATGCAGACGAATCCCATACCTCCCACGTACTCCAGCCTGGTCGCGGTCGGCGACTCCTTCACGGAGGGCATGTCGGACCTGCTGCCCGACGGCTCCTACCGGGGCTGGGCCGACCTGCTCGCCACGCGGATGGCCGCCCGGACCCCCGGGTTCCGGTACGCCAACCTCGCGGTGCGCGGCAAGCTCATCGGGCAGATCGTGGACGAGCAGGTCGAGGTGGCGGCCGCGATGAACCCCGACGTGATCACGCTCGTCGGCGGGCTCAACGACACGCTGCGGCCCAAGTGCGACATGGGCCGGGTACGGGGCCTGCTGACGGAGGCCGTCGAGCGGCTGGCCCCGAGCTGCCGGCAGCTCGTGCTGATGCGCAGCCCCGGCCGGCAGGGCCCGGTGCTGGAGCGTTTCCGGCCGCGCATGGAGGAGCTGTTCGTCTGCGTCGACGAGCTGGCCGAGCGGCACGGCGCCCTGGTGGTCGACCTGTACGGGGCGCCGTCGCTGGCCGACCCGCGGCTGTGGGACGTGGACCGGCTGCATCTGACGGCCGAGGGGCACCGCCGGGTCGCGGAGGCGGTGTGGCAGACGCTCGGCTACGCGCCCGAGGACACCGAGTGGCGCACGCCGATGCCGACCACCGAGCCGCCCGGGTGGGTCACGCGGCGGGCCGCGGACGCCCGGTTCGCCAAGCAGCACCTGCTGCCGTGGATCGGCCGCCGACTGACCGGCCGCTCCTCCGGCGACGGCCGCCCGGCGAAGCGGCCGGAGCTGCTGCCGTACGAGGGGCCGGCGTAGCGTCCCTGCCATGACCACCCGGGTGATCAACCTCAGGGGCCGGCTCCACGCGTTCGGCCCCCGGCTGGAGCGCGCCCCCGCGGACGTCGTCTACGTGGGCCGCCGCTGGACGCTGGGCGGCTGGGACCTCCCCCGGCACCCGCTGTACAACCCGTTCGCCTACGACACACCGAAGAAGAAACGGGACGGCACCCGGGCCGAGGTGATGGCGATGTACCGGGCCCGCCTCCTGGAGCGCCCGGATCTGCTGGACCTGGTCCCGGACCTGCGCGGAAAGACCCTGGCCTGCTGGTGCGCACCCGAGCTGTGCCATGCCGATGTACTGGCGGAACTGGCCGACACGGACGAAGTGGCGCAGCTCTCGTAGCATCCACCGAACAACCCCATGGCGCTGGCCTGCACAAATCGCCAGTAGAATCCGTCTACGTGACTTCAGCGCCCGCCAAGCCCCGCATCCCGAACGTCCTCGCCGGACGCTACGCCTCCACCGAGCTCGCCACGCTCTGGTCGCCCGAGCAGAAGGTGAAGCTGGAGCGGCAGCTCTGGCTCGCCGTGCTGCGGGCCCAGAAGGACCTCGGCATCGAGGTGCCGGACGAGGCGATCGCCGACTACGAGCGCGTCCTCGACACCGTCGACCTGGCCTCGATCGCCGAGCGCGAGAAGGTCACCCGGCACGACGTGAAGGCCCGTATCGAGGAGTTCAACGACCTCGCCGGGCACGAGCACGTGCACAAGGGCATGACCTCCCGTGACCTGACGGAGAACGTCGAGCAGCTGCAGATCCGGCTCTCGCTGGAGCTGATGCGCGACCGCACGGTGGCCGTGCTGGCGCGGCTGGGCAAGCTGGCCGGCGAGTACGGCGAGCTGGTCATGGCCGGCCGCTCGCACAACGTGGCCGCGCAGGCCACGACCCTCGGCAAGCGCTTCGCGACCGCCGCCGACGAGCTGCTCGTCGCCCACGGCCGGGTCGAGGAGCTGCTGGGCCGCTACCCGCTGCGTGGCATCAAGGGCCCGGTCGGCACGGCGCAGGACATGCTGGACCTGCTGGGCGGGGACGCCTCGAAGCTCACCGAGCTGGAGGACCGGATCGCGCGGCACCTGGGCTTCTCGCAGGCGTTCACCTCGGTCGGCCAGGTCTACCCGCGCTCACTGGACTACGAGGTCGTGACCGCGCTGGTGCAGCTGGCGGCGGCGCCGTCCTCGCTGGCCAAGACGATCCGGCTGATGGCCGGGCACGAGCTGGTCACCGAGGGCTTCAAGCCGGGCCAGGTCGGTTCCTCGGCGATGCCGCACAAGATGAACACCCGCTCCTGCGAGCGCGTCAACGGCCTGATGGTGATCCTGCGCGGCTACGCCTCGATGACCGGCGAGCTGGCGGGCGACCAGTGGAACGAGGGCGACGTCTCCTGCTCGGTGGTGCGCCGCGTCGCGCTGCCGGACGCGTTCTTCGCGCTGGACGGCCTGCTGGAGACCTTCCTGACCGTGCTCGACGAGTTCGGCGCCTTCCCCGCCGTGGTCGCCCGTGAGCTGGACCGCTATCTGCCGTTCCTCGCCACCACCAAGGTGCTCATGGGCGCCGTGCGCTCCGGGGTCGGCCGCGAGGTCGCGCACGAGGCGATCAAGGAGAACGCCGTCGCCACCGCGCTCGCGATGCGCGAGCAGGGCGCCGAGCGCAACGACCTGCTCGACAAGCTCGCCGCCGACGCGCGGCTGCCGCTCGACCGGGAGCAGCTGGCGGCGCTGATGGCCGACAAGCTGTCCTTCACCGGCGCGGCCGCCGACCAGGTCGGCGTGGTCGTCGGCCGGATCGAGGAGATCGTCAAGCAGCGCCCGGAGGCCGCCGGCTACACGCCCGGAGCGATCCTCTGACCCTCCCCCAAGCTCTCGGCTCCGCTCGAGCAGGGAAGTACCCCCTTACCCAGGCGGAACTGGAGGCCGCCCGCGACCGTCTCGTCCCTGACGTGGTCGCGGACGGTCTCCAGGTGCTGTTCTGCGGCATCAACCCGGGGCTGATGACGGCGGCCACGGGCCATCACTTCGCCCGCCCGGGCAACCGCTTCTGGCCGGTGCTGCACCTGTCCGGGTTCACCCCGAGGCTGCTGAAGCCCGCGGAGCAGCAGGAGCTGCTGTCGTACGGGCTCGGCATCACGAACGTGGTGGCCCGGGCGACCGCGCGGGCCGACGAGTTGAGCGCCGAGGAGTACGTGGAGGGCGGGCGGCTGCTGACGGCCAAGGTGACGCGACGGCGGCCGAGGTGGCTGGCCGTGGTCGGGGTGACCGCCTACCGGGCGGCCTTCGGGGACCGCAAGGCTCAAGTGGGGCCGCAGGAGCGGACGATCGGGGACACGCGGGTGTGGGTGCTTCCCAATCCCAGCGGGCTGAACGCGCATTGGACGGCGGCGACGATGGCGGAGGAGTTCGCGCTTCTGCGGGAGGCCGCGAGCGGCGCGTCGGATCAGGGGGGATCCGTTTCGGTCACGACGCCGAGGAGTTGAAAGGACAGCTCCTTGTCCCACTGGGAGACGCCGAGGGCGACCCATCGGCCCGTCCCGGCCGCCTCCCACAGGTGGACGTCCGGTACGTGGCCGCTGAGTCCGGCCCACGGCTCGGCTATGTCCTCGCCCTCCGTCGTCCGGCCGAAGACACTGCGCAGGCTGAAGTGCTGCGGTGGCCCCCACCGGTCGGTGAGCCGCTCCGCGAGGCCGTCCCGGTCGGCCTCGTACTGTGCCGCGGTCTCCTCCCGTTCGGTGCCGTCGTCCTCCCAGAACTCGCCGCTGGTCTGTAAGGCGACCACGTGATAGCCGGGCCCGCTCTCGCCGTGCTCCGTCCTGCCGTGCGCCGTGGGGAACTCCCGTGCGCACAGCAGGTCGATGAGGGTCAGACACTTCGCGATGTCCATGTGATCCAGTAAAGCGGGCCCCACTGACAATTGGCGGGCCGTCAGGCATGGCTGCACCAAGCCGTCGGGCCGCCCCGTGCCGGGCCGCCGGAGCCCGGCACTCGCCGGGGTGGGCCCGGCCGAGTACGATCCGCCCAACACGCGCGCGAGCTGGGAGGACGGACGGTGGGGCAGCTGACCGGCGGCGATCCCTCGCTGCTGCGAAGGATCAATTCCGCGGTGGTGCTGCACGCGCTGCGTGCCACGGACTGCGCGACGCTCACCGAGATCACCCGGGTCACGGGACTGTCCCGGCCGACCGTCGAGGGAGTCGTGGAAGGGCTCATCGAGGCGGGGCTCGTCGTCGAGAAGGCGGCCGAGGAGGGCACCGCACGCCGTCAAGGGCGACCGGCTCGCCGGTTCCGGTTCCGTGCCGAGGCCGGGCATCTGCTGGGCCTGGAGATCGGCGCCCACCGCGTCGCCGCGCTCCTCTCCGATCTGGACGGACGGGTGCTGGGCGCGCAGGCCAAAGAGGTGGACGAGACGGCTCCGGCGGACGAGCGCCTGGAGCGGCTGCGCGGCGCCGTCGCCGAACTGCTGCGCCGGGCCGGGGTCGCGCGCAGCTCGCTGCGGGCGGTGGGCGTGGGCACTCCGGGCATCGTGGAGGCCGACGGCACGGTACGACTGGGCACGGCCCTGCCGCAGTGGACGGGCCTGAAGCTCGGCGAGCGGCTCAGCCGCTCCTTCAAGTGCCCGGTGCTGGTGGAGAACGACGCCAACGCGGCGGCCGTCGCCGAGCACTGGAAGGGTGCGGCGACGGAGACGGACGACGTGGTGTTCGTGCTGGCCGGGCTCAGCCCGGGCGCGGGTTCACTGATCGGCGGACGGCTGCACCGGGGATACGGCGGGGCGGCCGGTGAGATCGGCGCCCTGCATCTGCTGGGCCGGGAGGCGACTCCCGAGACGCTGCTGTCCACCACCGACGAGCCGCTGCACCCGCTGGACGAACAGGCGGTCGCCGAGGTGTTCGCACTCGCCCGCGAGGGCGACCAGCGGGCTCGGGCGGCCGTCGAGCGGTTCATCCAGCGCCTCGTCCACGACGTGGCCGCCCTGGTGCTGGCCCTCGACCCGGAACTGGTCGTGATCGGCGGCTGGGCGGCCGGCCTGGACGGCGTACTCGATCCCCTACGCCGCGAACTCGCCCGCTACTGCCTGCGCCCACCCCGGGTGACGCTGTCTCTCCTGGGCGAGGCAGCCGTGGCCACAGGCGCGCTGCGGCTGGCCCTCGACCACGTCGAGGAACAGCTGTTCGCGGTGGAGGGCACGGTCACAGCACGGCGGTGAGACGCGGGCGCGCCCCGGCAGGAGCTCCAGGGCACGGCGAACCGGCGGACTACTGTCCGCGTCCGCCCCGGGTAGCGCTGCCACTCCTCGGCGAGGCAGCCATGGCCACAGGCGCACTGCGGCTGGCCCTCGACCACGTCGAGGAACAGCTGTTCGCGGTGGAGGGCACGGTCACAGCACGGCGGTGAGACGCGGGCGCGCCCCGGAGTTGTTCCGGGGCGCGTTGGGGTCGGCCGGGGCTCAGGAGGCCCGCTGCTCGGGGTCGTGGTGTATCTCCACGTCGGGCGAGTCGCCGAAGGTGAGGCGGCAGGTGTCGGCGCGGTAGGTCGCCACGGAGAGGGCCACGGTGCGGCCGCCCGCGAAGAAGCGGGTGGTGACGACCAGGACGGGTGCGCCGGGCAGCCGGTCGAGATCCTTGGCGTCGTCCGCGCGGGCCGAGCCCAGCTCGACGGCGCGGTCCTGGCCCTCCAGCTCCTGGCGCTGCAGCTCGCGCAGCACCGCACGCGCGCGTGCCGGGCCGGACGGGGCGTCGATCGCGGTGAGATCGGGCACCGAGGCGGCCGGGACGTAGAGCAGTTCGGTGGCGACGAGCTGGCCGTGGGACATCCGGGAGCGGCGCACGATGTGTACCGGCTCGCCCGAGTCGGCCTCCAGGGCGGCGGCCACGGCCACCGGCGGCGCGGACTGGACGCAGTCGACCGGCTGCCACGCGTCGTCCGCGGCCCCCGGCCAGGCGTGCTGCTCGCTGCCGACGGCCACGCCCACGCGCGGGGGTGCGACGGTCGTGCCGACACCGCGGCGACGCTGCAGCCGGCCCTCCAGCTCCAGCTGCTCCAAGGCCTGGCGGAGCGTGGCGCGGGCCACGCCGAAGCGGGCGGCGAGGTCGCGCTCGTTGGGCAGGATCTCGCCGACCGAGAACTCGGAGTCGAGTGCCTCACTGAGCACAGTTTTGAGATGCCAGTACTTCGGTTCCGGCACCGATTCCAGCTGCTGGGTCCCCACCCTGTCCTCCGCAAGAGCCGTGGTCCGGCGGTTTTTAGCGCCCTTGTTTATTAAAGGTTGTTGCACTTATCTGCGACCATAGGGCGGCCGAAACCCTTGGTCAAGACCAATCCTCGATCCCTGAGGCAACGCACAGGGGCGGCGCCGTGGAGCGTTCACGAGGCGTTCGCACGCGGCCGCATGTGTGACATCGCGGCAAAGCCCGCGTCGTACGACCTGGGCTTTCAGGGCGGTACGGCTCATCTGCCGGCCAGGGACCGCAGCTTGCCGGAGTTACGGATGAGGTACACGGTGCTGGTGTGACCGTCCGCGACGTCCACCTGGAAGACGGTGTCGGGCTCCCCCCCGAAAGGGTGAGCATCGCGTGCGCGTCGTTGACCTCGGGCATGCGGTGGGCAACTCCCACGAGGAAGGGCCGGTGCTCTTCGAAGACGTCGGTCGCGATGTCGCCGCTCGCCGTCCCGTCCCATCCCATCCGACACGCCAAGCGGTGATCAGGTGGAATCATCACGTTTTATAACGGCCCAGACCACAATGTCCCGCGGACCGCCGGTGGCCGGCGGCCGGGGTCCGGGAGGTGACCGATGCGCTACGCGGTGCTGGGCACGGGCGAGGTGGGCCGCACACTGGCGGGCAGGCTGGTGGAGCTGGGGTACGAGGTGACCCTCGGTTCGCGGACGAAGGACAATCCGATCGCGGTGGAGTGGGCTACGGCCGCGGGCGGCCGGGCCCACGCGGGCTCGTTCGCGGACGCGGCCGCGGCGGCCGACGTGGCCATCAACGCGGTGGGCGGCCGGGTGGCACTCGACGCGCTGCGGGCGGCGGGGGCCGAGCACCTGCACGGCAAGGTCCTGCTGGACGTCTGCAATCCGCTGGCCTTCGAGGACGGCCGGCTGCGGCTCGACCCGGTGGAGTCGGACAGCGTGGCCGAACAGATCCAACGGGCCTTCCCGCACGCGCGCGTGGTGAAGACGCTGAACACGGTCAACTGCCAGGTGATGGTGGCTCCGGCGCGGGTGCCGGGCGACCACAACCTGTTCGTGTGCGGTGACGACGACGCCGCCAAGCAGCAGGCGACGGAACTGCTCGGGGAGTTCGGCTGGCCGGCGGACCGGGTACTGGACCTGGGCGGCATCCGTTCGGCGCGGGCCGTGGAGATGCTGCTGCCCTTGTGGTTCAACCTCTTTCAGAAGTTCGGGCACGCGGACTTCAACTTCGAGGTGCGCCGAGGGCATTGAGGACGGCGCGAGCGCGGCGGCGCCACATCAGGGGCTACCCGTCGGTAGCAATTGCTGACAAGCTGTCTACGGCGTCCGTCAGCAGCCCAGACGAGGAGCACCCCCATGTCCGCCACCGTCTCCTTCACGGTCCCCACTCCGCACGGCCCGAAGGACGTGATCGTGTCCTACGCGCGCGTGGGACGCGGTGAACCGCTGGTCCTGCTGCACGGCATCGGCCACCACCGGCAGGCCTGGGACCCGGTGGTGGACATCCTCGCCACCGAGCGCGACGTGATCGCCGTGGACCTGCCCGGCTTCGGCGCGTCCCCCGGCCTGCCGGCCGGCCTTGACTACGACCTGCCCACGACCAACTCCGTGCTCGGCGCCCTGTTCGAGGCGCTGGAGCTCGACCGCCCGCACGTGGCCGGCAACTCGCTGGGCGGCCTGCTGGCCCTGGAGCTGGGCCGCGAGAAGCTCGTACGGTCCGTCACGGCGCTCTCCCCGGCCGGCTTCTGGACGCAGCCCGAGCGGCGCTACGCCTTCACGCTGCTGCTCACGATGCGGGGCATAGCCCAGCGGCTCCCGCTGCCGCTGGTGGAGCGGCTGTCGCGCACGGCAGCCGGACGTACCGCGCTGACGAGCACCATCTACGGCCGTCCCGCACGCCGTTCACCCGAGGCCGTGGTCGCCGAGACGCTCGCGCTCGTGGGGGCCACCGGCTTCGACGCGACGCTGCGGGCGGGCGCCACCGTCCAGTTCACCGACGATCTGCCGGGCCTGCCGGTCACCGTGGCCTGGGGCACCCGGGACCGGCTCCTCGTGCGCCGCCAGGGCGTCCGCGCCAAGACGATCATCCCGCACGCCCGGCTGGTGCGGCTGCCCGGCTGCGGGCACTGCCCGATGAACGACGACCCGGCGCTGGTCGCCCGCGTGATCCTCGACGGCAGCCGCTGACCGGCGCCGACGTGCGGGACGCCGCGTAACAGGCAGGCGTTCGCCGAGGAGGCCCAGCGGGCCGGAGCCGAGGACGACCCCGGCTCCGACCAGGGCACTGCCGACGGCCTGCGCGGGGCCGTAGGAGCCGGTGCCGACCAGCGGGGCGGTGCAGGCGGCGGCCACGGGGATGAGTCCGGAGAAGAGCGTGGCGCGCTCCGCTCCGAGCCGCTGCATGCCCATGTACCAGCACACGAAGCCGACGACGGTGACGACCGCCGCCTGCCACAGCAGCGCGGCGGCCTCCGGGGCGTCGGGACGGCGCAACCACGCGCCGCCGTCCAGGACCGCACCGGTGAGCGCGGCCTCGACGGCGGCGAGGGCGCACAGCGTCGCGGACAGCAGCCGCGGCCCGAGCGGCCGCAGCACCGGCACGGCGAGGACCGCGAACCCCACCTCGCCGCCCAGCGCGCACGCCGAGAACGCGATTCCGCGCCCGTCCGTACGGCCCCAGCCCTGCACGGTGAACGCGCCGGCGGCGACGAGCAGGGCGCCGTGGAGCACCGCGCGCTGCGGGCGGCGCCCGTCGAGGAGCGGGACGACGACGGCCACCACGACCGGTGCGCAGCCGACGAAGACACCCGGCACCGCGGGTTCCGCGCCGCGTTCGGCGGCGATGACGGCCAGGTTGAAGCCGACCATGCCGACGGCCGCCAGCAGCCCGAGGCGGAGCCATCGGCGAGGGCCGAGCGCGCGCAGCCGCGGACCGGCGTCCCGCCCGGCGAGCGGGGCGAGCAGCAGGCAGGCGAGCGCGTAGCGCAGGAACTGGCCGCCGGCGTAGGGGTAGTGGCCCAGGACGCTGTTGGCGGTGAAGGACCCGCCGACGAGCACACAGGCGAGGGCGGCCAGGAGCGCGCCGCGCGTGGTGGTGGCTTTCATGACCGTGACGCTAGGAAGCGGCACGGTCCGGATTAAGGTCCACTTCCATGACGTCATCGGGGACCAATGCGGCCGCTCTCACGGGCTCCGCCGCGTGGGAGCTGCTGCTGCCCGCGGCCTCGGCACCGGCACGCGCGCGTGGCCGTGCCCTCCAGGCGGCGCTGCGCGAGGCGATCCGCTCGGGCCGGCTCACGCCCGGCACCCGTCTGCCGTCCAGCCGGGACCTCGCCGCCGACCTCGGCGTGTCACGGGGGTTGGTCACAGAGGCGTACGAGCAGCTGACGGCCGAGGGATATCTGCGCAGCGGCCGGGGCGCGGGAACGTGGGTGGGCGACGCGGTACGGGCGGCCCGGCCCGGCGCACGGGACCTCGCGCCCCGCTCCCCCGGTGCCCGGGCCGACTTCGTCCCCGGCACGCCGGACCTGTCGCTGTTCCCGCGGACCGCCTGGGCCGCCGCACAGCGTGCCGTGCTGGCCGAGTTGCCGCACCACGACCTCGGCTATCCGGACCCGCGCGGGCTGCCCCGGCTGCGCACCGCGCTCGCCGGACTGCTGGCCCGCCGCCGGGGCGTGGTGGCCGACCCGGAGCGGATCGTGGTGGTATCCGGTGTCGCCCAGGCGAGCGCCCTGGTCGGATCCGTGCTCCACGCGCGCGGGATGCGCTCGATCGGGGTCGAGGACCCGGGCAGTCCGCAGCACGACGGCCTGTACGCGGCGGCCGGCCTGGGCACCGTACCGCTGCCGCTGGACGAGGACGGCCTGGCGCTCGGCCCGCTGCGCGCGTCCGGTGTACGGGCCGTGGTGTCCACGCCGGCCCACCAGTACCCCACCGGGATCGCGTACTCGGCGCGGCGGCGTGCCGAACTGCTCGGCTGGGCACGGTCGGTGGACGGCCTGGTGCTGGAGGACGACTACGACGGCGACTTCCGCTACGACCGCGCACCGGTGGGCGCCCTCCAGGGCCTCGATCCGGAACGTGTCGCCTACATGGGCTCGGTCAGCAAGTCCCTCGCCCCCGGGCTGCGCCTGGGCTGGCTGCTGGTTCCCGCGGCCCTGACGGAGGAGATCGTCGAGCGCAAACGGACCATGGACCTCGGCCATCCCTCGCTCGACCAGGCGCTGTTCGCGCACTTCCTGGAGCGCGGCGACTACGACCGGCAGCTGCGCCGCTGCCAGCGCGCCTACCGGGATCGGCGCGACGCCCTGGTCGCCGCCCTGGCCGAGCACTTCCCCGAGACGCGGGTGTCCGGGATCGCCGCGGGCCTGCACGCCATCGCCGAACTCCCCGAACGGTTCGGCCCGCAGGAGGACTTCCTGAAGCGGGTCGCCGACGCCGGCATCGCCGTACGGCCGCTCAGCGCCTGCACGCACGCGCGTACCGGTGACGGCGGTGTGCGCCTGGTGCTCGGGTACGCCCATCTGCCGCCGGCCCGGATCCGGGCCGGCGTACACCTGATGGCCGAGGCGCTCAAGGGGTGACTCCCGGCCGGGCGCCCGGTTGTTCACCTGCGGTTTGCGTGCGCGCCGCAGCGCCCCAGTAGGTGTGGCTCTGCACACTGGCCGGATCCCGTTCCTGGAGGCACAGCCATGTCCCACAGTCCCTTCCCCGGCCGCCGCAGCGTTCTGCGCGGCTCCCTCGCCGCGTCGGCGGCCCTGACCCTGCCTGCGGGCCTCGGCGCGGCACCGGCGTTCGCCCGCTCCGGCCGCCCCCAGGCGGGCTGGGGCGTGCAGACGGGTGACGTGACCGCCGACTCGGGCCTGGTGTGGGTGCGTTCGGACCGGCCGGCCCGGATGATCGTGGAGACCTCGGCCACCGAGTCGTTCCGCAACCCGCGCAGATGGCACGGCCCGCTGCTGGGCGCCGACACGGACTTCACCGGCACCACCCGGCTGCACGGCCTGCACTCCGGCGAGCAGATCCACTACCGCGTGCTGCTCGCCGACCCGGACGACCCGCGCCGCACCGGCGAGCCCGTGACCGGCACCTTCCGCACCGTCTCCCGGCACCGCCGCGACGGCGTGCGCTTCCTGTGGTCGGGCGACCTGGCCGGGCAGGGCTGGGGAATCAACCCCGATCTCGGCGGCTACCGGATCTACGACGCGATGGCCAAGCTGGACCCGGACTTCTTCCTGTGCAGCGGCGACAACATCTACGCCGACGGCCCGATCAGCGCCACCCAGGCCCTGCCGGACGGCTCCACCTGGCGGAACGTCACCACCGAGGAGAAGGCGAAGGTCGCCGAGACCCTCGCCGAGTACCGGGGCAACTTCCGCTACAACCTGCTCGACGAGAACCTGAAGCGGTTCAACGCCCAGGTGCCGTCCGTCATCCAGTGGGACGACCACGAGGTGCGCAACAACTGGTACCCGGGCGAGGTGATCACCTCCGCCGACACCCGGTACTCCGAGAAGAGCATCGACGTGCTGGCGGCGCGCGCCCGGCGGGCGTTCAGCGAGTACTTCCCGATCTCCACGCTGCGGCCGGGCGCGAAGGAGGGCCGCGTCTACCGCGTGCTGCGCCAGGGCCCGCTGCTGGACGTGTTCGTGCTGGACATGCGCACCTACCGCAACGCCAACTCGCCCGACAACCAGACCGTGGACCCGCAGGGCATCCTCGGCCGGGAGCAGCTGGAGTGGCTCAAGCGGGAGCTGTCCCGCTCGCGTGCGGTGTGGAAGGTGATCGCCGCAGACATGCCGCTCGGCCTCGTGGTGCCCGACCCGATGGAGGGCAAGCCGAACTTCGAGGCGGTGGCGCAGGGCGACCCGGGCGCCCCGCTGGGCCGTGAGCTGCAGATCGCCGAGCTGCTGCGCTTCATCAAGCACCAGCGGATCACCGGCACGCTGTGGCTGACGGCGGACGTGCACCACACCTCGGCCCAGCACTACCAGCCTGCGCGGGCCGCGTTCACGGACTTCGAACCGTTCTGGGAGTTCGTCTCCGGGCCGCTGAACGCCGGCGCGTTCCCGGCCAACGCGCTGGACGGCACGTTCGGTCCGGAGCGGGTGTTCGTGAAGGCGCCGACCGCGTCGAACGTCTCGCCCGCCGGCGGCTACCAGTTCTTCGGCGAGGTCGACATCGACGGCGACAGCGGCGAACTGACGGTACGGCTGCGCGAGCAGGACGGCACGGTGCTGTTCACACAGACGCTGCAGCCGGGCCGGGTCGGCCAGTAGGACATCGCGGGGCCACCGGGTCCCGTACGCTCGAAGCCGTGCCGCGCACCGGCGTCATCCCCCGGAGCGCGGCACGGTCAGCCGCCCGCCAACTCCTCGGCCGGGCGAGTGTTTTCGCAGGTCAGACCGATTGTCAGTGGCCGCCTCTACGGTTTTTCCCATGACGCGATCACTGCAGGCCGTGGCCTATCGCCGACCCTCCGCACTCGAGTCCGCGGCGGACGGGCGCCGCCTCGGGCTGGAAACGTCCCGGGGGGCGACACCCACGGGTGTGCAGGACCATCCGCGGTTCTTCGCGGGCTTTCTGACCTCGCCCCAGATCGCCGCCGCGGCGCTGCTCGCGGTGGCCGACGTGGCGGCCGCGCGTTACTACCAGCCACAGTTGCGCGCCTCGCTCGACCCGGTGGTGACCGGCAACGGCGACCGGCTGCGCTTCGAGTCCTTCTCCGGCTGCGGCGGGGTGTACGCCCGGCTGGACGTCCTCACCCCGGGTCTCGACGGCGGCGAGGTGGGGCACGGCACGACGAACGTCGACGTCAACAATCCGCTGCGCGAGGCGCTGTCCCGGATCGGCACGGACGATCCGCTCCATCTGCGGGTCGGCCCGGACGAGTTGACGGTCACCACGCTGGACGGCCCGGTGGTGGAGAAGAAGGTCCCGCTGCCCGACCGGTGGCTGCGCGGCTTCGCCGAGGCCCAGGTGATCGCGGCCGGGTTCGACCTGCGGGCCGAGCTGCCGGCGGACGAGGCGGTGCGGTTCCTGCGCGGGCTGCCGAGGGCGGGGGGTGCGCGGCGGGCCTCGGGCGGACCGCGCTGGGTGGTCCCGGTGGGCCGCGGGCTGCGGCCGACGACGCGGCCGGTGCCGGGCGCGGTGTGCCTGCCGGGTCCGGAGCGGCTGGCCGCGTTGCAGCGGGTGCTGCGGCATGCGACGGCCCTGCGGGTGTACGGCCCCGCGGTCGGCGGTGCGGCGAGTACGGCCGCCGCCTGGGAGGTCGTCCTGCCCGGCATGCGTCTCACGCTCACGCTGTCGCCGGACGCCTCGCGCGGCTTCTCCGGCGAGGGCGGCGTCCTGGACGCGCTCGCCACCGACGAGGCCGCCGGGGACGCCGAGCTCATAGCCGTGCTGCTGACGTGGGAACCCCGCATCGACGTGGCCGACCTCGCGGCCGCCTCGGGCCTCGCACCCGAGCGGGTGCGCGCCGCCCTGGTCCGCCTCGGCACCTCGGGCCGCGTCGGATACGACACGGCGGAGGCGGCCTACTTCCACCGTGAGCTGCCCTATGACGCCGAGCGCGTCGAGAAGCACAATCCGCGACTGCGCTCGGCCAGGGCCCTGGTGGCGGCGGGTGCGGTGACCCTGGACGACTCGCTCGCCACGGTGACCGCCGAGGACGGACATGCGCACCGGGTGCGGGACGAGGCGGGGGTGCTCACCTGCAGCTGTCTGTGGTGGGCGAAGTACCGGGGCGGACGCGGGCCGTGCAAGCACGCGCTGGCGGTGCGGATGGTGCGGCGGGGCGCCGCGGTGGGACTGGACATGGCGGCGATCGACGGGGGCGTGCGATGAGTGAGCTGATGGAGACGGTGCGGGCCGGGCGCACGGCGGAGACGCTGCGGCTGGTGCAGGGCATGACGGCGGCCGAACGGCGCACGTCGCTGCCGGAGCTGAAGGAGCTGCGCAAGGAGTTGCGGGCCGTTCCGCCGTGGGAGGGCCGGTCCGAGAAGATCCGCCCGGCGCTGCACCTGGCCGGGGCCGCCTGCCACACGGGGGCCGCGGCGGCCGCGGCCTGGCTCGCGGCGAGCGACCTGCGGTGGCGGCAGGCGTCCGCGGAGTCGCTGCTGCGGGTGCTGGAGGGCCGGGACACGGGCTGGCTGGCCGATGTGGCACACCGGCTGGCCCAGCGGCCGGTGTCCGCGCAGGTGCCGTACGCCCTGATGGCGGGGCTGGTGAGCCGGTCTGGCTGCGAGGTCCCGGTGACGGACGCCTACGTGGTCGGCTGGATCCGGCACGTCAGCGTCGGCGACGGCAGCTGGCGCCGGGAGGGCGTCGCCGCCGTGCTGCGCCGCGAGCCGAACCTCGCCACGCTGGTCGGCGGCCTGTTCACGCTCTCGGATCTCTCCGAGGTCCGCTGGCTGCTCGGCGAGGGACCGGGCTCCTGGCAGAGCGCCCTCGCGGCACTCGCCCAGGAGGGTTCTCTGGACCGTGAGTTCCTGGTCGACGCCTGTGTCGCCCGGCTGCTGCGCGGCGGCGGCCCCACCGACCACCGGATCTTCCTGCCGATGCTGACGGGACTCGCGCTCACCCGGGAGGAGGAGCGGGCGCGGATCCCGGACTGGACGGCGCTGTCCCGCGACGCGGCCTCCCCCGTCGCCTCGCACGCACAGGCGGTGCTCACCCGCCTGGCACTGGAGGGTGACCTGACCTCCCGACAGCTGGCCGAGGCCTCCGAAGGGCTGCTGTTCCGCAGCGAGAAGAAGCTCGTCCGGGCCCAGCTCGTCCTGCTCGGCAAGGTGCTCTCACGCGACCCCGGCACGTCGGCGGAGCTGCTGCCGGTCGTGGCCCAGGCGTTCGGGCACGAGGACACCCAGGTGCAGGAGCGGGCGCTCAAGCTCGTCGAACGGCACCTGAAGAAGCTCGACGCGAACGAGGTCCGCGAGGAACTCGCCCATGCCGCACAACAGTTGTCCCCGACACTGCGCGCCCGAGCGGCCGCCGCACTGGGCCTCGCGGAGAGCGGGTTCGAGGAGGTGTACGAGGAGGTGCTGCCGCCCGCCCCCGAGCCGTTCCGGCTGGAGCCCGCGCCGCTGACGGCCGAGGAGGTCGCCGAGGAGATGGGGGCGCTCCTGGCCTCCGAGGGTGACGTGGCCGCGTTCGAGCGGGCGCTGGACGGTCTGGTGCGGCACGCTCACCAGGATCCGGAGGCACTGCGCCGGGCGCTCGTGCCGGTGGTCGCGAACCGCTGGTGGGCCACGGACGAGGACCGGCAGTGGCCGCGTACGGACGACATGTTCAGCAACTCCCGCTACGGCCTCTTCAGCGCCCAGCAAGGTCTCGAACTGCTCCTCGCGACCCTGCACGGCAAGGTGAGCACGGCGACGCTCCACGCGTCGGTGCGGAAGGGGCCGCAGGAACACGAGTGCCCGCACAGCGGCCTCGCGCGGGTCTTCGACGCGCGACTGCGCGAGGTGGCGTACCGCCTGCGCACGGAACCGATGCCGCTGCTGCTCGCCACGCCCACCTGGAGCACGGGCCTGCTGGAGCCGGCGGAGCTGGTGGCCCGTCTGGCGGAGTACCGGCGCCTGGACGCCCGGGTCTGCGCGACCGACTTCGCCCAGGCCCTGCTGCGGGTGCGCAGGGACGACCGTGCGGCGGCCGAGGTGGCGGCCGGGCGGGCCAGGGCGCTCGGCACTCCGGAGGGGGTGCGGCTGGCCCGCTGGCTGCGCGGCACCAACGCGGCCCTCCCCGAGGCCAGGCGGCACACCAAGGGCGAGCGGATCCTGCTGGAGCTGGCCGAACTCCCCGAGCTGCAGGACGGTTTCCCACAGGAGTTCCACCGGCTCGGCCGGCCCCTGTCCCTCTTCTCCGGCCGCTGGCACTGCAACCACTGGAACCACGCCGCACGCCGGCACTGGCTCGCCGTGCTCCCGGAGCGGCGGGAGCTGGTCGCGGCCCGGATGCTCCACGATCTGGCCGACACGGCCGTGGACGACGAGCGTGGTACCGGCGTCCTCCCGCTGCTCGCCGAATCCGGCGGCGCGGCGGGCGAGGCCGTACACCTGTGCGTCGCGTACGGGCTCGGTGCGCGGCACCAGGAGGACCGGCTCGCGGCCGTGGACGCCCTGCTGGTGCTCGCCGCGCGGGGGCAGCTCGACGCGGCGCGGCTGGGAGCGGATCTGGGCGAGCTGGTGGGACGCGGTGCGGTGAAGCCGCAGCGGCTGGCCGAGTCGGTGCGGACGGCGGCGGCCACGGGAGCCAATGCGACGATATGGGAGCTGCTCCGGCACGCCCTGCCCGTTCCGCTGGCCAATCTGGCGACCGCCCGCCCGGAAGCGGCGGCCGTGGCGGCCCGGGGCCTCGGGGACCTGATGGCCGTGGCGGCGGAGTGCGCCGAGCGGTCCGGGGCGCGCGGAGAGGTGCCGCATCTGGCAGCGGCCGCCGCGCGTGGCGGCTCCTCCCGTCTGGTCGTCCAGGCGCGGCGGCTGCGGGACGCGCTGGCCGAGGAGGTGGCCGCCTGAGCCGGACCGGCGGGGCCGCCCCACCACAACGGTAGAAAAAGCAACGAAAAGGGCGGAAGCATGCTTTACCCATCGGTCACAAACCGTTCGTGATCACGCAACACCGTTCCTTCACAGTGAGTGCATGACTCCAGACATGTCTCAAGTGACCCGGACGAAGCACGGACGGCCCGTGCACCACTGGCGACGGGATCTCGTCGAACTCGCCGCCCTCTTCACGGCCGTTGCCGTGGCCGACGCGGTGGCGAACCTGATCGGACACGGGCCCGACGGTCCGGCGCTGCTGGTGATCTCGGCGATCGTGCTGGCCGCGACGGCGGGCTTCCACACGTGGTGGGCTCGGCGCCACGGCCACGCACCGCCGACCGAGGATACCGGTGCCCGGTCGGCCGCCGATGCGCGGTCGGCCGGGCCCGTACCGGAAGCGGACGCGCAGGAGGCGCCCGGGACCGGCGCGCTGTGGCGGATGCGGACGACGGTGAAGGACGAACCCGGTTCGCTGGCCGCGCTGTGCACGGCGCTGGCCGGGCAGCGGGTCGACATCCTGAGCCTGCAGACGCATCCGCTGGCCGACGGGACGGTCGACGAGTTCCTGCTGCGGTCGCCCGAGGCGCTGACGGGGGCCGAGATCACCCGGGCGGTCTCGCTGGCCGGCGGTGCGTCCATCTGGATCGAGCGGGCCGACGCCCACGACCTGGTGGACGCCCCCACCCGGGTCCTCGGCCTCGCGGCGCGCACCGCGCTGGACGCGGCGGAACTGCCTCTGGCGCTCAGGCAGTTGCTGGGCCGGTGCACGATCCGTTCGCTGCCCGCCACGCCGGTCGGCGGGGGGCGCGGCCCGGAGCCCGTGCCGGTCGAGGGGGTCCTGGAGGACACCGTGATGCGGCTGCGGGCACCGGAGGGCGGTGTGCTCACCGTGGAGCGGCCGTATCTGCCGTTCACTCCGACCGAGTTCGCGCGGGCCAGGGCTCTGGTGGAGCTGGACAGCCGGCTCGGTCCGCGCATCCCGCGCGGCCAGGACGTGCTGACGCTGCCCGAGGGCAACGACATCGCCGTGCGCCGGGCGGACACCGGCGACCTGGCGGCGGCCCGGGCGATGCACGAGCGGTGCTCGAAGCGCACCCTCGGCATGCGGTACCACGGGCCCGTCGGGGACGCCGAACGCTATCTGAACCACCTGCTCAGCCCCCGGTTCGGGCGGACGCTGGCCGCGCAGACCCCCACGGGCCGGATCGTCGGCCTCGGGCATCTGCTGTGGGACGGCGACGAGACCGAGGTCGCACTGCTGATCGAGGACGACTGGCAGCGGCGCGGCGTCGGCGCCGAACTCCTCGGCCGCCTGGTGGCGATGGCGGTGGAGGCGGGCTGCGAGAGCGTCTATGCCGTGACGCAGGCCTCCAACACCGGGATGGTCGCCGCGATGCGCGGTCTCGGGCTGCCCCTGGACTACCAGATCGAGGAGGGCACTCTGGTCATCACGGCCCGCCTGGACGCCGCCCCGGTCGCCGCGCGCACGCCGTTCGGTGGTGTGGAGCGGCTCGGCGGGGCAGTCCGCCGCGACTGAGCCCGGCTCGACGGACGGACGGCCCGGCGGTTTCCCGCCGGGCCGTGGTCGTGCGCACCCCTGTCAGCGCACGGCTTCCTGCAGCGGCACCGGCGTGGCGGTCCGCTCCCCCAGGGCCTGGTCCAGGTCGGCCCACAGGTCGTCGACGTCCTCCAGACCCACCGACATCCGCAGCAGCCGGTCGCTCACCCCGGCGCCGCGCCGGTCGTCGGCGTCGACGATGCGGTGGCTGATGGAGGCGGGGTGCTGGATGAGCGTGTCCACGCTGCCCAGGCTGACCGCCGGGGTGATCAGCCGGACCCGGGAGATCACCTCGTGCGGGTCGCCGTGGACCTCGAAGGCGACCATCGCGCCACCCAACCGCGGATAACGGACGCGGGACACCCGCGGGTCGGCGGCGAGCCGAGCGGCCAGTTCGGCGGCGTTCGCGGAGGCGGCCCGGACCCGCACCGGCAGCGTGGACAGGCCCCTGAGCAGCAGATAGCCGGCCAGCGGATGCAGGACACCGCCCGTGGCGAAACGTATCTGCCGAAGCTGTCCGGCGAACTCCTCGTCGCAGGCCACCACACCGGCCAGCACATCGCCGTGGCCACCGAGGTACTTGGTGGCACTGTGCAGCACCAGCCGCGCGCCCTGTTCGACGGGGCGCTGCAGGACGGGCGTGGCGAAGGTGTTGTCGGCGAGCAGCGGGACCGAGCCGCAGGCGTGGGCGATCGCCCACAGATCGAGTTCGGCGAGCGTGGGGTTGGCCGGGGACTCGACCATCACGAGACCGGTGTCGGCGCGCAGCGCGTCGGTGATGCCGGCCGGGTCGGTCCAGGTCACCTCCGTACCGAGGAGCCCGGCGGTCAGCAGATGGTCGCTGCAGCCGTACAGGGGGCGTACCGCGACCACATGGCGCAGGCCCATGGCGGAGCGAGCGAGCAGGACCGCGCTGAGCGCCGCCATGCCGCTGGCGAAGGCGACGGCGGACTCGGTGCCCTCCAGCCTGGCCAGGGCGGTCTCGAAGCGGGCGACGGTCGGATTGCCGAGGCGGCCGTAGATCGGCGGGCCGACCGGGTCGGCGCCGTCGGTGGCGAAGGCGTCGATGCGAGCCGCCTCGCCCCGGCTGTCGTACGAGGGGTAGGTGGTGGACAGGTCGATGGGCGGGGCGTGCAGGCCCTGCCGGGCGAGGTCGTCGCGGCCGGCGTGCACGGCCTCGGTGGCCAGTGCTCTCGATGCGGTGCGTACGGCGTCGTAGGCACCCGTGCTCGCTGTGTCCATGGGCGGAAGGTTGAACACAGGACGGGCCACAGGAATCGAACACCGTGCTACGTTCGGCCAATGGCTGAATCCGTCGTACTGGATCCGGTGGATCTCCACCTGCTGCGGCTGCTGCAGAACGACGCCCGGACCACCTACCGCGATCTCGCCGCGCAGGTGGGCGTGGCGCCGTCGACCTGTCTGGACCGGGTGACCCGGCTGCGCCGCGCGGGCGTGATCCTCGGCCACCAGCTGCGGCTGGATCCGGCGAAGCTGGGGCGCGGTCTGGAGGCCCTGCTGTCGGTTCAGGTCAGGCCGCATCGGCGGGAGCTGGTCGGGCCGTTCGTGGAGCGGATCCGGGCGCTGCCGGAGTCGCGGACCGTGTTCCATCTGACCGGGCCCGACGACTATCTGGTGCATGTGGCCGTGGCGGACATGGCCGATCTGCAGCGGCTGGTGCTGGACGAGTTCACGGCACACCGGGAAGTGGCCCGGGTGGAGACCCGGTTGATCTTCCAGCAGTGGGACTGCGGACCGCTGCTGCCTCCGGCCACGCCCAGAGCGGAATCACGAATACCTGGGTGACGCAGGCATAGTCCCCGTACGAGGATGGGCGGCATGTCTGAGATCCAGAGCCCGCTGCCCCGCCAGGTCGCCGACACCTACGTGGACGACCTCATCGCCCTCGACCCGGTCACCGGCACCTACCTCGGTGTGAAGGAGAGTTCGAACAGGCTGCCCGACTACTCGCCGCAGGGCCAGGAGGCCCTCGCCGAGCTGGCGCGGACCACCCTCGCCCGGCTCGACGAGGCGGAGCGACAGCCCGGCGCCGACAGCGACGTCGAGCGTCGCTGCGGGCGGCTCCTGCGGGAGCGGCTGACCGCCGAGCTGGCCGTGCACGAGGCCGACGAGCACCTGCGCGCGGTCGGCAACCTGAGCACGCCCGGCCACTCGGTGCGCGAGGTCTTCACGGTCATGCCGACGCAGACGGAGGAGGACTGGACGGCGATCGCCGAGCGGCTGCGTGCCGTGCCGGGGGCGCTCGCGGGCTACCGGGAGTCCCTGGCGCTCGGTCTGGAGCGCAAGCTGTACGCGGCGCCGCGGCCGACCGCGACCTTCGTCGAGCAGCTCACCGAGTGGTCGGACACCGACGGCAAGGGCCTGGGCTGGTTCGAGGACTTCGCCGCCGCCGGTCCGGACGCGCTGCGCGCGGAGCTGGACGCGGCGGCCCGCGCGGCGAGCGCCGCCGTGGTGGAGCTGCGGGACTGGATGCGGGACGTGTACGCGCCGGCCATCGAGGGCGCCCCGAACACGGTGGGCCGCGAGCGCTACGCGCGCTGGTCCCGCTACTTCAACGGCACCGACCTTGATCTGGACGAGGCGTACGCGTACGGCTGGTCGGAGTTCCACCGCATCCTCGGCGAGATGCAGCAGGAGGCGGAGAAGATCCTGCCCGGCGCAAAGACCCCGTGGGTGGCGCTCGCGCACCTGGACGAGCACGGCCGGCACATCGAGGGTGTCGACGAGGTGCGCGAGTGGCTGCAGGGCCTGATGGACAAGGCCATCGAGGATCTGGACGGCACGCACTTCGACCTCGCCGAGCGGGTGCGCAAGGTGGAGTCGTGCATCGCCCCGCCCGGCGGTGCCGCGGCCCCGTACTACACGCCCCCGACGGAGGACTTCTCGCGTCCCGGCCGCACCTGGCTGCCGACCATGGGGCAGACCCGGTTCCCGGTGTACGACCTGGTCTCGACCTGGTACCACGAGGGCGTGCCCGGGCATCACCTGCAGCTCGCGCAGTGGGCGCACGTCGCCAAGGACCTCTCCCGCTACCAGGCCACGGTCGGCGGGGTCAGCGCCAACGCGGAGGGCTGGGCGCTGTACGCGGAGCGGCTGATGGACGAACTCGGCTACCTCACCGACCCGGAGCAGCGGCTCGGCTACCTGGACGCGCAGATGATGCGGGCGTCCCGGGTGATCGTCGACATCGGCATGCACCTGGAGCTGGAGATCCCGGCGGACTCCCCGTTCCACCCCGGTGAGCGCTGGACGCCGGAGCTGGCCCAGGAGTTCTTCGGGGCGCACAGCAGCCGGCCCGCGGACTTCGTGGAGAGCGAGCTGACCCGGTACCTGACGATTCCGGGCCAGGCGATCGGCTACAAGCTCGGCGAGCGGGCGTGGCTGCTGGGCCGCGAGAAGGCCCGTGCGCGGCACGGCGACGCCTTCGACCTGAAGGCCTGGCACATGGCGGCCCTGTCGCAGGGTTCGCTCGGCCTGGACGACCTGCTGGACGAGCTGTCCCAGCTCTGACCTCGCTCGGGTCTCAACGCCGGAAGCCGCCCTCGGAGTTGATCACCTCGCCGGTGACCCAGCCCGCCTCGTCCGTGGCCAGCCACGCGACGAGCCGGGCCGGGTCGTCGGGCCCGCCCCAGCGTCCGGCGGGGAACATCGCGGCCACGGCCGCGTGGTCCGCACCGGTGGCGTAACCGGTGTCCACGGGACCGGGGTTGACCGTGTTCACGGTGATGCCGTGTTCGACGAGGATGGTGGACAGGGAGCGGGTGATCGAGGCCAGGGCGCCCTTCTGCAGGGCGTAGGCGATCTCGCGGGGCATCCCGCCCGCGAGGTCCTGTCCGGAGGTCATCATCACCACGCGTCCGCCGGGCGTGCCCTTCGGCAGCCGGGCGCGCGAGCGGGCGTACGCCTGGACGAGCAGCAGCACCGAGCGGGTGTCCACCGCCCAGTGGGCGTCCAGCATCGCCGCGTCGATCTCGTCCAGGGTGCCGTCGGACCCGCTCAGCGCGTGGTTGGCGACGAGGATGTCGAGCCGCCCGAACTCCGCGACGACCGCGTCGACCAGCCGGGCCGGTGCCGCCGGGTCGGACAGGTCGCCGGGTCCCGAGGTGACGCGTGCCCCGGGGTCGCCGAGCGCCTCACGCACGGAGTCGGCGACGGCTTCGGGGCTGTCGGCGCCCCAGGGCATCGCGGTGTCGTGCGGCACATGGTGATGCAGATGGACGCTCGCGCCGTACGCGGCCAGCCGCCTCGCCACCGCATGCCCGATGCCGGCACGTCTGCTCGCTCCCGTGACGAGCGCGGTGCGGCCGCGCAGGGGCAGGGGGTCGCGGCGCAGTTCCTCGGGGGTGGGGAGCGTGGGTGTGGTCATGGCCGATCACGCTACGGAGGGTGCCGGGGCCGGCGCGAGCGAATAGGAGCGACCGGGACCCGAGCAGCGGACCGCACCCCGTTCGGCCGTACGGCCGCCGCCCGGTGGCGGAGCCGGTGGTGAGGCGGCTTGCTGGTGGCGAGGGGCGAATCGGAGGAGGCGGGCCGGGTATGCAGGGAAAGGGGCCGGGTCAGGAGGCGATGGAGACCCCGCGGGCCGCCGGGCTGGCCGGAGTGCTGTTCGCGCTGCTGCTGGCGGCGGCGATCGTGCTGATCCGGCTGGGCCTTCCGGAAGGGGCCGACGCGGTCAGCGCCCAGGGGTTCACGGACTCCGCGCGGCGAGGCGCGCTGCGGACCGCACTGGCGCTCGTACCGTTCGCCGGCATCTTCTTCCTGTGGTTCGTCGGCGCGGTCCGGGCCCACGTCGGGGCCGTCGAGGACCGGTTCCTCGCGACCGTCTTCCTCGGCAGCGGACTGGTCTTCACCGCCACGATGTTCGGCGCCGCCGCGGCGGCCGACGCCGTACTGGCCCTCGCGCACCCCCCGGGAGCCAGTCCCGGGCTGCCCACCTGGGACTTCGGCCGCCACTTCGCGTACACGCTGATGACGGGGTACGCGATGCGGATGGCGGCCGTGTTCGTGTGCTCCATGTCGGTGATCGGGCACCGCCTCGGCGTGCTTCCGCGCTGGCTCTCGGTGCTGGGCTTCCTCACCGCCCTGATCCTGCTCTTCGTCTCGTCGAACGTCCCCTGGGCGGAGCTGGTCTTCCCCGCCTGGTCGCTGGTGCTCAGCATCTACATCATCGTGGCGAGCGGTCGCACCAGGTCGCGTCTCACGGCGTCCGCGTGACCCTGCGGGACCGTTCACTCGAACGGCATGCCTGAGCGCGCGAGGCCCCCCTCGTCGCTCGCATGCTGGCGAGCGGGACATGACCGCCGTCCGAAGGCGCCCGCGCGGAACGTGGTGGCGCGCACCGGACCTGGCCACCTGAAGGACGGAGCGTCGATGAGGCTCGTCGTCGATCTCAACAAGTGTCAGGGGTACGCGCAGTGCGCGTTCCTCGCGCCCGACGTCTTCGCCATGCACGGCGAGGAGGCGCTGGTCTACAACCCGCGGGCGCAGAAGGAACAACGGGAGCGACTGGCCCGTGCCGTCGCCGCCTGCCCGGTGCAGGCGATCACGGCCGACGGGCTGGACGGCACGGGTGACGACGCCGTGTCCGGCCAGGAGGCGTTCGATGGTCACTGACTACGTGGACTGGCTCAGGCGCGAGGGCCGGATCGTGATCGTGGGCGCCTCGCTGGCCGGTCTGCGAGCCGCCGAGACGCTGCGCGCCGAGGGCTTCGAAGGTGAACTCACCCTGATCGGTGACGAGCCGTACGAGCCCTACGACCGGCCGCCGCTGTCCAAGAGCGTCCTGCTGGGCAAGGCGGACCCGCTCCACACCGAACTGCCCCGGCGCCGCGAGATCGACGCGAAGTGGCGCCTCGGCGTCGCGGCGGCGGGTCTCGACATGACCTCGAAACGGGTACGGCTGGCCGACGGGGACGAGGTCGAGTACGACCGCCTGCTCATCGCGACCGGGGTGCGCGCCCGGCCCTGGCCGAAGGAGTCGGAGGCGCAACTGGACGGCGTCCTGCTGCTGCGGACCCGGAACGACGCGGCCGCCCTGTACCGGCGGCTGAAGGCCGGGCCGCGCCGCGTCCTCATCATCGGCGCCGGGTTCTCCGGGTCGGAGATCGCCTCGGCCTGCCGGGAGATGGGCCTCGCAGTCACCGTGGCGGAACGCGCGGGCGCTCCCCTGGTGGGAGCCCTCGGCGGGGTGATCGGCGCGGTGTCCGCGGAGCTGTACCACCAGAACGGTGTCGACCTGCGCACCGGTGTCATGGTCACCGGCCTGGAGGGCGACTCGGTGGGCCGGGTGAGGGCCGCCCATCTGTCCGACGAGAGCGTCGTCGAGACGGACCTCGTGGTCGTCTCGCTCGGCTCGATGCGCAACACCGAGTGGCTGACCGGGTCGGGGCTCGGCGCGGGTCCCCGGGGCATCGCCTGTGACGCCGGCTGCCGGGCCTTCGACTTCCGGGGCATCGTCACCGACGACATCTTCGTCGCGGGCGACGTCGCCCGGTCCCCGCACGCGCTGTTCGGCTACCAGTTCCTCTCCCTGGAGCACTGGGGCAACGCCATCGCGCAGGCCGAGATCGCCGCGCACAACATGATCAGCCCCAGCAGCGAGCGCCGCCCGCACCTGTGGGTGCCCGCCTTCTGGTCGTCGCAGTTCGGCGTGAACATCAAATCCGTCGGGGTCCCGCCCATGGGCGAGGAGATCATGATCACGCAGGGCTCCCTGGCGGATCGCCGTTTCGTCGGCGTGTACGGCTACCAGGGCCGCGTGATCGCCGCCGTGAGCTTCGACAACACCCGGTGGCTGGAGTTCTACCAGCGGGAGATCGAGCGAGGTGCGCCGTTCCCGGTGGAGTACCTGACGGTCGACCGCCGCCCCGAGGGTCGCCGGCCGGTCCCGGCCGAGTTCCCCGACCCGTCGCTGCCGACTCACGGCCCGGGCGTGACCCTCAGCGGCTACTCACCGACCGACCGGCAGCTCGTCTTCACCCCGGCCCACTGACCCGGCGCCCGGACCCTGCTCCCACTCCACGGACCTTCACGCCCCAAGGACTCCGCATGACGCACGCCCCGCTCCTGCGCCAGATCACCGACTTCGCCAACCGCGCCAACCCGTATCCGCTGTACGAGGAGCTCCGCAAGACCCCGGTGCTGCACGAGGAGGAGGACGGTCCGTACCTCATCAGCTCGTACTGGGACATCAAGAACCTGCTCCACGACCCGCGGATCAGCTCCGACGCCGCCAACCTCAGCGCCCCGGGCGACGACGAGCTGTCCGGGCCGGAGGCAACGGGGCTGCCGCCGAGCTTCATCCGGCTCGACCCGCCGGAGCACGACCGGCTGCGGCGGATCGCCAACAGCTCCTTCGGACCGCCGCACCGGCCCACCCGGGTCGACTCGATGCGCGGCGAGCTCGCCCAGATCGTCACCGACCTGATCGACGGGTTCGGGGACGCGCGGCAGATCGACGTGGTCGACCAGTTCGCGTACCCCTTCCCGGTGACCGTGATCTGCCGGCTGCTGGGCGTGCCGCGCGAGGACGAGCCCCGCTTCCGTTCCTGGGTGGACCCGATCGTCGCCGGCCTGGACCCCGACACCCGCACGAGCGCCGAGTCCATGAAGACCGCGCAGGAGGCCCGGCTGCAGCTGGGCATGTACCTGAACGGGCTGGTGGAGAAGCGCGCCAGGGAACCGCACGACGACATGCTGTCCGACCTGGTGAACAGCCGGGGTCCGGACGGCGCGATGACCACGATGGAAGTACTGAGCACGGCGGTGCTGCTGCTCATCGCCGGTCACGAGACGACCGTCAACCTGATCACCAACGGCATGCTCACACTGCTGCGGTACCCGCAGTACCTCCAGCGGCTGCGTGACGACCCGGGCCTGTCCGTGAAGATCGTCGAGGAACTCCTGCGCTACGAACCGCCGGTGCAGCTCGTGCCGCAGCGCACCTGCATCGCCGACATCGAGGTGCGCGGTGTCACCATCCCCAAGGGCTCGCGGATCTGGCTGGTCCTCGGCGCGGGCAACCGGGACCCGGAGCGCTTCCCCGAGCCCGACCGCTTCGACCCGGACCGCTCGGACATCCAGCACCTCGGGTTCGGAAGCGGCATCCACAGCTGCTTCGGCGCTCCGCTGGCCCGGCTGGAGGCCCAGATCGCGCTGGCCGAACTGGCCCGGCGGCTCGACAATCCCCAGCTGGTCGAGGACCCGCCGCCCTACCGCCCGAACGCCGTGCTGCGCGGCCCGCGCCACCTGAACATCACCTTCGACGCCCTGCGTTGACGGCGGGCGCGCCCTGACTCAGGCCGCGAGCCGTCTGAGCTGGACCAGGCCGACCCAGGTCTCGGGGCCGGGCTGGGCGTAGGCGGCGCGCACCACGTACGGGCCCGGTTCCAGCGGGACGCGCAGGTGCTCCTCGCCCTGCGCCGCGCCGCCCGGCCAGGCCGAGTCGAACAGCACCACCGGGCCGGGCACGTTCCAGCGGATCTCGTGTTCCCACACGGCCGCGTCGAGCGCGCCGGGGATCTGGGCCAGCAGCTCGCTCTCGGAGTTCGCGGCGGACCAGCGCACGAAGGTGCCGTGGTCGGGCAGGTACGAGGTGGCGGCGGGCTCGTCGCCGAAGACGAGGGCAGCGCTGTCGCCGACCGGGAGCAGGCCGACGTAGCCGTCGACCTCGCACGCGCGGTCGTAGTCCGTGGCGAGCTCCTCGCTGTCGGCGCCCGCCCAGAACGGCAGCACCGTCTCCGGTACGGCTATCAGCGGGCCGCCGCCCGACTCCACCCACTCCAGTGCGCCTGGATCCGCGTATCGAGCCATGGGCAGAACCTACACGGCGGGCGTCAGCAGCCGCACTCGCCGTCCACGGGTGCCGTCAGCGGGTCGGCGTCCCGGCGTGCCGGCCCCTGCCAGGTCTCGTAGGCGAAGCCCTCCCGCGCCCAGTACTCGAAACCGCCGAGCATCTCCTTGACCTGGTAGCCGAGTTCGGCCAGGGCGAGGGCGGCGCGGGTGGCGCCGTTGCAGCCGGGGCCCCAGCAGTACGTCACCACGGGCACGGACTTGTCGAGGAGCTGCTCGGCCTGCTCGGGGATGAGCGCGGTGGGCAGGTGGACCGCGCCGGGGACGTGTCCCTGGTCCCAGGACTCGGTGGAGCGGGAGTCGATCACGACGAAGCCGGGGTCGCCGTCGGCCGCGAGCGCGGCGGCCACGTCGGAGACGTCGGCGTGGAAGGCGAGACTGGCCCGGAAGTAGGCGGCGGCCTCGGCGGGGGCGGCGGGGGCGACCCGCAGGACGGGGTTCACGGAGTTGGTGATCATGGCCAGAAATCTATGGCGCTCGGCCCGGTCCCTGAAGTGGGGATCCCCGGGCTTCCCCTTGATCGGCCGGGCATTTCCCTGCTATCCATCCGGGATGACCGTGTATTCCCCGGACGCCACCGACTGGCGCATCCTCGAGGTCCTCCAGCGGGAGGGCCGGGCCAGCTACGCCGAGCTGGCGCGCGCCGTCTCCATGTCGCCGAGCGCGGTCACCGAACGGGTGCGCCGGCTGGAGGAGGCCGGTGTCATCCAGGGGTACGCGGCGGTCGTGGACCCCGAGCGCCTGGGCCTCCCCATCCTCGCCTTCGTCCGGCTCCGCTACCCGAACGGCAACTACAAGCCCTTCCACGACCTGGTGGCGGTGACCCCGGAGATCCTCGAGGCCCACCACGTGACCGGTGACGACTGTTTCGTCATCAAGGTCGCCGCGCGGTCGATGCCGCATCTGGAGGAGATCTCCGGCCGGATCGGCGCGCTGGGTTCGGTGACCACGAGCGTGGTGTACTCCTCGCCTCTGCCCCGGCGTCCGCTCGGCCGCTGACCGTCACCCGCCCCGCTGCCGCAGCGACGACCCCGACCTGCCCTTGACGACCTCCAGCTGGGCGTGGATCCGGCGGCGCAGGTCGGCGACATGGCTGACGATGCCGACGCTGCGGTCGCGTTCGCGCAGCGAGTCGAGGACGTCCAGGACCTCGTCCAGGGTCTGGTCGTCGAGGCTGCCGAAGCCCTCGTCGATGAAGAGGGTGTCCAGGCGGACGCCTCCGGCCTCGTCGGTGACGACGTCGGCGAGGCCCAGGGCGAGGGCGAGGGAGGCGAAGAAGGTCTCGCCGCCGGACAGGGTGGCGGTGTCCCGCTCGCGGCCGGTCCAGGCGTCCACGACGTGCAACCCGAGCCCGCTGCGGCCGCGTCCGGTGCGGTCGTCGGAGTGGACGAGGGTGTAGCGGCCGGACGACATGCGCTGCAGCCGTACGGTCGCGGCGGCGGCGACCTGCTCCAGGCGGGCCGCCAGGACGTACGACTCCAGGCGCATCTTGCGTTGGTTGTCCGCGGAGGTGCCCGCCGTGAGCGCGGCCAGGCGGGCCACCCGGTCGTACTCGGCGCGCAGCGGGGCGAGTGCGCGTACTCCCGCGGCGGCACGGGCGGAGAGTCGGTCCAGCTCGGTGCAGCAGCGGGCGGCCGCGTCCCGTGCGGAGGCGGCCGCGCGCAGCCGACGCTCCGCCTCGGCCGCCGTCCGCTCCGCCTCGGCGAGGTCGGCGGGCGGCTGCTGCGCGGCGGCCGCGGTGTCGGCCTCGGCCAGCACGGCGCGCACGGCCGCCTCCTCCGACTGCCAGGCGTCCAGGCGGTGTTGGAGGTCGCGGTGGGCCGCGTCGTCCAGCAGCGCGGCGGCCGCGGCCTGCGGGGTGTCGAAGCCGGCGCGGTAGGCGGCGTCGGCGAGGCGGGCGTCGGCGTCCTTGAGCCGCTGGGCGGCGTCCTGTGCGGCGCTCGCGGCGTGGGCGGCTTCGGTGAGCAGCGCCGCCTGCCGCTCCAGCTGTGCGGCACGGGCGGCCACGCTGGCCGCTGCTCCGCGCGCCTGCGTCAACTCCTGCTCCAGAAGGCCCTGTTCACGTTCCAGGGTCTCGCGCCGGGTGAGCCGGGAGGCGGCTCGTACGGCGGCCTCCTGACGGGCCTGAAGGCGTTGCTCGCGCTCGCGCTCGGCCTTGCGCAGCTCCTCCTGAGCGGCGTGCAGGGCGGAGGCGTCGCGGCGTGCGCGCGCGTAGTCCTGCTCCAGCTGGTCGGCCTCGGCGGCGAGCCGCGCGGTGGGGGCGTCGCCGGCCTCGGCGGTGGCGGCGGCCAGCGCCTCGCGCACGACGCCGAGGCGCCGTTCGTCCTCGGTGCGCTGTTCCTCGGCACGCTGGTGTGCGGCCTGGGCCCGCTCCTCGGTCTCGCGGTCGACGTGTCCGGCGACCTTGCGGGCCGGGGCGGGGTGTGCGGTGGCTCCGCAGACGGCGCAGGGTTCGCCGTCGGTGAGGTGCGCGGCCAGCTCGGCGGCGATGCCGGTCAGGCGCTGTTCCTTGAGGTCGAGCCAGTGGGCGCGGGCATCCAGGGCGCGCTGCCCGGCGGCGAGGGCACGCCGCCGCGCCTCCGCCAGGTCGGCGGCCAGCCCGTCCCGGGTCCGTGCGGCGTGCAGGCGCCGTCGTGCGGGTTCGCGCTGGACGGCGAGCTGTTCGGCGCGGGTGGCCGCCTCCTGTGCGGCCTCGGTGCGGGACTGCAGGGCCGTGCGCGTGGCGTCCCACTCGGCGAGCCAGCCGTCGGCCTCGCGCAGGACGTCCTCGTCGGCCCGCTCCTGCCGGTCCAACCCGGCCCGCTCCTCGACCAGTTCGGCGAGCCGCCGTTCCGCGCGCCGGGCCGACTCGAGACCGCCCAGCTCCTCGGCGGCGCGGCGGGCGGCGGCCGCGAGGCCCGCGGGACCGGCGTCGGCGTAGGAGTCGGGGAGCTCACGGCGTGCTTGTGCCTCGGCCTCGGCGGCCTCGCCGTGCTCGGTCTCGGCGGCCTCCCGCAGCTCCAGCGCGGGCGCCACCGCCTCCGCCTTGCGGGCGCGCGCCATGCGCTCCTGCGCCTCCCGGTGGGCGTCGGCCCGCTCCTGAAGGCGTTCGGCCCGCTGCCGGGCCTCGGCGAATCGGCCCTGCAGCCGGGCTAGTTCACGTTCGTCGTCCAGGGTGCGCTGCGCCGCGGCCCGGCCGGAGTCGGCGGCGGCCAGGCGGCTGTGGGCGACGGTGAGGCGCTCCCGCACGGTGCTGCGGGCCACGGCAGCGGCACCGAGGACGGCCTCGGCCAGGCCGGGCTCGCCGGGGCTCAGCCCGGGCAGCTCCATCGCGTCGCCGGCCTCCTGCTGCATGCGGTGCGCGTCGGCCAGGAGCGCGGCGTCACCCTCCCGCACCCGGGCCTCGGTCGTGCGCCGGCGCTCCGCGAGCCGCTTCTCGACGTCGGCGAAGCGCTGGGTGTCGAAGAGGCGGCCCAGGAGGCGGCCGCGGGCCTCGGCGTCGGCGCGCAGGAAGCGGGCGAAGTCGCCCTGGGGCAGCAGGACGACCTGGCAGAACTGCTCGCGGCTCATGCCGAGCAGCTGGGTGATCTCCTCGCCGATCTCCTGGTGGGAGCGGCTGAGGTCCTTCCAGGCGCGGGCTGTGGCGTCGTACTCGCGCAGCCAGGTCTGGGCCTTGTCGACGGTGGTGCCCGTGCCGCGCAGCTTCTTCCGTTCCCACGGCGGCTGCCGGGTGACCTCCAACCGGCGTCCGGAGACGGTGAGTTCGAGGCGGACCTCGGTGCGGGTGCCGGGCTCGGCGTGGTCGCTGCGCAGATGCATGCCCTGGCCGCTCTGCCGGGCGCCGGGCACGGCGCCGTAGAGCGCGTAGCAGACGGCGTCCAGGACGGAGGTCTTGCCCGCGCCGGTGGGGCCGTGCAGCAGGAAGAGTCCGGCGGCGGACAGCGCGTCGAAGTCGACGGTCCGGGAGCCGCCGAAGGGGCCGAAGGCGGTGATGTCGAGCCGGTGCAGCCTCATCGGGCCACCTCCCGGACCGCGTCGTCGGCGCGCACCGCGTCGAAGGCCTCGCCGAGCACGGCCGCCTCCTGCTCGTCGGGCCCGGCACCGCGCACATGGGCCACGAAGTCCTGGGCGATCTGCTGGTCGCTGCGGCCGGCCAGGCGCCGGGCGTACGACACCTCAGGGTCGTCCGGGGCCCGTTCCGGGTCGAAGACCAGGCTGAGGGTGTGCGGGAAGCGCTCGGTGAGCCGGGCCATGGGGTCGGCGGGGCGGACCGGGTCGGTGAGGGTGGCCTCGACCCAGGCGTCCTTGTGGCGGGCGAGAGCGGGGTCGGCGAGGAGGTCGTCCAGGGCGCCCCGGAGGCGCGCCAGCGGGCGCGGCACCGGGCAGTCGAGGCGTTCGGCGGTGACCGAGCCCTCGGCGTCCAGGTCGACGAGCCACATGCTCTTGCGGTGGCCGGCCTCGGAGAAGGAGTACGCGAGCGGGGAGCCGGAGTAGCGCACGCGCTCGGTGATCGTCTGGCAGCCGTGCAGATGGCCGAGCGCCACGTAGTCGACGCCGTCGAAGACCCCGGCGGGTACGGCGGCGACTCCGCCGACGGTGATGTCCCGCTCGCTGTCGCTCGCCTGGCCGCCGGTGACGAAGGCGTGGGCGAGGACGACGGAGCGGGTGCCCGGCGGGCGGCCGGCGAGGTCGGCGCGGACGCGGTCCATGGCGGCGCCGAGCACGGCCTCGTGGCCGACCCTGTCCACCGCGAACTCGTCCTTCACCAGGGCCGGTTCGAGGTACGGAAGCCCGTAGAAGGCCACATCGCCGTGGGGGTCGGCCAGCACGACCGGGGTGCCGGCGGCGGACGGCTCGGTGCGCAGATGGATGCCGGCGCGGTCGATGAGTCCGGCGCCGACGCCGAGGCGGCGCGCCGAGTCGTGGTTGCCGGAGATCATCACCGTGGGTACGCCGAGGGCGGCGAGGCGGTGCAGGGCGTCGTCGAACAGCTCGACCGCGGCGAGCGGGGGTACCGCGCGGTCGTACACGTCCCCGGACACGACCACCGCGTCCACCGCGTGCTCGCGCACGGTGGTGACGAGGTGACCGACGAAGTCGGACTGGGCTCCGAGCATGCTCACCCGGTGGAAGGCCCGGCCGAGGTGCCAGTCGGACGTGTGCAGCACTCTCACGAAACCGCTCCGGCCCGCACGACTACCCCATCCACACCTCAAGGACCCACACGAACCCGGACAGGCTCGCGCACAGCACCCACCACGCTAATGCCTCGGCACACCGGATCCACCACGGACCTCGATGCGCGACCGGGAACCATGCCCGGTACGACCGGAAATCACCTTTATGTGAGCATGAGTCGGCCGCTGCACGACCGGACGGTCGTCGTGCGCGTCACGTGCCGACCTCCGCGTCCCGCAAGCCGTTCGGGCGGGCGCTGCGGGCGATGGCCTCGGCCGCGGCGCGGACGTGGGGCAGCAGACGGACCGGCTGGATGAGGTCGACGCGCCCGACCGCCCCGACGGCGGCGACGACGGCACCACGGCTGTCGCGCACCGGGACGGCGAGCCCGCCCCATCCCTCGGTGAGCATGCCGTGGACCAGCGCGTGCCCCTCGCGTCTGACCCGCACGAGGCAGCGGCCCAGTGCGGCGCCGTCCGTGATGGTGGCGGTCGTGTACGCGGACAGCGGACCGGCGCAGATCGCGCTCCGCACGGACTCGCCGGCATGGGCGAGCAGCACCAGACCCACCGAGGAGGCGTGCAGCGGCAGGCGGCCGCCCGGGTGGGTGTACAGCTCGGCGAGATCGGCCTGGTTGGTCATGACGGACAGGCAGACGCTCTCCACGCCGTCACGTATGGCCAGCGTCGCCCCGACCGAGGTCTGTCTGTGCAGCTCGACCAGGTACGGCTGGGCGGTCTCGGCCAGTGACGAGCTGCGCGGGGCCAGCACGGCCGTCTCCCACAGGCGCAGGCCGATGCTGTAGCCCCCGTCGGAGCATCGTTCCAGGGCTCCCCAGCCGGTGAGCTTGTTGACGATGCGGTGAACGGTGGCGACCGGGAGCCCCGAGCGCCGGCTGATGTCCGACAGCGTCAGGGTCCGGTTGTCGCGGTCGAAGGCGCCGAGGATGCTCAGCGTCCGGTCGACGACGGAGCGCTCCGGGGCGCCCGAGGGGGAGGTGGTCATCCCGTTCAGTTCCCTTCACCTGCACGTCAGGGGTGCTTGTGTACTCGTGCTGGCACCAGGCGTGAACTGGTGACGGGCGGCCACGGCTATCATCAAGTCTTCAAGCAGCCCTAGGAAGGTCGATCCCGGAACGTTCATGGTCGATTTCGCTTCGTTACCGATCCCTGTCGTCCCGTACACCCCGATCTGCCGACCAGGCCTCGGTATCGCGATGTCGACCCTGCGCGACCTGCGCCGACGAGCCCCCATGGAGTTGCTCGCCGCTCCACATCGGCTCGAATTCCACCAGATCATGCTGGTGACGAAGGGCCGGGGAAAGTACTCGGTGGACTCCGCTTGCATACCGTGCTCCGCGGGCACGCTGCTGTGGACCCGGCCGAACCAGGTGATCCAGTCGTTCCCGGACGACTTGGAGGGCGAACTCCTCATGTTCACCGAGGCGTTTCCGCTGCCGATGCACGCCGGGCTCGGGTTGCTGGACGATGTGCTGCGCCCCAGCCACTGGCAGCTTTCCGGCACCGAAATGCCCCTGTTACAAAAGGGCCTGACGCTGCTCCAGGAGGAGTTCGCGCGGCCCGACCGGGGCATGGGCGAGCAGGTGCTCAAGCATCTGCTGGCCGTGGTACTCATCCGCATCGACGAGGTGTGCCGCCTGCGCCACGACGAGGCCCACACCGGCGCTCCGAGCGGTGAGGCGGGCGAGCTGTTCGTCCGCTTCCGCCAGGAGCTGGAGAACGCGTACCGCTCCACCAGACTGGTGGAGGACTACGCCACCAGGCTGAACTGCAGTACCCGCGCCCTGTCCCGGGCCTGTCACGCCGTCGCCGGCACGTCCGCCAAGGACGTGATCGACGCCCGGGTCGCGCTCGAGGCGCGCCGGCTGCTCGTCCACACGGACCTGCCGCTCGCCGCCATCGCCCGCCATCTCGGCTTCTCCGAGGTCACCAACTTCGGCAAGTTCTTCGTGCGGCGCGTGAATATGGCACCCGGTGCATTCCGGCGGGACGCCAGGGCCCTCAACCAGCCCGAATCCCACGATTCCGGCGGACATTTCACCTCCCGGTAACGCATTCGACCATCACGTCAACTCCCGTAACCAGGATTTCTTTCCACTCTCCGGAAGAGCGGTTGTTCAGGAATCCGGAAGCTGGCAAGACTGTGCTCTGCGTGCTTCGGGCGGCCACTCCGAAGGCACCATGGACCTGCAGGTCCATACCAGAAAGCGCGAACTGACGATCGTTCAATCCGACCACCCGCCAGATTACTGACGAGTTGTTTTCTGCCCGCCCCGGGCAGTTGAATCCTCCCCCGAAGAAGAACACCGCTCAAAACTTCCCCGTTTCCCCGGCCGGCCGGACTTCAGGGCCGGCGTTCCGGGTTCGAACCCCGCCGACCGGGCGGAAACCCGGCCGGCCACGGGGTCATGCGCACCGCACCGTCGACGGCCGTCGTGCACCCGTACGGGTCGACGCACTGCCGTATGCCCGTACGCCCCCGGCACGACGGGCTGGTGCACGACACCCACATCAACGCACGCGCCTCCGGCACGCCCGGAGCCGCGCCCGAGGAAGGACGACCCACCATGGCCGCAGTGACCGCTTCCGAGGCCGAGACCTGGCTGATCGAGAAGATCGCCCACCGCCTCGGCGTGGCGCCGGGCGAGGTGTCGCGCGAGGTGTACTTCGACGAGCTGGACCTCGACTCGACCGAGGCGCTCATCCTCGCGGGCGAGCTGGAGAACTGGCTCGGCTTCGAGCTGAGCACGACGACGCTCTGGTACCACCCGACCATCAAGGACCTGGCGTCCTTCCTGGCCGAGGAGAGCGACCGGCGTGCGACCGCCGCGTGACCGACGGCCGCCGGTCGCCCTGGAGTTCAGGGCTGCCGCGGCCGGCCGCCGTACCGTCTACGTCGTCCATCCCGGTGCGCTCGCGGCGCAGGTCCACCGGGGCCTGGCGGACGCGCTGCCGGAGGGCGACGGGCTGACCGTTCTGGATCTGGGCGCGCTCGACGAGTACGCACGGGCGGCACTGAACGGCGGCCGGGCCGACACGACCGTGGAGGCCCTGGCCGGCCGGCTGCTCGCCGCGATGGACCCGGTCCGGGTGCCGTACACGCTCGCCGGCTGGTCCTTCGGCGGTGTGCTCGCCCTGGCGATGGCCCAGGTGATGCCGGCCGAACGGCGCCCCGAGCGTCTGGTGCTCCTCGACAGCATCGCGCCCGCCGAGGCGTACAAGCAGCCCGACGAGGCGCTCGAACCCGACCTGCTCCTCGGCTGGTTCGCCATGTACCTGGGGGCCAAGCGGGGCAGGCCGATCGGGCTCGCCCCCGAGGCGCTGGCCGGCCGCGGGGTGGACGACGGACTGCCCGTCGTGCTCGACGCGGCCGTCGCCGCCGGGGCCCTGCTCCCGGGCACTCCGCTGCCGGGCCTGCGCAAGCTCTACGACACCTACGTGGACGGGCTGTTGCGCAACAACCGGCTGACGGCCCCGTACCGGCCCGCCTCCGCACCGCTGCCCCTGGTGCTGGTGCAGGCGGAGGGCAGCCTCGTCCCGGACGACCCCACGCTCGGCTGGACACCGCTCGCCCCGCACGGTCTGACCCGGCACAGCTGTCCGGGCGACCACTACACGATGCTCAGCCGTCCCGACTCCCTCGCTGTGATCGCCCCGCTGCTGCACGCAGCCTGAACCTGCCTCGCTCCTCTTCGCGCGTCACCCGCAGGTCCCGAACCGATCCGGGCCATACCCCCACAGGCCCCGCCGTTCCGACCAAGAGAGCCTCGCCGTGAACGCTTCGCACCCTTTTGACCTCGATCGCCGGCTCGCCCGGGATCCGATCGCGATCGTCGGCCTGTCCGCCCTGTACCCCAAGTCGCGTGATCTGCGCGAGTTCTGGGCCAACGTCGTCTCCGCGGCCGACTGCATCGAGGACGTGCCCGCGACCCACTGGGACGTGTCGGAGCACTACGACCCCGACCCCGCCGCGCCCGACAAGACGTACGCCAGGCGCGGCGGCTTCATCCCCACCGTCCCGTTCAACCCGCTGGAGTTCGGGCTGCCGCCCAACACCCTCGAAGTCACCGACGTACTGCAGCTGCTGAGCCTCGTCGTGGCCCGTGACGTGCTCAAGGACGCGGGCGCCGACCAGGCCTGGTACGACGCCGCGCGCACCGGTGTGGTGCTGGGCGTGACCGGCGCCAACCAGCTCACCCAGCCGCTGACCGCCCGGCTCCAGACGCCGGTCCTGAAGGAGGTCGTCCGCAGCTGCGGGCTGTCCGAGCGGGACGCGGAGGAGATCGCGGAGAAGTTCAAGCTGGCCTTCGCGCCCTGGGAGGAGAACTCCTTCCCCGGCATGCTCGGCAACGTCGTCGCCGGCCGCATCGCCAACCGCCTGGACCTCGGCGGCACCAACATGACGATCGACGCGGCGTGCGCCAGCTCGCTCGGCGCGGTCAAGGCGGCGGTCAGCGACCTGCTGGAGCGGCGCTCGGACACGATGCTGGTGGGCGGCTGCGACGCCGAGAACACCATCTTCATGTACCTGTGCTTCAGCAAGACTCCCGCGTTCTCCAAGCAGGGCAGCATCCGCCCGTTCGACGCGGATGCCGACGGCACCCTCATCGGTGAGGGCATCGGCATGCTGGCGCTGCGCCGGCTCGCCGACGCCGAGCGGGACGGCAACCGGATCTACGCCGTGCTCCGCGGCATCGGCTCCTCCAGCGACGGCCGCTTCAAGTCCATCTACGCCCCGCGCAAGGAGGGGCAGATGACCGCGCTGCGCCGGGCGTACGAGGACGCGGACTGCTCCCCGGCCTCGGTCGAGCTGTTCGAGGCGCACGGAACGGGCACGGCGGTCGGTGAGGCGACCGAGCTGTCGGCGCTGTCGGCGGTCGTGTCGGAGTTCACCAAGGAGCGGCAGTTCGCTGCGGTCGGCAGTGTGAAGTCGCAGATCGGCCACACCAAGGCGGCGGCGGGCGCGGCCGGGATGATCAAGCTGGCGCTGGCCCTGCACCACAAGCTGCTGCCGCCCACCATCAACGTGGACCGGCCGAACCCGGCGCTCGACTGGGCCGAGAGCCCGTTCTACGTGGGCACCCGCACCCGGCCCTGGATCCTCGACCCGGCCCGGCCGCAGCGGAGGGCGGGCGTGTCGTCTTTCGGCTTCGGCGGCACCAACTTCCATGTGGTGATGGAGGAGTTCGGCGACGGCTCCGACCTGCGGGTGATGTTCCCCGTGAACCGGGTGTTCATCTGGCATGCACCTGACATTGAGCAGCTGGTGCGGGCCGTCGACGAGGGCGGGGAGCCCCGTACCGAACCCGCCCCGGCCGATCATCCCCGGCTCGCCCTGGTCGCCGGCGGCGACGCCGAACTCGCCGAGCTGCGCGCCCTGGCCGCGGCCGAGCTGCGCGCCAAGCCGTCGGCCGAGTCCTGGTCGCACCCCAAGGGCGTCTACTTCCGCCGGTCCGCCGCCTCCACCGGCAAGGTGGGCGCGCTCTTCGCCGGGCAGGGCAGCCAGTACGTCGAGCCCGGCCGCACGGCGGTGCTCGCGCTGCCTCCGCTGCGGGAGGCCTTCGACCGGGCGAACGCGGCCTTCGCGGGACACGAACTCCCGCTGTCCCGCATCGCCTTCCCGCCGCCCGCCTTCGACGAGGCGACCCGCACGACCCAGGAGACGGCCCTGCGCCGCACCGAGTACGCCCAGCCCGCGATCGGCGCGCTGGCGGCCGGCCACTTCCGCTACCTGACCGAACTGGGCTTCGTCGCCGACGGGTTCCTCGGCCACAGCTTCGGCGAGCTGGCCGCCCTGTGGGCCGCCGGGGCCCTCGACGACGACACGTACTTCACCCTGGCCCGGGCCCGGGGCGCGGCGATGGCACCGCCCGCCGACCCGGACTTCGACGCCGGCGCCATGGCCGCCGTCAGCGCCTCCGAGGAGCAGGTGCGCGAGCTGCTCGCCGCCCACCCCGAGCTGACCGTCTGCAACCGCAATGCCCCCGACCAGGTCGTGGTGGGCGGCGCCACCGAGGCCGTGGAACGGCTGGTGGAGGCGGCCGGCGCCGCCGGGACACGGGCGCTCAGGCTGCCGGTGTCCGCTGCCTTCCACACGCCGTTCGTCGCCCACGCCGTGGAGGAGTTCGGGCGGCGGGTGGCCGGCGCCGAGGTGGGCGAGCCGCGCCGTCCGGTGTTCGCCAACTCGCCGGGCGCCTCCTACGGCCCGGACGCCGACGCCAACCGGCGCACCCTGGTGGAGCAGCTGGTCAAGCCGGTCGAGTTCGCCGACCGTATCGAGGAGATGTACGCGGCGGGCTTCCGCACGTTCGTCGAGTTCGGCCCGAAGGGCGTGCTGACGCAGCTGGTCCGCCGCATCCTCGGCGAGCGCGAGCACTTCGCCGTGCAGCTCGACCCCGGCGACAAGGGCGACGCCGAGCTGACGCTGAAGCGGGCCGTGGCCCAACTAGCCGTCCTGGGCGTTCCGTTGGCCGTCGCCGACCGCTACGTGGCCGAGCCGCCGCACGAAGAGCCGGCCAAGGGCATGACCGTGCCGCTCAACGGCATCAACCACGTGCCCGAGGCCCGGCGGGCCGCCTACCGGGAGGCCGTGGAGAACGGCTACCGGGTCTCGTCGCCGACGGCGAGCGCCGCTCCGACGTCGGCCGCCGTTCCGGCCGCGGCAGCAGCGGCCCCACCGGCCCCCGCGGCCGTCCCGGACCCGGCGGTCGTCGCGGCTGCCGCCGGTGCCTCGGCCCCCGCTCCGCAGCCGGTCGCCCGGCAGGTCACGCCGGCCGAACGGCCCCCCGCCCCGCAGGCCGCGCCCCTGGCGCAGCCCGCCCCACCGGACGTCCTGGAGAACGAGTTCATGGCAGAGGAACACCGGGCCCCCGCGCCCGACGACCGGCTCGCCGGACTGCTCGCCGACCATCTGGCCCTGCACGACGACTACCTCACCGGTCAGCTGTCCAGCGCCCAGCGCCTGATGGGGCTGCTGGAGCGGGCCGACGAGCAGGGCCGCGTCGACGACGTGCTCCCGGGGGTCGCCTCCGTCAAGGAGCACGGACTGGCGATCGGGCGCACCCATCTGCGGGCCAACGAGATCCTGCGGGACCTGGCGGCCCTGGAGTACGGCGCCGCCGCCACCGCTGACCCGGCGGCCGCTCCGGTCGCCGAGGCCCCCGCGGTCGTGACCCCCGTGCCCGCACCGGCGGTGCCGGCGCTGCCCGAGGCTCCCGCCGTTCCGGCGCCCGCGGCCCTGGCGGCCCCGGCGGCCCCTGCCCCGGCGGCTCTTCCCTCCGCCGAGCCGCTCGCCGAGCCCCCGGCCTCCGGCGCCTCGGCGGGCGACGTCCGGGCCGCGCTGCTCGACGTGGTGTCCCAGAAGACCGGCTACCCGGCCGACATGCTCGATCTGGACATGGACGTGGAGGCGGACTTGGGCATCGACTCCATCAAGCGGGTCGAGATCATGGGCGTCCTCCAGGAACGCTTCCCCAGCCCCACCCCCGTCGGCCCCGAACAGCTCGCCGAACTCCGCACGCTCAGCGAGATCGTGGACTTCGTGCTCAGCCTCGGCGGGGTGCTCAGCGACACGTCCGCACCGACGGCAGCGGCGAACGTGACCGCCACGGCCCCCAGGGTGGTCGCCGGCAGCGCGGACATCGCCGCCGCCCTCCTCCGTGTCGTCTCGGAGAAGACGGGTTACCCGGCGGAGACGCTGGACCTCGGCATGGACGTGGAGGCCGACCTCGGCATCGACTCCATCAAGCGCGTCGAGATCATGGGCGTCCTCCAGGAACGCTTCCCCAGCCCCACCCCCGTCGGCCCCGAACAACTCGCCGAACTCCGCACCCTGAACGAGATCGTCGGCTTCGTCTTCGAGCTGAACGCCCCGGCCTCGCAGGCCCCCGCCCCCGCTGCAAGCGCTCCCCCGGCGCCCGCCGTCTCCGCCGACGACGTACGCGGCGCGCTCCTGGACGTCGTCGCGCAGAAGACCGGCTATCCGGCCGACATGCTCGACCTGGGCATGGACGTGGAGGCGGACTTGGGCATCGACTCCATCAAGCGCGTCGAGATCATGGGCGTCCTCCAGGAACACTTCCCCAGCCCCACCCCCGTCGGCCCCGAACAACTCGCCGAACTCCGCACCCTGAGCGACATCGTGGGCTTCGTGACCGGTCTGTCCGGCAGCCCGGAGCCCGTGTCCCGGCCTCGGCCCGAGCCGAAGGGCGAGACCGACGCCCCCGCCTCCGACGCTCCCGCCCCCGGGGCCCTCGGCCGCGGGCAGGCCGCGCTCGTCGAGCTGCCCGCTCCGGACCAGCTCGTCGGGGCGTACCCGCAGGACGGTGTCGTACTCGTCGTGGACGACGGCAGCGAGGTCGCCGCGGCCACGGCCGCCCGGCTCGGGGAGGCCGGCCGGCGGGTGCGCGTGCTCCGGCTGCCCGGCGTGCCGCAGCGGGTCACGGGGGCGCAGGACACCGCCCTGACCGGCTGGGGCGCCACCGAACTCGCCGCCCGCATCGAGGAGTCGGCCACCGACCCGGTGCATCTCGTGCTCGTCTTCGCCGCGGCGGACGGCCTGCCGTGGGCGGAGGGTGTACGACGGCTCGCGCACACGTTGCTGGTCGCCAAGCACTCGGTGGCCCCGCTGACCGCCGCCGCCCAGCGCGGTCACCGGGCCGCGTTCGTCACCGTCACCCGGCTCGACGGCTCCTTCGGTCACGGCGGTGTCGCCGAGGACGCGGCGCCCGCCGGCGGCGTCGGCGGTCTGGTGAAGACCCTCGCGGTGGAGGAGCCCGCGCTCTTCTGCCGGGCGCTGGACCTGAGCCCGGCTCTCGGCGCGGCCGAGGCGGCGCGCCTGGTGCTGCAGGAGGTGTACGACGCCGCCGCGGGCCCCGTCCAGGTGGGCCGTGACGGCACGCGCCGGGTCGGCCTGACACTCGGCGAGCAGCCGGCCGTGCCCGCCGTTTCCGGTGCTCCGCTCGGCTCCGGCGATCTGCTCGTCGTCACCGGCGGCGGACGTGGCATCACCGCCCGCTGCGCCACCGCCCTGGCCGCGGCGTACCGTCCCGGCCTGCTGCTGCTCGGCCGTACCGCCCTCGGCGCGGAGCCGGAGTGGGCACGCGGCCTGACCGACGCGGCCGCGCTGAAGGCCGCGGCCGTGGAGCATCTGAGGGGCACGGGCGAGAAGCCGACCCCGAAGCGGGTCGAGCAGCTCTACCAGTCGGTGATCGGCGAGCGCGAGGTCCGCGCCACCCTCGACGCGGTCCGTGCGGCGGGCAGCGAGGTCGTCGAGTACCTGCCGGTGGACATCACCGACGCCGCCGCGACCGCGGCCGCCCTGGCGCCGTACCGGGAGCGGATCACCGGTCTGGTGCACGGCGCCGGAGTCCTCGCGGACCAGCTGATCAGTGCGAAGAAGGCGGCCGAGATCGAGCGGGTCTTCTCCGTCAAACTCGGTGGCCTGCGCTCCGTGACGGCCGCGGTGCCGGCCGAGCGGCTGCGCCACGTGGTGCTGTTCTCCTCGGTCGCCGGGTTCTTCGGCAACCGCGGGCAGTCCGACTACGCGATGGCCAACGAGGTCCTGAACACCTGGGCCGCCACGTTCAGGCGCAGCCACCCCACTGCCCACGTCACCGCGCTGAACTGGGGCGCGTGGGACAGCGGGATGGTGTCACCGCAGATCAAGGCGGTGTTCGAGGAGCGCGGCATCACCCTCATCCCGGAGGACACCGGAACCCGCCTGTTCACCGAGCAGTTCGCGCCCGAGCGGTCCGGTGACGTGATCACCGTCCTCGGCCCGACCACCCCCCTGTCGGCGCCGGAGCACACCGCGCCGACGTCCCCGGTCGTCCTGGAACGGGACCTGTCCGGCCTGGCCGGTGAACCGCTGGTCGCCGACCACGTGATCGGGGACGCGCCGGTGCTGCCCGCCGCGGCGGCCCTCGGCTGGGCCGCGGGCGCCGTCGAGCGGCTGTCCGGCGCCGCGGTCACGGAGATACGGGACTTCGTGGTCCACAAGGGCGTGGTCTTCGACGGCGGCCTCGACGGCAGCCGCTTCCAGCTCTCGGTCGACCCGACGCCCGACGGCGCCGAGGCGGACGTGGCGATCCGATCGGTCACCGGTGACGGGGTCGTACGCCCGCACTACGCGGCCCGCGTGCTCCTGCGCGGCACCGGCGGTCAGCGGCCGGGACACGTGACCGGTCTGCCCGCCCTGGGCGGCGGCAGCGACGCCCAGGTCTGCTACGCCGACGGCACCCTCTTCCACGGCACCTCCCTGCGCGGGCTGCGCCGGGTGCTGGAGTCCGCCGAGGCACGGCTGGTCGTCGAGTGCGCCCTGCCCGAACACCGGCCCGCCGGTGGCGCGTTCGGGAGCGGCCGGTACGCGCCCGGCACCGCCGACCTGCTGCTGCAGGCCGCGCTGGTGTGGATGCGGCGGTACCGCGACACGGCGAGCCTGCCGATGTCCGTGGGGCGGGTCGACCTGTACGAGGCGCTGCCGGACGGCGGACCGTTCGTCGTGGTGGTGGAGCCGGTGACGGCGAACGGCACGACCGCGAGTCTCACGGTGACGGCGTGCGCCCCGGACGGACGGGTGCTGTCCCGGTTCACCGACGTCTCGCTCGTGTCCACCCCGCAGCTGGCCGCCAAGTTCGCGGGCCGCTGAGCCGACATACGGACCGCCGGTCCCGGCGGGCGGACACCCTCACCGCCCGCCGGGACCGGCACCTCGGAGGAAGCAGCTGCTATGCACAAGTTCGCCATCGTCGGGATCTCCTGCCTGTTTCCGGGTGCCCGGACCCCCGAGGAGTTCCGCCGGAACCTCCTCGCCGGTAAGGACAGCCGCCGCGACGGCGGTACGGAGGTCTTCGGCCCGGAGCCCGACGAGCGTGACCTCGACCCCCGCCACCGCATCACCTCCCGCCGCGGCGGGTTCATCACCGACTTCGCGTTCGACCCGGCCGGTTACCGGCTGGACCCCGGGTATCTGGACCGGCTCGACCGGATCTTCCACTGGTCCATGCACGCCGCCCGGGAGGCGTTGCGGGACTGCGGCCTGGGCGACGACCGGCAGACCCTGGCGCGCACCGGCCTGGTCATGGGCAACTACTCGTTCCCGACGCCGACTTCGGCCCGGGTCAGTGTTCCGCTGGCGCAGGAGGCCGTGCTGGCCGGCCTCGGCCGGGTGCTCGACGGCCTGCCGGGCGCGCGCCCGCTGGTCGACCGGGACGCCCTGGTGCCGGAGAACCTGCGGGTGAGCGGCTCGCCCGCGGCCGTCACCGCGGCCGCCCTCGGGCTCGGCGGGCCGCGCTACTGCCTGGACGCCGCCTGCTCGTCGGCGCTGTACGCGCTCAGCCTGGCCTGCGGGCATCTCGCGGCGGGCGAGGCGGACACGGTGCTCGCGGGCGGCGTCTGCGCGCCCGATCCGACGCTGATCCACCTGTCGTTCTCCGATCTGCACGCCTACCCGGAGGACGGGTTCAGCCAGCCCTTCGACAGCCGCTCCGGCGGAATCGTCACCGGTCAGGGCGCCGGCATGGTCGCGGTCAAGCGGCTGGCGGACGCGCTGCGCGACGGCGACCGCGTCCACGCCGTCGTGGACGGCATCGGCCTGTCCAACGACGGCGCGGGCCGGCATCCCCTGGTGCCGCGCAAGTCCGGCCAGCTGGACGCCCTTGCACGCGCCTACGCGAATGCCGGTGTCGACCCGGCCGACATCGACTACCTGGAGTGCCACGCCACCGGTACCCCGATCGGAGACGCGACCGAGGCCGAGTCCGTCGCCGAGTTCTTCGGAGCGCACGGCCGGGTGCCGCTGCTGGGCTCGGTCAAGGGCAACATCGGGCATCTGCTGACCGTCGGCGGGCTGAGCAGCCTGCTCAAGGTCATCCTGGCCATGCAGGACGGCACGATCCCGGCGACCATCGGCGTGGAGCAGCCGGTCACCTCCGCGGACGGCGGGGTCGGTGCGCGGAACCTGGTGCGCGCCTCCCGGCCCTGGCCCGAGGGACCGGGTCCGCGCCGGGCGGCGGTGTCCGCCTTCGGGTTCGGCGGCACCAACGCGCACGTCGTGCTGTCGGCGGGGCCGGACACGACGGCTGCTCCGGCTCCCCCGGCCCCCTCCGCTCCCCCGGCTCGCCCCGCTCCCCCCGCTCCCCCGGCTCCCGCCGCGCTGCCCGCCCTGGACGTCGTGGGCCTCGGGGCGCACTTCGGGTCGCTGGAGTCCGTGGACGCCTTCGAACGTGCCCTGCACCGGGGCGAGCACGATCTGCGGCCGCTGCCCGAGCACCGCTGGCGGGGTCTGGACCGCACCGACGGCGGCACCCTGGAACAGGCGGGCCTCACCGGTGACGCGCTGCGCGGGGCCTTCGTGGACGGGGTCGACGTCGACCCGGCCGAGCTGCGGGTACCACCGTCCGACCTGCGCATCTACAACCCCCAGCACGCGGTGCTGACCAAGGTCGCCGACGAGGCGCTGCGCGACGCCGGGTACCGGCTCGGTGCCGGGGCGCGGGACACCCCCGAACCGCGCCGGGTCGCTGTGGTGGTGGTGACCGAGATCGAGCCGTACACGCACGCCCGGCTGAGCCGGTACGGCCTCGGGGCTTTCCTGCGCCGCGAGTTGGACCGGGCGGGCGTCCGGCTGACCGAGGAGCAGCGGGCCGCGCTCACCGAGGTGTCCCGGGACGCCGTCGTGGACCCGATCGGCGCCAACGAGGTGCTCAGCTACATCGGCAACGTGATGGCCGGGCGGATCTCCTCGCGCTGGAACCTCACCGGACCGTCGTTCACCGTGTCCGGCGACGGCGCCGGTACCGCCGAGGCGCTTCAGGTCGCACGGCTGCTGCTGCTCGACCCGGACCTGGAGGCGGTGCTGGTCGGCGCGGTCGACCTGGCGGGTTCGGCGGAACATCTGCTGACCCGGCCCGAGCCGTCCGGGGAGCCGGGGCTCGCCTTCGCCGAGGGCGGCCGGGGGCGGCGGGTCGGCGAGGGCGCCGGAGCCCTGGTCGTCACCCGCGCGGACACCGTCCCGGGCCGGGTGCACGCCCGTGTCGACGGGCTGGCCGTGCGGTACGCGCCGGCGTCCGGCTCGATGCCCGGCGCGGTCGCCGCCCCGCTCACCGAGGCGGCGGAGGCGGCCCTGGCCGATGCCGGCGTGGCAGCCGCCGAGGTGAGCTATCTGGAGGCCCATGCGGGCGGTACCGCCGAGGAGGACCGGAGCGAGATCGACGCGCTGGCACGGGTGTACCGCGCGGGTGCCGGCGCCACCGCTCTGGGCAGCGTCAAGGCACAGCTCGGCGACGCCGGTTGTGCGGCCGGCGTGGCCGGACTGATCCGGACCGTGCTGTGCCTGCGGCAGGCGTATCTGCCGGGCACGCGTGGCTGGCGCCGGCCCGAGCCCGACCTCGCGGACGCGTTCGCCGCCTCCGCGTTCCACGTCCCCGACGCCCCTCGCCCCTGGCTGCGCGAGCGGGCGGACAGCCGCCGGCATGCCGCCGTGAGCATCCGGGGTGCCTCGGGCTCGCACGCCCATGTGGTCCTCTCCTCCGTGCCGGATGCCGAGCGTCCGCGCCCGACGGCCGACTGGTCGCGGGCGGGCGGGCCGGTGCTGCTGGTCGTCGCCGCGGACACGCCGGACGGGCTGCTCGCCGAGGCCGGCCGTCACCGTGCGCTGCTGGAGGACGGCGCCGATCCGCGGGCGCTGGCCCGGGACGCCGCGCACGGGCCGGGTGGGCGGCGGCTGCGGATCGTGCTCGTCGGCCAGGACCGCGAAAGTCTGCTGCGGCAGCTGGAGTTGGCGGTCCGGGACATACCCGGGGCGCACGCCGAGGGCAGGGAGTGGGCCACCCCGGCCGGCTCCTTCTTCACCCCCCGGCCGCTCGGCCCCGAGGGGCGGGTCGCACTCGTCTACCCCGGCGCCTTCAACAGCTATCCGGGCCTCGGCGCGGACCTCTTCCGGGCCTTCCCGTCCCTGCTGGACCGCTTCGAGCGGCAGGCCGCCGAGCCGGCCCGGATGCTGCGGGCAGCCCAGCTCTACCCGCGGACCCTGGAGGCCCTCGACCGGCGCGGCCTGATGCGGCTGGAGGAGAGCCTCGGCGACGACGTCCCGTTCATGCTCGCCACCGGTACGAGTTTCGCGATCCTCTACACCACGCTGGTCCGCGAGGTACTGGGCATCACCGCGCACGGCGGCTTCGGCTACAGCCTCGGCGAGTCCAGCATGCTGTTCGCCACCGGCGGCTGGGACCCGGCGGGGCGCAGTGACTCGCTGATCAGCGACAGCCCGATCTTCCGGAACCGCCTGTGCGGACCGCGCCGGACCGTACGGGAGCTGTGGGATCTGCCCGCGGAGACCCCCGACGGGGACGTGTGGGCCTCACACGTGCTGCTGACCTCGGCCGAGCCGGTGCGTGCGGCGCTCGTCCGCCACGACCGGGTCCACCTCACGCATGTGAACACCCCACGCGAGCTGGTGATCGCCGGTGATCCGGCGCAGTGCCGGGCGCTGATCGAGGAGTTGGGCTGCCCCGCCGCCCGCTCCCCCGTCAACGTGGTCATGCACTGCCCGGTCGTCGACCCCGAACTCGACGGTCTCGCCCGGATGAACGACTACCCGATGGGCTCCTTCGGGGACCTGGAGCTGTTCAGCGCGTACGACTACCGGCCCCTGCCTGCCGAGTTGCTCGCCGAGTCCCCGCGGCGCATCGCGCACACCCTGCGTTCCACGATCGACTTCCCGCGGCTCGTGCACGCGGCCTACGAGCGCGGCTACCGCTACTTCATCGAGGTCGGGCCCGGCGCCACCTGCTCCCGCTGGATCCGGGACACCCTCGGCGACGCCCCGCACGTGGCCGCCTGCGTGGACCGCCGGGGGGTCCCGGCGACCACACCGCTGGCCCACCTGGCGGCCCGCCTCGTCGGCCACGGCCTCCCGGTCGACCTCACGGCCCTCCAGGACCCGGCCCCGGCCCCGTCCGACCGCCCCGCCCGCCGTCTGCCCCCGGTCCGGGTGGGCCGCGGCGAGCCGATCCCGGACCGCATCGCCCGCGAGGCGGCCAAGGCCCTGACCGCCGTCTCCGCCGAACCGGCCACTCCGGCCCATGGGGTCCCCACAGCGGCGGCGCCCGTCCCGGCCGGGCACCAGCAGGCCGCCCCCCTGGCCGGTCCGGCCGATGAAGCGCCCAGGTCCGACTCCGGGCCCACCCGCCCGGCGGGTGCAACGACCGCAGCGCTCCGCGCATTCACCGGCCCGACGCGCACAGGTGCCTCGGCGACCACCCCCGCACCCACGCACCCGTCGGGAGCAACAACCACAGGCCTCACCATCTCGGCCTGCCAGGCAAGCACAAGTACCGCGGCCACCAACGCACCCGCCCACCCGTCGGCTGCGACAACCACAGACCTCCCCACCTCCGCCGGCCCGGCAAGCACCCATACCGCGGCCACCAACGCACCCACCCACCCGTCGGGAGCAACAACCACAGACCTCCCCACCTCCGCCCGCCCGGCAAGCACCCATACCCCGGCCACCAACGCACCCACCCACCCGTCGGGAGCAACAACCACAGACCTCCCCACCTCCGCCGGTCCGGCAAGTGACCAGGCAGCGGCAGCTCCCGCACCCGCGCGCGCGTCGGCCGACGCTCGCGCCGCCCGCCCCACCCCTGCCCACTCGGCCGCCGGGGTTCCCGAACCCGTCGCACCCGTCCTTTCCGTCCCGCCGGAGGAGCCCGCCGCCATGCCTGCCGACCCGACGCTGGAGATCTCCGAGGTGATCACCTTCGACGGGGATCCGATCACGGCCCTGCCCTGGGGCGCTCCGCAGCCGCCCGCGGCCCTGGCCCCGCCCGTGACCTCCCCGCCCGCCCAGCCGTCGTACCCCCCGCCGTCCGGACAGGGCCGTCGACCCGCCGCCGAGCTGGTCCACGACCTGCGCCGGGAGATGCTCGCCGCGCACGGCGTGGTGATGGAGACCCACCGGGTGCTCCAGGCGGCGACCCTGGACCGGGCCGAGGCCCTGCTCGATGCGACGGCGCCCGCCACGACCGCGGCTCCGGTGCCTCCGGTCCCCGCTCCCGCCCCCGCTGTCGAGGGCACGGCTCCCCCTGCCCTGCCCGCCGTCCGTCCCGAGCCCCCCGCCTCGGCTCCGGCCCGTGAGGGCGTCATCTGGGACGAGGCCGATCTGCTCGAGTTCGCGACCGGCTCCGTGGCCGAGGTGTTCGGGCCCCGGTTCGCCCAGATCGACACCTTCGCCGCGCGTGTTCGGCTGCCCGCACCGCCGTACCACTTCGTCACCCGGGTCACGGAGCTGGAGGCCGAGCCGGGTGTGCTCAAGCCCGCCCGGATCACCACGGAGTACGACCTGCCCGAGGACGCCTGGTACGCCGTGGACGGCGGGGTGCCGCCGGCGGTGACCGTGGAGTCCGGGCAGTGCGACCTTCTCCTGGTCAGCTATCTCGGCATCGACTTCCGCAACAAGGGCGAGCGGGTCTACCGGCTGCTGGACAGCTCGCTGATCTTCAAGGGCGGCCTGCCCACGACCGGTCAGACGCTGCGCTACGAGATCTCCATCGACCGGTTCGTGCACCAGGGCGACACCACGATCTTCTTCTTCAGTTACGACTGCTTCGCGGACGGCGAGCTGATCCTCCAACTCCGCGACGCCTGTGCCGGGTTCTTCAGCAAGCAGGAGCTGGCGACCCCGCTCGGCGTCGTCCTCACCGACAAGGACCGGGCCCGCCGCGCCGCGCTGCCCAAGGGCACGTTCAAGCCGCTGGCCTACGCCCGCAAGCACCGACTGGACGCGCACGACCTGGAGTTGCTCGCCCAGGGCCGTCCCGGGGACGTGTTCGGCCCGGACCACGCGCAGGACCCGGGCCTCAACCCGGCGCTGCGCCTGCCGGACGAGCGGCTGCGCATGGTCGACGAGGTGACCGTCGACCGCAAGGGCGGGCCCTGTGGGCTGGGCCTGATCACCGCCGTCAAGCGGCTTGAGCCGGACGCCTGGTACTTCACCTGCCACTTCCCGGACGACCCGGTGCTGGCCGGTTCCCTCATCGCCGAGGGTGCTGTGCAGCTGCTGCAGATCTACCTGATGCACCAGGGCCTGCACCTCACGCTCCCGGACGCCCGTTTCCAGACGGTGACCGAGCGCCGGATCGACGTCCAGGTGCGCGGCCAGGTCACCCCGAAGGACGCCGAGATCCACTACGAGGTGGAGGTCACCGAGCTGACCCTGCTGCCCCGTCCCACGGTGATCGCGGACGTACTGGTGTACCTCGGGGACAAGCCGGTGGTCCGGATGCAGAACCTCGGCCTGCAGATCGTGGAGAAGCCGGGGACGCCGTACCGGCCGGAGATCGGCGGCGTGCCGCAGTTCCTCGGCCGGCGCAACCGCAGCGGCGAGCCGGCGATGATCAACGAATTGCATCTGGCCCACTCCGCCAAGGGTCTGCTGGACATGGCGATGGGCCCGGAGTTCGAGATCTACCGCACGAGCCGCGCCCCCTACATCCCCAACGGCGACTTCCAGTTCGTCGACCGGGTCATGAAGCTGACCGGCACCCGCGGCGACCTGAGCCCCGGCTCGGAGATGGTCACCGAGTACGACTCGCCGGACGACGCCTGGTACTACGCGCAGAACTCCTCGCCGTACATGCCGAACTGCGTGTACATGGAGTCCTCGCTGCAGGCCGCCATCTTCCTCGGCTACTACCTGGGCGCCACCCTCCGGCAGCCCGAGGAGGAGTACGCCATCCGCAACCTCGACGGCCGCGCGACCCTGGTGAAGGACATCGACCTGCGCGGCAAGACGATCCGGCACCACTCGAAGCTGCTAATGACGAGTGTCGTCTCCGGTGCGGTGCTGCAGAACTTCTCGTACGAACTCAGCGCGGACGGCGAGGTGTTCTACACCGGCGAGTCGCTGTTCGGGTACTTCAGCGCGGCCGCGCTGTCCAACCAGGTCGGTCTCGACAGCGGCACCTACGTCAAGCCGTGGATCGAGGCGGAGACGCCGGCCGCCGGGCGGGTCAGGCGCATCGAGCCGGCGGGCGGCACGGCGCCCGCCCTCCGCGACACCTCCGGAGGCGAACTGCGCCTGCCCGGCGGCCGGTTCGACCTGGTGGACCGGGTCGACCTGGTCGCGGACGGCGGCCGCTTCGGCGCCGGCTATGTGCACGGCTTCCGCAGCATCCGGCCCGACGAGTGGTACTTCGACTGCCACTTCCACCGCGACCCGGTGATGCCCGGCTCCCTCGGTGTCGAGGCGGTGCTGCAGGGCATGCGGCTGTTCGTGCTGGAGCAGAACCTCGCCGAGGGCATGCCCCGGCCCCGGTTCGCGACGGCCACGGGAGTGGAGATGTCCTGGAAGTACCGGGGCCAGATCCTGCGCGAAGACCGCGAGCTGTTCTTCGACGTGCACATCAAGGAGGTCCGCCGGGAGGCGGACCGCCTGCTGCTGATCGCCGACGCGGACCTGTGGAAGCCGGGCCTGCGCATCTACGAACTCACCGACGTGGCCATCGAGGTCCGCCCCGACGCCGGCTGACGCCGCGCACAGCCGAGGAGCACTGTTGTCCATGAGCACCCCCCAGGCCCCTCTCCGCTGGTACGGGGACGGGTATCCGAGCGTGGAGCCGGCGGGGATCAACCAGGTCCTGAGCCGGGTGGAAGAGCCCTGCTTCATCGTGTCCACGGCCCAGGGCACCGGCGCGGTGGCCGGCGGCACGGCCGCCCCTGGCGGGGACGGTCCTGGCGTCCTGGCCGCCGCCCCGGCGCTGCCCCCGCAGCGGCTCGGCTCGGCCGGTTTCCGTGCCGCGCACGGTGTGCGGCAGTCGTACATGGCCGGCGCGATGGCGGGCGGCATCGCCTCCGCCGACCTGGTGATCGCGCTGGCCCGGCAGGGCTTCCTCGCCTCGTTCGGCGCGGCGGGCCTGCTGCCGGAAACCATCGGGAAGGCGCTGGGCCGGTTCGCGGCCGAGATCCCCGGTCTGCCGTACGCCGTCAACCTGATCCACAGCCCGAGCGAGGACCGGCTGGAGCGCGAGGCGGTCGAGCTGTTCCTGCGGGGCGGAGTGCGCTGCGTGGAGGCATCGGCCTTCATGGGGCTGACCCCGCATCTGGTCCGGTACCGGCTGGCCGGGCTGCGGCAGGACCCGTCGGGGCGGGTGGTGGCCGAGAACCGGGTCATCGCCAAGGTGTCCCGGGCCGAGACCGCCGAGCGGTTCATGCGCCCCGCCCCGGCCGCGCTGGTCGACACGCTGCTGCGGGACGGTCTGGTCACCGCCGAGCAGGCGCGGCTCGCGCATCTGCTGCCGCTCGCCGACGACATCACGGTGGAGGCGGACTCCGGCGGGCACACCGACCGCCGCCCGCTGCCCGCGCTGTTCCCGGTCATCCTGCGGGTGCGCGACCAGATCCAGCGCGAGCACCGCTACGCCACCCCGATCCGGGTCGGCGCGGCCGGCGGTCTCGGCACCCCGACGGCGGTGGCCGCCGCGTTCGCCATGGGCGCCGCCTATGTGGTGACGGGATCCGTCAACCAGTCCTGTCTGGAGTCCGGCACCTCCCCGGCCGCCCGCGAGCTGCTCGCGCAGGCGGACGTCGCGGACTGTGCGATGGCCCCGGCGGCCGACATGTTCGAGATGGGCGTGGAGCTCCAGGTGCTGCGCCGGGGCTCGATGTTCGCGATGCGGGCGCAGCAGCTGTACCGGCTCTACCAGGCGTACGGCGGCATCGAGGCGCTGCCCGCCGAGGAGCGGGCGCGGCTGGAGTCGCAGATCTTCCGGCGTCCGCTGGAGGACGTCTGGCAGGAGTGCGTCCGGTACTTCACCCGGCGCGACCCCGAGCAGCTGGCCCGGGCGGCGGACAGTCCCAAGCGCCGGATGGCCCTGGTGTTCCGCTGGTACCTGGGCATGGCCTCGCGCTGGGCGGTGACCGGCGAGGCCGACCGGGCGGCCGACTACCAGATCTGGTGCGGCCCGGCGATGGGCAGCTTCAACGCCTGGGTGTCCGGCAGCTATCTGAAGACCCCGGAGAACCGGACGGTGGCCGATGTCGCCCACCACCTGATGCGCGGCGCGGCCTTCCACACCCGGATCGCCCAGCTGGCCACCGCCGGCGTGACCCTGCCGTCGGCGGCGGCCGACTACCGCCCGGTCCCGCTGGAGCTGCCCGCCCTGACGGAGGCCGTGTGATGGGCGAGCTGACACCCGAGTCGGTGGAGGAACTCCTCGGCGATCCCGAGGACCCGGGCAATCCGTACGGGTTCGCCGCGGCGGTCGCCCGGGACGAGGCCGACGCCCACCCGGAGGAGCTGTGCGACCGGCTGGTCTCGGCGGGCTTCCACCTCAACTACCTGCCGAGGGAGTGGGGCGGCGCGTTCGAGTCGTTCGACCGCAGCCTGACCCTGGTGCGCGCGGCGGCCCGGCGGGACGTGAACGTCATGCCGGGCACCATGTTCGGCATCATCGCCGCCACCTGTCTGCAGCTGCACGGCGACGAGGACCAGCGGACCCGGACGGCGGACATCCTCACCCGGGGCGGCACGGTGGCGTTCGCGCTGACCGAGGCCGAGCACGGCAGCGACCTGCTGTCGGGCCAGGTGCGGCTGGACGACGACGGGCTGCTGCACGGCGAGAAGTGGATGGTCGGCAACGGCCTGCGCTGCGAGGCCGTGTACGTGGTGGCCCGCACCGGCGCCCGCGGTCCGGGTGCGTTCTCCGCCTACCTGCTGGACGCGCAATGGGCCGGGCGCAACGGTCTGGTCCGGGAGCCGGCCGCCCGTACCGGCGGCATGCGGGGCGTGGACACCGCGCGGCTGCGCTTCGCCGGCCTCCCGGTTCCCGAGCACGCCCTGGTGGGCAAGGTCGGGGAGGGTCTGGAGGTGGCGGTCCTCGCCCAGCAGGCGGTGCGGCTGATGAGCATGGCGGGCAGCCTCGGCTGCGCGGACACCGCGCTGCGCCTGACCCTCGGCTTCGCCGCCGAGCGCCGGGTCGCCCGTGTGCCCCTGCTCGACGTGCCCCATCCGCGCCGGGACCTGGCTGTCGCCTCGGCGGCGCAACTCGCGGCCGACGCGGTGGCGCTGGCCGCCGCACGGGGCGTGCACGTCGTGCCGGGGGTGTTCAGCGTCTGGGCGCTCGCGGCCAAGCACGTCGTCGCGGAGGCCACGGACGACCTGGTCCGGCGCTGTGCCGCAGTGCTCGCCACCCGCGCGGTGCTGCGTGAACAGGCGCCCGGCGCGGGCATGTTCCAGAAGATCCAGCGGGACGTGGCGGTGGTCCGGGTGATCGACGCGAGTCCGCTGGCGAACCTGCGCGCCTATGCCGCCCAGATCCCGACTCTGGTCACCCGGGAGGAGGCGCCCGCCGCGGACACCGTGCGCCGGATCTTCGCGCTGGACGCCGAACTGCCGTCGTACGACCCCGCACGGCTGGACCTCGTCGCGCGCGGCGCGGACCCCGTCCTCGGCGCTCTGCCCGGGGTCGCCGCCGGGACCCTGGAGCACCTGGGCGACGACCCGGCGGCCGCCCTGGTGCGCCGGCTCGGCGGTGCCGTGACCGGGCTCGGTCCGCGGGCGGCCGCCGTGCGTGAGCGGGACGCCGATCCCAACGCGCTGGTGGACCTGGCCGAGCGGTACGCCTGGGTGCACGCGGCCGCCGCCTGCCTGCACCTGTGGTGGCACAACCGGGACCGGCCGCTGTACGGCGCCGAGCCGGGTGCCACCGGCTGGCTGCGGGCGACGCTCGCCTACCTGCTCGCCCGCGCCGAAGGCGTCGACCCGCGCCGCCACGGCCCCGACCTGCTGCCCGCCCTCGACACCACGCTGGCGCTCGGCCGGTCCGGACGGCTGATGACCGCCGTGCCGGTGCGTCTCGCTTCCGCCTCTCACCCGATGGAGGACTCCTGATGTCCCAGGCCGAGTTGACCGAACTGGCCGAGCGGCTCGAGCAGTACCTCGGCGATCCGCACGACCCGGAGAGCCGGATGTCGTTCGCCGAGGTGCTCGACCACGACGAGCGCGACGCCTTCCCGTACGGGTTCGTCAGTCTGCTGCGCCGCTGGGGGTTCCTGGACTACGGTCTGCCCGCCGAGCAGGGCGGCAAGGCCGGCAACCCGGAGACCGGGTTCACGCTGATGCGGCTGGTGGCGCGGCGCGACGGGGCGACGGCCATCGCGCTCGGGCTGACCAACGCCGCGTTCACCCCGCTGTGGATCGCCGGCAGCGACGAGCAGAAGCGGCGTCAGATCGACGCCGTCCACCAGGGGGTCGGGCTCGCCTGGGGGCTGTCCGAGGCCGCGCACGGCAGCGATCTGCTCAGCAACGAGGTGGTCGCGGAGCGGGTCGAGGGCGGCTACCGGCTCACCGGTGAGAAGTGGCCGATCGGCAACGCCACCTTCGCCGACCGGATGGTCGTCTTCGCGCGCACCGGGGCGCGTCAGGGCGCCGGGGACTACTCGATCCTCGTGGTCGACAAGTGGCGGGCCGAGGCCGGGACGGTCCGCGAGACGCCCCTGCTGAAGCTGCACGGCGTACGGGCCCTGGACCTGAGCGGGCTGCGGTTCGACGGCGTCCTCGTCCCGGAGTCCGACCTGGTCGGCGCCGAGGGGCAGGGGCTGGAGATCGCCCTGAAGACCAGCCAGACCGCGCGCCTGGTCATCCTCAGCCTGGCCCTGTCGGGCGTGGACACCTCGCTGCGCACGGCGCTGGAGTTCGCCCAGGACCGGATCCTGTTCAACCGCCCGGTCGTGGAGGTTCCGTACACGGGGCGTCAGTTGGCGGAGTCCTTCGCCGATCTGATGGTGGCGGACGCGGTGTGCCTCGGCGCCGTCCGCAGCGTCCAGGCCTCGACCGGACAGGTGAGCGTCTTCTCCTCCGCCGCCAAGTACCTGGTGCCGACCCTGCTGGAGGAGACCCTGGCGCGGCTGAACGTGGTGCTCGGGGCTCGCGTGTTCCTGCGCACCCACCCCCGCTTCGGCATGCACCAGAAGATGCTGCGCGACATCCTGGTGACCAACATGGCCGACGGGAACACCGTCGTGAACCTGCGCAACATCGGCCACCAGCTGGGCTCGCTGCTGGAGAAGGGCCGCAGCGCCGATGCCGACGTGCGCGCCGAGGCGGCGTCGCGGGTGGCCGTGCTCTACAGCATGGATGCCGAACTTCCGCTCTACCGGCCCGCGTTGCAGGAGCTGTCCAACCGGGGCCTGGACGACGCGGTGCTGGCCGCGCCCGACTCCCTGATCCGGCTGCGGGTGCTGGCCGACCGGGCCGCGGACAAGGACCGCGACCGGCTGCTGCTGGCCGCCGACGTGGCGACCGAACTGCTGGGCCGGCTGCTCCCGCTGGAGGAGCGGGCGGACCGGTTGCGCGCCGAGCTGGGGCGTGGCTTCGCGCACTCGGCCGAGCTGTTCGACCTGGCCAAGGAGTACTGCCTGGTGCACGCGGCCGCCGCGTGCGTGCACACCTACGTCCACTCGCACGGTCTGATGGCCGAACCGCTGCCGAGTCCCTCGCTGCTCCTGCTCCAACTGGAGCGCATCAATCGGCAGTTCCACCCGTACGAGGCCTACCGTGACCCGGCCGCCGTGGACGAGGTCCTCGCCGTGCTGACCCGGCTGCACGACGACAACCGGCTGCTGTCGCACTGGCCGATCACGCTGGCCGAGCGGACCGCGCCCACGGAGGGTGCCCGGTGCGCGGAAGCCCGCTGACGCACGCCGCCGCGGCGCCGGGCGCGGGAGTGGCCGATCTGTGGACGCTGCCCGAGCACCGGGTGCCGGAGCTGGCCGCGCGGCTGGGCGGCCCGGACCTGCTGGCCCCGGACGAGCGCACCCGGCACGACCGGCTGCTGCGGACCGGCTCCCGGCGCCGTTTCCTGGGCGGACGGCTGCTCGCCCGGCTGGCCCTGAGCAGTCGCACGGGGCTGCCGCCGGACACCTGGCGGTTCGTCCGCGGTGCGGGCGGGCGCCCGGAGCCGGTCCCGGACACGGACGGGCTGCGCTTCAACCTGTCGCACACGGACGGTCTGATCGTCTGTGTGCTCACCCGCGGTCGCGGTTGCGGTGCGGACGTGGAGCGCGTCCCCTTCGACGCGGAGAAGACGCGTCTGCTGCACGCCTTCCTGGGCCCGGCGGACCCCGACCTGGCCACGAGCGAGCGATGGGTGCTGGCCGAGGCCTATCTCAAGGGGGTGGGCGTCGGTCTCGCCGGGGGCCTGAAGGACCTCCGCTTCCGGCACCAGGGCGGCGGCCGGTTCGCCGTCACGGACGGGGGCCGGCCGGACCTGGCGCACCGCTGGCGGCTCGACCTGCTGCGCCCCTCCCGGCACCACCTCGTGGCCGTGGCGACCGAGGGCGGCGGCACCCTGCGCCGGCACGAGCCCGGAACCGCCCTCCCCCGTACTCCCCTCACCTCCCTTCCCGACCCTCTGCGACCGTAAGGACCTGCCATGTCCCAGCACACGCCGACCGTCGCCGTGATCGGCGCCGGCCCCGCCGGTCTGTCCGCCGCCTACCATCTGCGCGACCGGGCCCGGATCACCGTCTTCGAGCGTGAGGACCGCCCCGGCGGCCACGCCAACACCGTGGAGGTCGAGGAGAGCGGGCACGTGCTCGGCCTGGACACGGCGTTCATCGTCTGCAACCGCCGGTTCTACCCGCAGCTGACCGGGTTCTTCGACGAGCTCGGCGTGGACACCGTCCCGCATCCGGGCGGCTTCACCTTCTTCGACCTCGACAACGGGCTCGAGTACGGCACCGAGGAGCTGGAACTCGACGAGGGCGCGATCGAGGAGCGGTACGCCGCCCGGCACCCCGGGTTCCCGGACGTCTGGCGGGAGGTGCGCCGCTTCCACGAGGAGAGCCGGCGCGACTTCGTCCGCGGCCGCGCCGACATGTCGATGGGTGACTACCTCGACCAGGGCGGATACAGCGAGGAGTTCCGCCACTCGTATCTGATCCTGCTCTGCTCGGCCGTCTGGTCGGTGCCGGCCGAGCTGGTCTGGGAGATGCCGGCGGCCACGGTCATCGCGTTCTTCGTCGGCCACGACGAGGGCGGCCTCGGCGGCCGCCGGGTGGACTGGCGCACGGTGGGCGGCGGTTCGATCTCCTACGTGCGCAAGGCGCTCGCGGCGACCGGCCCCGACCTCCGGGTGTCCTCACCGGTCACCGCCGTACGGCAGGAGGCGGACGGGGTCAGCGTGACCACGGCCGCCGGCTCCGAGCGGTTCGACCACGCGGTGCTGGCCACGCACGCCGACGAGGCGTTCGCCCTGCTGCAGAACCCCACGAGCGCCCAGCGCACCGCGCTGGAGGGCGTCCGTTACAGCAGGTCGCGCGTGGTGCTGCACACCGATCCGACGCTGATGCCCACCGCCGCCGAGAGCTGGCGGGCCTGGAACTACGGCAAGGTCCAGGTGGACGGCGCGACCCGCTGCTTCGTCACGTACTACCTGAACCGGCTGCAGGACTTCGAGGCCGAGCGGGACTATTTCGTCACCCTCGACCCGCCCCGCCCGGTCGGCCCGGAGACGGTCGTCCGCGAGTTCGACTACACCCACCCGGTCATCGACATGGCGCTGCGCGAGCGGCAGTCCGTGATCTACGAGGCCAACGAGGGCACCCGGGTCAAGCTGGCGGGGTCGTACTTCCACTCCAAGCAGCTGGGCCCGGATCTGATCGGGTCCCACGAGGCCGCGTTCGCGGCCGGGTCTCAGGCCGCGGCCGAGATCCTGCGCGAGCTGTCCTGACGCGTCTCAGTGCTCGGTGTGCCGCCGTGCCGACTCGTTCTCCTGAGCCATGCGCCTGAGCGCCAGCAGCGCGGGCTCCAGGAGGACGGTCAGCAGCAGCGCGTGCTCGGCCAGTTCCAACGGGTCCTCGATGCCGTCCAGTTGGTCGAGATCGAGGACCGCGGTCCGCTCGGCGAGCCGGGCGTACGGCAGCAAGGTGCGCCAGTCCCGCGGGACGCCCAGCGAGCGCAGCGAGGCCAGGGTCTCGGCGAGCGCGGCACGGGCGGGCGCCGACTCGTGCACGTCCCAGCCCAACTCCTTGACCAGTGCGTCGACTTCGGCCGTCTCGGGGGCCTGCTCGGCGGGCTCCTCGGCCAGCCGGATCGCGCCGAGGGCGAGGCCGAGGGTGCGGTGGGTGTCGCCGGTGTGCTGGTCCAGGGCGTCGAGGAGGTCCCGGGTGGTGCTGACGGACAGCCCGCGCACGCCGGTCAGCGCGCGGATCAGACGGAGCCGGCGCAGGTGCTGCTCGTCGTACTCGGCCTGGGTCGCGGCGGTCTGCCGGCCGGCCGGGAGCAGGCCCTCACGAAGGTAGTACTTGATCGTCGTGACGGAGACGCCGCTGCGGCGGCTCAGCTCGGACATGCGCATCGGATCGGCTCCGCTCTTGAAAACTGGATACCTTCACTGCCTAACATAGATAGTATAGGTATCCAATTTTGGGTCCCTCCCCTCGCCCTGCCTCTGACCCGAGAAGGCCGCAGCCATGCCGACCCTGCCCTGGACCACCGTCAACAAGCCCGCGCCGGATGCCGAGGCGTTCGTCATGGCGTCCCGTCTGGAGGTCCGCTCCCTCAAGGACGTACCGCGCTTCTTCCTCAAGTCCCTGGTTGCCTGGAGGCAGGTCTCCAGCGCGCCCGGCGCCTACGGCGCCTCGCTCATCGCCGAACCCTTCAAGCACACCTTCTGGACGCTGTCCGCCTGGCAGGACAAGGACGCGCTCCACACGTACGCCCGGACCGAGCCGCACAAGTCGATCATGACCGGCCTGCGGTCCACGATGAAGCACTCGGTCTTCACGTTCTGGGAGGTCCGGGCGGCGGACCTGCCCATCGACTGGTCGGACGCCAAGCGGCGGCTGGCCGAGCAGAACACGAACGCCTGACCCCGCTCACCCTCATCAGGAGACCCCTGTCATGACGCTGTCCGAAGAAAACCCGGTCCTCGACGATCCGGTCGTCGCCGACCCGGAGCGCACGGGTCGGCGCGTTCCGCTCTGGCTCGCGATCGTCGCCTGCAGCGTGCCGATGTTCATGGTCGCGCTCGACAACCTCGTCGTCTCCACGGCCCTGCACACCCTGGCCGTCGACCTGAAGGCCGACACCCAGGAACTCCAGTGGTTCGTCAACGCCTACGTCCTCAGCTTCGCCTGCCTGCTGATGACGGGGGCCGCGCTCGGTGACCGGTTCGGCCGCCGGCAGGTGTTCGTGCTCGGCATCATCGTGTTCACGCTGGCCTCCGCGGGCTGCGGTCTCGCCGACACCAGCGCCCAGCTGATCACCTTCCGCACGGTCCAGGGCTTCGGCGCTGCGGCCGTGATGCCGCTGTCGCTGACCCTGCTGTCCCAGGCCGTGCCGGACCGGATGCGCGGGCTGGCGCTGGGCCTGTGGTCGGGGATCAGCGGCCTGGCCGTCGCGATGGGCCCGGTGGTCGGCGGTGCAGTGGTCGACGGGCTGGACTGGCGGTGGATCTTCTGGATCAACGTGCCGGTGGGCGTCGTCGCCGTCCCCCTCATCCTGCTGACGCTGCGCGAGAGCTCGCTGCCGGGGATCCGCCTCGACCTGGTCGGCATGCTGCTGGCCGCGGCCGGACTGTGCGCTGTCGTGTGGGCCATCGTGCACGGCGACACCGACGGCTGGCGTTCGGCGAAGGTGCTGGGCGCCTTCGCCGGGGGTGCGGTGCTGCTCGCCGTGTTCGTGCTGTGGGAGGCCAGGGCCGCGCAGCCGATGCTGCCCCTGTCCTTCTACCGGATACGGGCCTTCACGCTCACCAACATCGTCTCCGCGGCCATGTACTTCGGTGTCTTCGGCTCGCTCTTCCTGCTCGCCCAGTACCTGCAGATCGTGCCCCCGCGGACCCCGCTGGAGGCCGGTGTGCGCACCCTGGCCTGGACGCTGATGCCGATGTTCGTCGCCCCCGTCGCCGGTGTGCTCACGAACAGGGTCGGCGGCGGCCGTCTGATGGCGCTCGGCCTGTTCCTGCAGGGGGTGGGCCTCGGCTGGATCAACCTGGTCGCGGACACCGACACCGCCTACTCGGCCATGGTCGGCCCGATGATCGTCGCGGGCATCGGCATGGGCTTCGTCTTCGCGCCCACGGCCGCGGTGGTGCTCGCCTCGGTCGCCAAGGAGCACGCGGGCAAGGCCTCCGGCGCGAACACCACGGTCCGCGAGATCGGGGGGGCACTCGGCATCGCCGTGCTCAGCACGGTGTTCGTGGCGCACGGCAGCACCCGCAGCCCCCAGGATTTCGTCGACGGCCTGCACCCCGCGGTGTGGGTCGGCGTCGCCGTGGTCCTGGTCGGCGCCCTGTGCGCGCTGGGTATTCCGCGCCCGCGGAGCAAGGCCTCCGAGGAGGCGTGAACGTCGGAGAGGCGTGAAGTCCGGCCGACCCCGTAGGGCGCGCCGGACCTCACGCGTCTCCGTAGGCCTCTCCGCCCAGCTCGAATCCGGCCGAGCCCGCCGTCGCATCGGCCAGCCAGCCGCGGAAGGCGTCCACGTCGGCGTCCGGCAGGCCGATCTCGATGGTGACGGCCTCGCCGTAACGGACGTCCCGGACCTCCCGCCCGGTGGCGCGCAGGTCGTTCTGGATCTTGCCGGCGCGCTGGTGGTCGACGGTCACCGTGGCCAGCCGGAAGCGACGCCGGGTGAGCGTGCCGACCTCGTCCAGGGCCTCGCCGACCGCTCCGCCGTAGGCCCGGATCAGCCCGCCCGCGCCCAGCTTCACACCGCCGTAGTACCGGGTGACGACGGCGACGACGTACCGCATCTCACGGCGCAGCAGCATCTGCAGCATGGGCACGCCGGCGGTGCCGCCCGGTTCCCCGTCGTCGCTGGCCTTCTGCACGGACGCGTCGGCGCCGATGACGTACGCCCAGCAGTTGTGGGTGGCGTCGGCGTGCTCCTTGCGGACGGCCGCGACGAACTCCTGGGCCTCCTGCTCGGTGGCCGCCGGGGCGAGAGCGCACAGGAAACGGGAGCGGTTGATCTCGGTCTCGTGCACGCCCGCGCGGGCTACGGTGCGGTACTCGTCCTGCATTCCGTCAGCCTATGCGAGCGCCGGGCCGTCCTTGATCGCGGTGCGCCTCCGCCGGGCCCGGCTACCCCTTCTCCTTCCTGCCCCGCGGCACGATGAACGAGGTCAGCAGGGCGGTGCCCGGGGCCAGGGCAGGCCAGCCGGTGGCGCGCCAGGTCAGTACGGCGATCGCGGAGGTCGGGAACTTCACGCGCACCTGCTCGAGCGTGTCCTCCAGACCGTCCCCGGCCAGCTCGAGGACCAGCTCCTCCAACCCGGGGTTGTGCCCGACCAGCAGCAGCGTCTCCACCTCGCGCGGCGCCTCGCGCACGACCTCGAGCAGCTCCGGTACGTCCGCCCCGTACAGCCTGCGGTCGTAGCGCACCGGGGGTGGCGTGCCCCACTGGGCGGAGGCCAGCTCCCAGGTGCGGCGGGCACGTACGGCGGTGGAGCACAGAGCGAGGTCGGGCAGGCAGTCGGCCTCGGCGAGGGCACGCCCGGCGGCCGGGGCGTCCCGCAGGCCGCGCGGGGCGAGCGGACGCCGGTGGTCCTCGACACCCTCGGGCCAGGCGGACTTGGCGTGCCGCAGGACAACCAGCCGGCGCAGCGGGCCCGCGCCCGCGCGCTCGATCACGCGAAGCTCCCGAGGTCACGGGCGAGGTCGAGGGCGAGCAGGCGGTCCGCGTACACGTACGTCTCGAACCGGGCCCCGTCGGGCAGCTCCGGGGCACTCTCCACGTCCCGCAGCACAGCCAGCACCCCGGGCAGGTCCAGATCGTCCTCCCACGCGGCCCGCAACCGCACCCGCACCGCATCGGGCACCGGACGCGAGGGCTGCCGCGCCCACCCGGCGACGGCCCGCCGCCAGCGGGCGAGGCCCTGCGCCGCCTCTGCGAGTGCGTCGGTGTCCAGCCGTACCGCCGTGTTCCGGGGCACGGAGAGAAGGGCGAGGCGCAGGGCGGTGGGGTCGGAGAGGAGGGCCGGGAGACCGAGAGGGGGCCGTTCACCCGGCGAGCGGGGTGCGGCGGCCTCCCCGGCGGCGGGGGCGGCGTGGAGTGGCGCCTCCGCAGCGGTGCCCGAGCCGTGTCCGCCCGTACCCGTGCCGCTGCGCGGCGATCTGCCCGACCCGCCCAGCCGCTCCTCGTCCCCCGCTTCCGCCGCCGACCACACCGCCGGGGCGACCGTCAGCAGGGGGCCCTCGCTCGGCATGGTCCCGGTGTTCTCGGCCACCACGTGGATCACCTGCGCCTCTCCCAGCCCGGATGCGAGGTCGCGGCCGTCCTCGAAGGGGCGGATGGCGAGGTTCGTCGCGGCCGTGCGGAGTTCGGCGTGCCGGTGGGGCGCGGTGAGGATCGTCCAGACGGGGGTGCCGCCGAGTTCCAGGGCGCGGACCAGGACGTCGGCGGTGAGCAGTACCCGCAGGGCCGTCAGGTCGAGGCCCGAGGCGTAGGCCTCGATGCGGGTCAGGCCACGCCGGGCGGGCGCGGCGGTGACGGGCTCACCGGTTCGGGCGTCGAGGATGCGCAGCACGGCCCGAGCGTAGGCGTGCGGAGGACCGTACGCAGGCACCTTGCGCCGATTCCGGTCGCCGTGGCGGGGTTCCGGGGGGAATCAGCGCCTGAAGTGCGCTGTTTTCGCCCGACGACAGTTACCGCAGCCCGAGGAGGCGGCCGTGTACGGCGACGAAGCGACGATCCGCAGGATTCTGACCGAGCTGGGCGACACCTGGGCGGTTGTCGGCCTGTCCGCCAACCAGCGGCGGGCCGCGTACGGCGTGGCGCAGGTGCTGCAGCGCTACGGAAAGCGGATCGTGCCGGTGCACCCGAAGGCGGAGACGGTGCACGGCGAGCAGGGCTACGCCTGCCTCGCGGACATCCCCTTCGAGGTCGACGTCGTCGATGTCTTCGTCAACAGCGAGCTGGCCGGAGCAGTCGCCGACGAGGCCGTCGCCAAGGGCGCGAAGGCGGTCTGGTTCCAGCTCGGAGTGGTGGACGAGGCCGCCCACGAGCGGGCCCGGGCGGCGGGGCTTGACATGGTCATGGACCGCTGCCCGGCGATCGAAATTCCCCTCCTCAGCTGACTGTCTCACCTTCTTCTCACAATTCTCGGCTGAATATTGACATTCGAGCCACCCTCTGACCTGTGCGAATACTGAGACCAAGAGGGGCAAGATCCGAGGTCAAGACTTCACCAAGAGTCTTTTGGCGGCGCAGAAAGCATCCCTACTGTGTGGCGCTGTTGTTCGTTAAGTCTGCGTTAAACGATCTGAGAGGCCACTTGACATGGTGAAAGTCGACCATGCAGCGCCCATAACCGCGAAGGACCAGGGCGGCCTGCGCCGTGACGTCGGCCTGATCGGTCTGATGTGGGCCTCCGTGGGCTCCATCATCGGGTCCGGCTGGCTGTTCGGCGCCGAGAAGGCCGTCGTGGTCGCGGGCCCCGCGGCGATCATCTCGTGGGTGATCGGCGCGGTGGCCATCGTGCTGCTGGCGCTGGTGCACGCCGAGCTCGGCGGCATGTTCCCGGTGGCCGGTGGCACTGCCCGCTACCCGCACTACGCCTTCGGCGGCCTGGCCGGCATGTCGTTCGGCTGGTTCTCCTGGCTCCAGGCGGCCACCGTGGCGCCGATCGAGGTCGAAGCCATGATCGGCTACGCCAAGCACTGGAGCTGGGCCGACGGGCTGCAGCGCACGGACGGAACGCTCACCGCGAGTGGCATCGTCACCGCGGTCGTCCTCATGGCGGTCTTCGTCGCGGTCAACTTCCTCGGTGTCCGTGTCCTCGCCCACACCAACAGCGCCGCCACCTGGTGGAAGATCGCCGTCCCGCTCGCCGCGATCTTCGTCATCGCCATCGGCAACTTCCACCCGGGCAACTTCACCTCCGAGGGCTTCGCGCCCTTCGGTGCCAAGGGCGTCCTCGGTGCGATCAGCTCCAGCGGCATCATCTTCGCGCTGCTCGGCTTCGAGCAGGCGATCCAGCTGGCCGGCGAGAGCCGCAACCCGAAGCGTGACCTGCCCCGCGCGACCCTCGGTTCGGTGGCGATCGGCTCGGTGATCTACATCCTGCTCCAGGTCGTGTTCATCGTCGCGCTGCCGCACAGCTCCTTCGCGCAGGGCTGGGCGAAGCTCGACTTCCCCGGCATCAGCGGCCCCTGGGCGGGTCTGGCCACGCTGGTGGGCCTCGGCTGGCTGAGCTTCGTCCTGTACGCCGACGCCATCATCTCCCCCGGCGGCACCGGCCTGATCTACACCACCGCCACCTCCCGCATCTCCTACGGCCTGGCCAAGAACGGCTACGCGCCGAAGGTGTTCGCCAAGACGGACAAGCGCGGTGTGCCGTGGTTCGGCCTGGTGGTCTCGTTCGTGACCGGTGTGATCTGCTTCCTGCCGTTCCCCAGCTGGCAGGAGCTGGTCAGCTTCATCACCTCGGCGAGCGTCCTGATGTACGCAGGCGCGCCGCTGGCCTACGGCGTCTTCGCCGACCGCCTGCCGCACCACGAGCGCCCGTACCGGCTGCCCTTCGGCAAGTTCGTCTCGCCGCTGTCGTTCGTGGTCGCCAACCTGATCATCTTCTGGTCCGGCTGGGACACCCTGTGGCGGCTCGGCGCTGCGATCCTGATCGGCTACGTGCTGCTCGGTTCCTACGCCTGGTACGCGATCCGCAAGAACCTGCCCGACGCGCCCCGGCTGGACTTCAAGGCCGCGCAGTGGCTTCCCGGTTACCTGGCCGGCCTCGGTGTGATCTCCTACCTGAGCACCTTCGGCGGCAACGGCACCATCCCGCTGTACTGGGACATCGCGGTGGTCACGGTGTTCTCCCTGGTCATCTACTACTGGGCCAAGGCCACCGCCTCGAAGACCGAGGCGATCGAGCGCAGCATCGAGGAGGTCGTGGTCACCGACGCTCCGGCGCACTGACCCCGCACCTCACCCGGTGTCCCGTCAGCCGCGGCAACTGCGCCGTGGCTGACGGGACACCGTCATAATGCCGGGGTGACGCACCCCTCCCCCCACCCCAACTCCATGCCCGAGGAACGCCGTACGGTCGTCGTCGTGGGCGCCGGGCCCGCCGGGCTCACCGTCGGCACGATCCTGCGGGACGCCTCCGTCGACTGCGTGGTCCTGGAGACCGAGAGCAGGCAGTTCATCGAGACCCGGCCGAGAGCCGGTGTGATCGAGGAATGGGCGGTACGCGAACTCGCGCGCCGCGGCCTGACGGCGAACCCGCTGGAGCGGGCCCAGGTGCACGACACCTGCGAGTTCCGCTTCGGCGGCGAACGGTTCCGGTTCTCCTACGGCCACCTCACGGGCCACCACCACTACGTCTACCCGCAGCCGCTGCTGGTGACGGATCTGGTGCGGGAGTACGCCGACGTACGCGGCGGCGACATCCGCTTCGGTGTGCGCGACGTGCAACTGCACGACCTGGACTCGGACCGGCCCGCGGTGTCGTACCGGTGCCCGGAGACCGGTGAACGGCGGCTGCTGCGCTGCGAGTTCGTCGCGGGCTGCGACGGAGCGCGCGGGCTGACCCGGGACGCGATGCCCCCGGAGGGGACACGGATCGCTCGGCAGGACGACGGCATCGGCTGGCTGGCGCTGCTCGCCGAGGCCCCGCCCTCCTCCGACTGCGTCCTGTTCGGCGTCCACCCGAACGGCTTCGCCGGGCACATGGCCCGCAGCCCCGAGGTCACCCGCTACTACCTGCAGTGCCCGCCCGGCGACGATCCCGGGAACTGGCCGCACGAGCGGGTCTGGGCCGAGCTGCACGCCCGGCTCGGCGCGGCCGGCGCGCCGCCGCTGACCGAGGGCCGGCTGATCGAGAAGCGCGTGCTGGACATGCACCACTACGTCGTCGAACCCCTTGCCCACGGGCGGCTGTTGCTGGCCGGAGACGCCGGTCATCTCACGGCGCCGATCGCGGCCAAGGGCATGAACCTCGCCCTGCACGACGCCTTCCTGCTCGGCGACGCGCTCGTCGGGCAGCTCACCCGGGGCGACAGGGGCGGCCTGGACGGCTACTCGGAGGCGGCCTTGCGGCGAGTGTGGGACTACCAGGAGTTCTCGCAGTGGCTGTCGGACATCTACCACGGGGTCGCCTCGGGTGATCCCTTCCGGGCCGGCACCACGATCGCCCGGCTGCGCCGCCTGTTCACCTCGCCCGCCGCCGCGGCGGCCTTCGCCGAGCAGTACCTGGGCGCGGCCACCGTGTTCTGAGCGCACGCCGGCCGCATCAGGCGGCGACCGCCGCGCGCGGCCGGGTCAGGTACAGGACCGCCCCGGCGAGAGCGAGCAGGACGACCGCGAGGGCCATGGCCAGGCCGGCCGGCGAAGTGGCGCTCCCAAGCCCCCAAGGCGCATGAGAGTCGCACGGGAGGCACCCCAGGGCCCTGCCGTGGCGGCGGCGACCGGCGATCCGGACCAGGTGCCGGCCCTACTGGAGCGGCTCAGCGCCCTGGTGCGGCGACCCGTTCGACCCCGCTGCGGTGACCCGTTCGGCGAGGCGGTGGTCGGCCACCTTCAGCGCCTCGTCGACCAGGCGGCGCAGATGGCCGTCGCGCAGCGCGTAGACCACGCGGCGGCCCTCCTTGCGGGTGCTCACCAGGCCCGCGAGGCGCAGCCGGGCCAGGTGCTGGCTGACGGCGGGGCGGGCGGCGCCGCACACCTCGGTGAGGGTGGTGACGTCGGCCTCGCCTGCCGTCAGGGCGTGCAGCAGGGTGAGGCGGGTACGGTCGCCGAGCAGGGCGAGGAGTTCGGCGGCCACCGTGAACTGCTCGTCGCCCGGGGTGCGCGGCTGCGCATGGTGCGCAGGTGATAGGTGCATGCGTGCGCTCATACGCACATAATGGCTCCGTGGGCGGCGCGCGTCCATTCCCACCCGCGCGTTCGTTCCCACCCACCGGAAGGGGATCCACGTGAGCGACCGGCACACGCACGGGCACGGCCAGCAGCCCCATGGCCAACCCCACGAGCAGGGCCTACCCCACGAGCACGGTCACCACGACGACCGTGGCCACGACCACGGTCACCGCCATGCTCATCCCCACCCCTCCCCCGGCCTGCGCCACCGCCTCGCCCATCTCCTCACCCCGCACTCTCACGAGACCGCCGACAAGCTCGATCCCGCCCTGGAGTCCTCGGCGCGGGGCATGCGCGCACTGTGGGTGTCACTGGCCGTGCTCGGGGCGACCGCGCTGGCACAGGCCGTGGTGGTGGCCCTCTCCGGTTCGGTGGCGCTGCTCGGGGACACCGTGCACAACGCGGCCGACGCGCTGACGGCCGTACCGCTGGGCATCGCCTTCGTGCTGGGGCGGCGGGCGGCGACCCGGCGGTTCACCTACGGCTACGGGCGCGCCGAGGATCTCGCGGGGCTCGCGATCGTGCTGACCATCGCCGCCTCCGCCGCGTTCGCGGCCTGGGCGGCCGTCGGGCGGCTGCTGGACCCGCGCCCGGTGGCACATCTGCCGGCCGTCGCGGTGGCCGCGCTGGTCGGGTTCGTGGGCAACGAATGGGTGGCCCGGTACCGGATCCGGGTGGGCCGGGAGATCGGCTCGGCCGCGCTGGTGGCCGACGGGCTGCATGCGCGGACGGACGGATTCACCTCACTGGCCGTGCTGTTCGGGGCCGGCGGGTCGGCCCTCGGCTGGCACCTGGCCGACCCGCTCGTGGGGCTGGCGATCACCGCCGCGATCACGCTGGTGCTGCGGGACGCGGCGCGGGAGGTGTTCCGGCGGGTGATGGACGCCGTCGACCCGGCGCTGGTCGACCGGGCCGAGCGGGCGGTGCGTGCGGTGCCGGGCGTGCGCGAGGTGGGTGAGCTGCGGCTGCGGTGGATCGGGCACCGGCTGCGGGCCGAGCTGGCGGTCGTGGTGGACGGCGAGGTGTCGGTCCGCCAGGCGCACGCGATCGCCGTCGAGGCGGAACACGCCCTGCTGCACGCCGTACCGAGGCTCACGGCCGCCCTGGTGCACGCCGACCCGGCACCGGTGCCGGGCGAGACGGACCCGCATCTGGCCCTCGCCCATCACCTGACGGCCTGACCTCAGGCGACCCCGAGCCCCTCGAGCACCACGGCACCGGGCAGCCCGGCGAGCGCCTTGCCCGGGACCAGCAGCTTGCCGCGGCGACGCCCGCTGCCGACCAGGACGTAGGGCAGGTCGACGACGGCAGCGTCCACCAACACCGGCCAGTCGGCGGGCAGTCCGACCGGGGTGATGCCGCCGTACTCCATGCCGGTCTCGCCGGTCGCGGTGTCCATCGCGGCGAACGACGCCTTGCGGGCACCGAGTTGGCGGCGCACCACGCCGTTCACGTCGACCCGGGTGGTGGAGAGCACCACACACGCCGCGAGGGTCGTCCCGCCGCCGCGCTTACCCGCGACCACCACACAGTTCGCCGACCGCTCCAGCAGGTCGCGGCCGTAGTGCTCGACGAAGACGGCCGTGTCGGCCCAGCGCGGGTCGGTCTCGACGTAGAGGATCCGGTCGGCGGGGACGCCGCCCCGCCAGTGGCGTACGGCGTCGGCGACCGGGGCGGTCAGTTCGTCCAGGCAGTCGGGGGCGGGGGTGGCGGTGTCGAAGTCGCCGATGGGTGCGCGCATGGCCGCACGCTAGCAAGGCCCGGCCGCCCGCCGTACGGGCATCTCAGTGCACGGGCGGCACCGAGACCGCCATGACCATCTCCATCGGTACGTCGCCGGTGTTGCCGTACACATGCGGGAGGTTGGCCTCGAAGGAGGCGCTCGCGCCGGTCGGGACGCGGTACTCCTCGCCGTCCACGGTGAGCGTCAGCTCACCCGCGGTGACGTGGACCAGTTCGACCGTGCCGCCGGGGTGCGGTTCGGAGGGGCTGCGCTCGCCCGGCATCAGCCGCCAGTCCCACATTTCCAACGGTCCGGGCGCCTCGGTGCCGGCGAGGAGCCGGTTGTAGCTGCCGGCGTCGGTGTGCCACAGCCGTACGGCCCGTTCGGCGGGGACGATGCGGACCTTCGGGCCCTGCTCGTAGTCGAGGAGGGTGGTGATGCTGACGCCGAGCGCGTCGCCGATCTTGACGACGGTGCCGATGCTCGGGTTGGTGCGGGCCTGCTCGATCTGGATGAGCATGCCGCGACTGACACCGGCCCGGGCGGCGAGCACGTCCAGGGTGAAGCCGCGCACCGCGCGCCAGTGCTTGACGTTGCGCGCCAGGGACTGGGTCAGAAGTTCGAGGTCCGACACGTTCCGTCCAATGGGTTCAATATTCTGGATGGCAGAGTTCACTGAATCGAACTACGGTGGGATGCACCCGCTCGTTCATCAAACTGTACTGCGAGGCATCAGTGACAGCGTTCTTCGCCCTGACCACCAGCCTCCTGTGGGGTCTGGCCGACTTCGGCGGCGGGCTGCTGACACGACGCACGCCCGCGCTGACGGTGGTGGTCGCCTCCCAAACGATCGCGGCGGCGGTGCTGGGCGCGATCGTGGTCGCGACCGGCGGCTGGAGCGAGGCCGGGCCACGGCTGTGGTTCGCGGTCGCGGCCGGCCTGGCCGGGCCGTTGGCCGTGTTCGCCTTCTACAAGGCGCTCGCCCTGGGCCCGATGGGCGTGGTCTCCCCGCTGGCCACGCTCAGTGTGGCCGTGCCGGTCGGTGTGGGCCTGATCCTCGGCGAACGCCCGGGGGCCCTGCAGGTCGCCGGCATCGCGGTCGCCGTCACCGGTGTCGTCCTCGCGGGCGGCCCCCAGCTGCGCGGAGCGCCCGTGCAACGGCAGACGATCCTGCTCACGCTGGTCGCGGCGCTGGGCTTCGGCACGGTGTTCGCCCTGATCACGGAGGCCTCGACCAACGTCACCGGCCTCTTCCTCTCCCTCTTCGTGCAGCGCGTGACGAGCGTCGCCGCGGGCGGCGCGGCCCTGTACGCGTCGGTCCGGCGGGGCAACCCCGCCCTGCCGGAGGGCGGTCTGCCCCGGGCCTCGCTGCCGGCGCTGGCCTTCGTCGGCCTCGCGGACGTGGCGGCCAACGGCACCTACGCGGTCGCCGCCCAGCACGGCCCGGTCACCGTGGCGGCGGTGCTCGCCTCCCTCTACCCCGTGGTCACCGCGCTGGCCGCACGCGGCTTCCTCAGCGAGCGGCTGCGCGCCGTACAGGCCGCGGGCGCGGGCCTCGCCCTGGTGGGGACGCTGCTGCTGGCGACCGGCTGACTCAGCCGTCGGCCTCCAGGCGGGCCAGCCGTTCCACGCCCTCCTCGTCGAGGTCGGCCAGCGCGCGCAACTGCTCCGGCGTGACCCCCTCCGGGAGCGGCACCGGCGCGGGGGTCCTCAGCGGCGGCTGCCAGCCGCCCTCGGGCGTCCAGCGCCGTACGACCCGGGCGGGCGCCCCCGCCACCACGGCGTGGTCGGGCACGGCCCCGCGCACCACGGCGCCGGCCGCCACGACCACGTTCCGGCCGATCCGGGCCCCCGGCAGGATCACCGCGCCCGTGCCGATCCAGCAGCCCGGTCCGATCTCCACCGGCTCCATCCGCGGCCACTGCCTGCCGATGGGCTCGTGCGGGTCGTCGTAGGAGTGGTTGGTGGAGGTGACGTAGACGTACGGCCCGAAGTAGCAGTCGCGGCCGATCGTGACCGTGGTGTCGGCGATGACATGGCTGCCCCGGCCGAGGACGACGCCGTCGCCGATGCGCAGGATCGGGTCCGGGCCGAGGTCCAGGTCCGGCATCAGGCCGGCGGTGAGGGTGACCTGCTCGCCGATGATGCAGTGGGATCCGAGGTGGATCCAGGGCTCGCCGAAGACCGTGCCGAGCGGGAAGGCCAGCCGGGTGGCTTCGCCGATCGAGCCGAAGTGGAGGCGGCCGGGGTTCTCGGCGGTCACCGACCCTGTGCGCTGGACCCACGCCCAGCCCGCGTGGACGGCGCGCTGCACCAGTCGGTGTCGCCAGGATGAGAACGTGTTCTTGCTCTTCGGCACGGGCTCAAGTTACTCGGCGGGAGCCTTCGGTATGAGGGCAGGCTGCTGTGATCTTTGCCCCACCCCTGACGTACGGTGCGGAGTACCACTGACATGGCGAGGAGACGGTGATGACGCAGAAGGCGCTGATCGTGGGCATCGGGGGGAAGGAGCCCCGGCTCGATGCGGATGTGTTCGTGGCGCCCACGGCATCGGTGATCGGCGATGTCACGCTGCACACCGGGGCGAGTGTCTGGTACGGGGCCGTGCTGCGGGGTGACGTCGAGCGGATCACCGTGGGTGCTCAGGCGAACGTGCAGGACAACGTCACGCTGCACGCGGATCCCGGGTTTCCGGTGAGCGTCGGGGAGCGGGTGTCCATCGGGCACAACGCGGTCGTTCACGGCGCGACCGTGGAGGACGACTGTCTCGTCGGGATGGGGGCGACCGTCCTCAACGGGGCCGTGATCGGGGCGGGGTCGCTCGTCGCGGCTCAGGCGTTGGTGCCTCAGGGGATGGTGGTGCCGCCCGGGTCGCTGGTGGCGGGGGTACCGGCGAAGGTCAGGCGGGCGTTGTCCGAGGAGGAGCGGCAGGGGGTCACCCTGAACGGCACCATGTACGCGGAGTTGGCCAAGGCGCATCGCGGGGTGCATGAGTAGGTCGTCCGGCGGGTGCGGGTGCGTGGGGGTCTGTCGCGCCCACGCGGCGGAGCCGCAAATCGGCACAGCCCCGCGCCCCTTGACGAGTCTCAGTCCCCGGCGCTGACAGGTTCTGCTTCTCGCTGTTCCGTTCGGACCTTCTTCGCCCTGCGCTTGATGATCAGCATCGACGTCAGGCCGATCAGGACCGCTGCTGCCAGGCCCAGGTACGAGAAGCGCTTCAGCCAGTCCTCGGCCACCACGCCCACGTAGTAGATGACCGCCGTGGTGCCGCCCGCCCAGCAGATGCCGCCGAGGACGTTGGCCGTCAGGAACTTCCAGTACGGCATGTGGAGGACGCCCGCGAGGGGGCCGGCGAAGATGCGCAGAAGGGCGACGAAGCGGCCGAAGAAGACGGCCCACATGCCCCACTTCTCGAAGGAGCGCTCCGCGGTGGCGACGTGGCCCTCGCTGAAGTGTCTCGGGAACTTCTTCCCCAACCAGGCCAGCATGGGGCGTCCGCCCTTGCGGCCGATCGCGTAGCCGATCGAGTCGCCTATGACGGCACCGGCGGTCGCACACGCGCCGAGGACGATCGGGTTGATGCCGGAGTGCTGGGAGGACATGAGGGCGGCCGAGACCAGGACGATCTCGCCCGGCAACGGGATGCCCAGGCTCTCCAGGCCGATCACCAGGGCCACCACCGCGTAGACGGCGGCCGGGGGCACCGTGTCGAGCCATTCCTGGACGTGCACCGCCGGTTCCTCCCGTGTCGCCTTCCCTGCCCGTCGGGGCGTGGCTTGCACAGCGCGCCCCACGGGAAGGCTACCTGGTCTGCGGTGAACGACGGCTCCCGCGGACACCCGGCGGCACCGTCCCGCCCTCACTCCTTCGGCTTTCGGACATCCAGCTGTCACGCGGGAGGGGAAGGCTCTCGGCGGTTTCGCCGCCCCGCTTCCCCCAGGTCCCTCGCCGGGGCCCGATGCGGAAGGACGACGTCCCCGTGTCCTCACTGTCCCCGCTCTCCCCACCCGCACCACCGCCTGTTTCACCTGTCTCCTCCGTCTCGCCTCCCTCGCCCCTCTTGCCTGTCCCGCCTGTCCCGCCTGTCCCGCCTGTCCCGCCATCGTGTCCGGAGTCCGAGGCTCCAGTGGGACGGGGCTCGCTCATGGCCGCCCGGCCGGTCCGGGTCGGCCTCTGTCTGGCTCCCCTGCTGCTCGCCGTGGGCTGGGCACTGGCCAACCGGCCCGTGGCGTTCGGCGGTGTGACGCGGCTGCTCGCGGCCGACCCCTGGTGGCTGCTGGCCGGGGTCGGGTTCACCTGTCTGAACTGGGTGGCGGCCTCCGGTGCCCGCCAGGGCGCGCTGCCGGACCGGGTGCCGCCGGTGCTGCTCCTGGCCTCCCAGTTCGCCGCCGGTGCCGCGAACCACGTGCTGCCCGGCGGCCTCGGCGCACACGCCGTCACGCTGCGGTTCCTGCGCACCCGAGGCGTGCCGCTGCATCGGGCGACCGCCTCGATCGGCCTGTACTCGCTGGCGAAGTCCGGTGCGAAGACCCTGGTGCTCCTGGTGTTCCTGGCCGCCTCGCCCGCCTGGCGGCGACTTGGGGACCTGCTCCCGGACGGGCGGCTGCTGGTGCCCCTCGCCGCCGTCGCGGGCGGGGTGCTCGCCGTGGCGGGCGTGCTGCTGACGGTCGTACGGCCGTTGCGGCGCCCGGTGACGGGGCTGGTGCGCTCCGCCCTCGCCGATGCGCGGGAGGTGCACGGCCGGCCCTGCCGGGTGCTGGCCCTATGGGGCGGAGCGGCCGCGATGCCGCTGCTGCAGGGGGGTGTGCTGGTCTGTGTGGGGTCGGCGCTCGGCCTCGGGCTGCCCTGGGAGCAGGTGATCCTCGCCTACCTGGCGGCCGGCACCGCCGTCGGGGCCGTGCCGTCGCCCGGTGGGCTCGCGGTGGACGCGGCGCTGGTGTGGACGCTGGTCGCCTTCGGCGCCGAGCCGGCAGCGGCCACCGCGGCCGTGATCGGGTACCGGGTGCTGACCGACTGGCTGCCGCTGCTGCCGGGCGCGCTGGTGCTGTCGGCGCTGATCCGCGCCAAGGCGTTGTGAGCGCCGAGGTGTGGCGACCACCCGAGGTGTGAGCGCCATGGTGTGCTGAGCCCGGTCACTCGCGTCGGGCCACCAGACGGTAGGCGTTGGACAGGCCGAGGCGGTGGGAGAGGGGTCGTACCGCGAAGCGGTCGAGCAGGGTGGCCGTGAGCAGGGCGGGGACGCCTGCCAGGAGGGTGGCGGTGCGCAGGGAGCGGCGGAGGGCGCCGGGAGGCTCGGGCAGCCAGGGTGCGTCGTCACGCGGGGCGGTGTGGTCGAGGGCCAGCCAGACGGCGGCGAGCAGGTCGACCGGGTCGTGCGGCTCGGCGTGCTGCTCGGCGACCACCGTGAAGCCGAGTTCGGCCAGCCGCCGACGCAGGTTGGCGACCGGCATGAAGTGCAGGTGCTGCGGCTGGAGCCAGGGCAGCCACCAGCGGCCGAGGAGCCGGGCGTACCGGCTCTCCGGGTCCGGTACCTCGATGAGCAGGTGACCGCCGGGGCGTACGACCTCGTGGGCGGCGCGGAGTTCGCGGTCGGGGCCGGCGCTGTGCTCCAGGTAGTGGAACATGCTCACCACGTCGTAGCGGGCGGCGAGTTCGGGTGCGAGGTCGGGGAAGGCGCCACGGTAGGCGTGCTCCACGCGGCCCTCGCGGGCCGCGAGTTCGACGCCGTCGGTGAAGTCGAGACCGTCGAAGGAGGTGCCGGGCAGGACGGTGCGGGCGGCCTCGCAGAAGTGGCCGTGGCCGGTGCCGACGTCGAGCCAGTTCTTCGGGGTGGGATCGTGCGGTGCCATCGCCTCCGCGCGGTCCCGGTACATCGCGGTGCGGCCGCCGAAGGTGCCGCTCATGCGCTGCTCGCCCAGGCCGTCGTAGAAGTCGCGGTAGTAGAACTCCAGCCCCTCTTGCGTCAGTTGGGGGTTCTGGAAGGTGTGTCCGCAGTCCGTGCAGCGGTCGAGGGTGAAGCGGCCGGGCTTGTGCTGGAGCAGGTCGGTGGTGTGCAGGCGGGTCGTCAGGCTGCTCGACGTGCACCAGGGGCAGGTGGTGCGGCGGGGTGCGAAGAAGCGTTCCGTGCCGTCGGCGAGGTCGGCCTGGTAGGCGGGGCGCAGGGCGGCGATGCGCTCGCCCTTGTCACTGTGGTCGCTCATCGGTTCTCCGTTGTCCCTCCGCTGCTTCGTGCTGCCAGACGTTCGAGGTGGTCGGCGGCCGCGCGAGCGCCGCCCGCGGCGCGGAACGCCGCGCGGACGCGCATGGCGGCGGCCCGGTGGGCGCGGTCGTGCAGGACGGTGTCGAGGGCCGCGCCCAGCCGGGGTGCGGTGACCCGGCCGAAGCGGACCCGGACGCCGGCGCCCGCGTCCACGACCTGGGCGGCCACCACGGGCTGGTCGTCACGGATGGGCGCCACGACGAGCGGGACACCGTGCCACAGCGCCTCGCACACGGTGTTGTGTCCGGCGTGACAGACGACCACGTCCATCCGTTCCAGCAGCGGTAGTTGGGGCACGGACGGCAGGATCAGCACGTCCTTGTCGGAGAGGTCGGCGGGCAGGGTGGCGCCCGGGTCCACGAGCACCGCCTGCACCCGGTCGGCGCGTTCGCCCAGCGCGGTGCGGCACTCGGCGAGGAAGCGGCCCCCGACGTCGGCGTTGGCGGTGCCGAGGGTCACCAGGACCTTCGCCCGGCCGGCATCCAGCCAGTCCCAGGGGAAGCCGGGCCCGGCGGGGCGGTCGGTGAGGGACGGGCCGACGTAGTGGATCCGCTGCCCCAACGGCGCCTGGGGACCGATGAGTTCGGGCGTGCTGAAGACGAGCAGCAGGTGGGGCGAGTAGCGCGGGTCTGCGATGCCGGCCGGGTCGCCGATCCGGGTGCGCAGCTCGGCCAGGCGCTGCCGCAGCCACTCGGCGACCTTGGGCATGCCGTCGTAGGCGCCGGTGAACTCGGCCGAGGTGGTCGCGGAGGTCGCCCAGGGCAGGCCGAGGCGTTCGGCCACCAGGGGACCGGCGAAGGCCTGCTGGTCGGCGACGACCACGTCGGGGCGGAACTGCTCGACGGCCGCGCGGACGCCTGGCGCCATCGCGTCGGCGAGCGGCACCAGATACCCCTCCCAGAGGAACTTCAGCGCCTCCGCGCCCCGCAGGTCGGGCGGTCGTACGGCACCTTCGGCGCCCGGCACCGCGCCGGCGCTGGCGAACACCTCCGCGTTCTCGCCCGCGAGCCGGCGGACCAGTTCCGGGTCGGCGCATGCCCAGGCCACCCGGTGTCCGCGCACGGTGAGCCGGGCGGCGACGCCGACGGCCGGGTTGATGTGTCCGACCAGCGGCGGGACGACGAACAGGAACCCGCTCACCGGACCCCCGCCCGCGCCTCGCCGACGGAGTGGATCAGGTCCAGGATGTGCCCGCCGACGGCCGGGGCCGCCTCGACCAGCACCGAGTGCTCGTGCCCGGGCAGCACGACCGGCCGGAAGTCGGTGAGCAGCGCCTCCTTCAACGGCACCAGGTCCACCAGGTCCGAGTCGCCGCCGTAGACGCCGAGGACCGGGCAGCGTACGGCCCTGATCTGCTCCTCGGTCAGCACCCGGCTCGCGGGGATGTCCCTGCCGAGGGTGGTCTCGCGGGCGAGCCGGGCCGCGCCCTTGGCCAGGCGGGCGGTGTTGTGGCCGCGGTGGGCGGCGATCCAGGCGAGGGCGTCGGGCTCGTTGTGCGCGAGTTCGCTCAGCACCCGGCGCAGGATGCCGCCCAGTTTCACCGCCCAGGCGGCGGTCGCGGGTTCTGACTCGATCAGGGTGAGGCTGGCCGTGCGGTCGGGGTGGCGCGCCGCGTGACCGAAGGCGATGGTGCCGCCGTAGGAGTTGCCGACGAGGTGCACGGGCCCGGTGATCCCGAGCCGGTCGAGAAGTGTCTCCAGGTCGTCGATGTTGTGGTCGAGGGTGTAGCCGTCCGCCGGGCGCTCGCTGCGGCCGTGTCCGCGCAGGTCGTACATGACGACGTCGAGGCCGGCCGCCGCGAAGGCGGGGGCCACGGTGAAGTAGTAGCTGGCCAGGCTGTCGGTGAGCAGCCCGTGCACAAGGACGACCGTGGCGTGCGGGGTACGGCCGTCCGCGGGCCCCGTCCGCTGGACGTGCAGGCGGATTCCGCCGGCGTCGATCATCGCCATGGTCAGCCCGCCTCCGTGGTCTTCAGGCTCCACACCACGTACTCGACGAGCCGGCCCACGGTCAGCTCGATGATCTCGTCGAACTCCATGCCGGCGAGGAACTCGGCGAGGTTGACCCGCCGGCCGTACCGCTCCTCCAGCAGTCCCGCCAGGGTGACGAGATCGATGCTCTCCAGTTCCAGATCGCGGTTGAAGGTGGTGGACATGCCGATCACCACGTCGTCCTCGCCGTACTCCGCGAGGAGGGTGCGGAGCATGCCGGTGATGTCGGCGAGCACGGTGTCGGTGGTGGGCTGCGCCGGCACCGGCTGGGTGGGGTTCATCGCGGGTACTCCTCGGCTGCTTCGTCTGCTGGTCCATCGCCTGGTCCGGCACCGTGTCCGTCACCGGACTCGGGTCCCGTCGTCCAGGCCACCACGTAGGCCCGTCGGGGCAGGGCGGGCGGATTGCTCGCCGGTGCGCAGTGCACGGTGTAGGCGCGCTCCAGCCGACCGGAGACCTCCAGCCGGCTGCCGTCCGGGGCGGCCTCGCGCACGGCGAAGTCCCTGGGGCGGCCCCCGAATCCGACCCCCTCGGCCTTCGCCACGGCCTCCTTGGCGGCCCAGAAGCGGGTGAACCACAGGTCCTCGCCGTCGGGGCCGGCCGCGCAGAGCGTGCGCAGGAGCCGCAGTTCGTCCACGCCGAGGGCGGTGGCGAGCGTCGCGGGGTCGCGCGCGGTGACTTCCTCGATGTCGATACCGGGGCCGGGCCGCGGGGTGTGCGGCCGTACGATCGCCACGCCCGCCTCGGCCCGGTGGGCGAGCGAGACGTCCAGCGGGGGCAGGGTGCGGCCGTGCACGCCGGTGACGTAAGGGCGGCCGAGTTCGTCGTTGTGCACGCGGATCTCCGCCGGGAAGACGGGCCCTTCGCCGTGCTGCCACAGCCACTGCCGTACGGCGTCCTTGACCGCGATCCGGCCCAGCAACCACTGTCTGCGGCCGCGCGGCGGGCGCTCCGCGTACTCCGCGCGCTCCGCACCGCCGAGCGAGTTGCGCATGATCAGCTCGCGTGAGGCGAGGTCGGGCCACCGCTCGTGCACGAGCGCCCAGCCGCCGGGCCGGGCCTCGGAGAGGGTGTGGCGCTCGGGGAAGCGTTCCACGGGGCGGGTCTGCGGGTCGTTGTCGAAGCGGCGGTCCTGCCAGCCGCTGAGTACGGCCCACACCTGCCCGTCGACGGTCAGTTCCGCGTCCGCCTCCAGGAGAGTGTCGGTGAGCGAGGTGATCCGCAGCAGGCAGTCGACCTTCGTCCCGGCGGCCGGATGCGGCCCGTGGAAGCGCATCTCCCGCATCTGCACCGGGAACACGACGGTCCGCTCGGTGCGCGTCGCCATGATCCAGTAGCCCAGCAGCTGGCCGACGTTGTCGAGCAGGGCGCCGGGCGCCGCGGGGGCGGTGATCACTCCGCGGATGTGCCGCGCGCCGACCGCGGTCAGTTCGCTGAGGCCCTGGAAGGCCGGGCCGTGGAACATCCAGCGGTCGCGGTAGATCTGTGCGGCGGTGTGGTCGGGTACGCGTTCGGGGGCGTCCGGGCGTGGGCTCGACGGGGGCGGTGCGGGGTGGTACGGGGCGAGTTCGATCACGGCACGGGCCGTGGGGCCGAAGGCGACGGCGACGCGGTCCGGGTGGCTGGAGTCGGGGGTGACGGTGACGGGCACGTCGACGGGGGGTGTGGCGGTGAGCCAGCGGTCGAAGCGGGCACCGTGCACGGCGACGGCGCGCAGGCCGGGTGCCGCGTCCTCCGCCGCGTCCATCATGTGGCGGACGATCGTGGTGGCGGGGACCACCGGCCAACGGTCTTCGACATCCGGCCAGTCGGGGCGTTGGGGGAAGAAGCAGTGGTCCAGGAGGTGGGGCATGGAGTGGGGGGAGATGTGGACCGTGGTGGTGGCGGGTGCTGGGGTGGGGACGGGGCTGTGGGGTGTGACGGCCGGGTGCGCCGGGGCCGGGGCGGCGGCTCGGGCGAGGGTGCGGGGCGCCGAAGCGGGGGGCGTGACGGCGGCGGTGGCCGGGAGTGGTGCCGGTCCGCCGTCGCTTCGGCCGCTTCGGTGGCCATGCGCCGCGATCAGCTCCGCCGCGGTGTCCGCGGTGTCCCGCAGCAGGGCGGTCAGCTCGGCGGCGGCCGGGAAGCGGGTGGCGAGGTCGTCGAGGGAGGACGTGCCGGGGCGGGGCGGCTGCGAGGGGCGCGCCGCCTGCCGGCCCGGCCGCAGCTCCGACCGCAGCACGTCCAGGTCCGGCCCGGCCAGGGACACCAGGGCACCGTCCAGATCGAGACGGACGGCGGGGCGCGCGGGTGCCGCCGCGGACGCGCGGGTGCGAAGTGCGGTCACGGATGCCTGCGCACGGGGCGCCTGCTCGGGCGCTTCGACGCGGCCCGCCGCCCGCAGTGACGGAGCGGGCGGCAGCGCGGGAGCCACCCGCGCCCCCGCCGTCCACAACGCCGTCGCCACGCATCGCAGCTGGGTCATTCCGGAGCGGTGCGGGGAGTTGGCGGCGACGGCCAGGTGATCGCGGTCGGCGAGGGTGTCGTCGATGAGGGAGGCAAGTTGGCCGGGGCCGGTCTGCACGAAGGTGCGGTGGCCTGCCGCGTACAGGGACTCGATCAGCTCGCGGAAGCGGACGGGCTCCAACAGGTGTCGTACGAACAGCTCGCGCACCGCCGCCTCGTCCTGCGGGAAGGGTTCAGCGGTCGTCCCGGACCAGACCGGCACGGTCGGCGGATGGAGCCGGAAGCGGTCGGCGGCTTCCTTGATCGGGGCGAGATACGGTTCGAGCATCGGCGTGTGGAAGCCGGAGCGGAACGGCAGGACCTGGCACAGGACTCCCTGGGCGCGGAAGGACCGTACGAACTCCTGGACCGCCGTGTCCGGACCGCAGACCATCGACTGGCGGGGCGCGTTGTCGTGGGAGAGCACGATCCCGGAGCCGGCCCAGGCCTGGGCGAGAGCCGTCCGGACGCGGTCCGCCGAGGCGCCCACGGCGCCGAAGGCCAGACCCGGCACGGTCACCGTGTCCGGGTCGAACTCGGCCATGAAGGCGTCCACTTGGGCGTTCGAGTACAGTCCGGCCGCCGCCATGGCCGTCCACTCGCCGACGCTGTGCCCGGCGACCGCGTCCGGTACGACCCCCATGCGGCGCAGCGCGGCGTCCAGGAGCCGGCCCACGCCCACGACACCGAAGCCGTGGCGTCCGACGTCGTCGACGCGTACGTCCGTGCCGGTGGCCGCGAGCGGGGGCAGGCCGAAGTGGGCTGCGATGTCGTCGGCGCGGGGCGTGAAGCCGCCTTCGAGGCCGGGGAAGACGAAGGCCAGCTTGCCGGGCCCGAGCAGCGGGGCGGGCCGGAACCAGACGTCGCTGCGGCCCTGCCAGGCGCGGCCCTTGCCGACCGCGCGACGGGCCAGGGCCAGCCGTTTGGGGGTGGGGTCGACGATGCCGAGGCGTACGGGGCCGGCGTCGGGGTGCGGCCGGGCGGGATCGAGGCCGGCGGCGAGGACCGCCGGGTCGTCGGCGGCGAGGAGGGCGGCGAGGTCGTCCGGGGTGTCGGCGGCGAGCAGCAGAACGCGCTCCGGCTCGGCGGGCGTGGTCCGGGCATGCCGGGTCCTCGCCCGCTCGCCCGGCGCCTCCTCCAGCACCACGTGGGCGTTGATCCCGCCGAACCCGAAGGCGTTCACGGCGGCCCGCCGGACCGGTTGTTCCGGGCCGGTCTCCCAGGGGCGCGCCCGTTCCAGGGTGCGGAAGCGGGTGGCCGCGAGGGCGGGGTGGGGGTCGTCGCAGTGGAGGGTGGGCAGCAGTGTGCCGTGGTGCAGCGCGAGGGCGGCCTTGACCAGGCCGGCCACACCGGCGGCCGGCATGGTGTGGCCGATCATCGACTTCACCGAGCCGAGCACGGGCCGCCGGCCGCCGTGGGCCGTGCCCGGCCCGAACACCTCGGCGAGTGTGGTGAGTTCGGCTGCGTCACCGGCGGGGGTGGCGGTGCCGTGCGCCTCCAGCAGGCCGACGGAGTGGGGTGCGGCGGGGTCGAGTCCGGCCGCGTGCCAGGCCTGGCGCACGGCTCGGGTCTGGCCGCCGGGGTCGGGTGTGACGAGCCCGGCGGTACGGCCGTCGCTGGCCACGCCCGTCCCGCGGATCACCGCGTACACGCGGTCGCCGTCGCGTGCGGCGTCCGCGAGCCGTTTGAGGACGACGACGCCGGTGCCCTCTCCGATGAGGATGCCGTCGGCGTCGCGGTGGAAGGGGCGGATGCGCTGGCTCGGGGACAGGGCGCGGAGCTGGGAGAAGACGCTCCAGAGGGTGATGTCGTGGCAGTGGTGCACTCCCCCGGCCAGCATCATGTCGCAGCGTCCGGTGGTGAGTTCGGTGACCGCCTGGTCGACGGCGACCAGCGAGGAGGCGCAGGCCGCGTCCACGGTGTAGGCGGGGCCGCGCAGGTCGAGCCGGTTGGCGATGCGGGAGGCGGCGAGGTTGGGGACCAGGCCGATCGCGGACTCGGGGCTGTCCGGGCCGAGCCGTTCGGTGAACGCCTCCCGCACCCGGTCCAGCTGGGCGGGCGACAGGTCGGGCAGTAACTCGCCCAGTGTGCACACGAGTTGTCTCGCGGTGCGCACGCGCTGGTCCAGCCTGACCAGGCCCGGGGTGAGGTAGCCGCCGCGGCCCAGGGTCACGCCGATCCGGTCCCGCGCCGGCAGCCGGTCCGTGCCGCCCGCGTCGGCGAGCGCGGCGGCGGCCACGTCGAGGGCGATCAGCTGGTCGGGCTCGGTCCCCGGCACGGACGCGGGCATGATGCCGTACCGGGTCACCTCCACCTCGGCCAGTCCGTCCACGAAGCCGCCGCGCCGGCAGTAGATCCGGTCGGCGACGGCGGGCTCCGCGGCCGAGCCGGGTCGGTAGTAGCCGGCGTCCCACCGCCCCTCGGGGACGTCGCCGATGGCGTCCACGCCGTCGCGCAGGTTGCGCCAGTAGGCGTCGAGTCCTGCGGCACCGGGCAGCAGCACCGCCATCCCGACTATGGCGACGGGAGTCTGAGGCTCCGTCATCTCACCAGCCCGAGGCGGTGTAGACGACGGCGCGGGCCGGGCGGTCGCCCCAGGCGAGTTCCCGGAGCAGGGCAGCGGTGCCCTCGTCCGGGTCGATCAGCTGCACCCCGCGGCGGGCGTACTCCCGGCCCAGTTCCTCACCGACCATGCCGCTGTGGATCCCGGAGGGCGCCCAGGGGCCCCAGTGGACGGTGAGCGCGCGGTGGCCGGTGCGCTCGGCCCAGTCGGCGCCGAGGCGCTCCAGGGCGTCGTTGGCGGCGGCGTAGTCGGCCTGGCCGCGGTTGCCGAGGACGGCGGCGATGCTGCCGAACAGCACCGTGAATCCCGGCCCGTCGGGCAGGTCGTCGAGCGCGCTGAGCAGGGCGGCGGCCCCGGCCGTCTTCGTGCCGTACACGCGCCGGAAGGAGTCGGGGCTCTTCTCGGCGATCAGCCGGTCCTCGATCACCCCGGCGGCGAAGACGACTCCGTCGAGCCGGCCGTGCTCGGCGTGGATCTCCTTGACGGCCTGGAGAGCGGCGTCCCGCTCGCGGAAGTCGACCGAGCGGTAGCGGGCCTCGCTGCCGAGGGCGGCGAGCTCCGCGAGGGTGGCGGTGATCTCCCGCTGGGCGAGGACGAGTTCGGCCGCCCGGTTGACCTCCGCCGGTCTCAGCGAGCCGCTCGCTGCGAGAGCGGCGCGCAGTTCGACGGCGGTGCGGGCGGCGGCGATCGCCGGGGTCTCGGGCGCGGTGGGGGCGGGGGTGCGGCCGACCAGCTCGATGCGACAGCGGCTCGCGGCGGCCAGTGCGACGGCGAACCTCGCCGTGATGCCCCGGGCACCGCCGACCAGCAGCACCACGGATTCCCGGTCCAGGCCGAGTGCGGCTGCCTCGGCGGCGCCGTCCCCGGCGGGGCCCGCGCCGGTGCTGCCGAGCGGGCCCAGGGGCGCGGGCACCAGTTCGAGACCGTGCCGCTGCCCGGTGTCCGTGCGCAGGACGACGGGGGCCGGCTCCGGCGCAAGCAGCTCGGCGAGCAGGGCGTCGGCGACGGCCGCGGGGGCGGCGTCGGGGACGGTGACGATCCGGGCGAGGGTGTCGGGGTACTCCCGGGCGACGGTGCGGAAGAGGCCGTGGAGACCGGCCGACCGGGCCGCCGCCTCGCCGTCGGCCGGCTGCACGGCCAGCAGGCTGCGCGGTGCGCGGGCCAGGGCCGCCTGCAGCACGGGGAAGGCCTCGGGCAGCACCGGAAGCTCCGGGCCCGGGAGCGCCCCGAGGTACAGGACGCCGTCGACCCTGCCGTCGGCCTCGCCGAGGAGGTGGGCCTGGTCGACGGTGACCGTGTCGGCGCCGTGCTCCCGGAGCCGTGCCGCGACCTCGGCCGCCGCTCCCCCGCCGTCGCCGAGGAGCACGAACCGGGTGCCGGGGAGGGTGGCGGCGGGGGCGGCCGAGGGGTGCGGGAGGGGCACCGGGCGCAGTTCGCAGCGCTTCGGGGCTTCGCCGAGGGGCGTGTGCTCGTGCGGGGCTGCCGGTCTCTGGTCGGCAGCTGCGGTGGGCTCCGGAACAGCCCCGGCTCCCCCACCGACCCGCGCCGTCAGCCAGGCCGTCACCGACGCCGCCGTACGCGCCTTGGCCAGCTCCTCGAGTTCCGCGTCGTCCAGGATCTCCGCCCCACCCGCGATCCCCAGGCGTCTGGCGAGTTCGCCCGCTATCTCGGCCCGCTTGATCGAGTCGATGCTCAGATCCGCCTCCAGGTCGAGGTCGGGTTCGATCATGTCGACGGGGTAGCCGGTGCGCTCGCTGATGATCTCGAGGACGACGTGCTCGACGTCGTGCTCGGGCTCGGGCTCGGGCTCGGTGGGCTCGGGCAACGGCGTTGCGGCAGCGGGTAGTCGGGCCGGCTCCGGGAGCACGGCCTGCGGTATCGGTGCGGGGGCGGCCGGTGCCTGCGGGGTCGCGCCGGGCGCGGCGCCGAAGTAGGTGAGCAGCACGTCGCGCTGGGCGGCGATCATCTCCCGGCTGGTGCGCAGGAATTCGGAGATCAGCGCGTCCTGGCCGGCCGGGACACCGTACTGCGGGTTCGTCGTCACAGTCGTCTCCACGACTCGTCGGGCCGGTGCGAGGGCACCGGGGAGGAGTGCTCCGTCGGCGGTGCGGACGAGGTGTCCGTCGACCGTCCAGCCGGGCCGCCGCGGTACCGGCGTGCGGAGCGCGTCGACGGCGTCGCGGCCCCGGAGGAGCCAGGCGGTGCGCACCGGCAGCCCTGCGAGGGCCAGCTGGGCGAGGGCGTCGAGCCAGCCGGGCAGGCCGCTGTCGGCGCGGGGCTCGCAGGCGACGGTGCGATGCGGACGGTCGCCGAGGATCCGGCCGACGAGCCGGGTGAGGACCGTGCCGGGGCCCGCCTCCACGAAGATCCGCGCTCCCGCCTCGTACATCGCCTCGATCTGGGCGGCGAAGGCGACCGGCGCGCCGATCTGCGCGGCGAGTTCGACGCGTACGGCGTCGGCGTCCTGCGGGTACGGGGACGCGGTGCGGTTGGCCCAGACGGGGAACTCGGGGGCCCGTACGGCCTTGTCCGCGAGGACCTTGGCGAACCGCTCCCCGGCGGCGGCCACCACCGGACTGTGGAAGGCACAGGCGACCGGGATGCGACGCACCCCGAGGCCCGCCTCGCGCAACCGGCCCACGGCGGCCTCTACTTCGGCCGTGGGACCCGAGATCACCGACTGATCGGGCGAGTTTTGATTGGCGACGACGACCGACTCGGGCGCCCCCGCGGCGCGCAGTGCGCGTGCGACGTCCTCGGCACCGGCTCCGACGGCGGCCATGGTGCCGGGTTCGTCGCCCGCGGCCGCCAGGATCGCGCTCGCACGCTCGGTGCTCAGCTCCAGCAGGGTCTCCGGGTCGAGGGCCCCGGCCGCGCTCAGCGCGACCAGTTCACCGTAGCTGTGTCCGGCCGCGAGGTCCGGCTGGACACCCGCCGCGGTGAGGAAGGCATGGGCGGCCAGGCCGGTGATGCCGAGCGCGGGCTGCGCGGCCCGGGTGTCGGTGAGGTCGGCCCGACGGCGCTCGCGGGCGGCCTCGTCGAAGGCGGCGGGCGGGTACAGGGCGTCGGCGTGGGCGCGGCCGAGGTGCAGGTAGTGGCGCAGCTCGGGCAGGGCGACCAGCAGGTCGGCGAGCATGCCGGGCCGCTGGCTGCCCTGGCCGGGGAAGAGGAAGGCGACCTTGGCCTCGCCCTCGACGGGGCTGTCGGCCGCCGGATCGTGTTCCCCGGCGAGGATGCGTCTCAACTGCCCGATCAGGTCGTCGACATCACGGGCCACGACCGCTGCCCGCACCGGTTCGTGGGAGGTGTCCGCGCGCCGGGCGGCGGCGAGGGCGAGGTCGCGCAGGCGCCAGGGCCGGCCGTCGGACTCGGCGGCCCGCAGGATCTCCTCGACGTCCCGGTGGGCCGCCGCCGTGTCCTTCCCGCGGAACAGGAACAGCTCGGCGGGCCAGGTGTCCATGGTCTGCTGCGGCGGTGCGGCGCCGTCGTAAGCCCCGAGCACCGCATGGAAGTTGGTGCCGCCGAAGCCGAACGCGCTGACCCCGGCGAGCCGTTCGGCCGCCGGGGCCGCCCAGGGCCGGGCGCGGGTGTGGAAGGCGAAGGGGCTCTCCTCCTCCGACCAGGCCGGGTTGGGCCGGTCCAGGTGGAGGGTGGGCGGCTTGACGCCGGTGTAGAGGGCGAGGGTGGTCTTGATCAGGCCCGCGAGTCCGGCGGCGCACTTGGTGTGCCCGATCTGTGACTTGACCGAGCCGAGCGCGCAGGTACCGGTCTCGGCGCCGGCCTCGGCGAACACCTCACCGAGTACGGTCAGTTCGGTTCGGTCCCCGACGACCGTGCCGGTGCCGTGTGCCTCGACCAGGCCGACCTCGGCGGGTGAGACGCCGGCGTTGCGGTAGGCGCGCAGCAGCGCGGCCCGCTGCCCTTCGGGGCGCGGTGCGGTCAGGCCGAGGGAGCGGCCGTCGCTGGCGGAGCCGAGGCCCTTGATCACGCCGTAGACACGGTCACCGTCGCGCTCGGCGTCCGCCAGCCGTTTGAGGACCACACAGGCCACGCCCTCGCCGAGGGCGATGCCGTCGGCGGAGCCGTCGAAGGCGCGGGAGCGGCCGGTCGGCGAGAGGGCGTGCACCGAGGAGAACAGGACGAAGTCGTTGATGCCGTTGTGCAGGTCGGCGCCGCCGCACAGCACGACGTCGCTGCCGCCGGAGACGAGTTCCTTGCAGGCCACGTCGAGCGCGGCGAGGGAGGAGGCGCAGGCCGCGTCGACGGTGTAGTTGGCGCCGCCGAGGTCCAGCCGGTTCGCTATGCGGCCGGAGATGACGTTGGCGAGCATGCCGGGGAAGGAGTCCTCGGTCAGCCGGGGCAGCTGCTCCTCCAGACCGTCGGGGACCTTGCCGTAGTACGACGGGAGGACGGCGCGCAGGGTGGCCGCGTTGGACAGGTCGCTGCCCGCCTCCGCGCCGAAGACGACGGAGGTGCGCGAGCGGTCGAACGTCCGCCCCCGGTCGCCGTAACCGGCGTCGTCCAGGGCCCTGCGGGCGGCCTCCAGGGACAGCAGCTGGACCGGTTCGATACTGCCGAGGGAGGCGGGCGGGATGCCGTAGCCCAGCGGGTCGAAGGGGATGCGGGGCAGGAAGCCGCCCCACTTGGAGGCCGTGCTGCCGGCCCCGTGGTGCACGGCCGGGTCCCACCGGTCGGCCGGGACCTCGGTGACGGCGTCGCGTCCGGCGACCACGTTGGCCCAGAAGGTGGCGAGGTCGGGGGCCTGCGGGAACATGCAGGCCATGCCGACGACGGCGACGTCGAGCGGGGCGGGGGGCGCGGGTTCGCAAGCCCGCGGACCGGCGGGGCGCGGGGCGCGGGCGGCGAGGAGGTCGGCGGCGCCGTCGGTGACGGCGTGATGCAGCTGCGCCAGGGAGGTGGTCGCCGAGCGCAGGACGGCGACCTCACCGGCCATGAACATCCCGTCGCTGAGCTGCCGTTCCTCGTCGACACCGGTCAACTCGCCCTCTGCCGACCGCTCGACGCCCTTGCTCGCGATGCGCAACCGCCCGACATTGAGCCGCTCCAGCGCCTCCCACACCTCCCGGTCGGGCAGACCGGACGCGCGTAGCCCGGCCTCGCGGGCGCGGTAGTCCGTGGTGAAGGGGCTGGGGACGCAGCGGGTGGCGTGGCCGGGTGCGGTCTCCAGCAGGGCGGTCGCGGTGGCGGTCAGGACCTGCCGTTGGAAGAGCGGCTGGATCGCGCCGTGCGCGACGGCCTCCTCGGTGAACAGATAGGCCGTGCCCATGAGGACGCCGACGGCGGCGCCCCGGGTGGTGAGCGGTGCGGCCAGGGCCGCGGTCATCGCGGCGGACCGCTCGTCGTGGATCCCGCCCGCGAAGAACACCTCCAGCTGCCGTGCGGTTCCGGCATCGGCTTCGTCGTCCAGGAAGTCCTCCAGTACGGCGAGTTGGGCCTCCCACAACGGGAAGGAGGCGCGCGGTCCGACGTGCCCGCCGCACTCGGCGCCCTCGAACACGAACCGGCGCGCCCCGGCCTGCAGGAACTGCCGCAACAGCCCCGGCGAGGGCACATGCAGGTAGGTGCGGATCCCGACCCGCTCCAGCGCCTCGGCCTGGGCGGGCCGTCCGCCCGCGATGATCGCGTGCGTGGGGCGCAGTTCCCGCACGGCTTCCAGCTGGGCGTTCCTGATGTCCTCGGGCGCGAAGCCGAGCACACCCACGCCCCAGGACCGCCCGTCCAGCACGGCATGTGCCTCGGTCAGCATCGCCCGGGTCCGCTCACCGTCGGCGAGGGCCAGCGCCAGGAAGGGCAGCGCCCCGTCCGCGGCGACGGCGGCGGCGAAGCCCGCCTGATCACTCACCCGCGTCATGGGGCCCTGCGCGACCGGGAGCCGAGTACCGAGGGCACGGCTCATGGGGGAGCCGGGGCGCAGGGCACTGGCGGGGTCGTGGTCGACGGACTGGGGCGATTCGGCGTCGGGCGATTCGGTCGGGCGCCCGACGAATGCCTCGGTCGAGCCACCGTCGGCCACTGCCGTCCCACGGCCGGGCACGGTCGACCCACCGTCGGCAGACTCGGTCGCCCCACCGCCTGCCGCTACCGTCCCACCGCCGGGCAGTGTCGACCCACCGCCGGCCGCTACCGACCCACGCTCAGCACACTCGCCCAACCCACCACCGAACAACTCCGCCGGGCCACCACCGGGCAGTGTCGACCCACCGCCGGCCACTGCCCACCCACGCTCAGCACACTCGCCCAACCCACCACCGAACAACTCCGCCGGGCCACCACCGGGCAGTGTCGACCCACCGCCGAACGGTTGCGTCAGGCCATCGCCGACCGCCGCCGACCCACCGCCGACCCCCGCCGACCCACCGTCCAGCACCCCCACGGACTCGCCGTCGGCGGGCGCCACCTCCCCCGCGCCGACCGGCTCATCCAGACCGCTGCCCACCGACTTGACCGGCTCGCCGCCCACCGGCTTACCGGGCGGGGCACCCACCCGCCTCGGCCCGCCGTCATCCGTCCCTTCGGCCTCCGCCCCGACGACCTCCCGTATCGCCGCCCTCACCTCGCGCACCGTCCGCCGCACATCCCCCCACCGCTCGGCGAACCGCGCGGCGAGGAAGCCGTCCTGGCCCACCGGCAGGAGTTGGCGGCGCAGATCCCGCGCGCCGAGCAGGGCAGCGACCGCCTCGGCGTCGTCCGGGGGCGGAGGCGGGGCGTCCGGGCCGCGCCGGCGCAGCACCCGGTGCCCGGCGACGACCACGGTCTCGGAACCGTCCAGGGATCGCAGCGCGGCCCGCACCGCCTCCGGCAGCCGCGACTCGGCCAGCAGGGCCAATTGGCTGTCGAGGACGACCCCGGCGGCCCCGCCGGCCACCGCGGCGGCCGCCGTACGCGGCCCGATACCGCCACAGGCCCAGACCGGAACCTCCAACCCGTCGTCGGCCAGGAGAAGTTGGAGCAGAACGAAGGTGCTCAGGCCGCCGACCCGGCCACCGCTCTCGGTGCCTCGCGCGATCAGCCCATGGGCCCCGGCACGTACCGCTTCCCGCGCCTGCGTCAGATCCGTGACCTCGGCCAACCACCGGTACCGCGCGGCCACTTCACCCACGTTCCAGGGCGCATCCTGCGCGAGGACCACGGTGTCGGGGGCGTCACCGAGTTCGCCGGGGTCCAGCGCGCAGCGTCCGGTCACCCGGACGCCGAAGGGCCCCGGCGCCGCTCTGCTCAGCCGGTTCAGCTCCTCGCGGGATCGCCGGTCGCCGTCGCCGAGATCGAGGATGCCGAGTGCGCCGGCGCCACAGGCGGCCACGGCCGGCCCGGCATCGGGTTCTCCGAAGGGGGTGAGACACAGGATCAGGTCTTGGGCGCGCACGGGGGAGGTCATGATGCTCCGAAGAATCGGCAAGACAGCACGGTGGGGGGTGTGCGGCAGGACACTCTGGTGCGAGGCCACCGGAACCTAGCGAGGTGCTTACTGGCGGGTCAATAACGCCGCGTCCTTTTCGCGGGCGGTGGCATCGATTCGGCCAGCCCGCCGATTTCCCACGCAAGCGCCGGAAATCCGAGCAATCCCGATCCACCTCATGACCGTACGGCCGTGCCGGCCCTCTCGGCACACCCCCACAAGCCCGTCAAAGCGCCGGGCATATTCAGCGTGGACTCGCCGGGGGGCAACGGCACAGGACACGGGATCGGTTTCTGTAAATTCCGCATGACTTCCGCCCGGTGGCTCGATCCCGGTACGCACCCGAGCCGGGCGGCGAATCGGCCGGGGGACGGCGGGCGAGGGCCACCACGTGTCCGGGATGACCCTCCGATGTCAGCCGAGCAGCGAGCCGACCGTCGTCGGCGCGGAGACGAGGGTGCCCGCGATCGGGGAGACGAGCCGGCGCACCGGGTCCGTGGGAGGGACGGATTCCGCCGCGCCGGGATCATCGTGGGCGCCGACCTGGGCGATCCGGGTCTCGTACCCCGGCCCGGTCGGCTGCTGCTCCTGGCCCTGCCCCTGCCCCTGCCCCTGCCCCTGCCCCTGCCCCTGCCCCTGCCCGCGATCCTCACGCGGGGCGTCCTCGGCCGACCGCCCGGGCGGCTGTCCGGCGGCCCCCTTCGAGGGTTCGGTCCACCCGGGGTCAGGCGCGTCCGGCGGCGTGTGTCGCCGCGGCGGCGCACCCGGTCCCACCCCGGCCCGTACCCCCGCCTCAAGGACCCACCGCTGCCCCTTCGAGCCGTCGCGGGCCGCGACCACCACCCGGGTCGGGGAGTCCCCGGAGTCCGGGGCGAGGGCGAGGCCCTCGGGCCGGCGGAGCAGGACTTCGCCCCGGACCGTGATGTCGTACGACACCTCTCCGGCGTGCACGACACAGCCGGACAACACGACGCCCCGCGTCCCCGGGTCGGCGGTCAGGCAGAGCGTGGGATCGGCGGCGCTGCGCAGCAGTCCGTCGTCCTGGTACGACCACTGCTGCGACCCGGCGGACGAACACTCAGCCAGCAGGGCGCCCGCCCCCGTCTCGGCGTTTCCCCCTCTCGCGTCCAGACAGAGCCCGGAGGCCAGGCTGCGCAGCCTGCCGTGGGCGACCTCGACGGGATCGCCGGCCGAGGCGGCGGACGAGGAGACCGCGGAGGACCGCTCGCTGTCGGCGCCGGGGTGGGCCGAACTGCCCACCGGGGCACCCCAGGTGGCCCCGGGTCCCGGGACACCGTTGTCATCGGACCAGCCCTTGACCACGAGCACCGTGGCCAGCAGGGCGAGCGAGGTGAGACCGACGCCCACCGCCAGGGCCGTACGACGCCTGCCCTCGGGCACCGCGCGACGCCTGCCGTCGGGAACCGTGCGGTGTCGGCCGCCCGGCGCCGGGGCCGGCGCGTGCGGCGTGGGCGACTCCTCCTCCAGGGCGCCGCGGCCAGGCCGGGAGCCGAGATAGCGGCGGGCGCCCCAGCCGAGCACGGTCTCGGCGAGCAGGACTTCCAGGCCGCCCTCGAAATGGCTGAGCTGTTCGGCGGCGTGGCGACAGTGGCGGCAGACGGCCAGATGCGCCTGCACATCCGGGAGCAGGGAGCCGCCGCGACGAATGGGGACGTCCAGGAGGCGGTTGTGGAAGCGGCATTCCCTGGAGGGTGCGAGTTCGCGGTGGGCGCGTACACAGCCCGCCCGGAATTGCTCGCGAGCCTGCTCCAGGGCGGTCGCGGCGGTGACCGTGTCGACCCCCGACAGACCAGCGGGTATGTTTATGGGCTCCGCCTCGACCTCGGTATGCCACAGAAGGCATTGGGAGGCGGCGGGCAAGGCCTGGAATGCGCGTTCTGCGAGCTGTCGCCTTTCGGGCGTGCCGGGCATTGTCGCGCGTAGACCACGGCCACCGGTGGTTTTACGCAGTTCCGGCATGACCACGCAGGCGCCCTCGTCGGCGGCCCAGCTGCGGACGGTCTCACGGACGGCCACCAGCAGCTGCGGACGCAGGGCACCACCGGCCGCCCCGCTCGCGAGCCGGCCGAGTACCTGCTGGAAGGCGGCGGCCGCCACCAGTTGTGCCGTGGGCCCGGCGGCGGCCAGGCAGACGATCGCGTAGTCGCGGGTGGCCCGCCAGTGCCGGGCCAGGAGCAGGGCGACGGCGTGATGGCGGCCGTCGCCGGGGCCGCCCAGAAGGGCGACGAGATCGCGGTCGGACTCCCCCGGCAGCGAACCGGGGCGGGGCGGGAACGGCGGGCGTGGGGGGTAGGGGGACTGCACGGAACACCATTTCCTTTCCAGCCGCAGGGCGGCATCCGAAATGGCGCCCCGTCGGAAAGCAGTGCCTGATTGGTGCATACCTGAGGGGCCCGGCCTTGCCGTTCGGTTGCGACCTTTACCCCTCTCACAGGAGGGCTCACCTTCGCACACGAGCCTCACAGGAAACAAGAAGTTCGAATGACTCGGCTTCAAAGTCGGGGAAATGCACGGCAGTTACCGGCGGTATCCACACACCTCTCCGAGGCTGCGGTTGCACAGCGGTCAACTTGTGTGCATGGAAAGCGGGATGGCACACGAAATCTCCAACTCCCCGCCTGCCCCCTCGGCGGACACCCACAGCCGGTTCCCATGTTCTTCTCGGCGCGCTCTCATCCTCGCGGCCGAGCATGGCCGCATGATCGCCCCCCACTCCACAGCGACCCCCGCCTCCACCCGCCCGGTACGCAAGGCGGTCGTCCCGGCCGCCGGGCTCGGCACCCGGTTCCTGCCCGCTACCAAGGCGACGCCGAAGGAGATGCTCCCCGTCGTCGACAAGCCGGCCATCCAGTACGTCGTGGAGGAGGCCGCGGCGGCCGGTCTCGACGACATCCTGATGGTCACCGGGCGGCACAAGCGCGCCATCGAGGACCACTTCGACAGCGCCTTCGAGCTGGAGCAGGCCCTGGCAGCCAAGGGCGACACCGTGCGCCTGGACGCCGTACGCGATCCCGCGCGGCTGGCCGACATCCACCACATCCGCCAGGGCGACCCGCTCGGCCTCGGCCACGCCGTGCTGTGCGCCCGCCACCACGTCGGGAACCAGCCCTTCGCCGTCCTGCTCGGCGACGACCTGATCGACCCGCGCGAAACCCTGCTCAGCCGCATGCTGGACGTCCGCGACCGGTACGCGGGCACCGTGGTCGCGCTGATGGAGGTCGACCCGGCGCAGATGCAACTCTACGGCTGCGCGGCGGTGGAACCCACCGGCGAGGAGGGAGTCGTACACGTCACCGGCCTCATCGAGAAGCCGTCACCCGAGAAGGCGCCGAGCCGCTACGCGGTCATCGGCCGCTACGTCCTCGACCCCGCCGTCTTCGACGTCCTGGAACGCACCCCGCCGGGCCGCGGCGGCGAGATCCAGCTGACGGACGCCCTCCAGGACCTGGCCGCGGGCGGCACGGTGCACGGGGTCGTGTTCGACGGCCTGCGCTACGACACCGGCGACAAGGCGGACTATCTCCGCACGGTGGTCCGCCTGGCCTGCGCCCGGCCGGACCTGGGCCCCGAATTCAGGGGCTGGCTCCGGGAGTTCGTGGCAGGGCTGGAGGACGGCGAGGCCGACGCGGCCGACATCCGCAAGGAGCGCCGGGCGGCCTGAGACAACGCGAGGGGAGGGATCCGCCCGGACCCCTCCCCCGAACCTGGAAGACCTGCGAGTCCCGCAGACCCCACAGGCCCGACAAGCCCTACAAGTCCCGCGTCAGTCCTAGTTGTTGGGCCGCAGCGTCCACACCACCTGCATCTCGCCCGTGACCGCGCCGTCCGCGCGGCGGATCTCGATCGTCACCGGGAACTCGGGGCGCTGCCCCGCGTCCAGCTCGGCCACGACCTCGGCGGCCGGGCGGCCCAGCTTCGCGGTCGCGGTGACGGCACCCATCGCCAGCTTCTTGTAGGCGATCTCGGCCCGCACGGCGAGCGGCACGGCGCGCGAGAGCTGGTCGCCGAACGCGGCCAGCACGATGGCCCCGCTGGCCGACTCCCCGAGCGTGAACATCGCACCGGCGTGCGGCCCACCCACGTGGTTGTGGTAGTCACCCTGGTCCGGCAGGGACACCACGGCCTGCTCCGGAGAAGTCTCCAGGAACTCCAGGTTCAGCGTCCGGGCCATCGGCACGGTGGCGGCGAGCATGTCGCCGATCGACATCTGGTCTGCGCTCATGGCGCCATGTTACTCACGAGTAGCAGCCGCTGGCCAGAGAGGATTCCGCTTCGCTACAGCCCTGGCGAGGGGTAGTGACCGAATCGTGTCCCTGGCGCCGCTAGGGTGGGCCCCCATGTGGCCAGGACAGCAGCAGCCGCCCGGGGGCGAGCAGAACCCGCAGAACAACCCGTATCAGCAGCCGGGTTACCAGCAACCGAATCCGTACCAGCAGCCCGGCTACCAACAGCCCAGCCCCTATGCGCAGCAGCCGCAGTGGGGGGCTCCGGCACCCGCTGGTGTCCCGCAGCCCTCACCGGGCGGCGGTGGCGGTGGTGGCGGCGGGAACCGGACGAAGGTCGTCGCGATCGTGGCGGCCGCGGCCGTGGTGGTGGCCGCCGGTGTGACCGCGTTCCTGGTCCTGGGCGACAAGGACAAGAAGGACGTGGCCGACAAGCCGAGCAGCCCGGCCACGTCGTCGCCCTCCGGGTCGAGCGCGTCCCCGTCGACGGACGACGACCCGCGCGGCAACGAGACCGAGAAGCCGACGATCGCCGGCTGGAAGGTCGTGGTGAACCCCAAGTGGGGTGTCGCCTTCGACGTGCCGTCGGACTGGGAGGTCCAGGCCACCGGTCTCGCGGTCGGCTTCGACTTCCCGAAGTCCGAGAAGGACAAGGGCATCACCATGTCGGGCCTCGCCGAGTACCAGTCCAAGTGGTGCACGTCCGACGACGACAAGGACGGCCGCACCGAGGACACCCCGCTGGCGGTCGTGGGCTCCAAGGGCGCCAGCGGCGCGAAGAACGCGGACGAGATCGCGATCAACACACCGCCCTGGTGGGTCTACGGCGGCTACACGATGCCGGACAAGAAGAGCATCTCGTGGGACAAGAAGCCCACCCCCTTCACGTCCGCTTCGGGTGTGAAGGGCAGCTACGCGTGGGCCCAGTCGACTCACACGCCCCGCAAGGGCAAGTGCGTGACCGACGGCAAGGCGCTCACGTTCGGCTTCAAGAACGCCGCCGACGACTATGTGTCGTTCAACTTCTACGGGGCCACGGGTACGAAGGGTGAGATCCCCAAGGCGACCGTCCTGAAGATCCTCAGCACGATCCGGCTGCACGGAACCCCGACGTCCGACTGAGCCCGCAGGGTGTTCCGGCCCACCGCGGCGCGGCGGGCCGGAACACCGTGGAGCCTCAGCCCTCGCCCAGGTAGCCGCGGTAGATCCAGTGGCCGTACAGCGTCGGCGTGCCGTCGTCGGAGACCTGGCAGTCCTTGATGCACTCCCAGGTGCTGCTATTGGTGCACTCGTAGTGGGATATCACGTGGTGGCCCTTGGCCGCGTGGCCGATCACCTTGCCACGGCCGCTCGGCGTCTTGTGGATGGCGGCCTCGTCCTTGGTCACGACGTAGCGGTGGGCGGCTGGCCGACAGCTGATCGTCGAGGCCGAGGCGGGCGCCGCGACAACGGCGGGCACGGCGGCACCGATGAGCGCAGCCGTGGCGATCAGGGCTGCAGCATGCTTGCGCATGAAGGTCCTTTCTTCTCTTTCGAAGCAATTAGGCCATCACCATGACAAATAGTCATGGACATGACTTGATCATCTTAAAAAGCTCCTCCGCCAGAGTCAAAGACGCGCCATGCACGGCGAGTTGGCCGGATCGCCGACGCCGCCGGAAACCGGTTTGAAACCGCGAGTCACGCGAGCGATAGTCACCCGGTGAAGCCAGTCGTCCCCCGCCACCCGCCCAGACCCGCCTGGGCGGGCCGCAACTACTCGTTGCTGACCGCCGCGGCGGTCGTGACCGGCCTCGGCGCGGGCGGCTCGCTCATCGCCGCCGCGTTCGCCGTGCTGGACGCGGGCGGCGACGGCGGCGACGTGGGACTGGTGGCTGCCTCCCGCACCCTGCCGCTGGTGGTGTTCCTGCTCATCGGCGGCGCGCTCGCGGACCGGCTGCCCCGGCACCGGGTGATGGTCGCCGCCAACGCCCTCAACTGCCTCTCCCAAGCCGCCTTCGCGTTGCTCGTGCTGGCCGGCGAGCCCCGGCTGTGGCAGATGATGCTGCTCACCGCGCTCGGCGGCACCGGGCAGGCGTTCTTCGGCCCGGCGGCCGAGGGCATGCTGATGTCCTCCGTGGAGGGTGAGCAGGCGGGCCGCGCGTTCGCCCTCTTCCGCATGGCCACCCAGGGAGCGGCCCTCGGCGGCGCCGCGCTCGGCGGCGCGCTGGTCGCGGCGGTCGGCCCCGGCTGGGTCCTCGCGTTCGACGCGGCGGCCTTCGCCGTCGCGGGAGCTCTGCGCTCCCTGCTCGACGTCAGCCACATCCCGCCGCGCATGCCCGGCGAGGGCATGCTGGCCGATCTCCGGGAGGGCTGGCGGGAGTTCGTCGGCCGCCCCTGGCTGTGGGGCATCGTCGTCCAGTTCTCCATCGCCAACGCGGTGGTCGGCGCGGCCGACGCGGTGTACGGCCCGCTCGTCGCCCGCGACAGCCTGGGCGGGGCGGGCCCGTGGGGCCTGGCGCTGGGCGCGTTCGGCGCGGGCACGGTGGCCGGCGCCCTGCTGATGACCCGCTGGCGACCCCGCCGTCTGCTCCTCGCCGGCACCCTGTGCGTCTTCCCGCTGGCCCTGCCCTCGGCCGCCCTCGCCGTGCCGGTGCCGGTGGGCGTCCTCTACGTGGTCATGTTCGTCGCGGGTACGACGGTGGAGGTGTTCGGCGTCTCCTGGATGACCGCGCTGCACCAGGAGATCCCCGAGGACAAGCTCTCCCGGGTCTCCGCCTACGACTGGTTCGGCTCGGTCTCGCTCATACCCCTCGCCACAGCCCTGGCCGGCCCCACCGAGTCCGCCGTCGGCCGCACGGCCGCCCTGTGGGGCTGTGCGGGCCTGGTCGTCCTGGTCACCGCCCTGGTCCTGCTGGTCCCGGACGTCCGCACCCTGACCCGCCGTGCCGCACGGCCGACAACCCCTTCGATCCCCTCAGCCGATGCCGAAAGCCCCGTCGGGGGGCTCGGGTGAGGGTACGGCGTCGCTGTCGCCGACCGGATGCGCGGCACCGATGAAGTCCCGCAGCGCCGGACCGTGTTCGACACGGGCCGGGAAGACGTCGGCGGCGGTGAGACGGGCCACGGCGGCCGTGTCGAGGGGCCGGTGCGAGGCGACGAGAACCGCGTTGCCGAACCGCCGGCCGCGCAGCACGCCCGGCTCGGCGATCAGCGCAAGCTCTTCGAACACGGCCGCGAGATTGGCCAGTTGGGAACGCAGGAACCCGAACGGCGCCGCGTCGGCGAGGTTGGCCAGATAGACCCCGCCCGGCCGCAGCACGCGCTCGGCCTCGCGGGCGTAGGCGAGCGAGGTGAGGTGGGCCGGGACGCGTGAGCCGCCGAACACGTCGGCGATCAGCACGTCGGCCGAATCGTGCGAGGCGGCCTCGAGCCAGGCCCGGGCGTCGGCGGTGTGCAGCGCGACGCCCGAGCCCTCCGGGAGCGGCAGATGCTCGACGACCAGCTCCAGCAGCCCCCGGTCGGCCTCGACCACGTCCTGCCGGGAACCGGGCCGGGTGGCAGCGAGGTACCGGGGAAGCGTGAGCGCTCCCCCGCCCAGGTGCACCACGTCCAGCCCGAGCCCTTCCTCGGCGAGGGTGTCCAGCACGTACCCGAGCCGCCGCGCGTACTCGAACTCCAGATACGTCGGCTCGTCCAGATCGACGTACGACTGCGGGGCGCCGTCGACGGTGAGCAGCCACGCCCGCTCCCGATCGACGTCCGGCATCAGCTTGGCGGTGCCGTGATCGACGGCCCGGGTCACAGGTATGGCTTCACTCACGAACCCATTGTCTCCGGAACCGGAGAACACCGGTGCGGTGAGTGCCTGAGGGGCGTGGGGCTGCATCGATGTGCCGCGCAGCCCCCACGCCCCTCAGCCCCTACGGAGCTACGGAGCCACGGAGATGACCGTCCCGGCCCCGACGGTCCTGCCACCCTCCCGGATGGCGAACCCGAGCCCAGGCTCGACCGGCACCTCCCGCCCCAGCTCAACGGTCATCTCCACCGTCTCGCCGGGCCGCGCGACCGCCACCTCCCCGAGGTCGACGTCCCCGACCACATCCGCCGTACGGATGTAGAACTGCGGTCGGTACCCCGTGGACACCGGAGTCGTACGACCGCCCTCGCGCCCGGACAACACGTACACCCGCGCCGAGAACCGCCGACTGGGCACCACACTCCCCGGCGCGGCCACCACGTGCCCCCGCCGCACGGCGTCCCGCGGCACACCGCGCAACAGCACGGCCACGTTGTCCCCGGCCTGCGCCTCCTCCATCGGCTTGCCGAAGGTCTCCAGTCCGGTGACGACGGTCTCCACGTCGGCGCCGAGCACCGACACCCGGTCCCCCAGGCGGAGCGTCCCCCGCTCCACGGCGCCCGTGACGACCGTGCCCCGCCCGGTGATGGTGAGCACGTTCTCCACCGGCAGCAGGAAGGGCGCGTCCAGATACCGCTCGGGCATCGGCACGTAGGTGTCGACCGCGTCGAGCAACGCCTCGATCGACGCCGTCCAGCGCGGGTCGCCCTCCAGGGCCTTCAGCCCGGAGACCCGTACGACGGGCACGGCGTCCCCCGGGTACCCCTGCGCGGTGAGCAGGTCGCGGACCTCCAGCTCGACCAGGTCGGTCAGCTCCTCGTCGCCCGCGTCGGCTTTGTTGAGCGCGACGACGATGTGGTCGACGCCCACCTGCCGGGCGAGCAGCACGTGCTCGGCGGTCTGCGGCATGATCCCGTCGAGCGCGGAGACGACGAGGATCGCCCCGTCGAGCTGCGCGGCGCCGGTGACCATGTTCTTGACGTAGTCGGCGTGGCCCGGCATGTCGACGTGGGCGTAGTGCCGGGTGTCGGTCTCGTACTCGACGTGCGCGATGTTGATGGTGATGCCGCGGGCGGCCTCCTCCGGGGCCCGGTCGATGCGGTCGAACGGGACGAAGGTGCCGGTGCCGCGCTCGGCCAGGACCTTGGTGATGGCGGCGGTCAGGGTGGTCTTGCCGTGGTCGACGTGGCCCATCGTGCCGATGTTCAGGTGCGGCTTGGTGCGCACGTATGCCGTTTTGGACATGGCTGTACCTCGAAGCCTCTCAGGCGTGCGGAAGAGCGGGGACCCCGAGGAGTGGCCGACCCTCCCCCTGCGGGGTCCGCCGGACAATCCGGAGAGGGTCAGCTTCGGGCGCCGTCGACAGCGGCCGTGAGGATCGGGACGGCAGCCTTCGGCGCATCCGCGACGGCGGATGCTGCGAGGAGGAAGGCGTACCGGAACATGTCGACGATCATCGCCGACGGTTTGTCCGGCGTCGAATGGTTTTTCGGGGTACGCGAGTCGAGGTGGCGGGAGCGACGGCCCTCAGGAGATGTTCTTCAGCGCCTCGCGCACGGTCAGCGGCGCGAACCGGCTCCGCTCGCGCGCCAGGAAGCCGCGGACGGCCTCGGCGTCGGTCTTGGCGTACTCGCGCAGGCACCAGCCGATGGCCTTGCGGACGAAGAAGTCGGGGTGGCCGGACTGGAGCAGGCAGTAGGCGAACAGCCGGTCGGTGTCGGTGCGTTCCTTGTAGCGGAGCTGGTGCAGCAGGGCCGTACGCGCCACCCAGAGATTGTCGTCGGCGATCCAGGCGTCCATGTCGGCCGTGAGCCCGGGGTCGGCCGCCACGAGGGCGCCGACGACGTGCGCGGCGAGCAGATCGACGGTGTCCCACCAGGAGACGGTGGTGACGAGGTACCGGGCGACAGGCAGGAACGCGGAGGTACAGCGGGCCGTGTGGCGGCGCAGGTAGTCCACGGCGAAGTAGTGGTACTCGCGCTCGGGCAGCAGCCAGCAGCGAAGGGCGACCGCGGTGCAGTCCGCCTCGTCCGGCCGGGGTGTGCCGGCCAGGACGGTGCGGGACAGGGTGCGCCGGTCCGGGGTCGGGATCCCGAGGAAGGGCGCCACGTCCTTCATGTACGCCCGCATCGCCGCGGCCCTGCCGGGATCGGCCGCGGCGGCGTAGGTGGCGGTCAGCCGCTCCAGCACGGCGTCGGCGAGGGCGCTGGGCGGCACGTCCGGCGGGGCCGCACCTGAGACGGTCATGGGACGAACGATACGGCGATCACACGGTCACGGGCCGTCCTGCCCCGCGACGATCAGGCGGTAGCCGTAGTCCATGGACTCCCGGCTCAGCAGGTCCGCGTGGCGGCGCTGCCACTCTCCCGTGGCCAGGTCCGCACGCAGTCGTGCGATCGCCGGTTCGACGTCGGACGGGGGAAGTTGGGCGAACGTGGAACTCGCCTCGCGGAACCCGCGAGCACGACCGGACTGGCCCACCGACTGGGCGTCAGCCCCGGCACGGTGAGCCAGCACCTGGGCGTCCTGCACCGCGCCGGACTGGTCACCCGTGCCCGGCACGGCCACGTCGTCCTGTACCTGCGCAGCCCCTTGGGCGATCAGCTGTCGGCGTAGGGACCTCGAACACCACTTGGCCGCATGGCTAGATTGAGACGGTGGAGACGACGCACCGGCCCGCAGCGCGGGTCATCTGCCTGGACGCCGCCCACCGCGTACTCCTGCTGCGCTGGCGCGACCCGTTCGACGGAACATGGTTGTGGGAACCGCCTGGTGGCGGCATGGACCCCGGTGAGACACCGCTGGAGGCGGCACGGCGGGAACTGGCCGAGGAGACCGGACTGGACCCGGCTGCGGTCACCGACCGGTCCGTGCCCGTCGAACGGGACGTGTGGTGGAACGGCAAGCGCCACACAGGCTCGGAGCAGTTCTTCCTGGCCCGTTTCACCGAGGAACAGCCGGCGCTCGTAAGGACCGGCCTGCTCCCCGACGAACAGATCAACCTCGACACCCACGCCTGGATCGCCGCGCCGGACCTGCTCTCGCTCCCGGACCGCCTCGAACCACCCCAGCTGCTGACCGTGCTCGAAGCACTGGTACCGGAGGGCCCCTGGCGGACCTGAAGCCTGTCCGGCACGCCCTGCGCACGGGACGGTGATGAGACGGACCATACGGCGATCACACGCATGCGTCGGTTAGTGTCGCCGGATGCTCGATGCCAACCGCTCTGGCACCGCCACGGCCTCTCCCCGGGCCGCCGTGGAGCAGGCCGTCCCCGCGGCCGTTCCCGTCCCGCGCCTGCCTCGCACGGGGTTCGCCGCCCGCTGCACGCGCGCGGTGCTGTCGCCGTACGCACGGCTGTCCCTGCTGCTCGCCCTGCTCGCGGGCGCCGCGTCCTGCGTGCTCGCGTTCGAGCCGCAGCGGCTGCTGACGCACGGCTGGCCGCCGCAGCTGGGCGGGGCCGCGGCGGCCGTCGTGTTCGCGGTGGCGTACGGGCTGTGCACGGTGGCGTTCGTGCCGCGCCCCCTGCTGAACCTGGGGGCGGGTGCACTGTTCGGCTCCCAGCTCGGGCTGGCGACGGCGCTGACCGGCACGGTGCTCGGCGCCGGGGTCTCCTTCGGGCTCGGCCGGCTGCTGGGGCAGGACGCCCTGCGGCCGTTGCTGCGTGGCCGCTGGCTGAAGGCAGCCGACGGGCAGCTCAGTCGGCACGGGTTCCGTTCGATGCTGGCGGCGCGGCTCTTCCCGGGTGTGCCGTTCTGGGCGGCGAACTACTGTGCCGCCGTGTCCCGGATGGGCTGGCTGCCGTTCCTGCTGGCCACGGCGCTCGGCTCGATCCCGAACACGGCCGCCTACGCGGTCGCCGGCGCCCGCGCCTCGGCGCCGACCTCGCCCGCCTTCCTGATCGCGATGGCCTCCATCGCCGTACCGGCGCTCGCGGGCACGGTGGTGGCCTGGCGCAAGCGCCACCACCTGCGCGACCGGTGATCAGCCAGTGATCAGCCAGTGATCCTTCAAACGCCTTCCAGGATCATCGCGTTGGCGAGCCCGCCCGCCTCGCACATGGTCTGCAGGGCGTAGCGCGCGCCGCGTTCGCGCATGGCGTGGACCAGGGTGGTGGTCAGGCGGGTGCCGCTGGCGCCCAGCGGGTGGCCGAGGGCGATGGCGCCGCCGTTGACGTTGACCTTGGCGAGGTCGGCGCCGGTCTCCTGCTGCCAGGAGAGGACCACGCTGGAGAAGGCCTCGTTGATCTCGAACAGGTCGATGTCGGCCAGACCCAGCGAGGCCCGGCGCAGCACCTTCTCCGTCGCCGGGATGACACCGGTGAGCATCAGCAGCGGGTCGGAGCCGGTGACGGCGAAGCTGTGCAGGCGGGCGATCGGGCGCAGGCCGAGGCGGGCCGCGGTCTCGCTGGAGGTGATCAGCACGGCGGAGGCGCCGTCGTTGACGGGGCTCGCGTTGCCCGCGGTGACGTTCCACTCGATCTGCGGGAAGCGCTCGGCGAAGCCGGGGTCGTAGTAGGCGGGCTTGAGGCCGCCGAGGATCTCCGGGGTGCTGCCGGGCCGTACGCACTCGTCGCGGGTGACGCCCTCCAGCGGCGCGACCTCGGCGTCGAACAGCCCGGCCTCCCAAGCGGCGGCGGCCTTGTGGTGCGAGGAGACCGCGAACTCGTCCATCCGCGCGCGGGTGAGGGACCACTTGGCGGCGATGAGTTCCGCGCTGATGCCCTGCGGGACCAGGCCCTCCGGGTAGCGCTCGGCCACGCCCGGACCGAAGGGGTCCTTGCCGGCCGGCACGTTGGACCACATCGGCACCCGGCTCATCGACTCCACGCCGCAGGCGACGACGAGGTCGTAGGCGCCCGAGATGACGCCCTGCGCGGCGAAGTGCACGGCCTGCTGGGAGGAGCCGCACTGCCGGTCCACCGTGGTCGCCGGGACCGTCTCCGGGAATCCGGCCGCGAGGACGGCGTAGCGGGTGGTGTTCATGGCCTGCTCGCCGACCTGGTCGACGGTGCCGCCGATGACGTCGTCGATCAGCGCCGGGTCGACACCGGAGCGCTCGACCAGGGTGCGCAGGGTGTGCGCGAGGAGCTGCACGGGGTGGACGTGGGCGAGGGAGCCGTTCGGCTTGCCCTTGCCGATGGGGGTGCGTACGGCTTCGACGATGACTGCGTCTCGCATGGTGCGGGCCTCCTTGGCCGCCTGGCTACCCGTAGGGAGCTACCAGTGAGTAGGAAATTCAAACTCACGATAGCTCCATAGGTTTGAAAATCAAACCCTCCTCTAGACTGGCCACCATGGCCGCCACGAAAGACCCGCGCCCCTGCTCCATCGCCGACGCCCTCGCCCTGGTCGGCGAGAAGTACTCCCTGCTGGTCCTGCGCGAGGTGTGTCTGGGCAACGGCCGCTTCGACCAGCTCGTGCGCAACATCGGCGCCCCGCGCGACATCCTGGCCACCCGGCTGCGCCGGCTCGTGGACGCGGGGATCCTCACCAAGCGCGCCTACAGCGAGCGCCCGCAGCGCTTCGAGTACCGGCCCACGCCGGCCGGGCTGGAGCTGGAGCCGGTCTTGATGACCCTCAAGGAGTGGGGCGACCGCCACCTGCGCAAGGGAGCCGACCTCCCCATGGTCATCGAGCACAGCTGCGGCAACGAACTGGTCCCCCAGGTCACCTGCCGGGCCTGCGGCAAGCCCGTCCGCCACGAAGACCTGACGGCCCACCCGCAGGCCCCGGGCTGGACGGTCACCGGCCCGACCACCGTCTAGGCCGTGTTCGCCGGTCGTTTGCCGCACCCGACCGGATCGGGCACAGGATGTCGGGTCCGGCAGGGTGAGTCCTTCCTAACGTGAGTGATCGAAAGGGAAGGAGGCCGGGGTGCTGGAGCGACTGAACCAGGCCATGGAGCACATCGAGTGCCACCTCGATCGGCGGATCGAGGGGGCCGACCTCGCACGGATCGTCGTGACGTCGGAGTACCACTTGCGGCGGCTGTTCTCCGCGCTGGCGGGGATGCCGCTGTCGGAGTACATCCGGCGCAGGCGGCTCACGGTCGCGGGTGCCGAGGTGCTGGCCGGGGATCGGACGCTGCTGGAGATCGCGGTGCGGTACGGCTACACGTCGGGGGAGGCGTTCGCGCGGGCGTTCCGCGTCATGCACGGCGTCGGTCCCGGCGAGGCCAGACGGTCCGGTGCGAGTCTGCAGTCCCAGCCACGGCTGTCCTTCCGACTCACCGTCGAAGGGAGCAGCAGTATGCGATACCGCGTCGTGGAGAAGGACGAGTTCCGAGTGGTCGGCAGGAAGGCGCGCGTCCCCCTCGTGCACGAGGGGGTGAACCCTGCCATTGCCGACTTCATCCGGGGCATCAGGCAGGAGACGCTGCAGCGCATTCAGAGTCTGTCCGACCAGGAGCCGCAGGGGATCGTAGGGGTGAGTGAGAACCTCGACCCGAGTCGGGCGGAGGGGACCGAACTCGACTACTACCACGGGGTGGTGACCCGCGCCGCCGTCCCCCAGGACCTGGACGCGCTCACCGTGCCGGCCGGGATGTGGGCCGTCTTCCAGAGCTCCGGGCCGTTCCCGCAGGCGCTCCAGTACCTCTGGCGGGACGTGTTCACGCAGTGGTTCCCGTCCAATCCCTACCGGAGCCGGCCCGGACCGGAGATTCTGCGGACCCGGCTGTCGCAGGACGCCACACAGGCGGATGCGGAGCTGTGGATCCCCGTGGAGCGGACTGCGGTCTGACCGACAGCGCGCGACGGCCCGGGGCCGCCCTACGACATCGCCTCCGACCGGTACACGTCCAGCCGCCCGCACATCCCGAACCTCCCTTCCTCCCAGGGCTGTTCGGCCCGTACGGCGGCATCGGCGAAGTGGGAGACGTCGCCGCGTTCGAGGCGGGCCAGGTGGTCCCCGGTGGTCTCGGCGGCCGCGAGTGCCCCGTGCCGCCACCGCTCGCGCCACTCCGCCAGCCGGGGCCGTACGAGGGCTGCGGCGGCCCGGTGGAAGGCGGCCAACGGCTCGGGGCCGGTGGCCTCGCACAGGGCGCGGTAGCCCTCCAGGGCCAGGTCTCGGCGGGCGCGGGCGAGGCGCTCCCGTTCCTCCTCCGGCGCGCCGGCCGGGATCACGGTGGCGGCGGCGTACGTGTCCGGGTCGGTCAGGTAGCGCGGGGGCAGGGTGAGCACCGCGTCGCCGGCCTCCGGCAGGCCGCTGTTCTGCATCAGGACGGTGATGCGCAGGTCGCCCTCGTTGACCAGCCGGTGGATGGTGCCCGGCGTGAACCAGGCGACCGTGCCCGCCGCCAGGGGCGTGACCTGGTACCCGGAAGACGTCAGCGTCTGGACGGAACCGGTACCGCCCGTGACCACGTACCCCTCCGAACAGGCCAGGTGCAGATGGGGGGTTCCGCCGTGCAGGCCGTCGGCGGCGGGCCAGTCGTAGACGCACAGGCGCGAGACGGCGACCCCGCCGGGCAGCCCGCCGTACCCGCTCACCACGGGTGCGTCTCCAGGTACTTGGCGATCTCCTCCCGCTCCCAGGCGCCGTCGGCGACGACGACGCGGTAGCGGCGGGTGAGGGTGTCGCCGGGGGCCAGCTCCAGCTCCTGGTGAAAGGCCCAGGACGGGGCGATGCCCGCGAAGGGGTCGTTGCGGACGAACCAGTGGGCGGGGTGAGCGCCCCCGGCGCCGGAGTGGTCGTTCTCCGGGGCGTGCGCGAAGACCACGGTGGCATGGCCGTCGGTGCCGTCGTGCTCGCCGGACAGGGCCAGCCAGGGGCCCTGTGTGCCCATCAGCTCCGGCCCCTCCCCGTCGGGGCCGATGATCCGGCCCTCACGGAAGGCGCGCGGGCCGCGCCAGAACAGGCCGGTGTAGCCGGCCATCTCGCGTCCGGCGGTGGTCGGACTGCCGAAGCGGAGGGGCTCCTCGCGGCGGTTGGTCACCGCGGACGACCAGGTCAGCGCCCAGGAGCCGCAGGCCGGGTCGACGTCGTGCACCTCGACGCGGCGGACCTCCTCGGCCCACAGCTCGCCGCCGTGCGGGTGCCAGGTCAGCCGCTCGGCGATGACGGCCCGGTTCTCGTCCGCGACGATGTCGTCGAAGCCGACGTGCGCCATCGAGCCGACCCGCTCCGGGAGTTCGAGATAGCCCTCCCCGTGGACGTACGTGTTGCCGCCCCACAGGTTCGCCCCGGACAGATGCGAGGCCGTCAGGGACAGGCCCTTGTGCCAGCGGTGGTCGTTGGGCCGGTAGTCGGTGACGACGTCACCCGCCAGGGTCCGCACCGGATGGAGGTACGGCTTCGGCGCCTCCCAGGCCGCCTCCGGACGGTAGACGTAGGCGAACAGCTCCACGCCGGTGAGCGGTTCGGTCACCGTGATCCGGTCGCCGTGGGCGTGGACGAGGCGCAGGCCGCCGCTCATGCCCGGACCTCCTCGGCCGCCTCGGGCGCCCAGCCGGGCGCGTCGCCGTGCAGGGCCGTGTAGTACGGGTCGCCGGGGCCGATCCGGCCGCGGCGTACGGTCGTGTCGGTGAACGCCGACTTGTACAGCGCGGTGATCAGCTCCAGGCTGGTGCGCCCGTCCGCCCCGCTGCTGCGCGGCCGCTCCCCCGCGCGCATGCTCGCGACCAGCTCCCGCAGCTGCGCGAGGTGCGAGCTGGGCACGTCGGGCCCGAAGTCCCGCCAGACAGCGACCCGTTCGGACGGCACGTCGGGAGCCGGGGTGATGCGCCAGTTGCCGTTGCCGTGCCCGTAGAGGTGGGTCAGTTCGACGGTGGCGCGTTCGCAGTCGATGCGGATGCGGCTGACCTCGTCGGGGCTGAGCACGCTGTTGACCACGGTTGCCAGCGCACCGTTCTCGAAGCGGACGAGTGCGGTGGAGACGTCCTCGGTCTCCACGTCGTGCACCAGCCGGCCGGCCATGGCCCGCACCTCGCTCCACGGCCCGAGCAGGTCGAGCAGCAGATCCATCTGGTGGATGCCGTGCCCCATGGCCGGGCCGCCTCCCTCGGTGTGCCAGCGCCCCCGCCAGGGCACGGCGTAGTAGGCGGTGTCCCGATACCACGTGGTCTGGCAGTGGGCCACCAGCGGGCGCCCCATCGCCCGCTCGGCGAGCAACTGCCGCACATGCCGGGATCCGGAGCCGAAGCGGTGCTGGAAGACGATCGACGCGTACGGCCCGCCGTCGGTGCCCTCCTCCGCCTCGATCGCGTCGAAGTCGGCGAGCGAGGGCACCGGGGGCTTCTCGCACCACACCCAGGCCCCGGCGCGCAGCGCGGCCACCGTCTGTGCGCGGTGCAGCGTGGGCGGGGTGCCGATGGTGACCAGGTCGGGCCGCTGCTCGGCGAGCATCAGGTCGAGGTCTGTGTAGGCGTGCGGGATACCGGCCTCGGCGCAGAGCGCCTCCACGGCGTCCTTGTCGATGTCGACGGCGGCCACGACCTCCGTCTCGCCCTCCTCGACGAGTCGGGCGAGCGCGGGCAGATGCGATCCGCGCCCGATGGAGCCGGTGCCGATGACGGCGGCCCGGATGCGCCGGCCGGCGAAGGGGGATGTCGAGCGAGGCATGGGCGGGTTCAGCACTCCTCCGGGTACGGCGGCGGGCGCGGTGCGGCGGGCGCAGCAAGCGCTTTCTCCTGCGCTGCAACGTAAGCGGAGGCGCCGGGGCCGGTCAACACCCGGTGCCGCCTGTGAACCTTTGTGTCCCGCCGCTCACCGCGGGCGGGCGGCGAACCCCTGTTCCCCTGCGGTCCCGGGAGCCCGATACGCTGCCCTGGTCACATGATCACCATGTATCCCATCAGCACTTGGACGTCGCACCTTCATGTCTTGGTTTGAATCCCTCGTCCTCGGACTCGTCCAGGGGCTGACCGAGTTCCTGCCCGTCTCCTCCAGCGCGCATCTGCGGCTGACCGCGGCCTTCTCGGGCTGGAAGGACCCCGGGGCGGCCTTCACCGCGATCACCCAGATCGGCACGGAGGCGGCGGTCCTGATCTACTTCCGCAAGGACATCGGGCGGATCGTCTCGGCCTGGTTCCGGTCGCTGTTCGACAAGGCGATGCGACACGACCACGACGCGCAGATGGGCTGGCTGGTGATCGTCGGCTCGATCCCGATCGGTGTGCTCGGTGTGACGCTCAAGGACCAGATCGAGGGGCCGTTCCGCGATCTGCGGATCACGGCGACGATGCTCATCGTCGTCGGCGTGGTGATCGGCATCGCCGACCGCCTGGCGGCCCGTGACGAGACCGGGGGACGGCACCGCGCGCCCAAGCAGCGCAAGACGCTGGAGAACCTCGGCGTCAAGGACGGCCTGATCTTCGGCCTCTGTCAGGCGTGCGCCCTCGTCCCAGGCGTCTCCCGCTCCGGAGCGACCATCAGCGGCGGCCTGTTCATGGGCTACAGGCGCGAGGCGGCGGCCCGTTACTCCTTCCTGCTGGCCATCCCGGCGGTGCTGGCGTCCGGGCTGTTCGAGGTGAAGGACTCGGTGGGCAGCGGCGATGTCGACTGGGGCCCGACCCTGTTCGCGACGGTGATCGCGTTCGCGTCGGGTTACGCGGTGATCGCCTGGTTCATGAAGTGGATCTCCAACAAGAGCTTCATGCCCTTCGTCTGGTACCGCATCGCCCTCGGCATCGTCATCATCGCACTGGTGACGGCGGGCGCCCTGAGCCCCCACGCGGCGGAATCGGCGAGCTGACGAACCCGTCGCTCCACCCCAACTCCGTTGCGTCCACCGTCGTTTCGGACATCTCCCGCGCACTGGACGGCGCGGACCCGAACGGGCCGGCTCCAACCTGCCGGCCCACTCGCCCGAAGCGGCCACGGCCTGCGGATCCGGTGGTCGCGCGGGGGACGAACAGGCGTATCCGGAGGGCCGGTTCACCGTCACCCGTGACTTCTTCCGCTCGACGGCCCGGCGGGGCATATGCCTTCTGGGCTGGCGCGACCGCGAACGCGGGCGTGCCGGCCGGTGACCAACCCCATACCTTCTGAGTAGCTGTGCGGTAGCGCAGTGTCAGTGCTTGCCCCTACGCTTGTCCGCATGTCCCCCGATTCCCTGCCCCCTGGTTCCGTGCGGTCTGCTGCCGAGGTGAACGAGCAGATCCGGGCGCTGTGGCTGCGTGCGGGCGGCACCCTGTCGGCCCAGGAGCGCGCGGAGTACGAGCTGTTGGTGGTCGAGTGGGCGGCGGCCATCCGCGGAGAGATCATCGAGGCGGCCTGAGCGCCACTCGCCCCTGGCCCTTCGGGTGCACAGCCGTGTCGTTCCCCACCGCCCCGGTGACCGTCCTCTAGGCTCGCGCCGCCACACCAGTTTCGATCTTCACGGAGGGCAGGACGGCGAGGATCAATCGCGAGCGTCTCGTCAGGACACTGACGTTCTGGCTGCGCCCCGCCTTCGCGTTGCGGGTCATCAACCGGTTCCAGAAGATCGTCGGATTCGACCGCTCGATGGCCCTGGCCTCCAGCGCTCTCACCGCGCTGGTTCCGCTCGCCATCCTCAGCAGCGCCGTCCTCGGCAACGTCGTCCACTACGACCCCGGACAGCGGATCATCCAGCGCTACCACCTCACCGGGGCAGGCGCCGAGGCGGTCGACTCCCTCTTCTCCCCGGCCGAGGGCAGCAGCACGAGCGCCGGCATCTTCGGGCTGGTGTTCCTGACGATCTCGGCGCTGAGTTTTGCGCGAGCCTCGCAGCGACTCTTCGAACAGACGTGGGAACTGACGCCCCTCAGCGTGCGCAACTCACGCAACGGCCTGTGGTGGATCCTGACCCTCGGCGGCTACGCGTTGATCATCGGGTGGCTCTCCGCGCTCGTCGGCGGGCACGGACTGGGTCTGACGACCGCGCTGTGCGAGGCACCGGTGACCGCCGTGTTCCTCGTATGGAGTGGCTGGATCCTGTCGGCGAAGCGGATCGCGTGGCCCGATCTGATCCCCTTCGGCGTCACCGCAGCCGTTCTGACGGTGGCCTACTCCGTGGGCACGGCCCTCTACCTGCCGCACCTCTTCAACTCGTACGCCGCACGCTACGGGGTGGTCGGTGCCGTCTTCGCGCTGCTCTCGGCCCTGTTCGCCGCCATGCTCATGCTCGTCGCATCGGCCGCACTGGGGCGAGAGGTACGAGAAGAGCTCAGCCGGATCCGCGAGGGCCACCGTCCCTCCGACCACGAGGTCCGCCGGCAGTGGGACAGCGTGGTCGAGCAGACGCGCTCACAGTGGCGCACGGTACGGAAGCAGGTCGCTCATCGGCGGGCCAAGGGCGGGGACCGCTAGCGGCCAGGACCGGGCCGGCCGACTCGACGGCTACGCGCGCAGATGCGCGAGCACCTCGTCGGCCACGGCATACGGCCGCTCCTGCGGCAGCAGCTCCGCCGCCCGGTCGAGGTCACCGGCCCGCACCAGCCCATGGACCTCCGTCGCCAGCGGTGTCACGTCCTCGATGGCGACGATCCACTCGTCCGCGTACCGGGCGGCCGCCTCGCCCGCGAGGCCGAGCTGCAGCGAGCGGTGCGGCAGCGGGTTGAGGTGCAGGTCCCGCTCCGGGTCCCACTGGACGCGGGCCGGCGACTGCCTCAACTCCCGCTTCCAGGCCGCCTGGTTCTCGTGCAGACCGGAGACGTAGTGCGACAGGCAGGAGTTCCGCAGGGCCCACTCGAAGCCGTCGCGGGCGATCTCGACGGCGAGGACCGTCTCCTGTCCCTCCTTGGCGCCCCAGCCGCAGCGGTACATCATCCACAGGAAGGACGGCTTGATCCAGGTCATCCGGTCCCGCTTCCAGGAGGCCGGGAAACGGCCGGTGCGGGCCGCGGGGCCGCCGATCTCCGGTCGGTACGCCTGGTAGACGGTGACCGTGGAATCCGTGTGGCGGGCCCGGATCCGGAACTTCGGCTCAGGTTCAACTACTTGTTCGACTGACTGATCGTTCACGAGGACAGGTTCGGTCGTCCGGCCTCCACCGCACCACCGAATATTCGGCGCGCCTCTTGGCACCCGGCCCCTGGTGCCCAACACTGTGCCGATGACGCAGCGTGTGGAGCTCGCTACCGTGATGGACCGGCTGGCCGTGGACGAGTTGGTCACCGAGTACGCGGTGGCGGTGGATGACGGTGACTGGGCGGCGTACCGAGGGCTGTTCACGCCGGACGGGCGGGCCGACTACCGTTCCGCCGGCGGCATCGAGGGCGAGGCCGGCCGGGTGGCCGGATGGCTCGCCGAGAGCCTGGACCTGTTCGCGATGCGGCAGCACCTGATCGTCAACCGGCGGCTGCGGTTCGGGATCCTGGAGCACGACACCGGGGACACCGCCCGGGTGCGCGCCGACTACGTCAACCCGATGCGCTTCGCCGGCGACGGCGGCTCCGGCGCGCCGGACCTGGTGTGCGGCGGCCGGTACGACTTCGGGCTGCTGCGCACACGGGAGGGCTGGCGGCTGCGCGAGGTCGTCGTGCACGAGAAGTGGCGCCGGATGCCCGAGCGCAGCCCGGCGGCCCTGCCCGAGTGAGCCGTTGAGCCGCCCCGACGCCCTCTGTCGGAGATCGCTTCCGGCGCGCACACTGGAGGCAGCCCTTGGTAGGGAGACTCCGTATGAGGACGTTCGACCGCTGGCTGACCTCCCCCTGGCGGCGCTCCGTCGCCGCCGCTCTCGCGGGCGCTCTGCCCGTGTTCGCGTTCCCGGCGCCCTCGCTGTGGTGGTTCGCGTACGTGGCTCTGGTCCCCTGGATCCTGTTGGTGCGCTCGGCGCCGACCGGGCGGCGGGCGGCGTACGACGGCTGGTGCGGCGGCTTCGGGTTGATGCTGGCCGTGCACCACTGGCTGCTGCCGAGCCTGCACGTGTTCCTGTTCCTGATAGCCGGGCTGCTGAGTCTGCTGTGGGCACCCTGGGGCTGGCTGGTCCGCCGGTTCCTGGGCGGGACACCGTCGCCGGGCCGGGGCGTGGCCGCGCTGCTGGTGCTGCCGTCGGCGTGGCTTGCGGTGGAGCTGGTCCGCTCCTGGCAGGGCCTCGGCGGGCCCTGGGGCATGCTCGGCTCAAGCCAGTGGCAGGTGGGCCCGGCGCTGCGGCTGGCCTCGGTGGGCGGGGTGTGGCTGCTCAGTTTCCTGGTGGTGGCCGTCAACGTCGCGGTCGCCATGCTGGTGGCCGTGCGCGAGTTCCGGATACCCGCCCTCGCCTCGCTCGTCGCCACCGCCGCCGCCACTTCGGCGGCCTGGGTGTGGGCACCCCGCCCGGACATCGACGGGCGCGTCCGGATCGCCGTCGTACAGCCCGGCGTCATGGACGGCGGCGGTCGGCGCTTCGACCACGAGGAGCAGCTGACCCGGCAGTTGACGGGGCAGCACGTCGACCTGGTCGTCTGGGGCGAGAGCAGCGTCGGCTTCGATCTGAGCCGCCGGCCCGACCTGGCGCGGCGGATCGCGGCGCTGTCCCGGCAGACCGGTGCGGACATCCTGGTCAACGTGGACGCGCGCCGCTCGGACCGGCCCGGCATCTACAAGAGTTCGGTGCTCATCGGCCCGGACGGCTCGACCGGCGCCCGCTACGACAAGATGCGCCTCGTTCCCTTCGGGGAGTACGTCCCGGCCCGCTCCCTGCTCGGCTGGGCCACCTCCGTCGGCAAGGCGGCGGGCGAGGACCGGCGGCGGGGCACCGAACAGGTCGTGATGGACGTCGGGCACGGGCTGCGCATCGGCCCGATGATCTGCTTCGAGACCGCGTTCCCCGACATGAGCCGGCATCTCGCCCAGGACGGTGCCGACATACTCCTCGGCCAGTCCGCGACCTCGACCTTCCAGCGCAGCTGGGCTCCGGAGCAGCACGCCTCGCTGGCCGCGCTGCGCGCCGCCGAGACCGGCCGCCCGATGGTGCACGCCACCCTGACCGGCGTCTCCGCCGTCTACGGCCCGAGCGGGCAGCGCCTCGGCCCGTGGCTCGGCACCGGCGCGAGCACCGCCCGCGTGTACGAGGTGCCGCTCGCGCACGGCGTCACGCCGTACGTCCGCTACGGCGACTGGCCGGTGCACGCCGCGCTGCTGGTGCTGGCGGCGCTGTGCGGCACCGAGGGCGTACGGGCGCTCAGGCAGCGCCGGACGGGCCGAGAACCGCTCGTACGACCCGCTCGCACAGCTCATGGGTCGCCAGTGCGTCACGGGCGCTGAGCACCTTGCCCGCGCGCACCGCCTCCAGGAAGGCCAGGACCGCCTGCTCGATGCCGCGCTGGCGGGCCACCGGAACCCAGTCGCCGCGCCGGCGCACCGTCGGCTGTCCCTTGTGGTCGACGACCTCGGCGAGGTTGAGCACCTGGCGCTTGGTGTCCTGCCCGGAGACCTCCAGGATCTCCTCGGCCGAGCCGCTGAGCCGGTTCATCACACCGAGCGCGGTGAAGCCGTCCCCGGCGAGCTGGAGCACGACGTGGTGGAGCAGTCCGGACTCGGTGCGGGCGCGGACGGTGACGTCGTCGACCGGGCCGGGCACCAGGAACCGCAGGGTGTCGACGACGTGGATGAAGTCGTCCAGGATCATCGAGCGCGGCTCCTCGGGCAGCCCGATCCGGTTCTTCTGCATGAGGATCAGTTCGCGCGGGTGGTCCTGGCACTGCGCGTACGCGGGGGCGTAGCGCCGGTTGAAGCCGACGAAGAGCGAGACGCCGCGTTCTTCGGCGAGAGCCACCAGCCGTTCGGAGTCTGCGAGCCGGTAGGCCAGGGGCTTGTCCACGTACGTGGGCACGCCCGCTTCGAGCAGCCGGGTGACGATCTCCGGGTGGGCGACGGTGGGCGCGTGCACGAAGGCCGCGTCGAGACCCGTCTCCAGCAGGGAGTCCAGGGTCGTGTGCCGCCGGTCCCCGGGCAGGTGGAGCGAGTCCGCGACCCGGGCGAGGGTGTCGGGCGTGCGGGTCTGCAGGTGGAGGTCGATCTCCGGCTGGGTGCCCAGCACCGGCAGGTACGCCTTCTGCGCGATGTCCCCGAGACCGATGCAACCGACCTTCACGTGCGCTCCCCTACCGCTTGCCCGCGTGTACCTCCTCGGAAGCATACGGCGGCCGCCAGTCGGCGATGCCGTCGAAGCTCCGCAGGAACAGGGCGGGGCCGGCCTTCGACAGGGCGGCGATCGCGGTGTCGCGTACGGCGACGACGGCCCGGCTCCCGGCCATGTTGAGGCGGGCCACCTTGACGGCCTGCCGGGCGATCGCCGTCGTACGCGGCAGCCGGGCGGCGGTGTACGCGGCGAGGTCGTCGGCGATGGAGGTCCCCCCGCTCGAGCGAAGCCGGGAGTGAGGGACGGCGAGGACGATGGCGTCCTCGACGGCCTGGTTGCCGCCCTGGCCGAGGGTCGGCGGCATGGCGTGGGCCGCGTCGCCGAGGAGGGCGACCCGGCCCAGGTGGTGGGCGGGCAGGGGCTGGGCGAGGTGATGGACGTCGTGGCGCAGGACGTCCTCGGGACGGGCGGCGGCGATGACGGCGGGGATCGGGTCGTGCCAGTCACCGAACCGGCGCAGCAGTTCGGCCTGCTCGTCGTCGGGAGCCCGCTCCCCGGCCGGGGTCATGGCGGCCGCGTAGGCGTAGACCCGGCCGTCCTTGAGCTGGTGGGTGCCCCAGATGCGGCCCCGGCCCCAGGTCTCGTGCGAGGCGAACTCGACGCCGGGCACCGGGATCAGCACCCGCCAGGTGGTGAACCCGGCGTACACCGGCCCCGGGTGGTCGGGGAACAGCGCGCTCCGGACACGGGAGTTGATGCCGTCCGCGCCGACCACCAGGTCGGCCTCCAGTTCCTCGCCGGCCACGGCCACTCGGGCCGGGCGGGCCCTGTCCCCCGGGTCGGCGAGGGTCGCGGCGGCCGCCGTGCGGACGGCGCCGGGCGGGAGCAGTGCGGCGAGGCGGCCGACGAGGGTGGTGCGGGGCAGCAGGACCAGCGGGCCGCCGAAGCGGGCGGCGGCGGCCTCGGCGCTGGAGCGGGACAGCCACCGCCCGCCCGGGGTGCGCAGGCCTCCGTCTCCCTGCCAGGCGGCCAGGTCGCGGATCTCGTCGCCGATGCCGATGACGTCCAGGGCGCGCAGGGCGTTCGGGGCGAGCGAGATGGCCGCGCCCACCGGCTCCAGCGAGCGGGCCCGCTCCAGCACGGTGACCTCCCAGCCCCGCCGGTGCAGGGCCGCGGCCGCGGTCAGGCCTCCGATTCCGCCGCCGATGACGATCGCGCGGGCCGACTGTGCCATGACTCCTCCTGGAAACTACACCTGTAGTGTGCGCGACTTTACTACAGCCGTAGTGAAGCGGGTAGGGTCAGCTCATGTCCGTACGCACCCCGAGCACGTCCCGTGCCGATCTCGTGGCCGACACCGCCCTCGCCCTGCTCGCCGAGCGCGGTATGCGCGGGCTGACGCACCGGGCGGTGGACGAGGCGGCCGGGCTGCCGCAGGGCTCGACCTCGAACGTGGCGCGCACCCGGCAGGCGCTGCTGGAACTCGCGGTGCGGCGGGACGCCGAGCGGGAGGCGCGGATGCTCGCGCCGGAGGGGATGCCGGACCCGCGGGGCGGGCTCGACGCGCTGGCCGAGGGACTGGCCCTGGCGGTGCACCGCTCCCTGACCGGGGGCCGCGAGCTGCTGATCGCCCGCTACGAACTGGCTCTGGAAGCCTCCCGCCGCCCCGAGTTGCGCGCCTACTACGACGCGACCGGCGCCGTCTTCAAGGAGCAGCTCGCGGCACTGCTCACATCGGTCGGCTCGACCGACCCGGCCCGGCACGTGCTGTCGGTGATCGCCTGGGCGGACGGGCTGATGTTCTCGTGCGCGGCCGGTTCCTTCAGCGCCGAGGTACCGAGCCTTCAGGAGGTGCGCACGGGGCTGCGGGAGCTGCTGACCGGCATGCTGGGCACCTGAAAAACCCCTGGTGGCAATCTGCGTGGTGTTGCGAGGATGCGGGCATGACGACGGAACGCCAGGAGCCCGCCCCGAACGCCGGTGAACGCGCCATGCTGGAGGGCTGGTTGGACTATCACCGCCAGACGCTGGCCTGGAAGTGCCAGGGACTGACCGACGAGCAGCTGCGGACCGCGTCCGTGCCGCCGTCCGAGCTGTCCCTGATGGGCCTGGTGCGGCACATGGCCGAGGTGGAGCGGGGCTGGTTCCGCAAGGTCCTGGTGGGCGACGACCCCGGGCCGATCTACTTCACCGAGGAGGACCGGGACGGCGAGTTCCACCTCACCGCGGCGGACACCTGGGAGGAGGCGTACGGCACCTGGCAGGCGGAGATCGAGACGGCCCGGCGCAACGCGGCCGGCTTCGCGCTCGACGATCTCTCCCGGGGCAGGAGCCGGTTCACCGACGAGCCGTTCAGCCTCCGGTGGATCTACACGCACATGATCGAGGAGTACGCCCGGCACAACGGCCACGCCGACCTCGTCCGCGAGCGGATCGACGGCGCCACCGGCGACTGAACGTCACCCTCGGCACTCCGAGACCCTCCGTACGGGGCACGAGATCACCCGTGCGGGGGGATCAACCTCCGGTGAGCGATGCCAATCCGGGCGCCGACCCACCAGAGTTGCCCGGGTGCATCGAACGACGACCACCGCAGCGCTCCTGGTCACCGTGGCCGTCTCGGCCCTCTCCGGCTGTGTGACGGTACCGCGCCCGGCGACACCGGCGCCCCCACCCGACACCGCGCCCTCGCAGCCGTCCTCGCCCCGGCCGGACGGCAGTGCCGAGCCGCGGGTGGTGCAGGCGCCGGCGCGGGAGGCGCTGGACATGGTCGGCCCGTCCAAGCACCGGCACCCCGTCCGACCGACCGCCACCCCGCACCGGGCGCCGGCCGCACCGCCGGACACCCACCGCACGTCGGCCCCGCCCGCACACCCCCGGCCGCACCCGCGCCCGGACCACCCCCGCGAGCAGCGCGGCGACATCCCGGACGTGTCACAGCCGGTCCCGAAGGCCCCGGACGTGTGCGCCCTCGGCAAGCAGTACGGCGGCTGGCGCCGGGACAGCCCCGAGGCGGTGGTCTGCGAGCAGGCGTACAGCCGTTGATCCTGGCCGTACCGGCATACGGCCGCTAGGGAGTGGGCCGCTGTCGCGGTGGGCCCCACGAGTCGCCGCCCGGGTAGTCGTCCTCCCCCAGGCGCAGCTCCAGGCGGCTGATCGCCGCCCGTACGCCGTTGCCGTAGCCGTCGTCGGTCAGGGAGCCGGCGGTGCGGCGGGCCCGGCGCAGATGGCTGCGGGCGGCCTCGGCGTGGCCCAGCTTGACGTAGTCGGCGGCCAGGTTGAGGTGGAGCGAGGGGAAGAAGGCGCGGACGCTCAGCGGGTCACCGGCGCCGCGGCCGTCCGCCAGCTCCTCCGCGGCTGACAACGCCCTCAGGTCCCAGGCCAGTTCGTCGGAGGGGTCGTCCTGGGTGTCGGCCAGGTAGTGGGCCAGGGTGCAGCGGTGCAGCGGGGCGCCCTCCTCGCCGATCTCCGCCCACAGCTGGAGGAAGCGGTGCCGGGCCTCCTCGCGGTCGCCTCCGTGATGCAGCATCACGACCTGCCCGATCCGCGTCAGCACGGCATCCGGCGCCGCCTGCTCCTGTCGCTCCGCCACCACGTCCTCCGGGGCCGTCGTCGGCTGTCGGGCCGGCTGTCGGGTCATCTGTCCGTCCCGACGCTAACCGGCGGGGACGGCAATCCCGGGCAGGCGGCCCCGTACGACACGGGGCCGCCCGCGGGGCGGGTCAGCCCAGGTTCGGAATGGTCCAGTCGATTGCCTCGTGGCCCTGCGCGGCGATCGCCTCGTTGATCTGCGTGAACGGGCGGGAGCCGAAGAACTTCTTCGCGGACAGCGGCGAGGGGTGCGCGCCCTTGACCACGACGTGCCGGCTCTCGTCGATCAGCGGGAGCTTCTTCTGCGCGTAGTTGCCCCACAGCACGAAGACCGCCGGGTCGGGCCGGGAGGCGACCGCGCGGATGACGGCGTCGGTGAACTTCTCCCAGCCCTTGCCCTTGTGCGAGTTGGCCTCGCCGGCCCGGACGGTGAGCACCGCGTTGAGCAGCAGCACGCCCTGCTCGGCCCACGGCATCAGATAACCGTTGTCAGGGACCGGCAGGCCAAGCTCCTCCTGCATCTCCTTGTAGATGTTCCGGAGGGAGGGCGGGGTCTTCACCCCCGGGCGGACCGAGAAGCACAGGCCGTGGCCCTGGCCCTCGCCGTGGTACGGGTCCTGGCCGAGGACGAGGACCTTGACCTTCTCGTACGGCGTCGCCGCCAGCGCGGCGAAGACCTCGTCGCGCGGCGGGTAGACGGGACCGTTCGCCCGCTCCTCCTCGACGAACTCGGTCAGCTCCTTGAAGTAGGGCTGCTGCAGCTCGTCGCCCAGAACCCCGCGCCAGGACTCGGGCAGCATGGCGATGTCGGTCACGTCAACGTCCTCACGATGTGTGGTCACTTGCCGGCTCAAGAACCTACAGGCGACCACTGACAACCGGTGCCGTGAGCCGGATTCACCAGCTGGTCTTGCGGTGCAGCTCCCACATCATCATGATCGTCGACGGGTCGAGGGCGCGCTCGCCGCCGGACATGTCGTCGGTGGCCGCCACGTACTGCCGCCCCTGCCACAGCGGGATCAGCCGGGCGTCGTTCACCATGATCTGCTGGGCCTCCTTGAGGTCCTTGACCACCCTGGCGCGGTCGCTCTGGGCGCGCGAGCGGGGCAGCAGCACCGAGGTGATCTGCTTCGAGTCGTAGGGCGTACCGAGGGCGTTCTTCTCGCCGACGAACGGCGCGATGAAGTTGTCCGCGTCGGGGAAGTCCGGGAACCAGCCGCGGCCGAACACCGGGTACTCGCCCTTCTGGTAGCCGACCACGTAGGTCTTCCAGGGGCGGCTCTTGAGGGTGATCGAGAACAGGCCGGAGTCGTCCAGCTGCCGCTTCAGCTCCTGGAACATCAGGGCCGTCTCGGAGCCGTAACGGTCGGTGGTGTACCAGAGGGTGAGCGGGACGCGCTGGGTGATGCCCGCGTTCTGGAGGATCTTGTGGGCCTTGGAGACGCTCGGGTCGCCGAAGTCGTCGAAGAAGGCCGTGGTGTGGCCGGTGAGGCCCTTGGGGACCATGGAGTACAGCGGGTCCACGGTGTCCTTGTAGACCTTGTGCGCGATGGCGCCCCGGTCGACGACCTGGGCGACGGCCTTGCGGACGGCGGGCTGCTTGGCCCACTGGTCCTTGGGGTTGAACACCAGGTAGCTGATGTCCGTGCCGGCGCCGTCGACCAGCTGGAGGTCGGTGTTGCCGTGCCGCTGCAGGGAGATGATGTCGTCGGCGGCCAGACCGCGGTAGGTGACGTCGATCTGCTTGTCGTGCAGGGCCTTGACCATGGCGGCCGAGTCCTGGAAGTACCGGATGGTCACCGCGTCGTTCTGCCGCTCGGCGAAGCCGTCGTAGTGGTCGTTGCGGACCAGGACGGCCCGCTTGCCCTCCTCGTAGGACTGCAGCTCGTACGGCCCGGAGCCGTAGACCTTGTTGTCCTTGCGCAGGGAGTTCGCGGGGTAGTCGTCGGGGTCGACGATCGACATGGCCGGGGTGGCCAGCACGAACGGGAAGGTGGCGTCGGACTGGTTGAGGTGGAAGACCACCTCGCGGTCGCCGACCGTGTCCACGCTGTCCAGGCTGCCGAGCAGTCCGGCGGGGCCGCCGGGGGCGTTGATGGTGCGGATGCGGTCGATGGAGTGCTGGACCGCCTCGGCGTTCAGCGGGTCTCCGTCGGCGAACTTCATGCCCGCGCGCAGCTTGCAGCGGTAGGTCCGGCTGCTGGAGTCGGTGAAGGAGCAGCTCTCGGCGGCGTCGGGCTGGGGGGTCGTGGCGCCGTTCGGGTAGGCGAGAAGCGTCTGGAAGATGTTCCGGTACAGCTCCCAGGAGCCGTCCCAGGCAGCGGCCGGGTCGAGCGTGCTGGGGGCACTGGTGGTGCCCACGACGATGGGGCCCTTGCTGTTGGGATCGCCGTCGGACAACAGACTGCAGCCGGCCACCAGGGATATGGACGCGATCGCCGCGACTCTCCGCAGGAATCGGTTCCGGTTGAACACGCGCACGCTCCTCGATCTGCCATACCAAGGGTCGGCAGACCATACCGCAGCGTCCGGGCCTGTGAACCACCCCAGGGGCGGACGTTCTTGATCGATTGTGCTATGACGACGTTGTCATTGCACCGTCCGGACCGTATGACACGTTTCGGGCGCCGTTCCGCTGGGAAACGGCGCCCGAACGAGACGACCGGACCGAGCAGGTCAGGCGCCCACGCCGGCGTTGAGGAAGATGCCGCCGTCCACGACGAGCGTCTGGCCGGTGACCCAGTCGGACTGGGTGGAGGTCAGGAACGCGGCCGCCCCGCCGATGTCGGAGGGCACGCCGAGCCGGCCGAGCGGGTAGGCCGCGGCCGCCTCCGCCTCCCGGCCCTCGTACAGGGCCTGGGCGAACTTGGTCTTCACGACGGCCGGAGCGATCGCGTTGACCCGCACCTTCGGCGCGAACTCGTGCGCCAGCTGCTGGGTCAGGTTGATCATCGCGGCCTTGCTGACGCCGTAGGCGCCGATGAACGGCGAGGGCGCGAGGCCCGCGATCGAGGCGATGTTGACGATCGCGCCGCCGTTGTCCTTCTGCCAGGCGTGCCAGGTCTTCTGGGCGAAGCCGAGCGCCGAGATCACGTTGGTCTCGAACACCTTGCGGGCGACGTCCAGGTCGAGGTCGGCGATGGGCCCGAAGACCGGGTTGGTGCCGGCGTTGTTGACCAGGAAGTCGACGCGGCCGAAGGCCTCCATGGTGCGCTCGACGGCCTCGGCCTGGTGGGCGAGGTCGTGGGCCTTGCCGGCGACGGCGATGACCCGCTCGGCGCCGAGCTGCTCGACGGCCTCCTTCAGGGCGTCCTCGTTGCGTCCGGTGATGCAGACGCGGTCACCGCGGGCGACCAGCGCCTCGGCGACGCCGTAGCCGATGCCGCGGCTCGCGCCGGTGACCAGCGCGACCTTGCCGGAAAGCTCCGGGAGTTCAGTCATGTCCGTGTACCCCTGTGTCCCGAGTTCCCTAGTTGAGCGGTCCGCCGGCCACGTACAGGACCTGGCCGGAGACGAAGCCGGCCGCCTCGCCGGTGAAGAAGGCGATGGCGTTGGCGATGTCCTCGGGCTCGCCGACGCGCTGCACCGGGATCTGGGTGGCGGCGGCCTTCTTGAAGTCGTCGAAGCCCATGCCGACGCGGTCGGCGGTGGCCTTGGTCATCTCGGTGGCGATGAAGCCGGGGGCGACGGCGTTGGCGGTGATGCCGAACTTGCCCAGCTCGATGGCGAGGGTCTTGGTGAAGCCCTGCAGGCCGGCCTTGGCGGCCGAGTAGTTCACCTGGCCGCGGTTGCCGAGCGCCGAGGACGAGGAGAGGTTGACGACCCGGCCGAAGCCCGCGTCGACCATGTGCTTCTGCACGGCCTTGGTCATCAGGAACGAGCCGCGCAGGTGGACGTTCATGACGGTGTCCCAGTCGGCGACGCTCATCTTGAACAGCAGGTTGTCGCGCAGCACGCCTGCGTTGTTGACCAGGATCGTCGGCGTGCCCAGCTCCGCCGCGACCCGTGCGACGGCGGCCTCGACCTGCGCCTCGTCGGAGACGTCCGCGCCGACCGCGATGGCCTTGCCGCCGGCCGCGGTGATCTTCTCCACGGTGTCCTTGCAGGCGGCCTCGTCCAGATCGATCACGGCGACCGCGCGCCCCTCGGCGGCCAGTCGTACCGCGGTGGCGGCGCCGATGCCGCGCGCCGCGCCGGTGACGATCGCGACCCGCTGTTCAGTGGTGGACATTGCTGCTTCTCCTCGCCCTTGAGAGAACCTGTCTGGCTCTTGAGGGAGCCCGTGTGGTGCGGTGAGCGACCGCTTAGTACCTTCAGCACACGTGACGCTAGAAGTCCTGGCACCCGGTGTCAACGGGACACCGGGTGGTGTGATCCATTACCTCACCAGGAGGTCCAGCAGACGCTCGGTTTCGGCCGCCGGGTCGGTGGTCAGTCCGGTGTGCACGGGTCCGGGCTGGACGATGGTGGAGCGGGGGGCGATCAGCCAGCGGTAGCGGCGTCCCGCGTCGTCGCCTGCCGCCTGTCCGGCCTCCTCACCGCCCGCGCAGTGACGCTCGATCGCGGCGAGCGCGGCCCGCACCCCGGCCACGTCGGCATCGGGGTCGAGGGCGAGCAGCCGGGCCTGGTCCAGGTGGATGCGGGCGCCGACGTAGGCCTGGGCGCGGCAGTAGACGACCACGCCCGCGTTGATGCACTCGCCGCGCTCGACGCGCGGGACGACCCGCAGCAGGGCGTACTCGAACACGTCCCGGTCGCCGCCCTGGCCCGCCCGGGTGATGTGGCGCTCGACCACATGGCCGGCCATGTGGATGCGGGTCTCGCTCACTTGCCCTCCTCGATTCCCGTGATGCGCTCGGCGATGACGGCCGCCCGGGAGAGCAGGGGCCGCGCATAGGCCCGCCGCAGGTCGTCCGGGGTGTCGAAACCGGGCTCGCCGGCCAGCCAGGCGTCGGGGATCTCGGCGGTGACCTCGGCCAGGAGGTCCTCGGTGACCTTGGGGGCCAGCTCTGCCGCGGCGGCGGTCACGTCCGGGGCGAACCGGGCGAGGGCATGGTCGGAGGCGTCATAGGGGCGGGCCGCCGAGGCCTCGACGGAGGGCCAGTTGTGGTGCCAGATCATCGTGGCGCCGTGGTCGATGAGCCACAGCTCACCGCGGTGCACGAGGAGGTTCGGGTTGCGCCAGGAGCGGTCCACGTTGTTGATCAGCGCGTCGAACCAGACGATCCGCCCGGCCTCCTCGGAGCTCACCGGGAAGGCGAGCGGGTCGTAGCCGAGGGCGCCGGAGAGGAAGTCCATGCCGAGGTTGGTGCCGCCGCTGGACCGGAGCAGCTCCTGCACCTGCTGCTCGGGCTCGCCGAGCCCCAGGACGGAGTCCAGCTCGACGGTGACGAGGCGGGGCATCCGGAATCCGAGCCGGCGGGCGAGTTCGCCGCAGACGACCTCGGCGACCAGTGTCTTGCGGCCCTGTCCGGCGCCGGTGAACTTCATGACGTACGTCCCGAAGTCGTCGGCCTCGACGAGCCCCGGCAAGGAGCCGCCCTCACGCAGCGGCGTGATGTAGCGGGTCACGGTGACTTCCTTGAGCATCGCCCCAGGTTACTGGCGCGGGAGCCGCGCCCCGCCGACAGCTCGTCGACAGCTGTGTCTTACGGCCGCCTCATGCCCGCCGGGCAAGGATCAGGGTGCCCGTCTGAACAGGTGGTGCCCGAGGACCGTACCCCTGGACGGATCACGAAAAGCTCCGCGGAAGGGAACGCCCACATGACCAGCGCATCGCCCAAGCCCGAAGCGGGACCGGCCCGTCGTACCGTCATGGCGGCGGCGGGAGCGGCAGGGCTCGCCGCCGCGCTGACCGCCTGCGGTTCGGGTGACAATTCGTCCGACACCGTCAACACCGGGTCCGGTTCGTCCGGCACGACCGGGTCCACCGGCCCCACGGGATCCACCGGGGCCTCGCAGGACAGCGGTTCCTCGGCCTCGGGCGGTTCGGCCGGCGGCACGGCCCTCGCCAAGACCACGGACATCCCGGAGGGCGGCGGCAAGATCTTCAAGGACCAGGGCGTGGTGGTCACCCAGCCCGCGGCGGGCACCTACAAGGCCTTCTCCTCGAAGTGCACCCACCAGGGCTGCGCGGTGGGCAGTGTGGCCGACGGCGTGATCGTCTGCCCGTGCCACAACAGTCACTTCTCCGCCGAGGACGGCAGCGTGAAGCAGGGTCCCGCGACCCAGCCGCTGGCCGCCGCGAAGATCACCGTCTCCGGCGACGAGATCAAGTTGGCCTGAGCCGCGTCACGGCCGCCGGCGCGGCCGTTCGAAGCAGCCGAGCACCTCGTCCGTGGACGTGATGGTGGCGACCAGGGCGAGGGTGTTGCGGATCATCGCGGGGGTGTAGTCGGCGGGCACACCCGCGATGGCGTCGGCCGGGACGACGGCGGTGTAGCCGCGGTTGACCGCGTCGAACACCGCGTTGGGCACGGCCACATTGGCCGAGACGCCGGTGACGATCAGGGTGCGGCAGCCGAGGTTGCGCAGCAGTGCGTCGACCTCGGTGCCCTGGATCGGGGACAGGCCGTGCAGCCGTCGCACGACGAAGTCCTCCTCGGTGACCTCGATCGGGGGCGCGACCCGCACCGCGGTGGTGCCGGCCAGCTGCTGGACGGGGAGCCGTTCGGCGGCGCGGAAGAGGCGGGCGTTGCGGTTCGCGCCCCGGCCGTCCGGGCGGCGCTCGGCGAGGGCGTGTATCACCTGCACCCCGGTCTCGTGCGCGGCGGAGACCAGCCGGGCCACGTTGCGCAGGGCACCGGAGGAGCGGGCCTCGCGGGCGAGTTCGGGCAGCGCGCTGTCCGGGCCGACCACCCCCTGCTGGCACTCCACTGTCAGCAGGACCGTGCTCGCGGGATCGAGCAGTTCGCCGAGCTCTTCGTACGACGGCATGGCGCCTCCGTTCGCCGAGGTGCGGGGCGGTGAGAGTAACCACAACGAGGCGACAGCGGAAGTCGACCCATTCCCTTTTCTGACGTGATGTCAGAGGATCAACAGTACTCGGAAGTCCTCTGGCACGACGTGGGAGAAGAGGGGGCCGTATGACCGTCACTCAGCAGCGCCGGGGCCGGAAGATCATGATGACGCCCGGAGAGCTGGACGAGTTCCTGACCAGTCAGCGCACCTGCCGGGTCGCCACGGTCTCGACGGACGGCGCGCCGCACGTCAGCGCGCTCTGGTTCGCCTGGGACGGCACCTCGCTGTGGCTGTACTCGGTGGTCCGCAGCCGGCGCTGGGTCCAGCTGCGCCGCGATCCGCGGGTGGCGGTCGTGGTCGACTCGGGCGAGGAGTACGACCAGCTGCGCGGGGTCGAGCTGTCCGGGCGGGTGGAGTTCGTCGGCGAGGTGCCGCGGACCGGCGAGTTGTGCGCCGAACTCGACACGGCTGAGACGCTGTTCGCCCGCAAGAACTTCGGCCTGGACGAGATGCCGCACGACGGCCGGCACGCCTGGGCGCGGCTCGTCCCGGAGAAGATCGTGTCCTGGGACTTCCGGAAGCTCGGGGCGTAGCGCTCAGCCGGATTGCCGGGCCGACGTGCGCAGGGCCTCGACCGCCGCCCGGATCGACGGGCGACGGTCGGCGTCCGCGCGCCAGACGACGTACACGTGCCTGCGTACGCGCTGCTTGAGCGGGACCAGGACGATGCCCGGCGGCACCGGGTGGCGGCCCAGCAGCGGTGCGATGCACACACCCAACCCGGCGGCGACCAGGCCGAGTTGGGTGTGGGTCTCGCCGGCCCGGTGGCCGACGATCGGCTCGATGCCCTTCGAGCGCAGCGTGAACATCAGCCACTCGTGACAGAACTCGCCCTCGCCCCAGGTGATCCACTCGTCCTCCGCGAACTCGGCGAGGTCCACCTCGTCCCGGTCCGCGAGGCGGTGCCCGACGGGCAGGGCGACGTCGGCCGCGTCGTCCAGCAGCGGAGCCTTGACGAGGCCGTCCGGCACGGGCATCGGCTTGTTGTACCAGTCGAGGACGACCGCGAGATCGAGGTCGCCGCGCACGACACCGGCGATGCCCTGCTCCGGCTCCAGTTCGCTGGAGCGCACCCGCAGCCCCGGGTGCTGGGCGCGCAGGGCGCCGAGCGCGGTCGGGAACAGGCCGCGGGCGGCGGTCGGGAACGCCGACAGTCGCAGTTCGCCGACGACCTGGCCGCGATGCGCCTCCAGGTCGGACTGGGCCAGCTCGACCTGCGAGAGGATCCGGGCCGCGTGCTCGGACAGCAGCCGCCCCGCGTCCGTGAGCCGCACACCCCGCCCGTTCTTGGCCAGCAGCTGCTGGCCGACCTCCCGCTCCAGCTTGCCCAGCTGCTGCGAGACCGCGGACGTGGTGACGTGCAGCGCCTCGGCGGCGGCACTGACCGAGCCGTGCCGGGCGAGGGCGTCCAGGGTGCGCAGGCGCTCCAGGTTCAACATGTAAGCAATCCTAAGAGATACCGAGTGGGAAATCTCGATTGTGCTACGAGGTTGCCTCCAGCATCGTTGATGCCATGAGCACGGTCACCGCACCCCGAACCCAGTCCCCCACCCCCACCCGCCCCCGCCTCGACTGGCAGCTGCGCTTCGGCGCCCTCTCGCTGATCTGGGGCTTCAGCTTCCTGCTGATCAAGGTGGGCACGGAGGGCTACGCGCCCTTCCAGGTCACCCTGGGCCGGCTGGTCTTCGGTACGGCGGTGCTGGCGGCGACGATGGCCGTGAAGCGGGAGCGGCTGCCGCGGGGGGCGCGGGTCTGGGGGCACATGGCGGTCGCCGCTTTCTTCCTGAACGCCCTCCCGTTCTCCCTCTTCGCCTATTCCGAGCTGACGATCCCCTCCACACTGGCGGGCATCTGCAACGCCACCTCACCGCTGTGGGGCATGGCACTCTCCTTGGTCGCGCTCTCGGAGGACCGGCCCACGCGGGTTCGCTTCGCCGGCCTCGGCCTGGGCTTCCTGGGGGTGCTGACGGTGCTCGGGGCGTGGCAGGGGTTCCACGGGCTCGATGCCACGGGCACCGCCATGGCCCTGGCGGCCTCGCTGAGCTATCCGGTCGGGTGGATCTATGTACGGCGGACGCTGGCGGGGACGGGGAACTCGCATCTGGCGATGACCGGGGCGCAGTTGCTGCTGGCGACTGTTCAACTGGCCGTTGTGACACCTCTGTTCACCAGCCTGCCGGCGCACTTCTCGTTCGTTCCGCTGCTGGCGATCGCCGCGCTGGGAGCCTTGGGGACGGGGCTGGCGGTTCTCATTCAGTACGGGTTGGTCGCGGAAGTCGGGCCCACCACTGCCCAGATGGTCACGTACTTCATCCCGGTCATCGCCACGGCTGCGGGGGTGGCGATCCTCGGGGAGTCGCTGCGCTGGACCACGCCGGTGGGAGCCCTGATCGTTCTCGCGGGCGCCGCGCTCACCCAGGTGAAGCGGAAGGCCTGAGGGGGCGAGGTGCCGTCGGCCTTCGCTACACATACGTCCTGGCCGGTGCCGGGCCCACCGCTGCCGCCACCGCATCCGCCAGCTCACCGGCCTCCTCCGTCGTCAGCGTCGAGATCGTGATGCGGATCCCCGGTGGAGCGTTCAGGCGGAAGCGGGCCCCCGGCGAGACCGCCCAGCCCGCGTGCAGCAAGCGGGCCACCACGCCCGTCTCGTCGGGGACCGGGACCCAGACGTTCATGCCGCTGCGGCCGTGCGCCGCCACACCGCGTTCGGTCAGAGCCTTGATCAGGGCGTCCCGGCGGCCGCCGTACGAGGCCGCCACCTCGTGTGTGTCCACTGCGCCGTCGTTCCACAGCCTCACGACGGCCCGCTGGACGAGCAGGCTCACCCACCCGGCACCCAGGCGCTGCCGCCCCCGCACCCGGTCGACGGTGACCGCGTCCCCGGTGAACACGGCCAGGCGCAGATCCGGGCCCCAGGCCTTGGCGACGGAGCGGACGAAGACCCAGTGGCGGGTGACCCCGGCGAGCGGGGACAGGGGCACATCGACGATGCCGTGACCGTGGTCGTCCTCGATCAACAGGGTCTCGGGGTACTCCCGGAGCACCGACCGGAGCGCACGCGCGCGCGTGGCGGTCAGTGCGGCACCTGTCGGGTTCTGCGCCCGGTCCGTGACGATCAGGGCGCGCGCCCCGGACTCCAGCGCCCGCCTGACGTCCTCGGGGCATGGCCCTTCGTCGTCGACGCCGACGGGCACCGCGCGCAACCCGAGCGCCGGGACCAGATCCAGCACCCTGCCCCAGCCGGGGTCCTCCACCGCCACCTGGTCGCCCGGCTTGAGGTGCGCCGCCAGGACCCGCTCGGCGGCGTCCAGCGATCCGGAGGCCACGCCGATGGGGCCGTCGGGCACTCCGTCGGCGTCCAGGGCGGCGCGGGCGAGACGCGCCAGCTCCGGCTCCACCGGGTCGTGCCCGTACAGCACGGGTTCCCGGTCGCCCTGCGCGGCGGCCGCCGCGAACGCCTTTGCCAGGTGGGGCAGCAGCGCGGGGTCCGGGTTGCCGTCGGCCATGTCCCGCACGCCCTCCGGCACGGCCACCTGGATCTGCTCGCGGCCCGTCGTCGCCGGCTTCGGCCGGACCCTGCTGCCCCGGCGGCCGGCGGTCTCGATCACCCCGCGCTCGCGCAGAGTGCGATAGGCGGCCGCGACCGTGTTCGGGTTCACCCCGAGCCGGGTCGCCAACTCCCGCATGGGAGGCAGTGGTTGGCCCGGTTCCAGCTCACCGGCGCCGACCGCGCGCTCGACACTGGCCGCAATCTCTGCTGCGCCGTGCCCCTGAATCGGATACTCTCCTAGCACAAAATCAATTATGCACTAGTGCAATGGAGAACGCCATGCAGGGGACCCAGGAGACTCCGCCGAAGCCCGTCGCGTACACCCCGACCGACCGCACCGTGCCGACGCGATCCGCGCAGAAGGCGTCGTACGACAAGGACGTGGTGCACGCGATACTCGACGAGGGCTACGTCTGCCACCTCGGCTTCGTCCGCGACGGCGCCCCGGTGGTGCTGCCGACGCTGTACGGCCGGGTCGGCGAGCGGCTCTACGTGCACGGGTCCACGGGTTCGCGCCCGCTGCGCATGACCGGTGAGGCGGACCCGGGCCTCGCGGTGTGCCTGACGGTCACCCATGTCGACGGGCTGGTGCTCGCCCGCTCCGCCTTCCACCACTCGATCAACTACCGCTCCGTGGTGGTGCACGGCATCGCGCACGAGGTCACCGACCCCGAGGAGCGGCGGCTGGCCCTGGACGCGCTGGTGGACCAGGTCGTGCCGGGCCGGGCCGCCGACTCCCGGCCCGCGAACAAGAAGGAGCTGGCCGCCACCGCGGTCATCCGCCTCGACCTGGACGAGGTCTCCGCCAAGATCCGCACCGGCGGCGCGAACGACGAGCCCGAGGACCTCGACCTGCCGCACTGGGCCGGGGTGGTCCCGCTGCGCAAGGGCTACGGCACGCCGGTCGACAACACCGACCTGGCGCCCGGCATCGACGTCCCGGAGTACATCGCCGCGCTCTGACGCGGGGGTCACACCGGGACCGTCCGACGGCGGTCGCGGGCCTCGGCGAACGTCCGGCCGGCGACCGCTCCGAGCGCCAGCGGGGTGCCGGTCACCGTGGCAGGGCGCGCGGACGCAGGGCGCGCCGACGCAGGGCGCGCCGACGCAGGGCGCGCGGACTTCGTCTGCGGGCAGCACCGACCCGCGCGGTTCCACCTGCCGGGTGCCTTCTTCCCGGAGACCCGCCTCAGGCGGCCGTGGACGGACGGACGAGTGCGTTCAGCGGCGTGATCAGCACCCTAGGCAGGCGTACCCGGGGCGGACAGCTCCCGTTCCACGCCGCCCCGGGCCACCGGCTCGCCGGAACCCTTGGCCGGTGTCGAGGACTGGGCGATGAACGCGCCGAGGAGGACGACGGCACCGCCCACGATCTGCGGCGCCGACAGGTGCTCGCCGAGCAGCACCCAGGCCAGGACGGTCGCGACGACCGCCTCCAGGCAGGCGACGACGCCCGCGACCTGCGGGGACAGCCGTCGCACGGACAGCACGCCGGTGATGTACGCGACGACCGTGGCGACCAGGACGATCCAGCCGAGCAGGGCGAAGGCCGGGACAGCGGTGCCGTTCATGTCCGCGGAGCCGGCCAGCGCCGACCAGTCCATGCTCCAGGGGCGGGCCACGACGGTCAGGACGGCGGCTCCCACGAGCAGGCCGTAGGCGCTGACGCCGAGCGGATCCGGCGCCTGGTTGCCGGCCTCGCTGCCCTGGTCGGACAGGACGAAGTAGCCGACCTGGCAGCAGGCGGCGCCGAGCGCGAGCAGCAGGCCGAGCGCGTCGAAGCTCAGCCCCGACCACACCTCCACCACGCAGGCGAGACCGCCGGCCGCGAGCACCACGCCGAGGGCGGCGGCACGCGAGACGGGCCGCCGCTGCACGAACCGCACCCAGCCGAGCACCAGCGCGGGAGCCAGGTACTCGACGAGCAGTGCCACGCCGACCGGGATGCGGGAGAGCGCGGCGAAGTAGCAGGCTTGGACGCCGGCGACAGCGAGCAGCCCGAACCCGGCGAGCAGCGTGGGGCGGCGGCGCACCAGGGCGCGGTGCCGCACGGCGAGCGGCAGCATCACCAGGGCGGCGCCGGCCACGCGTAGCCACACCACGTGGAGCGGGTCGAGACCCGCCTCTATCAGCGGTTTGGCCGCCACTCCGGACCCGCCGAAGGCCAGCGCGGAAACGAGGGCGAGACCGAGCCCGGCGCCCTTGCCGTGGCTGCCCTGACTGCTCTCAGACGTATGCACCGGCACATGATGACAGGCGCTGACATGAGCGTCATCCCCGTTGACACCTGTCTCAGGGGATGGACTTCTCGGGGGCCGGCCTGGGTGCCGGAACGCCGGTTCAGCAGGCCGCCCCGCCCTCGCCGGCGTACTCCCCCGGGCGGGCCTCGATCCGGGCTCGCAGGTGGTCTGCGGGGATGCCGGCACGCTCCAGGACCGCGACGGCCCGGGACTCCGGGTCCACCACCAGCGCGGCCAGCAGGTCGATGCCGCCCGCCCGGGTCTCGCCACGCTGCCGGGCGCGTCGGCGGGCGTCCTCCATGGCGGCGGCCGCGACGGGCGACCAGCCCCCGGCCTCCTTGGGTTCACCGCCGTACGAAGCGGGGTCCGGTACGACCGCGATCGCTCCGGAGTCCTCCACGCCGCTCTGCCAGCGCAGCCCGTAGCCGATGCTGCGCTGCACGAGGTAGCCGAGCAGCCGGGCGAGCTGCGGGGCTTCGCCGACGGCGGCGCGGGCCTCGGGGTCGGACTCCAGAAGAGAGTGGAGCAGATGGGCGGTGTCGATCTGCCGGTCCCCGTCCCGCAGGGCCCTGCGGCGGGCACCGGCGACCACCGCCGCCAGCTCGGCACTGAGCCCGGCGTCGTCGTCCGTGGGCAGGCCGCCCTGGTCATGGGCGGGCTGACGGGCTATACGGTGTTGCACATCCTCTACCTCATCAGCCCCAGCGGGCCGAGTCATCCGCGAGGGGAACCATTTTCGCGTCCCGCACAGAGTGGACATCACCGGCCGGAATCTCATCCTTACGGAGGAGATCAGGCCCCTCTTGGCCGCAGGTGCGTGTACCGGGTGCACGCCTCCGGAGAACACAATTTCTGACGGTTCATCAGTATTGAATGTTCGAGGCCATGAGGCTACGTTCCGCGACACCGAAGCCCGAAACGAAGGGGTGGTCGCATGGCCGAAGTCAGCGCCGAGGCACGCATCCAGGCACCGGCCGAGAAGGTGTGGACCCAGCTCACCGACTGGTCGGCGTACGGCGAGTGGAACGCGACCCACACCAGCTTCCCCAAGGGCGGGCCCGAGAGCCTGGCGGTGGGCGGGACTTTCCAGGAGAACATGAAGCTGATGGGCTTCCCGGCGGAGGTCGACTGGACCATCGAGGAGCTGGAGCCGGCGCGGGTGTTCGCCATCCGCGGCAAGGGCCCCATGGCCGTGACCGTGGCCACCCGCTACACGCTCCTCCCTGACGGCGACGCCACGACGGTCCGCATCGACGGCGAGTTCACCGGCGCCGCGGTGTCGCTGATGGCGGGCAAGCTCAAGGACTCGGCGACGGCCGCCCTGAACGAGTCGCTGCGCAAGCTGGGCGGACTGGTGGCCTGAGCCCGGACACGGACACAGGGACGGACACGGGAAGGCGCCCCGCGGAGTCTCCACGGGGCGCCTTCCGTCGCCGCAGGCCTCAGTCCTCGTCGGCGAGGATGAGGTACAGCTTCTTGCGGGCGTCGTTGATGACGGCCAGCGCCTTCTCGCGCTGTTCCTTGGTGCCGGTGTTCCAGACCTGCCCGAAGGCCTGCATCAGACCGAAGCCTGCCTGCCGGATCTCACCGAGGGCCTCGAAGTCGACCCCGCGCGAGGCTTCCTCCCAGGGGGCCTCCGGACCTTCCTCGGCGACGCTGCGGCCGTTCTCGGTCAGGGCGAACAGCTTCTTGCCGCCCTCGCTCTCACTGGCGATCAGACCCTCGTCCTCCAGCAGCTGGAGGGTGGGGTAGACCGAGCCGGGACTGGGCTTCCACGCGCCGCCGCTGCGCTCGGCGATCTCCTGGATCATCTCGTAGCCGTGCATGGGCCGGTCCTTGAGCAGGGCCAGGATCGAGGCGCGCACGTCACCGCGCCGCGCCCTCCCCCTCGGGCCACCCCGTCCTCGCGGCCCCCAGGGCCCCGGCCCGAAGCCGGGCCCGAACCCGGGACCACCCGGGCCGAAGGGCCCGAAGGCACCCCGGCGCCCTTCGAATCCACCGAACCCGCCCCAGCCGTGCCGGCCCGGGCCGTCCTGACGATGTCCACGCTCGAAACCGTGGGTACGCATCGCGATCACTCCATTCCATCACTGATCAGTCACATATCGGTCGCGTTCCTTACGCGATGCATCAACGATATATCGGTACCGATAGTGCGGCAAGCCCCTTTCCGGGGATGGCTCCGGGTCGTCCCGGTGGGGCTCAGGCGTCCGTCCCGGCCGCCCGCAGCGGGCAGCCCGTGTCGACGCGGGACGTGAGATCTGCACGCAGCGCCGCGAGTTCGGACATGCGGGTGTCGATGATGCGGATCTTGTCGGCGAGGAGTGCGGACAGCGCCTCGGCGCTGTCCGGGGCGTCGCGCAGGTCCGCGCCGTGCCGGGCGATCTCCGCGAGCGTGAAGCCGAGGGTCTGTGCGGTGCGGACGTAGTGCAGCCAGGTCACCGTCTCGGGCGGGAAGTCGCGGTAGCCGTTGGACAGACGGCGGCCCTCGATCAGCCCGATCCGCTCGTAGAAGCGAACGGTGTCCTTGGACAGGCCCGCCTGTGCGGCCAGTTCTCCGATGCGCATGACTCCCCCGCCGCTCCCCGGACTTGACCTTGGAGCGTACTCCGCTGTTTAGCGTGAGCCGCGTCAGAGACGGACCCGCCCGAGGAGTTCTCCGTGAGCCTTTTCCCCGCCCCCCACCGCCCCGCCTATCTCCGCCTCGTACGGGCCAGCGGCTGGTACGACCTGCTCGTCACCGCCGGCTTCGCGACGCCGTGGACGTACACGCTGGTGCACCACCTGCTGGCGGAGGCGGGTGACGCGGCCGGCCTGGGTGCCTTCCCGGCGCTGGACCCGATGCAGATCCTGTACGCCAACCTGATGGGCTCGGTCGTGGTCGTCTGGTCCGTCCTGCGGGTCGTACGGCCGCTGCCGTTGCACGGGCTCCTGGACGGAGTCGCGCGCACGCTCTTCGCCCTGTGGCAGGCGTACGCGCTGGCGCACGGCGGTCCGCAGGTGCTGTGGCCCTTCCTGGTCGTGGAAGTGGCGTTCGGCGTCGCCCAGCTCGCCCCGTGGGTCACGGCCGGCCGTGCCACCGGCGTGAATTCGGTCCAGGGTTCCTGAATTGGCCTTGGTCCCGCGGCTTCCCACGCCCCTAGCGTCGGGGCCATGCACATCCGAATCGTCGACGCCTTCACCGACCGCCCCTTCGCCGGCAACCCGGCAGGAGTCCTGATCCTGGACGACGTCTTCCCGGACGACGACTGGCTCCAGAAGGTCGCTCTGGAGGTCAACCACGCCGAGACGGCGTTCGCGCACCGGCTGCCCGAGGGCGGCCCCGAGGACTGGGCGCTGCGCTGGTTCACGCCCGTCACCGAGGTCGCGATGTGCGGGCACGCCACCCTCGCCACCGCCCACGTCCTGTACACCACCGGTGCCCACGAGGGACCGGTGCGGTTCACCACCCGCAGTGGGGTGCTCATCGCCACGCCGGGTGCGGACGGCTCGATCACCCTGGACTTCCCGACCGCCCCGCTCACCCCGGTCGAGCTGCCGACCGGGCTCGCCAGGGCGCTGGGCGCCGAACCGGTCGGTGCTCACGACACCGGCCCCGACGTCGGCGACCTGCTGGTGGAACTGGCCGACGAGCGTACGGTCCGCGGGCTCGCCCCGGACTTCAAGGCCCTTGCGGCCCACTCCTCGCGCGGCGTCATCGCGACGGCCCTCGCCGACGACCCGTCGCTCGGCTACGACTACGTCTCCCGCTGCTTCTTCCCCAACCTCGGCATCGACGAGGACCCGGTCACCGGCAGCGCGCACACCTCGCTCGCCCCGCACTGGTCCGCCCGCCTGGGCCGGGACGACCTCACCGGTCTGCAGGCCTCCCGCCGCACCGGCCTGGTCCGCACCGGACTGCGCGGCGACCGCACCCTGCTCACCGGCAGCGCGGTCACGGTCATCGAGGGCGAGCTGCTCGGGTCCTAGGCCGTGGGCAGCCAGCCCACCTTGCCGGCGAGGAGGGCGTAGCCGACGAAGGCGCCGATGTCGAGCAGGGAGTGCGCGACGACCAGTGGGCCGACCCGGCCCCAGCGGCGGTAGAGCCAGACGAAGACCACGCCCATGACCATGTTGCCGATGAAGCCGCCGATGCCCTGGTAGAGGTGGTACGAGCCGCGCAGGACCGCGCTGGCCACCAGTGCGGTCCCCGGGGTCCAGCCCAACTGCCCGAGTCTGCGCAGCAGATAGCCGACGACGATGACCTCTTCGAGGATCGCGTTCTGCAGGGCGGACAGGATCAGCACCGGGTACTTCCACCACACGTCGGGCAGCGCCTCGGGCACCACGGTGAGGTTGAAGCCGAGGCCGCGGGCGGCCAGGTAGAAGGCGATGCCGGTGCTTCCGATCACGGCCGCGACGCCCGCGCCCCGGCCGAGGTCGGGCCAGGGGCGGGTGCGGTCGAAGCCCAGCGTGCGCATGCTCTCGCCCTCGCGCATCAGCAGGTGGGCGACCAGGGCCACGGGGACCAGCGCGCTGGCGATGCCGAAGAGCTGCCAGGCGAGGTCGAGCCAGGGGCGGCCGGGCGCGGCCGAGGCGTTGAGGGTGGCCGCCTGCTCCCTGAGCCCACCCGGTTTGGTGACCGACCCGACGAAGCTGATCAGCGCGGACACCCCGCTCGCGCCCAGCGAGAGCCCCAGGACGAGCAGCGTCTCGTCGCGGAGGATCCGCCGCGAGAACCGCTCCCGCGGGTACGCCTCGGCCACCGGGTCAGCCTCCACGTGCACTCCTGCCTTCGGTCCGGTCATGCGAGGTCACAGCATGCCGGATCGACCTGGGGAGTGCGTGGCCGGGCAGTGCTTCCCCGGTGACCGACGGCCCTCAGCCGAGCGGCACCGGCTCGGGCAGCCCGACGGGCCAGGTGTGCACCGGCTCCCCCGCGTGCATCAGCTCGGCATAGCGCCGGGTCGTCGCGGCGAGGGCCGCCTCGCGGCCGAGTCCCTGTTCCAGGGCCCGGTGGAAGGTGGCCGCCTGCCAGGAGGCCCCGTTGACCCGGCGCCGGCACCGCTCCTCGATGACGCCCAGGTAGAGGTCCCGGTCGGCGGCTTCCAGGCCCCACGCGTCCAGCCCCGCCGAGGCCAGCGGCAGCAGCTCGTCGCGGACCAGGGTGACCGCGTCGACCTCGCCGGTGCCGCCGTAGCGTCCCCGCCGAGGCCAGACGAAGCGGGCGTCGATGCCGTACCGGCACGCCGCGTCGAAGTTGGCCTCGGCCACCGCGAAGGGCAGCCGGGTCCACATCGGCCGGGGCTCCTCGGCGAGGGCGCGCACCAGGCCGTAGTAGAAGGCCGCGTTGGCGATCACGTCGGTGACGGTCGGCCCGGCCGGCAGCACCCGGTTCTCCACGCGCAGGTGCGGCACGCCGTTCGCGATGTCGTAGACGGGCCGGTTCCAGCGGTAGATCGTGCCGTTGTGCAGGACGAGTTCGGCGAGCCGGGGTACGCCGCCGGCGTCCAGGACCTCCAGCGGCTCCTCGGCGTCGCAGATCGGCAGCAGGGGCGGGAAGAAGCGCAGGTTCTCCTCGAACAGGTCGTACGCGGAGGAGATCCAGCGTTCGCCGAACCAGATGCGCGGCCGCACCCCCTGGGCCTGGAGTTCCGGCGGGCGGGTGTCGGTGGCCTGCAGGAACAGCGGCACCCGGGACTCGCGCCACAGCTCGTGCCCGAACAGGAAGGGCGAGTTGGCGCCGACGGCGATCTGCGCGGCCGACGCCACCTGTGCCGCGTTCCACACGTCGGCGAAGCGGGCCGGGGTGACCTGGAGGTGCAGCTGCACGGAGGTGCACGCGGCCTCGGGGGCGATGGACTTGGAGGTGCGGGTCAGGTGCTCCACCCCCTCGATGTCGAGGACGAAGTCCTCGCCGCGGGCGGCCACGATCTGGTCGTTGAGCAGGGTGTAACGGTCCGCCTCGGAGAGGTTGGCGGAGACCACGTCGTCGGGCTCGAGCGTGGGCAGAATGCCGATCATCACGATTCCGGCGTCCACCTCGCCGGCCTTCCGGTCGGCATACGCCAGGGAGGTGCGCAGTTCCTCGGCGAGCCGGTCGAATACGCGGCCGCCCAGCCGGTGTGGGGCTATGTTCACTTCCAGGTTGAACCTGGCGAGTTCTGTTTGGAAATCGCGGCTCGCGATGCGCTCCAGCACCTGCCCGTTCAGCATTTTCGGCATGCCGTCGGGGCCGGCGAGATTCAATTCGATCTCCACACCCATGAGGTTCTTCGGGCGGTCGAACCGCTTCTCGACCAGCAGCCGCTCCAGTCCCGCCAGACACTTTTGGAGCTTTTCGCGGTAGCGCTGGCGATCGGACAGGTCGAACTGCCCCGCCACGACCTTCTCCCCCATCGAAGTGTCCCTCCTTGGATGGGCGGGCCGCAGATCCGGCCGCCGGGGTCCCGGGTCAGGTGGGATGATGCCCAGCCGAAGCGATCGATAACGTCCCATGCGGGCGCGACACCCGCTACTCTGTCGAATGTTCCCCGCGGCACATTCACGGGGCATGCCGCAGTACGCATCTTCGGGTTCCCAGCCCGCCTCGTGAAAAACGCCGACGGCATTCGGCCGACCGCGATGACGGTGTATTCCGAGGTCAGCCGCGCGATCGCAGACCGGAAATCGGGATAATTTACGCGAACCATCGGCTGAATGACCCCTTGTCGGGTCGACCTGAATCCGGTAGACGAAACATCGTCTGAACACGTGTCGTATAACCTTGCGAACAAGGCCTAAGGTTGGTGCCCGCGGTCCCGCTTCCCGACGTGTTCCTGCCGCCGAAGTGACGGGCGGCAGGCCTCAGCCGCACCCTCGTTCACCGATCCGGGCCCCCACCTCTCAGGCCACCCGTGAGCAGACAGCGCCGTCCGCCCCACCCTCCCTCGCGCCGCCGCGCCTGTCGAACGAGAGGCGACCCACCATGCCGCTGCATGTGCCCCTTGCACCCGCGCCCGCCCTGCGCTCCGTCCTCACGGCCCTCGGTTCACCCACCGCGGTCCGTGATTCCCGAACTCCCTCCCTGCGCGCAGCGCGGGGCCCCGTGACGCCCGAACTGCCTCTTCCGGTGCACGTGCTGGACCGGATCACCGCGCAGGGCCTGTCCGCGACCCGGCTGGCCGGGTGGCGCTTCCTGATACGTTGCGGCGACCGCGCCGTGGCCGCGGCCGACACCATGCTCACCCCGGACGGCTGGGCCTTCTCGCACTTCTTCGAGGGCCCCTACATCGTCTCCACCGAGCGAGCCCTGCAGCAGGCCGAGGCGCTGCCGCAGCCGTACCAGCCGCGTCTGCTCTCCGTGCCCGGCCTGTACATGCTCACCCTGTGGCTGCACGGCGAGGTCGCCGCCGAGCCCGCCGAGGGTCATCCGGCCGCCACCGACCTGCTGATACCTCTGGCCCCGGCGCCGCCCGGCATATCGGCCCACCGGCCCTGCCGGGTCTCCGAGTTGCTGCCGGTGCTGACCCATCGGGCGACTCCCGTCCCGCTGCTCGGCTCACCCGCCTGAACGACGCCCAGGTACCCCGCTGCCCGGAAGGGAAGCGGGGTACGACTGTTTTTTCCGGGATGTGAATACTTCTCCGGGACTGCGGCGCCCCACGGGAATGGAATGCGCTCGTACGAGCAATTAGCCGCTCCGACGAGCCGAAAAAGGCTCTCTCACGTCCGGACTAGTCCTATCCGGCCACCCCGAACCACCCAAAGGGACAGTGCAGTTGGAATGAACCGTCCGCGTGGGTGACGCGTCATGAACCTGTGAGAAGCGGTGCTGCGAAATCCCTGCGGAATGACGCCCAGAGGGCAACACTGGGTTCCGACCGACTATCACCACGGGGGACGAAGATGACCACGACCGAGCGAGAGATCCCACCCATGTGCCAGCACCAGCCACCGTGTCCGCAAGCCGAGTCCGCCGACCGGGAGTCCGCCCGCCTCGTGGCGCACCACCCGGAGCAGGGGTGGAGTCTGCTGTGCAACGGCGTCCTGCTCTTCGAGGACACCGGTGAGCTGCTGCCCGACGGCCGCGTCATCGCCCCGCACCGACCGCTCGGTGCGGAACAGGTGATGACCGCCGCCTGAGCAGCGCCCCGGGCGGTCCGCCGCACCGCCCGGTGACCCCAAGGGGCCGGCCGCACACCCACGGTGCGCACCGGCCCCGACGTGTGTCCGGGGGTGGCTACGGTGCGTAGCCGAGCGCTATCGCAGCGCCTCCCGCAGCGCGGTGTAGGCCGGCTTGGGGTTCAGGTGCTCGTCCCAGGGCAGGGCCGCGCCCTCGCCCGGGAAGAAGGCCGGGATCCAGGAGTACTTGTCGGTGTAGTCCCAGACCGTCACGCCCACGCAGCGGCGCACGGCCAGGCAGGCCGCGGTCAGGTCCCGGTACCAGTCCGCCTGCTCGGCGAGCTTCTGCTCGGTCGCGGGCAGTTGCATCCGTACGTCGACCTCGGTGAGGGCGGTGTCGAGGCCGAGGCGGGAGAAGCGGTGGAGGTTGTCCTGCAGGGTGGTGGGATAGCCGTACTGGAGGGCCAGGTGGGCCTGGAAGCCGATGCCGTCGAGCGGGGCGCCCTGCGCCTTCAGGTCCTCGGCCAGCCGGTAGTAGGCGTCGCTCTTCGGTCCGACGGCCTCGATGTTGTAGTCGTTGAGGTAGAGCCGGGCGTGCGGATCGGCCTGGTGGGCCCAGCGCAGTGCGTCGGCGATGTAGCCGGGGCCGAGGGTCTGGTACCAGAGGGTCTCGCGGTAGCTGCCGTCCTCGTTGAACGCCTCGTTGACGACGTCCCAGGAGTAGACCTTGCCCCGGTAGTGCCGTACCTCCGTGGTGATGTGCTTCTTCAGCACTGCCCGCAGTTCGGTGGCCGTCCACTGCTTCGAGGTGAGCCAGCCGGGCAGCTGGCTGTGCCAGACCAGGGTGTGGGCGCGGACCTTCTGGTGGTTCTTGCGGGCCAGGTTCACGATCTGGTCGCCGTTGGCCCAGTCGAAGACGCCCTGCTGCGGCTCGGTGGCGTACCACTTCATGCCGTTGCCGGGCGTGATCATGTCGAATTCGCTGCCGAGGATGCCGGTGTAGGCGCTGTCGGAGAGTTCGGGGTTGTCGGTGGCGCTGCCGAAGTACCGGCCGTGGCGCTGGGCCAGGTCGGCGAGGGTGGGCTGCCGCTCGTGGGCCTGGGCGGCGGGGCCGGTGGCGAGGCCGGCCGCCACCAGGACGGCTGCGAGGGCGCCGGTGAGTCTGAGACGCGTGCTGTTCTTGGGCATGGTGCGACTCCTGTCTCTCGAAGGGTGTGCTCGGCCGGTGTGCTCGGCCGGTGTGATCAGCCCTTGGTGGCGCCGGCGGTGAGGCCGCCCACGAGCTGGCGCTCGGCGACCGAGTAGAAGGCGAGGGCGGGGACCATGGCGAGGACGAGGTAGGCGAAGACGCGGGCGTAGTCGGAGGAGTACTGGCCCTGGAACTGCTGGACGCCGACGGGCAGGGTCCACCACTTGGGGTCGGTGAACACCAGCAGTGGCAGGAAGAAGTTGTTCCAGCTGGTGACGACGGCGAGGACGGAGACGGTGCCGAGCGCGGGCCGCGCCATGGGCAGCAGCACCCGCCAGAAGAACCCGAAGGAGCTGCAGCCGTCGAGGGTGGCCGCCTCCTCCAGCTCGCCGGGGATGTCCCGGAAGAAGCCGCGCAGGATGATGATCGTCATCGGCAGTCCGAAGGCGGCCTGCGGAAGGATCACGCCCAGCGGATTGTCCAGCAGGTCCAGCGAGCGCAGCAGCAGGAACAGCGGCAACGCGGCCACCGCGAAGGGGAACATCAGCCCCATCGTGAACACGGTGAACAGCACTTCCCGCCCGCGGAAGGCGAACCGGGCGAAGGAGAAGGCCGCGAGCGCGGACACGGCCACCACGAGCACGGTCGTGCCCACCGCGATCAGCGTGCTGTTGCCGACCAGCCGCCAGAAGTCGCCCGAGCCGAGGATGCCGGTGTAGTTCCCGGTCAGCCAGTGCTCGGGCAGCCCGAACGGATTGCCGGACAGCTCGTCGGTGGACTTGAAGCCGGAGAGGACGGCGTACACCAGAGGTACGGCCATCACCGCGCCGACGGCCACGAGGATCATGTGCAGCGGCAGGGTGCGCGCACTCTTGCGGGTCACGTGCCGTCTCCCCTCATCGTCGTGGTGGCCCCTTCGAGGTCGCGGCGGAGCACGAACCGCTGGTAGGTGAGGGCGAAGACGAGGCAGATGCCGAACATGACCACGCTGATCGCGCTGGCGTAGCCGACCTGGTAGCGCTTGAAGCCGAACTGGAACATGGTCACGGCCATCGTCTCGGAGTGGTGGTCGGGTCCGCCCTGCGTGACCACCCACACCAGGTCGAACAGCTGGATGGACCCGATGACGGACAGGAAGACGCTGATGCGCAGGGTGGGCGCGAGCAGCGGCAGGGTGACGTTGCGGAAGCGCTGCCAGGGACCCGCGCCGTCGATCAGCGCCGCCTCGGTCAACTCGGCCGGAACGGCCTGGAGTCCGGCCAGGTGGAGCATCATGTGGAAGCCGAAGTACTTCCAGGTCATGACCAGGAACAGGGTCGCCATGACGTAGGACGGATCGGCGAACCACTCACCGCCCAGCCCGTCCAGGCCGATGCTGCCGAGAACGTGGTCGGCGAGTCCGTCGTCCGGGGCGAAGACCATGCTGAACAGCACACCGGTGATGGCCTCGGACAGGACGTACGGCGCGAAGAACAGCATCCGGTACACGGCCCGCCCGCGCAGCCGCTGGTTGAGCGCCACGGCCATGGCGAGCGCGAACGGCAGCTGCAGGGCGAGGGACAGGACGACCAGGACCAGGCAACGCCACAGGTCGCCCAGGAAGACCGGGTCCTGGAAGAGCCGGGTGAAGTTGTCCGTGCCCGTGTAGTCGGAGGGCATGCCGAAGCCGCCCCAGCGGAAGAAGGCGGCGTACAGCGCGAACAGCATCGGCATCAGCACCAGCGTGAGGAACAGGACCAGTGCGGGGACCTGGAAGCCGACCGCGGTGAGCCAGTTCAGGGTGCGTCGCCGCGCCCGCCCCCGGGCCGAGGCAACGGCCGGGGAGGGCACGGCGGCATCGGGACCCGACCGCTTGTCCGGGAGGAAGGTGGAGGTCATCGCCGGCTACTGCTCTTCCTTCGCGGTCTTGGTGACCGACTGCGCGACCTGCTCGGGGGACTTGGAACCCGCGATGAGCGCGGCGACGCTGTCGTTGACCTCCTGGCCGACGGCGGGCGCGTACGCCTGGTCGAGGTAGAGCTGGAATCCGGTGGCGCCCTTCAACTGCGCCTGTACGGCCTTGGTGTTGGGGTCGGAGATGGCGCTCTCGGCGGCCGGGACCACCGGGAGGGTATTGGTCTTCTTGACCAGTTCGATGTCCGTGGCGGCCGAGGCGAAGAACTTCAGGAAGTCGACGGCCGCCTGCGGGGCGCCCTTTCTCAGCGCGTGCCCGCCGCCACCGCCGAACACCTCGGTGATGGCGCCCTTGCCGCCCTCGACCTCGGGGAACGGGAAGAAGCCGAGGTTCGTGCCGAGGCCCTTGCCCGCGTCGGCCTCCACGACCGGGGCCCACTGACCCATGAGTTCCATGGCCGCCTTGCCGTTGCCGACGGTGGCGGCCTGCCCGCTGGGCGTGGAGTAGGCAGCCCCGAGGAACCCCTTCTGGAACGGCTGGAGCTGGACCAGGTCCTTGAGGTGCTGCCCGGCCTCGACGAACCCGGCCCCGGTGAAGTCCTTGGCGTCGCCGGCCTTCTGCAGGGCGTCGACGCCGGCGGTGCGCATCGCGAGGTAGGCCCAGTAGTACATGCCGGGCCACTTCTCCTTGCCGGCGAGGGCGAGGGGGGTGATGCCCTTCGCCTTCAGCTTCCGTACGGCGTCGAGGAAGCCGCTCCAGGTGGTCGGGGGCGCGCTGATGCCGGCCTGCTCGAAGAGCGCCTTGTTGTACCAGAAGCCGATCATGCCGATGTCGAACGGGATGCCGTACAGCTTGTTGTCGAGGAGGTACGGCTGCTTGGCCACCGGCAGGAGTCCGTCGGCCCATGGCTTGGTGCGGTCGCCGAGTTCCTCGACCAGGCCCGCGTCGACCTGCTGCTTCAGGACGCCGCCGCCCCAGGTGTGGAAGATGTCCGGCAGCTTCCCGGAGGCGGTCAGTGCCGTCATCTTCGACTTGTAGGCGTCGTTCTCCAGCTGGACGATCTTCACCTTGACCTTGGGGTTCTTGGCCTCGAACTGCTTGGCGAGGCCGGCCCAGACGGTCTTGGTGGGCTCGGTGGTCGAGATGTTCCACCACTCGATCGTGGTCGTCCCCGAGGACGACCCTCCCTCCGAGTCGCCGCCGCAGCCGCTGAGTGCGGTCACACCGAGACCGGTGGCGACGGAGGCCGCCAGGAAGCCGCGGCGGGACAGTGCAGGGTCGCCCATCATGCGCTCCTTCGAAACTTTCGGAGTTACTTCGGAGAGGGTCCCGACAAGAGAAAGCGGGGCCCACCGCATGCCGCCGGATCGTTCACCGCATCCCGGTGGGCCGAAACATTCGCTCAGATTCCCGAACGTTCCGAACCGCGACTCTAGGAAGGCGCGTTGGGGGCGTCAAGATGTCGTGCAGCAGGTCGCGGACTCGTAGTCGAACCACTCGAAGGCCGCGCTCCCCTCGGTGACGTACATGCCGAGGACACGTCCGGTGAAGCCACCGGCCACCTCGGTGGAGAGATAGCGGCCGTCCAGTTCGGCCAGTCGAACGATTCCGTCGGAAGTTTCGATCGAGAAAGCGATGCTGTCGGGTCCGCTCAGCGGTGCAGGCTCCCGGGACGCGCGGACCTCGAGGGCCAGGGTGACCGGGCCCGCGGGCACCGGATGGGTGGCGATCCGCTGCCGCACCGGCCCGATCCGTACGACCACGGCGGCCTCGCCCCCGCCCACTTCGAGGTCGTAGTGATGTGCCTCGTCCAGCCGGACGGACAGCCCGGAGCGCGACGCCGGTCCGGGGTCGAGCAGCGCGGCGGCCCGGCAGTCGGGGTGCTGCTGGCGGCGGCCGACGAAGGTGTGCCCGGGCCGGTCGAGGCTGTCGCCGGTGGCCGTCAGGGTCAGCCGGCCCGGCCGTTCGGTCAGGGACCAGCAGCCGTCGGGCCGGCGGCGCGGGGAGATCCAGTGCGCTGCGAGGCTCGGGGCGGCGAAGTCGTCCCGGACGGGCGGCGGCCGGAGGGGCGCCCAGGCGGCCGGTGCCGGATGCCGTTCCCGTACCGGCCCCACCCGGGGCCAGCCGTCCACCCACTCCACCGGCACCAGGAAGGTCTCCCGGCCCAGGACGTGGAACTCCGGGAAGCAGCCGCGCGGCCGGGTGCCGAGCAGCACCATCCACCAGCTGCCGTCGGCCGCCTGGACCAGGTCGGCGTGGCCGGTGCACTGGACCGGCAGGCCGGTGCCGCGGTGGGACAGCAGCGGATTGCCGGGCGCCGGTTCCCAGGGGCCTCGCGGGGAGCGGGCGCGGGCGGCCGAGATACCGTGGCCGAGTGCGGTGCCGCCCTCGGCGAGCAGCAGGTACCACCAGTCGCCGATCCGGTACAGGTGCGGCGCCTCGGGGTCCCGCAGACCGGTGCCGGACCACATCGGCAGCGGCCCTTCGAGCACCTTCCCGGTCCGCGGATCGATGCGGGCCACGGTGACCCCGGCCATCGCGCACCAGCACTGCCCGTCCTCGTCCCAGGCGAGGTCGGGGTCGATGCCGGGCAGGTCGATCCACACGGGGTCCGACCAGGGCCCTTCGGGACGTTCGGCGGTGACGAGGAAGGTCCCGCCGGCGCCGACGCAGGTGGTGACGACGTGAAAGAGCCCGTCGTGGTGCCGGACGGTCGGCGCGTAGACGCCGCCGGAGGCCGGCACGTCGTCGGGCAGCGCCAACTGCCCGGGCCGGTCGAGGACGTTGCCGATCTGGCGCCAGTGCACCAGGTCCCGACTGTGGAACAGCGGAAGGCCGGGGAAGTACTCGAAGCTGGAGCACACCAGGTAGTAGTCGTCCCCCACGCGGCACACGCTCGGGTCGGGATGGAAGCCGGGGATGACGGGGTTGTCGTACGTCCGCATGTACGCCTCACAGGTAGTCGAAAGTTTCGAACCTGGCGGCGAATCTTACTGTCACGCTACGGTGGGGCTCAGGCGGACGGAGCAGCTGAAGGCCCGGGCGGGCCGGTCGGCGAGGGAGGGAAGACCGGCCCGCCCGGGAGTCCGGTGCGCGGGACAGTGACGCCGGACGAGGCGGCGTCAGAGGCCCACGTCGCGGCTGCGCAGGTCGGCGAGCGACTCGCGACGGACCAGCAGACGAGCCCGGCCGGCGTGAACGGCGACCACCGGCGGGCGGCCGACCAGGTTGTAGGCGGAGGCCATGGACAGCTGGTAGGCGCCTGCCGCGGGCACGGCGAGCAGGTCGCCGGGGCGCACGTCGGCGGGGAGTTCGGCCTCGGCGAGGACGTCACCGGCCTCGCAGTGCCGGCCGACGACGGTCACCGGGGTCAGGGGCGCCGTGGCGGGCCGCCCGATCAGACGGGGTGCGTAGCGGACGCCGTACAGGGCGGGCCGCGGGTTGTCGCTCATGCCGCCGTCGACCGCCACGAAGGCGCGGTCGCCGGTCCGTTTGACGGCGAGGACGTGGTAGACGGCGACGCCCGCCGGGCCGGCGATCGCCCGGCCGGGTTCGATGACGAGGCGGGGCACCGGCAGGTCGGCCGCCGCGCAGGACGCGGCGAGTTCGGCGCGGACCCTGCGGGCCAGGACGGCCGGGTCGAGGGCCGGGTCGCCGGGGCGGTGGGCGATGCCGTGCCCGCCGCCGAGGTCGAGCTCGGACAGGACGAGACCGTGCTGGTCACGCAGCCGCGCCAGCAGGCCGACCATGCGGCGCACGGCGGTGGCGTACGGCTTCACGCTGGTGATCTGCGAGCCCAAGTGGCAGTGCAGGCCCACGAGTCGGAGCTGCGGCCGGCCGAGGATGCGGGCGATGGCGTCCTGGGCGTGGCCGTCGGAGAGGGAGAGGCCGAACTGCTGGTCCTCGGTGCCGGTGCGGATCTTCTCGTGCCCGCCCGCCGCGATCCCGGGCACCACGCGGACCAGCACCTGCTGCCGGCCGTCGGGTCCGAGGGCGGCGGCCAGCCGGGCGATCTCCGCGGGGCTGTCGATCACGATGCGGCCCACGCCCAGGCGCAGCGCCAGCTCCAGATCACGTGGCGACTTGGCGTTGCCGTGCAGGACGATCCGCTCGGGCGGGAAGCCGGCGGTGACCGCCAGCTCCAGCTCACCGGCCGAGCAGACGTCCAGGCCCAGGCCCTCCTCGTCCGTCCAGCGGACCATGGCCCGGCACAGGAACGCCTTGGCCGCATAGAGGACTTCGGCCCCGGGAAAGGCCTGCCGGTAGGTACGGCAGCGCTCGCGCACCTCGCCCTCGTCGAGCACGTAGACGGGGGTGCCGAACCGGTCCGCGATCTCGGCGAGCGGGACTCCGCCCACGGCCAGGTCGCCGGGGCGGGACTCGGTGGCCGAGGCGGGCCAGACGGACAGACCGGTGAGTGCGGTGGGTACGGCTGCTTCGTGCAGGGTGGCCATCGGGTGCTCCCCTCGGTGATCCGGCAGGCCGGGAGCGGGATCGTCCGGGCGACGGGGGCGGGGGCCGGGGCCGAGAAGGTGGGGTCCACGGTGAGGGAGGTGACGCCGAGCGGTGCGGTCAGCGCGCGCAGCGCGGGCTCGGCGAGGCGGATCCACGGCTGGTCGGGGCCCAGGGTGTGGCCGAGGAGGCGGGCGGAGGTGAAGGCGACGGCCGAGCGGCCGCCGAGGGGGCTGCGGAACAGGCGGGCCGTGCACCCGGCGGGTCCCGGCCGGACGGGGACGAACAGGGGTCCGGCCGGGGTGCGTTCGGAAGGCTCCGGGTCGTCGCCGCAGACGAGTTCGAGCATGGGTTGCCTCCTGGGAGGAGCGTGGTGGCCTTGAGCGCCCCGGACGCGGGGAGGCGGACCGGGGCTGCCTCGACGCTATGCCCGGCCGGGCCGCTGACCCGATCCCTCATGACGCGATGCTGACGGCGAACGGGCCGACACTGACGGGTTGCTGACGGGCGCGGACACCGGAGGGGCCGGAGCCGTCAGCAACCCGCCAGAAATTGCTCCCGTCGGCTGGTCGAATCGCCTGTACGGGAGTGGGATGGAAGAGAAGCCTGTACGCGGGCACACCCGCGGGGCTCGCCCGCGGGCATGCGTGAGGAACGGTGGAGTCATGTCCGGTTACGACACCTCGGCGGCCGCCCGTGTGGTGGTCGGGGTGAGCGGTTCCCTGGGCAGCGTCACGGCCCTGCGCCGGGCCGCGGCGCTGGCCCGAAGACTGGGTGCGGAGCTTTGGCCGGTGCTGGCCTGGGAGCCACCCGGCGGCGATCCCGCCGCGCGCCGCTCCCCCGCCGCCGGTCTGCTGGTCGAGGAGTGGCAGCGGCTGGCCAAGCAGCGGCTGGCCTCCGTGCTCGAGGAGATCTTCGGGGACGACGGGCCGGGGGTGCCGATGCACGCCGTGATCGTCCGCGGCACTCCGGGCAGGGCACTGGTGGCGACCGCCGACCGCGACAACGACCTGCTGGTCGTGGGCGCCGGCCGGCGCGGCCTGCAGCGCGCCTTCTCGGGCCGCGTCTCCCGGCACTGCCTCTCACACGCCGACTGCCCGGTCCTCGCGGTACCGCCGTCACCGCTGGAGTCCGACCTGGTCTCCGTCCACCGCCGCAACGCCTGGCATCTGCGCATGGACATCCGGGGCCTGTGAGGGCGCTGCGCACGCGTCAAGGAGCGCGTCAGGACACACCGCCGTGCCGTCAGGGTCCCGTCAACATCCGGCACGGCCCTGTCCCACCAGGCTCTCCTCTCCCTACCGTCGAAGTCATGGAGCACCACGACGACACCCGATCCGAGGTGACGGCCCCGCACCCGCACAGCACCGGTGCCGTGGTGTACGACCGCCAGTGGACCTCGGACCTGTACAGCTCGGCCCGCTGCGCGGCCGTGCTGCTGGGCATGCTGCTGCTCGTCGACCTGGCGGCAGGCACCCTCACGTGGTGGCGCTCGGCCCTGTGGGTGTCGCTGGCCCTGCTCCTCTTCCTCGTCCTCTTCCCCGCCCGCGTCTCGGCCGGGGAGGACTGGCTGGCCTCCCGCCGCCTGCTGCGCACCCGCCGGGTCCGCACCGACCGGCTGGTCGCGGTACGCCCGCTGGACGGCGTCGCCAAGCGCCTGGTCCTGCGCGACGCCCTCGGCGCCCGCATCGAGATCGACCCCGACGTGCTCCTGCGCAATCCCGACCTCTGGCTCCGCCTGACCGAGGCGGCCCACGCCTCGGAGGCCTCCGGCACCCTCCGCTCCGGCTCGACGGCCCTGCACGAGCTGACGGAGCGCATCGACCGGGAGGCGGCACTGATGGTGTTCAGGGCGTCGGGTTTGGAGTAGCGGACGCGCCGTTGGGTGTCAGCCCACCTCAGGCATGTCCGCTCGCTGCGGCTGCGCTTCCGCTGTCCGCGGGGCAGCATGGAGGTGTCGTACGAGATGACGCTGGGTGTCCGACCCGGAGTTCGCGGCCGCTCTCCCCTATACAGTCCAACGCGTGCCGTCGGCCTGCGGGCCACCGCTTCTTGACGTGTCACCTCCTCCCGTCGGGTCTTTCTTAACGCAAGATTGACGCCTCCAGGCCCCGGATCCGTGGGCCCAGGCGTCACTCTCTGCATACGCTGGTGCCGCCGTCCGTGTGATGGCCGGAAACAGCTGAGCCGCACACCAGGAGCACGCCGATGGCCACGACCGAGCACCCTCCTCCCAGTCGCTTGCGCACCTGGATGTTGGAGGGGCTGTCCGACATGGGCAAGGGGCACGCCCGCCCCGAAGCCCAGCCGGAGCCCGCGCACAAGGGCCAGCGCTGGTGGCGAGTGATGTGCCTGACCGGTGTCGACTACTTCTCCACCCTCGGCTACCAGCCGGGCATCGCGGCCCTCGCGGCCGGTCTGCTCTCGCCCATCGCGACCATCGTGCTCGTCATAGTCACCCTGGCGGGCGCCCTCCCGGTGTACCGCCGGGTGTCCGAGGAGAGCCCGCACGGCGAGGGTTCCATCGCGATGCTGGAGCGCCTGCTCTCGTTCTGGCAGGGCAAGCTCTTCGTTCTGACGCTGCTGGGCTTCGCGGCCACCGACTTCCTCATCACGATCACCCTGTCGGCCGCCGACGCCTCCACCCACCTCGTGGAGAACCCGCACCTCACCAGCGTGCTCCACAGCTACCAGATGCTGATCACCCTGTTCCTGGTGGCCCTGCTCGGCGCGGTGTTCCTGAAGGGCTTCCTGGAGGCCATCGGCGTCGCCGTCGCCCTGGTCGGCATCTATCTCGCGCTCAACGTCGTCGTCGTGATCGTCGGCCTGTACCACGTCGTCACCGCCGGCCACGTGATCACCGACTGGACCAGCGCCCTGACCGCGGAGCACGGCAACATCTTCGTCATGATCGGCGTGTCCCTGATCGTCTTCCCGAAGCTCGCCCTGGGCCTGTCCGGCTTCGAGACCGGTGTCGCCGTCATGCCGCACGTCCAGGGCGACGAGGACGACACCGAGGAGCGTCCGGTCGGCCGGATCCGGGACACCAAGAAGCTGCTGACCACCGCCGCGCTGATCATGAGCGCGTTCCTGATCGCCACCAGCTTCATCACCACGCTGCTCATCCCGGCCAACGAGTTCAAGCCCGGCGGCCAGGCCAATGGCCGTGCGCTCGCCTACCTCGCGCACGAGTACCTGGGCGGGGCCTTCGGCACGGTCTACGACATCTCGACCATCGCCATCCTGTGGTTCGCCGGCGCCTCCGCCATGGCCGGTCTGCTCAACCTGATGCCGCGCTACCTGCCCCGCTACGGCATGGCCCCGCACTGGGCACGAGCCGTCCGCCCGATGGTCATCGTCTTCACTCTGATCGCCTTCCTGGTGACCTGGATCTTCGACGCCAACGTCGACGCACAGGGCGGCGCCTACGCCACCGGTGTGCTGGTGCTGATCAGCTCCGCGGCGATCGCGGTGACCATCGCCGCGCACAAGGCCGGCCAGCGCGGCTGGAGCGTCACGTTCGCGATCATCTCGGTGGTGTTCCTGTACACGACCGTCGTGAACGTCATCGAGCGCCCCGACGGTGTGAAGATCGGTGCCTGCTTCATCGTCGGCATCATCCTGGTCTCGCTGCTGTCCCGGCTGGCCCGCGCCTTCGAGCTGCGCGTGACGCACGTGTCCATGGACCCGATGGCGGAACGATTCGTCCGGGACATGGCCAGCCGCAAGATCCGGTTCATCGCCAACGAGCCCGGCCGGCGCGACAAGGCCGAGTACCGCGACAAGATCGAGCAGATCCGGGCCGACAACGAGATGCCCGAGCAGGAGGACTTCGTCTTCGTGGAGGTCACGGTCACCGACCCCTCCGAGTTCGAGGCGGGCCTGAGCGTGCGTGGCGAGGTCCTGCACAACCGCTACCGCATCCTGACCCTGGAGTCCGCCTCCATCCCCAACGCCCTCGCCGCGATGCTTCTCCACGTCCGGGACATGACGGGATGCACCCCGCACATCTACTTCGAGTGGACCGAGGGCAACCCGTTCGCCAACTTCCTGCGCTTCTTCCTCTTCGGGCAGGGCGAGGTCGCCCCGGTCACCCGTGAGGTGCTGCGCGAGGCGGAACCGGACCGCGCCCGGCGCCCGCGCGTCCACACCGGCTGAGGCACCCTCGCGGTCACGTCAGGTCCCTCAGGTGAGGGAGACGACAGTCGTACCGGGCCGGGAAGACGGCACGCGCCTCAGGCCGTCGCCGTCTTCCTGCCGAACAGCCGCCGCGGCGGCCGCGCCTCCAGCCGGCCCATGCTCAGCCGCCCGTGTATCTCCACGCGCAGCACGACCGGTGTCCCGGGCTGCCCGGCCGGCCGCACCTTGGCCGTGCCGTAGTCGATCACCAGGGAGTCGGTGTCCACGACCACGCCGGGCCGGGTGATCAGCCTGAGGGTGCCGCCGCGCAGGTCCAGGTCGATACGGAGGGTGTCGTGAGTGATCTCCGCCCGGGTGAAGTCGACGGTCACGTCGCCCCACTCCGAGTCGATCTCCATCCGGCGCGGCACCGACCATCCGTCACCGCGCGTGGCCGACGAGAACTGCTGCTCGATGCGGACGACGTCCTTGACCGGCGCCGCCCCGGACGCGTCCGGCAGGTCGCCCGTCAGCTCCGCCAGCTCCCCGAGCGTGCGCGCAGACAGGGCCGCCCCCACCCGCTCGTCGTGTTCCTCGGCGGTGAGTCTGCCGTCCCCCGCGGCAGCCGTCAGAACGTCCACCACGCGGTCCCGGTCCGCGTGCGAGGCCCGCAATCCGGACGGCACATCCGTGGGCACCAGCTCGGCCGACATACCCTCACCTCGATTCAGACGCCCCTGCTGGGGATCCACTGTCACGTACTAACGCTATATCGCGTTATACCCAACGGCCAACCCCACGCCCACGGTTCCCACGTCATGGCCCTATCGTGACCGGCATGCAGTCCTACACGATCGGCCAGGCCGCACGGCTGCTCGGCGTGAGCCCCGACACCGCCCGCCGCTGGGCCGACGCCGGCCGGGTGGCCACCCATCGCGACGAGGCCGGGCGCCGGCTCATCGACGGCAAGGATCTCGCCGCGTTCTCGGTCGAGCTGGCCAAGGCGGGCAGCGGTGAGGAGGACGCCTCCTACACCTCGGTCCGCAACGCCTTCCCGGGCATCGTCACCGCCATCAAGCTCGGCGACGTCGCCGCCCAGGTGGAGATCCAGGCGGGCCCGCACCGCCTGGTCTCCCTGCTGACCCGGGAAGCCGTGGAGGAACTGGGCCTGGAGGTCGGCATGGAGGCCACCGCGCGCGTGAAGTCCACGAACGTGCACATCGACCGCGTCTGAGAACGCCTCCGAGGGCACCTCCAGGGCCGCCTCCGGAACGCCCCCCGCGTCGACGAGGAGGGAGGCGCGTCCGGCACCGTGATCCCGGCCGACGTGAGGGCGTGGCGCGCCTGCGCCTGCGCCCCGCACAGCCCGGCCCCTCGGGTACGGCCGGACGAGCGGGGAAGGGTGGCCACCGCCGGCTCCGCCGCTACCGGCTCCCCCCGTGCGCCGATGCCCCGCGCACCGAGGTTCACTTCGCGGTGACAGCCGACGCCATCGGGCCGCTGGACGCCAGGTCGATGAGCGAGAGCCCGTTCACCCGGTCGCCCCCGCCCTGGCCGGCTCCGTACGGGACGCGACCGGCGAGCGGTTCACGGAGCTGCCGCCGACGTGCGACCGGGTGTGGCGGGCACCGGGCCGTCGAAGTCGTAGCCCCCGTCCACCCGGATCGCCGTGATCCCGCTGATGTGCCGGGCCCCGCAGCGGTCCTGCGGCAGCACCAGCTGGGGGCCGGCCGCGTCCAGCGGGCTGCCGTCGTTGGTGACGGCGAGCAGCACGGGGGCGTGGGCGAAGTCGGGGTCGATCTCGGCCCAGGACAGCAGGGCGTGGTGGCCGTCGGTGCCGGTGACGGCGATGAGGAAGCGCAGCCGGTCCTTGCGCCGGGCCGGGTCGAAGCCGGGTCCGGCGTCGGCGAGCACGTCGTACAGGCGCGGACCGGCGAACCGGTGGCGCCGGATGCCGCTGGTGGCGCACTCGAAGCTGACGTCCGCCACGTGCTGCCGCCAGCCGAGCAGGTCCGGCAGGGTCAGCCGGGCCGGTCGTACGAGATCGCCGGTCAGGGCGAGTTCCGCGAGCTTCACCGCGACCACCTCCCGCAGGACGGTACCCCCGCCCGAGCACCATACAAACGCACATGCCAGCCCCAAGACACAACTTCGCAGCTCATGCGATGCGACAGGAGACTTACACCTGGCAGATGCGGCAGTATCATCGCCGCACGGCCGATCGACCGGCCGTGCCAGGGCGCGACCGTTGTTCCACAGACCCGAGGAGTAGATCCGTGATGACCCGTTCCGTGCGCCGGACCCGGATGCTGCAGCTGGCCGGTGCGGGAGCCGCCGCCCTGATGGCACTGAGCGCCTGCTCCTCCTCGTCCGACGACTCGTCGCCCAAGTCGAAGGCGTCGGACTCGTCGTCCTCCGCCTCCCCGAAGCTCTCCGGGAAGGTCACCGTGTTCGCGGCCGCCTCCCTCAAGGAGAGCTTCACGACCCTGGGCAAGGAGTTCGAGAAGGCCCACCCCGGCACCAGCGTCAGCTTCAACTTCGGCGGCAGCGACACCCTCGCCGCGAGCATCACCAGCGGCGCCCCGGCGGACGTTTTCGCCGCCGCCAGCCCCAAGACCATGGCGATCGTGACGGACAAGCAGGAAGCGGTCGGCACCCCGGCCACCTTCGTCCGCAACCAGCTGGAGATCGCCACCCTGCCGGGCAACCCCGACAAGGTGGCCTCTCTGAAGGACCTCACCAAGTCCGGTCTGAAGGTCGTCCTGTGCGACAAGACCGTTCCGTGCGGCGCCGCCGCGCAGAAGGCCCTGGACGCCGGCAAGCTGAAGCTCACCCCGGTCTCCTACGAGCAGGACGTCAAGGCCGCCCTGACGAAGGTCGAGCTGAAGGAGGCCGACGCGGCCGTCGTCTACAAGACCGATGTGAAGGCCGCGGGTGACAAGGTGGAGGGCGTGGAGTTCCCCGAGTCCGCAAACGCCATCAACGACTACCCGATCACCCTGCTGAAGAACGCCGGCAACGCCGCGGCGGCCAAGGCGTTCATCGAGCTGGTGCAGTCCGCCGAGGGCCAGAAGGTCCTGAACGAGGCCGGGTTCCTCAAGCCGTGACCTCGCTCGACAAGCCCGGCGCCGCGGCCGACCCCCGCACAGGTGGGCCGCGGCGCCGCCGCGTCGGCACGGTGGGCCGACGTGGGGTGCCGTTGCCGCTGCTGGTGCCGGGCGTGGTGGCTCTGGCGTTCCTGCTGCTGCCACTGATCGCGCTGCTCGTACGAGCTCCCTGGCGGAGCCTGCCGCAGCAGCTGACCAGCGCAGAGGTGTGGCAGGCGCTCCAGCTGTCCTTGATCACCGCGACGGCTGCGACGGCCGTGAGCCTGGTGCTGGGGGTGCCGCTGGCCTGGCTGCTGGCCCGTACGGAGTTCCCGGGCCGCGGCCTCGTCCGCGCCCTGGTGACCCTGCCCCTGGTGCTTCCGCCGGTGGTCGGCGGGGTGGCCCTGCTGCTCGCCCTGGGCCGCAACGGCGTCATCGGCAAGTGGCTCGACTCCTGGTTCGGGATCACCCTCCCCTTCACCACCACCGGCGTCGTGATCGCGGAGGCGTTCGTCGCGATGCCGTTCCTGGTCATCAGCGTCGAGGGCACCCTGCGGGCCGCCGACCCGCGCTTCGAGGAGGCGGCCACCACGCTCGGCGCCTCCCGCTTCACCGCGTTCCGCCGGGTCACCCTGCCGCTGATCGCCCCCGGCATCGCCGCTGGCGCGGTGCTGGCCTGGGCCCGCGCGCTCGGCGAGTTCGGCGCGACGATCACCTTCGCGGGCAACTTCCCCGGCCGCACCCAGACCATGCCTCTCGCGGTCTACCTCGCCCTGCAGAACGACCCCGAGGCGGCCATCGCCCTCAGCCTGGTCCTGCTGGCCGTGTCCGTCGCGGTCCTGGCGGGGTTGCGGGACCGGTGGCTGACGGGGGCCGGGCGGTAACGCGAGGATGGAAGACGACGCTGTGCGTGTGCCGACGGAGGGCGCCCTCTTCATGACCGACATCGACACCCCCGAGGCCGGACTCGAGGTGGTGGGCGAGCAGGGGCTCGACGCCCGGCTCCTCGTCGAGCGAGGCTCCTTCCGGCTCGACGTGGCACTGACCGCCGCCCCCGGGGACGTCGTCGCGCTGCTCGGCCCGAACGGCGCCGGCAAGACCACCGCCCTACGCGCCCTCGCCGGCCTCGTCCCGCTCACCGACGGCCACCTGCGGCTGGACGGCGCCTCACTGGACCGCACCCCGCCCGAGTCCCGCCCGGTCGGTGTCGTCTTCCAGGACTACCTGCTCTTCCCGCACCTGTCCGCCCTGGACAACGTGGCCTTCGGACCGCGCTGCCGGGGCGTCTCCAAGGCCGAGGCGCGGGCCCAGGCTGCCGCCTGGCTGGACCGCATGGGCCTCGCCGACCACGCCGGCGCCAAGCCCCGCAGGCTCTCCGGGGGCCAGGCCCAGCGCGTCGCGCTCGCCCGCGCCCTGGCCACCCGGCCCCGGCTGCTGCTCCTGGACGAACCGCTCGCGGCCCTGGACGCCCGTACCCGCCTGGAGGTCCGCGCCCAGCTCCGCCGCCATCTGGCCGAGTTCGAGGCGGTCGCCGTCCTCGTCACGCACGATCCGCTGGACGCCATGGTGCTCGCGGACCGGCTGGTGGTCGTCGAGCACGGCCGGGTCGTCCAGGAGGGCACGCCGGCCGACATCGCCCGCCATCCGCGCACCGACTACATCGCGCAGCTGGTCGGCCTCAACCTCTACCGGGGACGGGCCGAGGGGCACACGGTACGGCTCGACGCGGGCCCCTCGATCACGACCACGGAGGTGCTGTCCGGGCCGGTCTTCGTGGCGTTCCCTCCGGTCGCCGTCTCCCTCTTCCGGGACCGGCCCACCGGCACCAGCGCCCGCAACCTGTGGCACTGCGAGGTCGCCGGTCTGGAGACCCACGGCGACCAGATCCGCGCAGACCTCACCGGCGAACTCCCCCTCGCCGCCGACCTCACCACCGTCGCGGCGGCCGAGCTGGACCTGCATCCCGGCGCAGCTGTCTGGGCGACGGTCAAAGCGACGCAGACACACGCATACCCTGCCTGAACGGGCGTGCAGCCTACTGTGGGTGCCCATGACACTGAGCATCCGCAACCAGCTCCCCGGCACCGTCACCGAGGTCCACCCCGGCGAGGTCATGGCCACGGTCAAGATCCGCCTCGACGGCGGGCAGGAGCTCATGGCGGCCATCACTCTGGAGGCCGTCGAGCAGCTCGGCCTCGCCCCGGACTCCCGCGTCGTCTCACTGGTGAAGTCGACGGAGATCTCGCTCGCCACGAGCCGGTTCGAGGGCCTGTCGATCCGTAACCAGCTCCCTGGCGCGATCGTCCAGATCGCCCTCGGCGGAGCCATGGCCTCCGTGAAGGTCTCGGTGCCCGGCGGCGAACTCACGGCCGTGATCACCAAGGACGCGGCCGAGGACCTCGGCCTCTTCGTCGGTTCCGACGTGATCGCCCTGATCAAGGCGACCGAGGTGGCGCTGGCCTCGGCGTGAGGACGGCAGAGCCCCGCCCGAACACGGGCGGGGCTCTCACCAGGGGATCGCTCAGTCCTCGTACGCGTCCAGCGGCGGGCAGGAGCAGACCAGGTTGCGGTCACCGAAGGCCTGGTCGATCCGGCGCACCGGCGGCCAGTACTTGTCGGCGGTCGAGACGCCGGCCGGGAAGACGGCGTCCTCGCGGCTGTAGGCGTGCGTCCACTCGCCGCCGAGCGCGGCCGCGGTGTGCGGGGCGTTCGCCAGCGGGTTGTCCTCGGCGGGCCACTCCCCGGAGCCGACCTTCTCGATCTCCGCGCGGATGGCGATCATCGCGTCGCAGAACCGGTCCAGCTCGGCCAGGTCCTCGGACTCGGTCGGCTCGATCATCAGCGTGCCGGCCACCGGGAAGGACATGGTCGGCGCGTGGAAGCCGTAGTCGATCAGGCGCTTGGCCACGTCGTCCACGCTCACGCCGGTCGCCTTGGTCAGCGGGCGCAGGTCGATGATGCACTCGTGCGCGACCAGGTTGCCGGGGCCGGTGTAGAGCACCGGGTAGTGCGGCTCCAGGCGCTTGGCGACGTAGTTCGCGGAGAGCACGGCCACCTGGGTGGCGCGCTTGAGGCCCTCGCCGCCCATCAGGCGGACGTACGCCCACGAGATCGGCAGGATGCCCGCGCTGCCCCAGGGCGCCGCCGAGATCGGGCCGACGCCCGTCTCCGGGCCGGCCGCCGGCTGCAGCGGGTGGTTGGGCAGGTGCGGCGCCAGGTGCGAGCGGACCGCGACCGGGCCGACGCCGGGGCCGCCGCCACCGTGCGGGATGCAGAAGGTCTTGTGCAGGTTCAGGTGCGAGACGTCGCCGCCGAAGTGGCCCGGCTTGGCGAGGCCGACCAGGGCGTTGAGGTTGGCGCCGTCGACGTAGACCTGGCCGCCGGCCTCGTGCACCTGGGCGCAGATGTCGGCGACGTGCTCCTCGAACACACCGTGCGTGGACGGGTAGGTGATCATCAGGACCGCCAGCTCGTCGCGGTACTGCTCGATCTTGGCCCGCAGGTCCTCGACGTCGATCTCGCCGTCCTCGGCGGTCTTGACGACGACCACCTTCATGCCGGCCATCACGGCGCTGGCGGCGTTGGTGCCGTGCGCGGAGGACGGGATCAGACAGACGGTGCGCTGCTCGTCGCCGTTGGCCCGGTGGTAGCCGCGGACGGCCAGCAGACCGGCCAGCTCGCCCTGCGAACCGGCGTTCGGCTGGAGCGAGACCTTGTCGTAGCCGGTGACCTCGGCGAGACGCTCCTCCAGCTCCCGGATGAGCGTGAGGTAGCCCTCGGCCTGCTCGGCGGGCGCGAAGGGGTGCAGCTGGCCGAACTCGGGCCAGGTGACGGGCTCCATCTCGGTGGTCGCGTTGAGCTTCATGGTGCACGAGCCCAGCGGGATCATGCCGCGGTCGAGCGCGTAGTCGCGGTCGGCCAGCTTGCGCAGGTAGCGCAGCATGGCGGTCTCGGAGCGGTGCTCGTGGAAGACCGGGTGGGTCAGGAAGTCGTCGGTGCGCAGCAGGGCCTCGGGCAGGGTGTCCGCGGCCGTCACGTCCAGCGCCTCGATGTCGCCCTCGACGCCGAAGGCGGACCAGACGGCGGCCAGCTGGGCCCGGTTGCTGGTCTCGTCACAGGCGAGGGAGACGTGGTCGGCGTCCACGAGACGCAGGTTGACCCCGTTCTCCAGGGCCGCGGCGACCACCTCGGCGGCCTTGCCGGGCACACGCGCGGTGAGGGTGTCGAAGTAGGCGCCGTGGACGATCTCGACACCGCCGGCCTTCAGGCCCTCGGCGAGGATCGTGGCGTAGCGGTGGGTGCGGCGGGCGACGGCGCGCAGCCCCTCGGGGCCGTGGTAGACGGCGTACATACCGGCCATCACGGCGAGCAGCACCTGCGCGGTGCAGATGTTGCTCGTGGCCTTCTCGCGGCGGATGTGCTGCTCACGGGTCTGCAGCGCGAGGCGGTAGGCCTTGTTGCCGTCGGCGTCGACGGAGACGCCGACCAGACGGCCGGGCAGGCTGCGCGCGAACTTCTCGTGCACCGCCATGTAGCCCGCGTGCGGACCGCCGAAGCCCATCGGCACACCGAAGCGCTGGGTCGTGCCGACGGCGATGTCCGCGCCCAGCTCACCCGGCGAGGTCAGCAGGGTGAGGGCCAGCAGGTCGGCGGAGACGGTGACGAGGGCGCCCAGCTCGTGCGCCTGGTCGATGACCGGCTTGATGTCGCGTACGGCACCGGAGGCGCCCGGGTACTGGATCAGCACGCCGTTGATCTCGCGCGCGGCGACGTCGGCCGGGATGCCGTCGCTCAGGTCGGCGACGACGACCTCGACACCGGTCGGCTCGGCACGCGTCTCGATGACGGCGATGGTCTGCGGCAGCGCGTCCGCGTCGACCAGGAACAGGCCCTTCTTGTTCTTGCCCATGCGCCGGGACAGCGCCATCGCCTCGGCGGCGGCCGTGCCCTCGTCCAGGAGGGAGGCGCCGGAGGTCGGCAGGCCGGTCAGGTCGGCGACCATCGTCTGGAAGTTCAGCAGCGCCTCGAGGCGGCCCTGCGAGATCTCCGGCTGGTACGGCGTGTAGGCCGTGTACCAGGCCGGGTTCTCCATGACGTTGCGCAGGATGACCGGCGGGGTGAAGGTCCCGTAGTAGCCGAGCCCGATCATCGAGCCGAGCACCTGGTTGCGGTCGGCGAGCGAGCGGAGCTCGGCGAGCACCTCGGCCTCGGTACGGCCACCCGGCAGATCGAGCGCGTCGGCGTTCTTGATCACATCCGGCACCGCGGCGGCGGTGAGCTCGTCGAGCGAGCCGTAACCGATGTGCGCGAGCATCTTGGCCCGCGCTTCCTGGTCGGGCCCGATGTGGCGCTGCTCGAAGGGGATGCCCGCTTCGAGCTCGGAGAGCGGAGTGCGATGGGCGGTCATTGCGGAGGCCTCCTGGTCTGACGCGACCTTCGGGGGGCACCACGGCGGTTGCCCCGACGGCCTCCCCCTCTGTCATCAAAACCTGAGAGCTTCACCGGGCGCCCGAGGGTCCCGGCTTTCACCGTCGGTGAGGGCGGGAGCCGTCGACGCTCGCCCTGCTTTCCAGAGTGACCTCGTCCGTGCGGTACGTGAGCCTGAGAGATTCCGGGGAGGATTTGCTCCTTCGGCGCCTCCGAGGTGGTCGGAGGACTCTCCCGCACGGGGTCAGCAGCCGCTGTCAGCCTACCAGCGAGGTCAACGCCCGGGCCCTCGAGTGGCCGCCTCCTTGAATGTGCTCTTTTGTAGTGCTTACGGATGAGTTGCGACCAAGTGGAGGGAGAGGGACCGTGCAGACCGACATCGATCCGCGCAACCTGATCGGCCGCAAGGCGTTCGACCGCAATGGCACCAAGATCGGCACCATCGACGAGGTGTACCTCGACGACGCCACGGGCGTGCCGGAGTGGGCGGCCATACGCACCGGTCTGTTCTCCCGGGACGCCTTCGTCCCCCTGGAGCCCAGCGAGCTGGTGGAGGGCGCCCTCAGGGTCCCCTTCGACCGCGCGCTCATCAAGGACGCCCCCGACTTCGGCGTGGGCCGCCACCTCTCCCCCGAACAGGAACTCCAGCTCTATCACCACTACGGCCTAGACGCGGCCGCACCTCCTTCGGTACCGGACCACGACTTCGGCAAGCTGGCGGGCACGGAGGAGGTCTGATCCCCGGCCGGGGTGGGCCGCTGGGCCCCCTCGGTTCCCGGCACCAGCGGCAACGGCTCGGCCGATTCCAGCGCGGGATCGTCGACGAAGAACGTACGGACCCGCCCCGGCTCGGACTGCGGTGTCTCGAAGCGCACAGTGACCCGCCCCAGGCCACTGCCCTGCACCCAGCCGTGCCCGTACTCGGCGTGCCGTACGTCGCACCCGGCACGCCACTGCCGCTCGGCGGGCTCGGGGCGCTCCTCCACGGCGTCGGGCACGACCTCCTGTGACGCCTCCACGGCCGCGGCCGCGTCCCGCTCGCCCGCAGCGGCCTGCGCGAACAGGTCCTCCTGGGTGTAGTCGGCGAGCCCCGAGACGCCCACGCCCAGCAGCCGTACCCCGCCCGTGGTGTCCACGGACTCCAGGAGCCGCGCGGCCGCCTCCCGGATCACCGCCGGATCGTCGGTGGGCCCACGGAGCGTCTCGGAGCGGGTCAGCGTCGAGAAGTCGTACCGCCGCACCTTCAGCACGATGGTCCGCCCGGACAGCCCGGCCCCGCGCAGCCGCCCCACGCACCGGTCGGCGAGCCGCTGCACCTCAAGTCCGACCCGCAGCCGGTCATGGATGTCCACGTCGTAGGTGTCCTCGACCGACACCGACTTGGTCTCCCGCTCGGCCACCACGGGTCGGTCGTCGTGCGCCAGCGCCATGGCGTACAGCGCGTGCCCGTGCGCCTTGCCGAGCAGCCGTACGAGTTCGTCCTCCCCCGCCTCGGCCAGTTCCTCGACGGTGGTGATCCCGGTCCGCCGCAGATGGTCCCCGGTCGCCGGCCCGACCCCGGGCAGCGTCCGCACCGACATGGGTCCCAGCAGCGCCCGCTCGGTCCCGGGCTCGATCAGCACGAGTCCGTCGGGCTTGGCCTGCTCCGAGGCGATCTTCGCGAGCATCTTGGAGGCGGCCAGCCCCACCGACCCGGTCAGCCCCGTGACCGTCCGGATGTCCGCGCGCAGCTTCGTCCCGGCCAGCCGCGCCGACGCCTCGTCCCAGGCCTCTCCGCCGGCCTCCAGATCGACGAACGCCTCGTCCAGGCTCAGCGGCTCCACCAGCGGCGACAGCGCCCGCAGCAGCGCCATCACCTGCTCGCTGACCGACTTGTACAGGGCGAAGCGCGGCACGAGGTACGCGGCGTTCGGCGCCAGCCTGCGCGCCTGGGCCATCGGCATGGCCGAGTGGACCCCGAAGACCCGGGCCTCGTACGACGCGGTGGCCACCACCCCGCGTGGTCCGAGTCCGCCCACGACGACGGCCTTCCCGCGCAGGCTCGGCTTGGACGCCTGCTCCACCGAGGCGAAGAAGGCGTCCATGTCGAGATGCAGGATCGTGGGCGCGTTTCTCACATCTCCGATGCTGCACCACGCCACTGACAACGCGGGCCCCGAGAGGGCGCCGTCAGACCGCCCGGTTGCGGCGCCTGGCCAGCTCGTCCGTCGGGTTGTGCCCGACCAGGGTCTCCCCGGTGTCGATGCGCTCGCCGTGCAGCTGGGAGAGTGCGCTTTCCACGTCCCGCCAGACCACGCCGACGGCGATGCCGAAGATGCCCTGACCGCCCTGGAGCAGGGCGTGGACCTCGTCGGGCGAGGTGCACTCGTAGACCGTGGCGCCGTCGCTCATGAGCGTCATGCGCTCCAGGTCGCGGAAACCGCGTTCCCGGAGGTGCTGGACGGCCGTACGGATGTTCTGCAGCGACACCCCGGTGTCCAGGAACCGCTTGACGATCTTCAGGACGACGACGTCCCGGAAGCTGTACAGGCGCTGTGTGCCCGAACCGTACGCGGGCCGCACGCTCGGCTCGACGAGGCCGGTGCGGGCCCAGTAGTCGAGTTGCCGATAGGTGATTCCGGCGGCCGCGCAGGCGGTGGGCCCGCGATAGCCGATCTCTTCGGACGCCATGGACGCCGCCCCTCCGCCGTCGGGCACCACCGTCGGTCGCTGTGAGGCGTGGTCGACCGCGCTGCCGGGCTGGGGGTATCCCCTGTCCGAACGCAGCTGAGAACTCGGGGGAGGGTACGGACCGCTCTCCCCGAGTCGTCCGGGGGCACCCCCAGCCGTACCGTCGCCGCTGGTTCTCACGCCGACCTCCGTCCTTGACCTGCCTTCTCGACGGTAGGCAGTCACCAGGGGTGCGTCAACGATCGCCACACTCGGCACGCCGAGTGATAATCACCCTAGGAGTGGTTTCCCGTGCCCCACCGCGGGGAAAGGCTAGCCGAATGCTCCGGCGGGGGGCCGTAGGACGCTCTCAATGGCCGGTGGCAATTGCCATGGCGCCGGGCGCGGACGAGCCGCCGACCGGCCGGTCACGGACCCCGCGGGTCGCCGCGCCGGCCCCCGTCTCACTGGCTGCTGGTGCCGAAGTCCTCGGGCGAGATCTGGTCGAGGAACTCGCGGAACTTCTCCACCTCGTCCTCCTGCTCGTCCGGGATCGCGATGCCGGCGTCGTCCAGCACCGTGTCGCTGCCGTAGATCGGCGTTCCGGTGCGCAGTGCGAGCGCTATGGCGTCCGAGGGACGGGCGCTCACCTCGACCCCGCTGGCGAAGACCAGCTCCGCGTAGAAGACGCCCTCACGCAGATCCGTGATGCGTACTTCGGTCAGCTCCTGGCCGACGGCCTCCAGCACGTCCTTGAACAGGTCGTGGGTCAGCGGTCGCGCGGGGGCCATGCCCTGTTGGGCGAAGGCGATCGCCGTCGCCTCCCCCGGCCCGATCCAGATGGGGAGGTAACGGTCGCCCCCCACTTCGCGCAGGAGCACGATCGGTTGGTTGGAGGGCATTTCCACCCGGACACCTACGACATCGAGCTCGTTCACACAGCAACCCTAGGCCGTGCCCGGGACGTTTGGGTAGTCGGGCCGGGAACAGGTGCCCGATCCGGCCCCCGCAAACCCTGCCGCTCAGGGCAGTCGGACACCCAGAGCGATCTGCACCAGCGCGGCGTGCAGCTTCACCGTGAGCGCCGCCAGCTCCTTCGCCCGGGCCTCGGCATGCGCCCTCGTCTGCGGGTTGCGGTGGCGCTTCAGAGGGGCCACCACCTGGTCCACGAGCCCCGCCTCGCGGTCGGCGGCGGCCTTCATCACCCGAAGGTGGCGCGGCTCGATCCCGAACCGGCCCAGCTCGGCGACCAGCGAGGCCACGGTGACGGCCTCGGAGTCGTACGCCCCGTCCTCCAGCGGTGCGATGAGCCCGTACGACTCCCACTCCTGGAGGTCGCCCTCGGTGATGTCGGCGGCCGCCAGCAGTGCGGCCCGCCCGATCCGGGCGACCGTGGGCCACTCGAGCGGCTCCAGCACGTCCTCACCGGTGCGCTGGCGCCCCACCAGGGGCAGCTGGACGGCCTCGCCCCGCTCCACGGCGTCCAGGTGCTCGCGGATCACCTTGAGCGGCAGATAGTGGTCCCGCTGCATCCTCAGGACATGAGCGAGGCGCTCGACGTCAGCGGCACTGAACTTCCGGTACCCCGAAGGGGTCCGCTGCGGCTCGACGAGGCCCTCCGACTCCAGGAAGCGGATCTTGGAGATGGTGACCTCGGGGAACTCGTCACGCAGCGCGTTCAGCACCGCGCCGATGCTCATCAGCCCACTGTCCGCGGCGGCGGTACCGCTTCGGGCACCGCCGCTCGGTGTTTGAAGCATGGACCTTCCCTGGGGGTCCCCCGGACAGAGTCCGGGGGGGGTCAGATGCCCTGCCGGCTCGCGTAGAAGACCAGCCGGTACTTGCCGATCTGCACCTCGTCACCGTTCGACAGAGCGACCTGGTCGATCCGCTCACGGTTGACGTACGTGCCGTTCAGACTGCCCACGTCGGCCACGGTGAACGAGCCGTCCGGGGAGCGCCGGAACTCCACGTGTCGGCGGGAGACCGTCACGTCGTCCAGGAAGATGTCGCTCTGCGGGTGACGGCCGGCCGTGGTCAGGTCGCTGTCCAGCAGGAAGCGGCTGCCCGAGTTCGGCCCCCGGCGCACCACCAGCAGCGCCGAGCCCGTCGGCAGCGCGTCGACCGCGGCCTGCGCCTCGGGCGAGAGCATCGGCATGGCCGTCTGACCGGTCGCTTCGGCGTCGTAGGCCTCGAGACCGGAGATGGAGATCGTGGACGTGGTCTCGGACGCACGCTCCGGCGCCACACCGGGCCGCAGCGGCGCACCGCAATTGGAACAGAAGCGGGCGTTCTCCGCGTTGCGGTTACCGCACCTCGTACACACCAGGATCGACATGGACGGATCCTCCTGCCGCGGCAGCCCCGCGGGGGCGTTGGACGCATACGGGTCGGAGGTAAACCCTCCACCCGCACTTGAGGTTGACGGTTGCCCGAAACCTATGCCGCCGGACTGGGCAGGGTCAACAGACGCCGCGCCCTGACCTCCGGAAATGTCACCGCCCGGACCAGCGACCTGGTCGCGGAACAGCGGGCGCTGGCCCTCTGCGTCAGGCTGTGCGCGATGACGAGCGGTCGCGTTGTCGCTGCCCTCTCGCGCGCTCTTGCCGAACAACTTCGCAAACAACTTCACGGGCGATTCCCCTTGACCGAAACAGACCCGCCCGTGGGGCAGGACGAACCCTGAATGCCTACACCGGCCGACCCGGACACCCTCACAACGTCCGTATCCACCAGACAGTTTCCACCACGCACCACCCCTTCGGTGCGCCGACCCCCCGCAACCTCATGCCCCTGCCGGACGTCCCCCATGCACCGCCGGTTCACTGGGAGGACGACCGAGCGTAGTCAGGCTGCTTCGCCTGTCGCAAGGCATCCACGACGATCTTGCTCGACCGCTCGACGGTCGCCGTGGCCTGCTCCTTCTCCAGCGTCTGCACCACGCCTCCAGGAATGTTCAGCGCCGGCTCGAGATCCTGCGGCTTGCCGATGACCTTGAAACGATAGGGAGCGTTGATCTTGTTCCCGTCGACGCTCACGGTCTTGCCGGAGTCGGTGAAGTAGCTGCTCGCGACCACCCGCACTCCGTTGACCTGGATGGCCTCCGCGCCGGCCGCGCGCAACTCCTGGATCGCGTCGAGCAGCATGTCCGCCTTGACCGTCCCCTTCGTGTCCTCGATCGTCATGGTGATGCCGGGACCCTGCGCGGCCACGGTGCCCGCCAGAATGCCGAGTTGTCTCTCCTTCTCGGCAGTCTGCCGGCGCGCCTCCGCGGCCTGGTCGGAACTGCTCTGCAGCTCCTGGCGCTGCTTCTCGAGTCCCTGCTTCTCGTCCACAAGACGCTGAGTACGGTCATCCAGTTCATCGAGGATGCGGACAAGATCTTCCTGACGGGCGCCGCGCAGCGCGCTGTCGCTGTCGCTGTTCGACGCCACCTGCACCGCCAGGCCGAAACCGAGGCCGAACAGCAGCAGCGCGACGATGAGTTGGGCCCGGGTGACCCGCAGCGGCCACAGCCCCTTGACCAGCCGCTGTCGCCCGGTGAGCTGCGGCTCGGCGCTCTCGGCGGGAGCCTGCTCGGGCTCGGGCGCAGGGGCCGGCACCTCGTCGGGCAGTTCCTTGCGCAGCCTGTTCTCCGGCTGCTCTTCCTGGTTGCTCATCTGCCTCACGCCCGGAAGACGTGCCGCCGGATCGCCGCGGCGTTCGAGAAGATCCGGATACCGAGAACGACCACGACACCCGTGGACAGCTGGGCGCCCACGCCCAACTTGTCCCCCAGGAACACGATCAACGCGGCCACGACCACGTTCGACAGGAACGACACCACGAAGACCTTGTCGTCGAAGATGCCGTCCAGCATGGCCCGCAGACCACCGAACACGGCGTCCAGCGCCGCCACGACGGCGATCGGCAGATAAGGCTCGACGACCGCCGGAACCTCAGGCCGGACCAACAGGCCGGCCACGACTCCCACGACGAGGCCCAGTACGGCGATCACGATGTGCCCTTCTCAGTCTTCTCGGCGTTCGGCTGTGCTGTGCGTACGATCACACTCGGTGCGGCGGGCAACCGGACGTCACCCTGCGTGGAGATGGTGGCGCGGATGCCGAAGTTCTGCTCCAGGGCATGCAGATACAGCCCGTCCGCGCTGTTCTGGAACCCGGTGCTCAGCTGCTCCCCGTCCCCCACTGCCAGCACCGTGTACGGCGGCACCAGCGGCCTGTTGTCGACCAGTATCGCCTCACCCGCGGCCCTGATCGCGGACAGGGCCGTCAGCCGCTGTCCGTTGATCGAGACGGCTTCGGCCCCCGAGGCCCACAGCCCGTTGACCACCCGCTGCATGTCCCGGTCGCGCAGCCGCCCGGTGTCGGAGAATCCGGACGTCTCGCGCGGATTGGTGCCGTCGCCACCGGTGCTGGCCTCCTTGGCGTCGTCGACCACGAGCTTCACCCCGGGACCGTGCACCGCGGTGGCGCCCGACAGGATGCCCATCAGGTCCGCCTCGGAACCGCCGCCGCTCTGCTTCAGCGCCGCCCGCTGACGGGAGCTGACGTCGTCGCGCAGCTTGTCGACATCGCCTTCCAGGCTGTCCGCGGCCGCGGTCTCGCGGTCGATGCGGTCGATCAGCTCCTGGCGCTCCTTGGCCACCACGGGCGCCGCCACGCGCGCCTGGGCCGCTCCGACGGTCACGACCAGCGCCGCGAGCACCAGCCCGGCCGCCAGACCCAGCTTCGCCCGGAGGGTCTTCGGCAGCCCGCCTTCGATGCCCTGGGACCTCTTCCGGGCGGCGGCCTCGGCGTACCCGTCGTCGAGGCTGTGGTCCATGACGTTGGTGATCAACGACATGGAAGCGTCCGGACGCCGCGGCCGCGGGGGGCTGCTCCGAACGGGGGGTTGCTGCGGCATGCCGCACATCGTCGCATGTCGCGCGCAGTACCTCCGAATGGCCCCACCGGCGTGCCGGACAGGCCCCCTTGGGGACACTTGTCCGGCACGCGCGTGTGCTGTGGCTTTTGCCGTCCGGAGCTGCCGGTTCTACCGCCCCGCGCTGTCCACCACGGCGGACCACTCGTCCAGCAGGGCCTGCGCCGAGGCGTCGTCGGGGCCCTCGGCCCACAGATGGGTGACGGCCTCGGCGGGGTCGGGCAGCACCATCACCCAGCGTCCGTCGGTCTCCACGACCCGCACACCGTCCGTCGTGTCGACGAAGCGATCACCGGCCGCCTCGACGACACGCCGCATCACCAGACCCTTGACGGCCCACGGGGTCGCCAGGTCCCGCTTGAGGACGTGCGCCCGCGGAATCCGCGCGTCGATCTGGCTCAGCGTGAGCTGCGTGCGCGCCACCAGCCCGATCAGCCGTACGAAGGCAGCCGTGCCGTCGTAGACGCTGCTGAACTCGGGGACGATGAACCCGCCCTTGCCGTCACCGCCGAAAATGGTGCCCTCTTCACGTCCCACGCGCGTGAGGTCGTCGGGAGAGGTGGTCGTCCACTCGACCTGCGTGCCGTGGTAGGCCGCCACCTGCTCGGCGATCCTGGTCGTGGTCACCGGCAGCGCCACACGTCCGCTGCGCCGCTCAGCGGCCACCAGGTCCAGCATCACGAGCAGGGCCCGGTCGTCCTCGATGATCCGGCCCTTCTCGTCCACGAGCGACAGCCGCTCGCCGACGGGGTCGAACCGGACACCGAACGCGGCCCCGGAGGACGCCACGATCTCACCGAGGCGCACCAGCCCGTTCCGGCGCACCTCGGCGGTCTCCGTCGGCCGGGACTCGTCGAGACCCGGGTTGACGGTCAGCGAGTCCACACCGAGCTTGCCGAGCAGGCTGGGCAGGACGAGGCCGGCGCTGCCGTTGGAGGCGTCCACGACCACCTTCAGGCCCGATTCCGCGATCCCGGTGGTGTCCACGTTGCGCAGCAGCGAACCGGTGTAGGAGTCGAAGACGCTCGCCGGGAAGTACAGGTCGCCGATCTCACCGGGGAACGCCCGGCGGTACTCCTGTCGCGCGAACACCCGGTCGAGCTTGCGCTGGCCGCCCTGCGACAGATCCGCGCCCTGCCCGTCGAAGAACATGATGTCGACGGAGTCCGGCACACCCGGCGAGGTCCGGATCATGATGCCGCCGGCACTGCCCCGCGCGGTCTGCTGCCGGGCCACCGGAAGCGGCACGTTCTCCAGGTCCCGTACGTCGATGGCACTGGCCTGGAGCGCGGAGATCACCGCCCGCTTGAGGGCGCGGGCGCCTCGGGAGTGGTCACGGGCCGTGGTGACCGTGGAACCCTTCTTCAACGTGGTCGCATAGGCGCCCGCCAGCCGTACGGCCAGCTCCGGCGTGATCTCCACGTTCAGGATTCCGGACACACCGCGGGCACCGAAGAGTTGTGCCTGTCCCCTCGACTCCCAGATGACCGAGGTGTTGACGAAGGCGCCCGCCTCGATGGTCTTGAACGGGTAGACCCGCACATTGCCCTGAACGATCGATTCTTCACCGATCAGGCACTCGTCACCGATGACCGCGCCGTCCTCGATCCGGGCCGCCCGCATGATGTCGGTGTTCTTGCCGATGACACAGCCACGCAGATTGCTGTGCTGACCGACATACACGTTGTCGTGCACCACGGCCCGGTGCAGGAAGGCACCGCTCTTGACGACGACATTGGAGCCGATGACGGTGTGTTCGCGGATTTCGGCGCCGGCCTCCACCTTGGCGTAGTCACCGATGTAGAGCGGCCCGCGGAGCACGGCATCGGGGTGCACCTCGGCACCCTCCGCCACCCAGACGCCAGGCGATATCTCGAATCCGTCGATGTCGACGTTGACCTTGCCCTCGAGGACGTCGGCCTGGGCCTTGACGTAGCTCTCGTGGGTACCGACGTCCTCCCAGTAGCCTTCGGCGATATAGCCGTAGATCGGCTTGCCTTCCTTCATCAGCTGCGGGAAGACATCGCCGGACCAGTCGACGGGCACATCGGGTTCGACGTAGTCGAACACCTCGGGCTCCATCACATAGATGCCCGTGTTCACCGTGTCGGAGAAGACCTGCCCCCAGGTCGGCTTCTCGAGGAAACGCTCGACCTTGCCTTCCTCGTCGACGATGGTGATACCGAACTCCAGCGGATTGGGCACCCGGGTCAGGCAGACCGTGACCAGTGCGCCCTTCTCCTTGTGGAAATTGATCAGATCGGTGAGGTCGAAGTCCGTCAGAGCATCGCCGGAGATGACGAGGAAAGCATCGTCCTTCAACGCCTCTTCGGCGTTCTTGACGCTTCCGGCGGTACCGAGCGGCTTCTCCTCATTGGCATATGTGAGCTCCATTCCGAGCTCCTCGCCGTCGCCGAAGTAGTTCTTGACGAGCGAGGCCAGGAACTGAACGGTGACAACGGTCTCGTTGAGCCCATGCCTTTTGAGCAGCCGTAGCACGTGCTCCATGATCGGACGGTTCACCACAGGCAGGAGCGGCTTGGGCATGCTGGAGGTCATAGGGCGAAGGCGAGTGCCTTCACCACCGGCCATCACGACGGCCTTCATGTCGGAAGCGTCCTCCTAGAGAGACGACGGTCTAGCCGACTTCACCCGTCCACATTGTCCCGCAGTTTTCCGCAGCGGGCCATCGGGCCACTATGTCCGGACAATCAACGAGCTCAATCGGCCGTGGCGTCCGCGCGGACCAGGCGGCGGACTTGTACCACGTAGAGCACTCCTGCCCACCAATAGAGCGTTGTACCCCATCCTGCGAACGCCCATCCGAAAACAGCGGCAAGTGACGCGATCCATCCGTTTCCGTCACTGAGGAGCAGGAGCGGGAAGGCATACATCAGGTTGAAGGTGGCGGCCTTCCCCAGGAAGTTCACCTGCGGCGGCGGATAGCCGTGCCGTCGGAGGATGCCCACCATCACCAGCAGAACCAGCTCCCTCGCGAGCAGGAGGCCGGTCAACCAGAGCGGCAGGATCCCCCGCCAGGTGAGCCCCAGCAGAGTGGAGAGTACGTACAGCCGGTCGGCAGCCGGATCGAGGAGCCGGCCGAGGCTGCTGATCTGATTCCAGCGCCGGGCGAGCTTGCCGTCGAGATAGTCACTGATCCCGCTGAAGGCCAACACCAGGAGAGCCCAGCCATCACTGTTGGGTCCCCCGAACTCCGGCCTGAGGATCAGCCAGAGGAAGAGGGGTACGCCGACGAGCCGCGCCATGCTGAGGATGTTGGGGATGGTGAGGACCCGGTCAGTCTGGACACGGGTCTCCTGGACCTCCACCCGGGGGCCTCCTGTGCGAAAACGAGCCAACGATGCCCCCTGACCTTACCTCAACGCAAAAAAGCTCCGGCCCCTGGGCTGTGTGCCCAAGAGCCGGAGCTGTAAAAGGAGTTCGGCGGCGTCCTACTCTCCCACAGGGTCCCCCCTGCAGTACCATCGGCGCTGTGAGGCTTAGCTTCCGGGTTCGGAATGTAACCGGGCGTTT